>NZ_DATMRB010000058.1:0-17545 GCF_035566555.1 Collimonas sp.
CTGATGCGCGGCGCCATGCTGGAGCGCGTCACCGTGCTGACGCCGGCCGCAACCACGGCGCCGCCGTCGCCCCTCAATCCAACCACTAACACCGGGAAGTGACCATGCCGCGCGAAATCGCTCTCTTCGATGCCCTCATCCCGACCTTGCTGCTGGTCTTCATCGCCTGCCTGTTCCTGCAGATGGCGGTCGACTGGCTGTTTACCCGGCTCGGGCTGTACCGCTACGTCTGGCACCCGAGCCTGTTCCGCATCGCCCTGTTCTTTTGCATTTTCGGCGGCGCCGGATTGCTGCTTCACGTTGTGTAGCACGTCGTGTAATACGTTGTTCAATTTGCTGTAAAAAATTTGTTCTAAGGTCGCCATGAAATCATCCACCATCTTGAAAACCCTGCTGCAGGTCATCATTACCCTGCTAGTGGTCCTGGCCGCCGTGCTGCTGGCGCGCGCGCTGTGGGAGCGCTACATGAATACGCCCTGGACCCGCGACGGCCGGGTGCGGGCCGATGTCATCAGCGTCGCCGCCGACGTCTCCGGCATCGTGGTGGCAGTACCGGTGGCCGACAACGGTTATGTGCACAAAGGCGACCTGCTGATGAAAATCGATCCGGCGCGCTATACGCTGGCGCTGGCGCAGGCCGAAGCGCTGGTGACCGAACGCCGCGTCGGCCTCACCACCAAGCAGCGCGACGCCGAACGCCGCGCCAAGCTGGACGGCGACGTCATCTCCAATGAAAACCGGGAAAACTCCAGCGCCGACGCCTCCGCCGCCCAGGCCTCGTACCAGGCCGCGCTGGCTGCGCGCGACAGCGCCAAACTGAATCTGGAACGCACCGAAGTGCGCGCCACGGTGGATGGCTGGATCACCAACCTGAACGTGCATGCCGGCGATTTCGCCCAGGCCGGCGCACCGAAGCTGGCGGTGATCGACGCCAATTCTTTCTGGGTCTACGGCTATTTTGAAGAAAACAAGCTGCCTCTGATGAAAGTCGGCGACGCTGTCGACATGCGCCTGCTCGGCAGCGAACAGATCATCAACGGCCATGTCGACAGCATCTCGCGCGGCATCACCGACCGCGACAACGCTCTCGGCACTTACGGCCTGGCCAATGTCAACCCGAGCTTCAACTGGGTGCGGCTGGCGCAGCGGGTGCCGGTGCGCATCCACATCGACAAGGTGCCGGAAGACATCACGCTGGCGGCCGGCATGACTTGCACCGTCATCGTCAAGCCGGGGCAGCGCCCGGTAGCGGCTGCGAAATAAAAAAGCCCGGGTCTGAACTGACCCGGGCTTTTTTTCAATCCAATTTCATATCGTTCCTGATCCAGTCCAGCACCGATGCGTGCTGCGGCTGCCATCCCAGTTCCCGGCGCGCCTTGGCCGCCGACACCCGGCTGTTCGAACCGAAAGAATAGACCGCGTGGCCAAAGCCCCAGGCATCGATGGCATCCTGCACCGGCCAGGATTGCGCCGGCCCCAACCCCAAGCGTTCGGCAATGGCGCCGACGATCTCGGCATATGAGGCCTGGCCGTTTTCGACAAAATAGAAAGAGCCGGCGGGCGCCGTTTTCAATGCCAGCAGGTACAGCTCTGCTACATCTTCGATATGCACATTGGACCAGGCGTTAAGGCCCTTGCCGACATAGCGCGCGATGCCGCTGCTGCGCGCCTGCGCCACCAGCGGTGGAATCTGCACGCTGTCGCGCTTCAGGCCGAGCCCGTTACCGTAGATCATGGTGTTACACAGGATGACGGAACGCACATTGCGTTGCGCGGCGTCGCGGATCAGCTTGTCGAGGGCGGCGCGCGCGGCCTTCTCCGGCGCCGGCGTGAACGGCGTGTCTTCGTCGAATACTTGTTCCGACAGCCAGTCGCCACGGGCGTCGTCGCCGATCACGCTGGACCCGCTGGTATGGATGAATACCTTGCCGGAACCGGCCAGCGCATCCAGCAAGGTCTGCACCGCAAACAGATTGTCCGAACTGGCGGCATTGACCACGGCATCGGCCTGCTTCGCCTCACGGCCGAGGATCTCGCTATCGGCCAGCGTTCCCAGCACCGGCTCCACGCCCAGCGCCTTTAAGCGTGCGGCTTGCTCCTGCGTCCGCACCAGCCCGCGCACCTGATAACCCTCCCGCATGAAACGGGCGGCGACGGAACCCCCGATGAATCCGCTTGCTCCAGTGATAAATACCTGCATGTTTTTTCCTTGTCTGATTGATGTCTGGACGATGCCTGAACGGCCATCGATGCAGACACTATGCGCGTATTGTTTATTGAGAAAAATGGGTGTAACGGCAAATGATATTTGACTTAAAATCAACAACGTTTCACGCTTACGCATGATCGCGCGCCAGGAGATGCTGCCTGGTTGCAAATAGTTGCCGTTAGTTGCAGCTTCGCATTGTTGCGAAAACAGCATAAAATCAGAATACACACGTCCACTCCAGGGAGGCGCATGAGCGCTGCACCATCACAACACGCCGACCTGAATCCGACGCCCGCGCCGAAACGCGTGGTGAGCGCCGATCTGGTGGCCGGTCTTTCGATTGCCGGACTGCTGCTGCCCGAGGCCGTGGCTTATTCCAGCATCGCCAACCTGCCGCCGCAAACCGGCGTCATCGCGCTGTTCGCCGGCCTGCTGTGCTACGGCCTGTTCGGTAGCAGCCGCTTCGCGATCGTCTCAGCGACCTCCTCCTCCGCGGCGGTGCTGGCGGCAGCCACCGCCTCCATGGCGAATGGCGACATCGGCCTGCGCATGACGCTGGCGATCGGCCTGGTGATGATCACCGGCCTGTTTTTCCTGCTGGCGGGACTGGCGCGCATGGGCAGCGTCACCGATTTCATCGCCAAGCCGGTCTTGCGCGGCTTTGCCTTCGGCCTGGCCATCGTCATCATCGTCAAGCAGATCGCCAGCGTGGTCGACGTCCATCCGGTGCATAGCGACATGACCCGTTTCATCCCCGAAATGCTGGCCCAGGCCGGTCACTGGAACTGGGTCAGCGTCGCCGTCATGGCGGCAGCGCTAGCCTTGCTGTTCCTGTTCGCACGGCTGCGGCGGGTGCCGGGCGCGCTGCTGGTGATTGTCATCGGCGTGGCCGCCGGCCAGTGGCTCAATCTGCAGCAATACGGCGTCGGCCTGGTCGGCAGCATCCATCTGCAGCTGGCGCTGCCGACGCTGCCCATGTTGTCGCGCGCCGACTGGCTGCGCCTGGGCGAGCTGGGCTTTGCCATGGGCATGATCTTGTACGCCGAGTCGTATGGCTCGATCCGCAGCTTCGCCATCAAGCACGGCGACACCACCGCGCCCAACCGCGACCTGCTGGCGCTGGGCGCTTCCAACCTGCTGTCCGGCCTGTTCCATGGCATGCCGGTCGGCGCCGGCTATTCCGCCACTTCCGCCAACGAAGCGGCCGGCGCCACTTCGCGCCTGTCCGGCTGGGTGGCGGCGCTGGTGATGCTGGCGATCGTGCTGACCTTGCTGCCGGGGATCGCCCTGACGCCGGAGCCGGTGCTGGCGGCGATCGTGATCCATGCGGTCAGCCATACGCTCAATCCGATGGCGTTCCGGCCGTACTTCCAGTGGCGCCGCGATCGCCTGGTCGTGATTGCCTCGGTCATCGCAGTGCTGTTGCTGGGTGTGCTGGACGGCTTGCTGGTGTCGATCGTGATCAGCATCTTCATGATGCTGCGGCAGTTTTCGCAATCCACCATTTCCGTCCTCGGACAGCTCGGCGACAGCCATGACTTCGTCAACATGCGCACCCATCCGGCCGCGCAGCCGGTGGCCGGCATCATCATCTTGCGTCCCAACGAGCCGCTGTTCTTTGCCAACGCCGAACGCATCCTGAGCCAGGCGCGCCGTTCCATCGCTGCCGCCAAGGATCTGCACACCGTCATCCTCAGCCTGGAAGAATCGCCCGACCTCGACAGCACCAGCCTGGAAGGCTTGCACGATTTTTTCACCTTCGTCGAGGCCAGCGGCTTACAACTGCTGCTCGCTCGCCTCAAAGACCCGGTCTACGACATCATGAAGAACGCCGTGGCGCCAGCCTTCCCGGCTGCCTGCCTGAGCGCGCTGAGCGTGGCCGAAGCGGTGCACGTGGCCTTGACGCCGCAACAGGATACCAAGCAAGCCACCGATATCATCCAGGGAGAATAACCATGCACGCACGCTGGAAAATAATGACAGCCGCTCTATGCGCGGCATTTGCAGCCGTTGCCGCCACCGCCAACGCCGCCGAAATCGCCTTTGCTTCCCGCAGCGATTTCACCGAAATCAGCCTGAACATCAGGGACACCTATAACGCCAATCCGGACCAGATCGTCCTCGATGTCACTCTCAGCCAGGACGCCCAGCAACGCATGCTGGCGGCCACAACTGCGGCGCTGGAGCAGGACTTGACCCTGCTGATCGACGGCAAGCCAGTCAGCACCACGCACGTCAAGAATGCAATCGACGCGCCGCAGCTGCAGATTTCCATGTCAAGACAGCTCGCCATCGACCTTTTGCCAAACCTGCTCGGTGTCGGCAACGGCGCAAACCCGTCCGCCATTCCGCCTGCCATGCCATCTGCTGCAGCGGCGGCGATAGCGGCGCCGGCCAGCAATCCGGAACCTTTGTTCCCGGCGCCGCCGGTCGAGGCGCAGCCGCAACAGGTAGTGCCGCCGACAGTGACCGACTCAGCACAGGAAGCCACAGCAGCCATGCCGGATTCTGGCGCCGCAATGCCGCCGATGCTGCCGCTGCCGGCGGTACCGCCTGATCTCGGCGCAGCGCCTGCGGCAGAGCCAACGCCTTCCGCCGCGCCGCAAGAAGCAGTCATGGCGCCGGCAGTCGTGGCGGTTGAGTCGCCGGCGCCACCGCTGCCACTGGTGCCAGCCCAGCCTCAGGTGGCGCGCTGGGCAACCGGCGCCTGGCTGCCGACCAGCGCCACGCCTTCGCCCTATGCCGAAATCTATCCCGGCGACGCAGTGGCGATCTCCGCCCACAGCATCAACGCCCTCACCTGCAACCAGGCGAGGACGCATGTACTGGAAAGCAGCCCGCAGCAGGTACGGCTGGCAATCGACCAGAACAGCAGCTGCGTCATCAACAAGATACAAGTTGGACAGCTGCGTATTAGCCCGTCGGCAACACCGGGAAAAGTGGTGATCTCGCTGTACAGCCCCGGCGACGACATGAACGGCGCACCGGCCAGCGAAGGCAGTTATCAGCGCAAGCCGTAACAATGACGCGGGCTTGCGCCGGAAAACATGGTTCAGGAATTTCCGATACTATAGCGACTCGCTGGATGCGCCGACGCATTGATGCAAAAATCATCAAATGCGCGGGCTGACGGAAACTCGTTGCTGTTTTGCTGGTCGTAGCCGGATGCGGCCGGCAATTGGCGGTTCTGAATCCTGTTTTCGCTATTACATTTACGTCCCGATACTTTATGCAACGTTACTCACTCCCAGCCATCGTGCTGCACTGGCTGGTCGCTATCCTCATCGTTGCCGCCTTTACGCTGGGCCTGACCATGGTCGACATTCCCGGCCTGACGCCCACCAAGCTGAAATATTTTTCCTGGCATAAATGGCTGGGCGTGACAGTGTTCGGCCTGGCATGCCTGCGCTTGCTATGGCGCAAGGCCAAGGGCGCACCGCCCTACCCCGCCAGCATGCAGCCCTGGCAGCAACTGGCCGCGCACGGCTTGCACGTGCTCTTGTATGTGCTGATCTTCGCCGTGCCGCTGTCCGGCTATTTCTACAGCCTGGCGGCCGGCGTGCCGGTGACTTACCTGGGAATCTGGCCGATGCCGGTGCTGATCGCCGCCAACCCGGATCTCAAGCCGGTCCTGAAACTGGTCCACTACACACTCAACATGATCATGCTGGGCGCCGTTTCGCTGCACGTGCTGGCCGCGCTCAAGCATCACTTCATCGACCGCGACGGCGTGCTGAAACGCATGCTGCCTTAGTCCTCCATCAATTTAATCAAGGAACCTTCATGACCTTGCAAAAGCTCACCCTCGCTACTGCCGCCGGCCTGCTGGCCCTCGGCGCCAGCTGGTCGTCCCCGGCTGCGCCGCTGAAAGCCGACCTGGCGAAAAGCAGCGTCACCATCGTCTTCAAGCAGATGAATGTGCCGGTGGAAGCCAAGTTCAAGAAATTCAGCCCGGCCATCGATTTCGACGCCACCCAGCCGGCTGCCGCCAAAGCCAGCGTCGACATCGACATCGCCAGCTTCGACCTCGGCGATCCTGAATACAACAAGGAAGTGCTGAAGAAAGAATGGTTCAATGCAGCGCAGTTTGCCAAGGCCAGTTTTGTCGCCAGCTCGATCAAGGCCAGCGCCGGCGCGCCGGCAGGCAGCAAATACGATGTCAGCGGCAAGCTGACCATCAAGGGCAAGACCACCGATGTCAGCTTCCCCCTGAGCGTCAAGAAAGAAGGCGGCGCCCAGGTCTTCGACGGCGTCTTGCCGATCAAGCGGCTCACCTACAATATCGGTGAAGGCGAATGGAAAGACACCAGCATGGTAGCGGACGAAATCACTATCAAGTTTCATCTTGTAGCAAACTAAGCAGAGACATTATTCCAACGAAAGGATCACCCGCAATGAAACTCAAGCTCATCATCGCTTCCCTGCTGGCCGTCAGCGCCGCCAGCGCCTTTGCCGCAGCCGACACCTACACCATCGACCCAACCCATACCTACCCGAGCTTCGCGGCTGACCACATGGGCATTTCGGTGTGGCGCGGCAAGTTTGAAAAAACTACCGGCACGGTCACTCTGGACCGCGCTGCCAAGACTGGCGCCATCGATATCCATATCGATCCAAGCACGATCGATTTCGGCATGGCCAAGCTGAACGAGCACGCGTCCGGTCCGGACATGTTCGACGTCAAGAAATTCCCTGACGTCACCTACAAGAGCACTTCGATCCAGTTCGACGGCGACAAGCCGGTGGCAGTCGACGGCGAGCTGACCCTGCATGGCGTCACCAAGCCAGTCAAGCTGACCATCAATTCCTTCAAGTGCATCATGCACCCGATGCTGAAGCGCGAAGTATGCGGCGCCGACGCCACTGCGGAATTCAACCGCAGCGACTTCGGCATCAGCTACGGCGTGCCGAAATTCGCGCCGGAAGTGAAGCTGGCGATGCAGGTCGAAGCAGTCAAGTCCAATTAATTCCAGCATTGGCAGCGAAGCCGGACAGCATTGCGCTGGCCGGCTTTTTTTTGCCTCATGCATATCGGCCACAGTTCATCTGCCTGTAACACAGGCACGATAAAATCACCGTTCCGCCTCTTCCGCCGAGCACGCCATGCCGAACGACGCCACAGCATACAAACGCCGTACTTTTCTACGCAAGGTCGGTGCCGGCGCCGGCGTTTTGCTGAGCGGCGCGCCGCTGCACAGCGTGATCGCGCAAAGCGCCGGACAAAACGCGGCGCCTGCCCTGGTCACAGCCGAGCGCTTGCGTCCGCAAATGCCGAGCGGCGTGATGAGCGGCGACATCAGCCGCGACAGGGCGATCATCTGGAGCCGCGCCGACCGGCCCGCGCGCATGGTGGTGGAATATGCGAGTAACGAGAACTTCCACAACGCTCAAACAATCAACGGCCCGATCGCACTCTCCAGCAGCGACTTCTCGGCACGGGTCGATCTCAGCGGCTTGCCCAGCGGACAAACCGTTTTTTATCGGGTGCGCTTCCAGGATATCCAGAATCCTGCGATCTACAGCGCGCCGCAAAGCGGCAGCTTGCTGATTCCCGGCCGCGCCGAGCGCGACATCACTTTCGCCTTTTCCGGCGACGAAGCCGGCCAGGGCTGGGGCATCAACGAGGCCTGGGGCGGCTACCGCATCTATGAAACCATGCGCCGCTTCAAGCCGGATTTCTTTATCCACTCCGGCGACCAGATCTACGCCGACGGCGTCATCGAAAAAGAAGTCAGGCTGGACGACGGCACGCTCTGGCAAAACCTGGTGACGCCAGCCAAGTCCAAGGTCGCGGAAACGCTGGACGACTATCGGGGCAACTTCGCCTACAACTTGCTGGACGCCAACAAGCGCCGCTTCGCCGCGGAAGTGCCGTTCCTGGTGCAATGGGACGATCATGAAGTGCGCAACAACTGGTATCCGGGCCAAACTATCGGCGCCGCCGAACAGCGCTACCAGCAGCGCGATCTGTCGACCCTGGCGGCCAACGCCAAGCGCGCCATGTTCGAATACAATCCGTTCCGCATCGAGCCCAGCGATCCGGAACGGATTTACCGCATGTTCAACTACGGCCCGCTGCTGGAAGTTTTCATGCTCGATGAGCGCAGCTACCGCGGTCCCAACTCGCCGAATCGCCAAAGCGCGCTGACGCAGGACGCCGCCTTCCTCGGCACCGCCCAGCTGCGCTGGATCAAGCAAGCCTTGCTGCGCTCGCGTTCGACCTGGAAAGTCATCGCCAGCGACATGCCGATCTCGATCGTGGTGCCCGATCTCAATCCGGATGTGCCGCAGGGTACGTTCGAGGCCTGGGCCAACGGCGACAATGGCAAGCCGCGCGGACGCGAGCTGGAAGTGGCCAGCCTGCTCAAGTTCATCAAGCAGCATGACATCAAGAACGTGGTCTGGGTCACGGCCGACGTGCATTACGCCTCCGCCACCTACTATGCGCCGGACAAGGCGCAATTCACCGACTTCAAGCCATTCTGGGAATTTGTCGGCGGGCCGCTGCACGCCGGCACTTTCGGCCCGGGCGAAATCGACCGCACCTTCGGACCCGACGTGCGCTACGTCAGCATCCCCAGCGACATGAAGCAGAACCGCCCGCCCAGCGAGCTGCTGCAGTTTTTCGGCGTCGGCAAGATCGACGCCAGGAGCAAAGTCATGACGGTCTCGCTGCACGACATCGACGGCAAGGATCTGTTCAAGGTCGACCTCCATCCTGAAGCTTGAAAATAACACAACAGCCTGCGCGGCTGGCAAATGGGGTGCATGCGCCAGCGTCTATTGCTGAGCCGCAGACGACGCGCTAACATACGGCTGCCCGCGCCATCCCGGCGCGGCGCCAACCGCGACGCCCTGCCTGATCCATGTTCCGCCTGCCCCGTCCTTTGCGCCAGCTTGCCATCTGCCTGGCCATGTTTGCAGCCTTGCTGCCAAGCGTGGTGCAGTTGCTGCCGGCTGCCCACGGCCAGCCGCTCGGGCTGGGCGAATTGTGCAGCGTCAGCGGCCGTACGCAGGCGCTTGCCGGCGGCAGCCATGAAGCGCCGGACCAGGATCACCAGGGCCATTGCCTGCTGTGCTTCCTGCATGCCGCCGACATCGGCCTGCCGCCTGGCATCAGTCAATGGCAACTGCCGGCCAGCGAAAGCATCGATGTTCCGCAAGCCGTAGCCACCCTGCACACCAGCGTTGTACGGCTGCATCCGCAGTCGCGCGGGCCGCCCGTCTTTTCTTGATCTGGTTATCTGCAGCACACTTTGACCCGGTCACCCGGTAAAAGCGTGTTTTTACGCGTTACAACTTGAACAAGAAAGACCTTTGCCATGGCAATGCCATTCTCTCGCCGCGCCCGCTTTGCCTTGCTGCCGCTCGCGGCCGTATCTTTAACTGCCTTTCTGCCGCAAACCGCCTTGGCCTGCGCCAGCTGCGGCTGCACCCTCAGTTCCGACTGGGACAACCTCGGCATCGGCAGTTCATCCGGACTGAAAATGGATCTGCGCTACGATTACCTGGACCAGAACCAGCTGCGCAGCGGCACGGGCAAGATATCTCCCGCCGCCGCCAGCCAGATCTCCCACAACGGCGATCCACAGGAAGTGGAAAAATACACCCGCAACAACTACCTGACGCTCGGCCTGGACTACAGCTTCAATCCGGACTGGGGCATCAATCTGCAGCTGCCCTACATCATGCGCAGCCATAGCACTCTGGGCACCGCATCGGACGGCATCACGCCCGGCGCCGGCGGCGGCCAGTATGATTCCCGCACCTCCAGCATCGGCGACATCAAGCTCATTGGCCGTTACCAGGGCTTCACGCCGGAGCATAACTTCGGCATCCTGTTCGGCGTCAAGCTGCCCACCGGCAGCCACACCGATACCGCCATGTCCAGCGATCCGACGGCGCCGGGGCCGGTCGCCATCGATCGCGGCCTGCAGCCGGGCAGCGGCACCACCGATGCCATCCTCGGCGTCTACTATATGGATACGCTGAGCCAGAACCTGGATTACTTCGCCCAGGGCATCGTGCAGAAGGCGCTGAATTCCAGCGACCAGTACCGTCCTGGCGACGGCGCCAACCTGAACCTCGGCCTGCGCTACGTCGGCAACAGCAGCTTCACGCCGCAGATCCAGCTCAACCTGCGGCGCGTGCTGCACGACGTCGGCGCCAATGCCGACACCATCAGCACCGGCGGCACCCTGGTCTACCTGAGCCCCGGCATCAACGTGCCAATCTCGCAACAGGTCTCGCTCTACGGCTTCGTGCAGTTGCCGGTTTATCAAAAGGTCAACGGCGTGCAGCTGGCGCCGCGCTATACGGCCACCATCGGCGCGCGCTACGCGTTCTAGCGGAATGCGGCCGGCAGTCCGCTGCCGGCCGCGCGCTCGCGGATAGATAGATTTTTAATAACATTAGCGTCGGCGAACGTAAAAATCTCACAATTGTTTTCATTTGTATCGAAGTTTATGTCAGCCATATCCAAGATGACCGCGTTGATTACCTACCTCGGTCATATTGCCAGGTGCGGCGCACAACAAGTTGCACGGTCGTGCTGCAAGTAGACAGATTGACACCCAAGGTGTTGAGATCAGCAACACACATGAGCACTATTTACTCCATGGAGAAGAAAATGAAAGCATTGTTTATTTCAGCAGCAGTTGCAGCAGCCTTACTGACTTCCGCCGCCAGCTTCGCGCAAGCGCCGGCAGCAGCGCCAGCCGGCAGCACCGGCCTGTGCAAGGACGGCAGCTATTCTTCCAACGCTACCAAGAAAGGCGCTTGCGCCGGCCATAAAGGCGTAAAAGAGTGGTACGCCGCAGCCGCAGCAGCACCGGCAGCCGCCGCAGCCGCACCTGCCGCTGCTCCAGCAGCTGCTCCGGCCGCAGCACCTGCCGCCATGGCCAAGCCAGCCGCCGCAGCGCCAGCAGCAATGGCGCCAGCAAAACCGGCAGCTGCTGCAACCGCTCCTGCAGCCGGCGCTAATCCAGGCGACGTCTGGGTCAATACTTCGAGCAAGGTATACCACTGCGCAGGCAGCAAGTACTACGGCAAAACCAAGGCCGGCTCCTACATGACAGAAGCAGCCGCCAAGGCAGCAGGCAACCACGCCGATCATGGCAAGGCTTGCAGCTAACAGCTGAGACGACAGGGCCAGGCAGATTGCCTGGCCCTGTTTGCATGTGCGGCCGTTTTTCCGGCAATGCCGCAGCCGCTAAAGCAATTTTCCGGTTTATCTATCTTTTACAATTGGACGACTTTATTTGATGATGTTTACGCTACTCTTGCCGGGTAGTTTAAACATGGTCAACTTTGAAAGGAAATCTTATGGGCATCATCGCTTGGTTGATAGTTGGCGCGATTGCAGGATGGCTGGCAGGTGTTTTGGTCAAGGGCGGCGGCTTCGGCGTGCTGGTTGATATCATCGTCGGTATCGTCGGCGCCTTCATCGGCGGCTGGCTGGCGGGGGTACTTGGCATTCAGGTAGGCGGCGGCTGGATCGCCTCTATCGTGACGGCCACCGTAGGTGCAGTGATCCTGCTGTTCATTCTGCGGCTTATCAAGCGCGCCTGAGTTTCGGCAAGCAAGTTGCATAAAAAACCCGCCTCGGCGGGTTTTTTTGTTCCCGCGCAAAGATGTTCCTATCTATTTGAAGTCATACGCCATCTGCGCCTTTAGCGACATGCCCGCGGCGCTACGCTCACAGCGGCCGATATATTCGAGGAAGCAAGGCGCCGGCGCCAGCCCTTCGCCCAGAGTCCGCCGCTCATCAAACACATAATTGAGCTTGGAAAAACGTCCGTACAGCATCAGCGCCTTGTGCAGCATGCGCGTGTTGATCGGTTCGTTGCGGCCGCTCCTGGTGGCGCTGCCTTGCACGGCGTGGCGCACGCCAAACGCCAGCGCCATCTGCTGCAGCGCGGCTTCCGACACGCGTTCGTAAGGCTGCCCGCGCGCCGCCACATTCATGCTGTGGAAAGCCTGCAGCAACTGCTCTACCATGACGCTGCCGCTGCGCCCGGCGGAGATGTGATATGCGGAAAATCTGAGCCTTGCCTTCAAGGTCAGGGCGACAATCGTACGCGCGCAGTAATCGACCGGCACGATATCCAGATAGGCGCTTGGCGGGCAAACGAAGCGATTCAGCTGCGCCACCACTTTCAAAATCCAGAAGATGCTGGCCGATGGCCTGCAGCCAAGCGACGAATGGCCGACGATGATCGACGGCCGCACCGTCACCAGCGGCAACTCCGGGAACAGCTCGCGCAATTGATTTTCGGCCTGCGCCTTGGAGGCAGTATACGGCACCAGATGGGCGCGCTCGACCGGCAGCCGCAGGCTTTCCGTGACCACCGGCCCGCGCGCCACGCCGCACGCCATGGCCATGCCGACATACACGAAGCGCTGCAAGCCCGGCAGCCGGGAACAGCGCTCGGCCAGACGCATGGTGGCGTCGACATTGATTTCCCAGATGTCCGTGCGCTCGGCAAAGGAGGTCACGGCGGCGCAATGAATCACATGGCTGACCTGCTCCAGGCGCGCATCGCTAAACGCCTGCGCATCCCTCAGGTCAG
Organism: Collimonas sp.; assembly: GCF_035566555.1. Lineage (GTDB taxonomy): Bacteria > Pseudomonadota > Gammaproteobacteria > Burkholderiales > Burkholderiaceae_D > Collimonas. The sequence goes on from NZ_DATMRB010000058.1 coordinate 12,781, forward strand.
CCAGGATGATCTGGCTTTCCGCGATGTGCAGCGGCATGTCGGCCGGGACGAAACGAGCGATCGATCCACGCACCCGGCGTACCCCTTCGGCCAGGCATGGCGCACGAACCAGAAATAGCATTTCCTTGAAGCTGTCGCTGTCGGCGAGTTCGGCGGCAATCGCACCGCCGACAAAACCGGTGACGCCGGTAAGGAAAATCCGTGGCGGCGCAGCCGGCAAGCGCTGCTGCTCGGCTTGCAGTTTGTCGCGCAGCCACTTCGATCTTGGAAACAGATTAAATACCATGTCGGCGCACCAGTCCCGGTTCGGTCAAAAAGAATAATTAACGGTCGTAAATCCGCTGTAATTGGTCTTGTCCAGCACCAGCGGGCTGTCGGCGGCTTTTTGCATATAATGCGTGGCGCCCAGCATGGTGGATACCGACCAGGTCCGGTTGAAAATGTGGGTCCATACCAGCGCGGCATTCACCGCATTGAGGCCGGATTCCGCCGTGTACTGGGCATAGCCCGAATTGCGGCTCTGGACGGCATTGACGCCAAAGAAAGTCTGGTTGTACTTGGCGTCGCCGAACATGGCGGCAGCGCTGACGCTGACATTGTCCTTGGCCAGTGTCAGCACGGTGCTGCTGATCTGGGCCCGGTAGCTGAGGCCGCGTTCGCGGTTGCTGAGCGGCTCCGAAATGGCCAGCGACAGCGTGCCGATGCGGCCCAGCTTGATGCCGGCCTCAACATTGGCCAGCACCGAGCCCTTGATCTCGCCCATGCCTCTCAGTTTTGCCGAACCGGGCTGCAAGCCGTCGTTGGAATCCTTGCGGCCGGCGCCGTAGCCGATGGCCGCCTTGGCGAAAAACATGTCGTTGATATCGTAGCGGTAGCCGGCGCCTTCCATGGTGTCGACAAAAAAGCCCGACGGCGTCACAATTTTCAGTATCGGCACCGGCACCACGTGGTATTCATCGCTGCCGGCGTAGCGCGCCATGGCGCCTGCGCCCAGTCCGATCGTGACCTGGCTGTCTTGCAGCCACGATTTGGACGGCGCCGGCACCTGCTGCGCCAGCGCGGTGCGCGAGGCCAGGGCGCCATACAGGGCGACGACGAGAATTGACTTGAACTGGTGTTTCATTGTTTCTCCGGGGTTAAGTAAGCAAATTCGTGATGCGGATCGGTATTGCATTGACAGTCCACATTGTCGACAAGCCGGAGCCGCATGTCTGTGCAGCATTAGTGGGGAATATGTACGGATCCTTGGCATTTATGTGTTTGTTTGTAATCGCTTCATCAGCAGCCCGAGCGAGACGCTATGATGAAAAAAAGGAAAAATCGCATGAAGAAGGTTTTATTGATCGAGGACGATGCACGGCTTGCCGAATTGATATCGGAATACCTGTGCCGTTACGATTTTGAAGTGACGCTGGTGCTGCGCGGCGACCTGGCGCTGGACGCCATCGCCCGCGAACAGCCGGATGTGGTGGTGCTGGACCTTATGCTGCCCGGCATGGACGGCATGGATATCTGCCGCGCCATCCGCAAGACCTCGGCGCTGCCGGTGCTGATGCTGACCGCTCGCGCCGACATTTTCGACCAGGTCGCCGGCCTCGAAATCGGCGCCGACGACTACATGCTCAAGCCGGTCGAGCCGCGCCTGCTGCTGGCGCGCCTGCGCGTGATCCTGCGCTGGATGGACTTGCGCGACCAGCCGGCGCGCGGCACCTTGCTGCAGTTCGGCGAACTGGAGATCGACCTGTCGGCGCGCCAGGTATGCTGGAAAGGCGAGGAAGTCGACCTGAAAACCGCCGACTACAACCTGTTCGTGATCCTGGTGCAGGCCGCCGGCAAGGTCCTCAGCCGCGACGAATTGCTCAAGCGCTGGCGCGGCATCGGCTTCGACGGTCTCGACCGCACCGTCGACGTCAGCATTTCGCGCCTGCGCAAATGCTTCGACGACGACGCCAACGAACCGCGCAAAATCAAGACCGTGTGGGGCCGCGGCTATCTGTTCAGCCCCATCGCCTGGGACGAATAATGCTAAGAATCCTGATACGCCTATACCTGATCGTCGCCATCCTGTCGATCCTGTCGATCGTCTTCGTGCAAAAAGGCTTCCCTTATCTGTTCTCGGCGCAATTCACGGCCCAGATGCAGCGCGAGTACATCAGCGAGGCGATACTGCTGCGCGAGTATCTGGGTCCGGTCCGCAACGGCGCCCAGCAGGCCAAGCTGGATAACATGAACCGCTTGAACCAGCAGCGCTACCGCCGCATGCCGGAAGCAGAGATACACTCGCTACCGGCGAAGACCCGGCAGGAACTGACGCAAAACGGTCTGGCATGGATCGGCAACGGCGACATCAACCGCACCAATGTCTATATCACCCTGAATGACGGCAGCATCCTGGAGGTTCATCCGCAGATGTCCGGCTGGATGGAAGCGCTTGCCTACGTGATTATTTTCAGCGTCATGCTGGGAGCGATATTGGTATGGCTGACGCCGCACTGGCGCGACCTGGAAAAGCTGCGCATCGCCGCCGCCCGCTTCGGCGACGGCGCGCTGGACGCGCGCGCCAAGCTGTCCGAGAATTCCTCGATCAAGCAGCTGTGCGCCTACTTCAACAACATGGCCGACCGCATCGGTGCGCTGATCACGGCGCAGAGAGACATGGTCAACGCCGCCTCGCACGAGCTGCGCACGCCGCTGGCGCGGCTGGAGTTCGCCCTGGTCAACCTGATGGACACCACCGACGACAGCAAGACGCATCAGCGCATCAAGGCCATGCGCAAGGATGTCGAAGAACTGGACATCCTGGTCGGCGAACTGCTGACGCTGAGCATGCTGGAACAGGCCACCCGGCCGGAAAGCCGGGAAAGAATCGTGCTGGAGGACTTCCTGCGCGCCGCCGCCGGCGTCTCCGCCGAAGAACTCAGCCTGCGCCACTGCACCATCGTCTGGCAGATCGCGCCCGCCGTGCAAGAAGTCGTGATCGAACCGCGCAGCCTGGGACGTGCTTTTTCCAACTTGCTGCAAAATGCCCTGCGCTATACCCACAGCACCATCCGGGTGCGCGCCGAGGCCGGCGCCGCTTCCTGGAAGCTGATCGTGGAAGACGACGGCGTCGGCATTCCTGACAACGACCGCGAACGGATTTTCGAACCGTTCTACCGCCTCGACCGCAGCCGCGACCGCGCCACCGGCGGCTACGGGCTGGGCCTGGCGATCGTCAGGAAAATCGCCGAACGGCTTGGCGGTGGCGTACGCGTCGCCGCTTCGGAGCTGGGTGGCGCGATGTTCGTGCTGCACTTCCCCTTACGCGGCGAAGATGGCGCACCGCATCTATCACCTTTGCTTATTCCAGATAAGGCAAGCTGACAGAGATAAGCCGCCGCACCCGCCCGAAACCCAGCATCCGCGTGCTAAACAAGGGGAAGCAGCCAGCGCGCGCCGGTGCGGATTTTTTTACTTTTTATGTTCATACTATTTTCCTAGCGAATCACCGTAGTGCGCGCTAGAATCCCAAGACAAAATTTGGGAGGATTTGACCTGTGATGTGTACTACCCGTCGTTTCACACTAGCCGCTCTCGCCCTCAGCATCGCATCATTCAACGCCACAGCGGCGACCCCGAATGACACTGCACCGCTGGGAAAACTGCCACGCTGGGCTCAGCCCCTGGCATACCAACTCGATTTCCGCGTCGATCCGCGCCAGTCCGAATACTCCGGCAGCGCCACCATCGATATCGAACTCAAGCAGGCCGCCGATCACCTGTGGCTGCATGGCCAGGACCTGAACGTCGGCAAAGTCACGCTGAGCGACAGCAAAAACCAGGTCCATGCCGCGCAATACAAGGTCGCCGCGCAAAAGGAAGGCGTCGCCACCGTGGAGTTTGGCCAGACCCTGCCGGCCGGCCGCTATCGCATGGTGCTTGAGTACAGTGCGCCATTCAATCAGCAGCTGGAAGGCGTGTACAAGGTCAGCAGCCAGGGCGCGCCGTATGTGATCACGCAGATGGAAGCGATCAGCGCGCGCTACGCCTTCCCTGGTTTTGACGAACCCTCTTTCAAGACCCCGTTCACGCTCAGCCTGACGGTGCCGGAAAACCAGGTCGCAGTGGCCAACACCCGCCAAATAGGAGAACAGCAACTGGAACAGGGCTGGCGCAAGCTCAGCTTCGCCGCCACCAAACCGCTGCCGACCTATCTGGTGGCGTTTGCCGTCGGCCCGTGGGATGTCGTCGCCGGCCAGCAGATTCCGGCGACGCAATGGCGCGCCCAGGCGACGCCGCTGCGCGGCATTGCGCCGCATGGCGAAGGCGAGCGCATCAAGCCGGCGCTGGCGCAGACCCCTGCCATCATCACGGCGCTGGAAGATTATTTCGGCTTCGGCTATCCCTTCGATAAAGTCGACCTGCTGGCGGCGCCAGACTTTGCCGCCGGCGCCATGGAAAATCCCGGCCTGGTCACTTTCCGCGATTACCTGATGCTGCTGGACGCCAATTCGCCGGCCAACAATGTGCGCGGTTCGTTCAACGTCACCGCCCATGAACTGGCGCACCAGTGGTTCGGCGACACCGTCACCATGCCTTGGTGGGACGACATCTGGCTGAACGAAGCGTTCGCCACCTGGATGCAAGCCAAGATCACGCAACAGCTGCATCCGGAATACCGCGCCGACCTGGAACTGATCAACGGCGCCAACTACGCCATGCAAAGCGACAGCCTGGTCAGCGTGCGCAAGATCCGCCAGCCGATTACCGGCAACGGCGATATCGA
>NZ_DATMRB010000059.1:0-12989 GCF_035566555.1 Collimonas sp.
CAGTTCGCAGCCGGCGGTGCGGGTCGAGCTGAACCCGACCGCACTCAACAAGTACGGCATCGGCAGCGCCGATGTGCGTACCGCGATTGCCGCCACCAACGCCAACCGCCCCAAAGGCGTGCTGGAAGACGGCGACAAGAACTGGCAGATCTACGCCAACGACCAGGCCAAGACCGCAGCCGAATACATGCCGCTGATCGTCGCCTACCGCAACGGCGCCGCGGTGCGGGTCAGCGATGTCGCACAGGTGACCGATTCGGTCGCCAATGTGCGCAACGCCGGCTCGGCCAACGGCAAGCCTTCCGTGCTGGTGATCCTGAACCGCCAGCCGGGCGCCAACATCATCGAAACCGTCGACGAAGTACGGGCCCTGCTGCCGCAGCTGCGCGCCTCGATCCCGGCGGCCATCAACCTCGACGTCGTGATGGACCGCACGCCGACCATCCGCGCTTCCCTGCGCGAGACCGAACGCACTCTGCTGATGTCGATCGGGCTGGTGATCATGGTGGTGTTCCTGTTCCTGCGCAGCGGCCGCGCCACGCTGATCCCGGCGGTAGCGGTGCCGATATCGCTGATCGGCACCTTCGGCGTCATGTATCTGCTCGGCTACAGTCTCGACAACCTGTCGCTGATGGCGCTGACGATCGCCACCGGCTTCGTGGTCGATGATGCGATCGTGGTGTTGGAAAATGTCTCGCGCCACATTGAACAGGGCAAGAAACCATTCGCGGCGGCCATGCTGGGGGCCAAGGAAGTCGGTTTCACGGTGCTGTCGATGAGCATCTCCCTGATCGCGGTATTCATCCCTATTCTGTTGATGGGCGGTATCGTCGGCCGCTTGTTCCGCGAATTTGCGGTGACCTTGTCGGTGGCGATCCTGGTCTCGCTGGTGGTTTCGCTGACGACCACGCCGATGATGTGCGCGCGCCTGCTGAAACACGAGCCGGAACGCAAGCAGGGCCGTTTCTTCAACGCCACCGAGCGTGCTTTCGATGCCATGCTGCGCGGCTACGAACGTTCGCTGGCCTGGGCGCTGCGCTTCTCGCCGCTGATGATCATCATCCTGGTGGCCACCATCTTCCTCAACGTCTATCTGTATACGGTGATCCCCAAAGGGTTGTTCCCGCAGCAGGATACCGGCCTGGTGATCGGCGGCATCCAGGGCGACCAGTCGATTTCATTCCAGTCGATGAAGGTCAAGCTTGATCAATTTGTCAACATTGTTCGCAGCGATCCGGATGTGCAGAGCGTGATCGCCTTTACCGGCGGCGGCCAGAGCAATCGCGGCAACATGTTCATCACGCTCAAGCCGCTGACCGTACGCAAGCTCACCGCCGACCAGGTGATCGCGCGCCTGCGCGGCAAGCTCAGCCATGTGCCTGGCGCCAACCTGTTCATGCAGTCGGTGCAGGACATCCGCACCGGCGGCCGTTCCAGCGACGCCCAGTACCAGTACACCCTGCAGTCGGACGACCTCAACGAGCTGCGCATCTGGGAACCGAAAATCCGCGACGCCTTGAGCGCCTTGCCGCAGTTGGCCGACGTCAATACCGACCAGCAGGACAAGGGCTTGCAGACCACCCTGACCATAGACCGCGAAACGGCGATCCGCAGCGGCGTCACCCCGCAGTTGATCGATGCCACCCTGAACGATCTGTTCGGCCAGCGCCAGGTATCGACCATCTACAGCGGCATGAACCAGTATCACGTGGTGATGGAAGCCGGGCCGCAATACTTGCAAAGTCCGCAAATCCTGCACGACACCTATGTCAGCATCCCTGCCAGCACCGCCAACCTGTCGCCCACGACGTCGGCGCTGGGTACGCCGCCGGCCTTGACCGCAGGCGGCCAGCTGGCGTCCAATTCGTCGCTGGCGCTAACCTTGTCGACCGCGGCCGAACAGCAGATGCCGTTGGCGGCATTCTCCAGTTTCCAGCCGACCAACACCTCGCTGGCGGTGAATCACCAGAGCCAGTTCATCGCCTCGACCATTTCTTTCAACCTGCCGGCTGGCGAATCGCTGTCGGACGCCACGCTGGCGATCAACGACGCCATGGCCAGGATCGGCGTGCCGACCTCGGTGCACGGCAGCTTCCAGGGCACCGCCAACGTCTTCCAGTCGTCGTTGAGCAGCCAGCCGATGCTGATCCTGACGGCGCTGCTGGCGGTCTACATCGTGCTTGGCGTCCTGTATGAAAGCTATGTGCATCCGATCACCATCCTCTCGACCCTGCCGTCGGCCGGCGTCGGCGCCCTGCTGGCGCTGCTGGCGACCGGCACCGATTTCAGCCTGATCGCGCTGATCGGGGTGATCCTGCTGATTGGCATCGTCAAGAAGAATGCGATCATGATGATCGACTTCGCCCTGCATGTGGAACGCGAACAGGGACTATCGCCGCGCGATTCGATTTTCGAGGCTTGCAAGCTGCGCTTCCGGCCGATCATGATGACCACCATGGCCGCCATGCTGGGCGCGGTGCCGCTGGCGCTGGGTGCGGGCGACGGCGCCGAGCTGCGGCGGCCGCTGGGCATTGCGATTGTCGGCGGCCTGATCATGAGCCAGTTGCTGACCCTGTACACGACGCCGGTGGTGTATCTGTACATGGACAGGTTCCGCCTGTGGAGCAAGGATAAGTGGGAGCGGCGCGGCGGCAGGCCGGCGCCGGATGCAGCCGAAGCGGTGTAAATCAAAACGCAGCAAGCACGACCAAAGACAATCAACGGATCTGATATGAAACACTTGCAAGCACCCATGTATAAAACCCTGCTGGCGGCAGCAGCCGCAGCGCTGTTCCTGAGCGCCTGCGCGGTCGGTCCTGACTATGTGCGGCCAAGCACTGAAGAGCCTGTTGCCTTCAAGGAAAACAAGGATTGGAAAACCGCCACGCCGAAAGACCAGGAACTGCGCGGCAACTGGTGGGAAATCTATCAGGATCCACAACTCAACAGCCTGGTCGAACAGGTCAACATCTCCAACCAGAACCTGGTGCAGGCCGAAGCGCAGTTCCGCCAAGCTGCAGCGCTGGTGCAATCGGCCCGCGCCGCCTACCTGCCGACGGTGTCAGCCAGCGTTTCCGCCACCCGCTCCGGCGGCGGACGCAACAGCAGCAGCTCTCTCGTCAACAGCGCCAACGGCGGCTCGGTGTCGAACAGCTTCTCGCTCGGACCGAGCGTCAGCTGGGAGCCGGACCTGTGGGGCCGCATCAGCCGCACGGTGGAAGCCAACCAGGCGACGGCCCAGGCCAGCGCCGCCGACCTGCAGGCAACCCGGCTGAGCGCGCAAGCCACGCTGGCGCAAGACTACCTGCAGTTGCGGGTACTCGATGCGCAGCAAAAGCTGCTCGACGATACCGTGGCCGCCTATCAGAAATCGTATCAGCTGACGCAGAACCAGTATGCGGTCGGAGTGGTCGCCAAATCCGACGTCATCCAGGCGCAGACCCAGCTCAAGGGCGCGCAGGCACAGGCATTGGACAATGGCGTGCTGCGCGCGCAGCTGGAGCATGCCATCGCCATGCTGACCGGGCAGCCGGCCTCGACTTTCTCGATTGCGCCAAGCACCATGGTGGCGGTGCTGCCGGCGATCCCGGTCGGCGTCCCTTCCGCCCTGCTCGAGCGGCGTCCCGATATCAGCGGCGCCGAACGCCGCGCGGCGGCAGCCAACGCCCAGATCGGCGTCGCCAAGGCAGCTTATTTCCCGAACCTGACCTTGTCCGCTTCCGGCGGCTTCCAAAGCAACAGTTTTGCCAACTGGCTGACCGTGCCGAACCGCATCTGGTCGCTCGGCCCGGCGCTGGCGGCCACCCTGTTTGACGGCGGCGCCCGGCGCGCCCAGAGCGACCAGGCGATCGCCGGTTTCGACGCCAGCGTCGCCGCCTACAAGCAGACCGTGCTGACCGGCTTCCAGGAAGTCGAAGACAATCTGGCGGCCCTGCGCATCCTGGAACAGGAAGCGGCGGTGCAGGATGAAACGGTGAAGTCGGCGCGCCTGGCGGTGGAACTGATCCTCAACCAGTACAAGTCCGGCCTGGTGAATTACACTAGCGTGGCGACGGTGCAGGCAACCGCGCTCAGCGCCGAGCGTTCGGCGCTGGATATCCAGAACCGGCGCCTGTCTGCCAGCGTGCTGCTGATCAAGGCGCTGGGCGGCGGCTGGGACCAGAGCGAACTGCCGGCCAACAAAGTGCTGAACGACCGCGACGCCACGATTGCCGGCGCCAAGCCAGCCGCAAAGTAGCCGTATCGCCGGCGGCTGAGCAGGAGATGAGTACACGATAACCGGGGGAAAACCATGAAATTCAGCTCTAGCTGGCAATTGTTTGCGCTCGGCTCGGCATTTTTTGCCGGCCTGACGGCGATCTTCGGCAAATTCGGCGTGACTGGCATGAACTCCAATTTTGCCACCTTCATCCGCACCGTAGTGATCCTGGTGGTGATCGCCGGCATCGTCACCTTGCGCGACGAATGGCAAAAGCCGGCGCTGGTCGGCGCCTCCAACTGGCTGTTCCTGGTCTTGTCGGCGATCGCCACCGGCCTGTCCTGGCTGTGCTATTACCACGCGCTGCAGATCGGCCCGATTTCAAAAGTTGCGCCGATCGACAAGCTGAGCGTCGCCTTCGCCATCGTGCTGGGCTTGCTGTTTGCCGGCGAACAGCTGACCTGGCCGGTGGCCATCGGCGGCTCGCTGATCGTGGCCGGCTCGGTCGTGATTATCGCGTTCTAAGCTAGGCGATGTGCAGCAGCGTCGCCGGCATGGCGCCGCGCAAGGCGTTGCACACCATGATCTCCTCCGCCGCCAGCAAATCCTCCATGCCGAGGCTGCGCTCGGCGGCATTCCATGCCGGATCGTTCAACAGCACGCTGCGCATCACGCCCGGCAGCAAGCCCGCTTGCAGCGGCGGCGTATACCAGCGGCCATCCAGCTTGAGGAAGACGCTGCTGCGGCCACCCTCTGTCAATTCCCCGCGCTGATTGAAGAACAGCATATCGAAAGCGCCCAGCTGCTGCGCCTGTTGCCAGGCCTGGTCGTAGCGCTGGCGCTCCGTCGTCTTGTGGCGCAGGAACAAATCGTCAGACTGCGTCGGCATTGGTGCGATCAGCAAGCCGACCGGCGTCGCCGGCGCGGCCAGCTCGGCGCTCTGCAAGCTGTAGCTGCCATCGGCAGCCAGGGTCAGGCGCAAGCGCATCGCTGCCGTCGTCGGCAAAGCATCGCAATGTGCTTGCAGCGCGGCGCGCAGGGCGCTGCCGTCGCAGGGAAAACCGAAGTAGGCAGCCGATTCCTGCAGACGCTGCAAATGCAGATCCAGATGACGGCAACCATCGGTGCTGCTTGCATACATGGTTTCAAACAAAGAAAAATCTGGCCGCAATCCGGTCAGGAATTTCGCCTTCAAGGCGCATTCGGCATACTCTTCCGCCGCCACGCTGTCGTGCACGATGCCGGCGCCGACGCCCATCTCGCCGCGCCGCACCGCAGCGCCGTGCGGTCCTTGCGGCGCCGCCGGCTGCAGCCACAGGGTGCGGATCGGCACCGACAGGCAGAAATCGCCAAACTGGCGGCCGGCGGACTCCGCATCGAACCAGCCAATGGCGCCGGTATACAGGCCGCGCGGCGCCGGTTCCAGTTCCTGGATGATCTGCATGGTGCGATGCTTGGGTGCGCCGGTGATCGAGCCGCAGGGATAAAGCGCCTGGATGACATCGCTGAGACTGACATCGTCGCGTACCTGGGCCTGCACCGTAGACGTCATCTGCAGCACGGTATTGAACTGCGTCACCTCAAACAGATGCGGCACCTGCACCGAACCGGGCACGGCAATGCGGCCCAGGTCGTTGCGCAGCAAATCGACGATCATCAGGTTTTCCGCCAGGTTCTTGGGATCTGCCGCGAGCGTCTGCGCCGCCAGCAGATCCTGCCCGGCGTCGCCGCTGGCGGCGGCGGTGCCTTTCATCGGCCGCGCGGTCAGCCAGCCGTCGACGTGCCGTACGAACAGCTCCGGCGACAGCGACAGCACGGCCGTACCGTCGGCCAGCTGGATCAAGCCGCCGTAGGGTACCGGCTGACGGCCGCGCAGCTGCCGGAACAAGGCAATCGGGCTGCCATAGGCATCGAAACGCAGGCGGTAGGTGTAATTGACCTGATAGGTGTCGCCCGCCTCGATGTAGGCGTGGATTTTGGCGATGGCCGCGGCAAACTCCGCGGCGCCGACATTCGGCTGCAGCCTGGCGATGCCGGCAGCGCCATGGTCTGCGGCCTGGCGCTGCGCCAGCCAGTCATCCACCTCGCTATCGCTCAGATGCCGGCATTGCGAAAACAGTAAAATCTGCGCCAGCACTGGCGGCTCCGCGCCGATGGCGGCCGGCTGCGGAATACCCTGCAAGCCAAGTCCCAGTTCATAGGTGAACACTGCCACTGCGTGCAAACCCTCGCGCAAGGCTTGCTGCATCTGCGCGATCAGCAGCGGCAGCTGGTCGGCGGCACCACACTGCAGGCTGCGCACATGCCCTGTGTACAGGCGCGATGAGGGAGAGTCCGTGGCCGCCGCGGTGCGGTCGTCCAGCAATGCGAAACATTCGGTCGGCGAGTAAGGCGTGTTGGTCATGATTTTTTGCAAAGATACGGCAGGCAGCTGATGCGACAGCCTGCATGCTACCCGATCAGAACCATATTCGTTAAAACGTTATAATTATGCTCTTTGTAAACGCAGCAGATTTGCCATGGCATCATGCTTGCCGTGGTGACACAGTTTGCGCTTCAACCGCCACACATCACCGACCCCACATGGCTATATCCCGCGTCTTTCTCACGCCGCTGATCGTGGCTTGCGCCCTGTTCATGGAAAACATGGACTCCACCGTGATCGCCACCTCATTGCCGATGATGGCGCAAGACATGGGAGAAAGCCCGATTGCGCTCAAGCTGGCGATGACTTCCTATCTGGTCAGCCTGGCGGTGTTTATCCCGATCAGCGGCTGGATGGCCGACCGCTTCGGCGCCCGCACCGTGTTCCGCAGCGCCATCGGCGTCTTCATGCTGGGCTCCATCCTGTGCGGCATGTCGGATACGCTGGCGCAATTCGTCGCCGCCCGCTTCCTGCAAGGCATAGGCGGCGCCATGATGGTGCCGGTCGGGCGCCTGGTGATCTTGCGCACCACCTCCAAGGCGGAACTGGTGCGCGCGCTCAGCTACCTGACCATCCCGGCCCTGCTGGGGCCGGTGATTGGGCCACCGCTGGGCGGTTTCATCACCACGTATTTCCACTGGCGCTGGATCTTCTTCATCAACGTACCGATCAGCATTCTCGGCATCTACCTGGCGACGCGTTATATCGAAAACCTGCGCAGCGACGACACCGTACCGCTCGACCTGCCCGGCTTCCTGCTGTCTGCCATCGGCTGCTCGACCCTGATGTTCGGGCTGGCCAGCGCCGGCCGCCACCTGGTGGCCGGCGACGTCTCGCTGATCTGCGTGGCGGTCGGCAGCCTCAGCTTGCTGGCCTATGTCTGGCACGCCTTCCGCACGCCGCATCCGCTGATCAACCTGCGCCTGCTGAAAATCCCGACGCTGCGCATGAATGTCTACGGCGGTTCGCTGTTCCGCATCGGCGTCGGCGCCCTGCCGTTCCTGCTGCCGCTGCTGTTCCAGCTCGGCTTCGGCCTGACGCCGTTCCAGTCGGGCCTGCTGACCTGCGCTTCGGCGGCCGGCGCGATCTTCGTCAAGACCATGACCAGCAAGGTGCTGAAACGCTTTGGCTTCCGCAGCGTGCTGGTCTACAACACCCTGCTCGGCGCCTTGTCGATGGCCGCCTTCGGCGTGCTCAAGGCGGATACCTCGCATGTCTTCATCATCTTGCTGTTGCTGCTGGGCGGCTGCGTGCGTTCCATGCAGTTCACCAGCCTGAATGCGATTGCCTACGCGGAGATCGACCAGCAGCAGATGAGCCAGGCCACCAGCCTGACCAGTGTCGCCCAGCAGCTGGCGATCGGCCTGGGCGTCACGGTCGGCGGCTTTGCGCTGCAGGTGTCGAACCAGGTCCAGGGCCATGCCACCATCGTCAGCGCCGATTTCTGGCCGGCTTTTGTGGTGATCGCGCTAGTCGCCCTGGCCTCGCTGCCGTTTGCCTTGAAGCTGCAGCCGGATGCCGGCGCCGAAATGTCGGGCCGGCGCGCCGGTTAAATCCGTCATCGCCGCCTAATCGAAGCGCAGGTTATAGGTCACTTCAAGGCCGTTGATGGTGCCGCCGCGCATCACCATCGACCAGCGCCGTGAAAATTGCCAGGTCAGTTTGAGGATGCTGGCGGCGCTGGTCAGGCTCTGTTCGTAGCCGAGATTGATTTTCTCGGTAATCGCCTTGCCCAGGTTTACCACCTGCTCGTTATCGATGCCGGAATCGCTCGAGCCGATCGAGAATTCGTCGAAGCCTATGCCCTGGGCGATCTTCTTACCGCCGTAATTTCCCAGCAGCGCCAGCGCCTGTCCAGCCGCCTGGCGCTGGCCCAGCGCCGCGCTGTCGCTGCCGTGGCCGAACATCAGCCACGACAGTTTTTCCTCATCCGAGACATTCGGCTCGGACACCAGCTTGACCCGCAGGTTGGAAGGATTGCCGGTGATTTCGGCGCCAGCCTCGACTTCCTGGTTGCGCTTCATGGCCAGGATATTGATGTTCGGATTATCGATCGGTCCCTGGAAATTGATCAGGCCGCGTTCAATCGCCAGCTTGCGGCCAAACACCTCGTAGGTGCCGTCGGCGACGCGGATGGTGCCGGTCGCGCGCAAGGGCTGGTAAGGCTCGCTGCGCACCTGCATGGCACCGCGCAAGCGCAAGTCGGCGCCGCTGCCGCGGAAACGGAAATCGTCGCCGAAATCGACTTCCACATTCATCACCGGTGTCGCGGAGCCAGCCGGCTTTTCCGCTGTCTTGGCCCGTTTTTCCTTATCTGTCAGCGGCGCCGCCCGCGCTGTCTTGGCATCCTTGCGCACGATGACGACATCGTCGCCCAGCGTCGGCGCACTGCTAGGCGGCAGGTCAAACAATGCCTTGTCGATCTTGAACTTGCCGTCGACATGCAATTGCTCCTTGACGTTGGCGATCTTGGCCTGGCCGGACAGCATCAGCTGGCGATCCGGGCTGGCGAACAGCTGCAGGCGATCGGCGATCACGCTGGCAGTCAGGTCCGGATTGTCGTGGCCCAGCTGCAGCCTGCCGGTGGCGCGCACATTGCCGTCGCCGCCGTGGAATTCCAGCTGCTGCAGATCGATCACGTTATCCGCCAGGTTCAGGCGCGCGATGCCATCCTTCAGCTTGATGCCCTGGTCGAACAAGGTGACCGCCAACTGGTCGCCGTTGACCTTGCCCGACAGCTTAGGCTTGCCCAGTTCGCCGCTCAGGGCCAGATCCATGCCGATGCTGCCGTCGAGCGCCACTTGCGGCCCGATCAGCGCGCCTATCGATTTCAGCTGCGGTACCCTTAGCGTGGCCTGCCCGGACAAGCCAGAACTGTCGCTGAAACCCCAGACGCCGTCGGTCTTCTGCAAAGCCAGCTGCACCTGGGCTGCCAGCGTACCGATCCTGGCGCTCGCCACTTGCGTATCCAGCTTGATATGGCTGTCCTGTAAATCGGCGCGCAACTTCAGTTCCGACAAACCCAGGCTGACATCGCCGCGTCCCGGGTTGACCCGCAAATCGCCGCTGCGGCGGGCAATCTGCAGGAAACCGCTGAGGTTGTCGGCCAGCGTGAAATCCCAGCTGCTGTCCAGAACCAGGTCGGTCTTCACCGGCACTTCCGGCGCCCCGAACTCTTGCGCCAGACTCACGATGGTCGCCACGTTGAGGGCATTGATGGCGCCGGCCGATTGCAGCTTGCCGTGATCGAAGTTAAAATTCTTCAAGTCGATCTGCGCGTCCGCCACAGTCAGGCGCGTGGCGCCCAGCAGCACTCGGCCGGCTTCGGCAGTGATCGCCAAGGGGTTCGCCAGGCTGATGCGCGGAACACCCTGGTTTTGCAGCTCGCTGAGCTGTCCTTGCCAGCCATAGCCTGTCTTGCCCTCGCTGAGTTTGCCCTGAGCAGCGAGGGTCAGGTGCAGAGGTTTGCCGCGCAGGGTACCGCTGCTTTCCAGTTTCAGGGTGTGCGCTGCGTAAGTACCGTTCAGATTGAGGTTGAGCTTTTCCAGCGCCACGTCCGCGCTATGCAGGCCACGCCCGTCTATGGTCAGGGCCAGGCGGTTGCTGCTCGAGTTGAGATTGGCGTTGAGGTCGGCCTGTATATCGGCCTGCCCCGACAGGCTGTCCAGCCGGTGTTCGCCGAAGGCCAGCTTCTCGGCGCGGTAGGTGGCCTGCACGTTCGGCTTTTGCATGCTGCCGCTGAGCTGTCCGTCTACATGCACGGCGCCCGAAATGCCGAACCCGAGCCGCTGCAGTTCCGGCGCATCCACCTTCAGATTGAGACGGTCGCCGGCGGCGCCGAAGCTGCCTTTGGCTTGCACATCGTTGCCCGCCACCGACAAAGCCAGCTCGCTCGGCAGCAAGCGCGTGCCGGCCAGGTTGAGCAAGCCGTTGCCGCTCATCGGCAGCGTGTCATAGCTGCTGTCGTGGACCGCGAATTTCAGCTTCAGCTTCAGCTCCGGCGTCAGGTTGCCGGCGGCATCGATATCCATGTTGATATTGGCGGCCACCGCATGCGCGGCAGGCGCCGAGGGCGGCCGCTTACCGGCGTGCGCCGCGCTCTTGGCCGGCGCGCTGCTGTTAATCCAGAGGAAGGGGGTGAAATCGCGCAGGGTCCCCTTCAGCGCATACGCCATTCCGGCATCCAGGCCGAGGCTGCCGCTGGCGTCGACCCGCGCAGCGCCGGCTGCCAGCTGGGCCGTTTTCAGGAGGACCTGCTTGGGATCGATTACCGCCTCCAGCTTTGCCCTGTAGGTGGCATCCGCCAGGTCCAGGCTGATCTGCTGGTTGTCCGGCGTCAGCTTGATGTTGAGCGGGCCGCGCAGCTGGGTCGGCTTCAGCTTGCCATGCAAGGCTTGCAGGTCGAGGCCGGCGACATTGAGCTTGAATTCACCGTTATTCTTGTTCTTGCCGTCGCTTTGATATTGCCCCTCGCCGCTGATACTGGCGTTTTTCACCAGCTTCAGCTGCAGTTGCGAGAGCTGCTGGGTCTGGCTATCCAGCTGCAGCTCGGCGCCGGCGCTGATCAGCGGCAAGCGGTCCTGATCCAGGGCGCCTGGCATGCTGTTGACGATACGCACCGGGCCGCTCACCGCCAGCGTAGACAAATCGACGCTGGCGCTAGCCACAGCGGCTGCCGGCGGCGCCACTGGCTTCAGCGTGGCTTGCAGGCTCAGGTCTGCCTGCGGCGCGCCGTTGCTGAACAGTTTCGGATTGACGTGGGCGAGGTTCAGCTCCAGCGTCTTGAATGGAATCGCTGCAAACGGCGTGGCCGCGACCTTAGCGTTGCCGCTCAGTTTATCGCCGCGCGCCACCAGATCAACTCCCAGCGCCGCCAGGCTGCCGGACAAGGCCGCATCCAGCTGATATTTTTCCTTCTCGTACTCGCCGCCGAGCTCGGCGCCGCCGCTCAGCGCAAACGGCGACACGCCGTTCAGGCTGAGGTTGGCGCTGGCCTTGCCATAGGGCGTATCGAGCCGTTCCAGCACCAGCTTGTGCTGCACGCCGTCCGATTCGCCATGCAATTGCAGATGGCTCAGCTCGGTCGTGCTCAAGCCCTGCTGCAAGGACAGCTTGTTCAGCGAGATATCGTTGAGCAGCAGTTGCAGGGGCAGCTTGAGGCTGGCCGGCATCACCGTCGGCGTCGGCGGCGTCGGCTCCAGCCTGGCCTCGACATCGCCGACGTGCAGGTAAGCGACCTGCAGCTTCAGGGGCGAGAAGCTGAGCTGCCATTTGGCGTCGATGCGGTCGATCTTGTATTGCTGGGTAGCGTCGCGATAGACCAGGTTGCGCAGCCGCAGGCCGTCCGCCAGCGTGCCGCCGGCCAGCTGGCCGGACAGGTTGCCGTGCAGCGCCCAGGTACTAAGCTGCCACAGCGCGTGCGCGCCAGACTCCGTGCGTACGCCATAGAACAAGGCTCCAGCCAGCAGGAGCAGCAGCAACGGCAAAGCCGCCAGCGTGCGCCACAGCCAGCGCAGGCGGCCAGGAGCAGCGCCCGGATTCGGTGGCGGCGCGGCTGCTTCGGCGGATTTGTCGGTGGCTTCGGTCATGCGTTCAATCGTGGAAATAAAAAATCAGAAGGCAATGCCTAGCGAAATATGCGGCCGGAACTGCTTGGCCTGGACGCCATAGGCGAGGTCGACGTTAACGGTGCCGACCGGGCTGCGGTAGCGCACGCCGGGGCCGACCCCGACCTTGATGCTGCGGTTGGCCCAGCTGTCGGTCGCGGTGCCGGCGTCGTAAAACAGGGCGCCGCCCCACTGCTCGCTGATCCAGTGCTGGTATTCGGCGCTGGCGGTCACCAGGTACTTGGTCGGATAGACCGTGCCGTTTTGCGAGTTGCCTATGCTTTCGTAGCTGTAGCCGCGCACCGATTCGTTGCCGCCGGCGCGAAACAGCAGGGAAGCCGGCACGGCGGCGCTGGAACCGGCGGTAAACACGCCGCCCAGCTCGGTGCGCAAGATCACGACGTCGCGCTTGGCCACTGGGAAATAATGTTTATAGCGGCCGTCGGCGCGGAAAAAGGTCTGGTCGGTCAGGAAGCCTTTCACGGCGAAACCGGTCTGTATCGAGAAGATGTGGCCGCTGCGCGGAAAAATGGAATTATCCACCGCGCGCCGGACCCAGGCGAAACCCGGCACCAAAGCCTGGTGCTGGCCTGGCTGGATGACGGTATTCGGCGGCAGCACCGCGCCATCGGTCTGCTGCAGGCGGTCGCGATAATAATCCAGGGTCAATGCGGTATCGTAGTTTTCCAGCGAACGGGCGCGCTTCAGGCCGATCTTCATGCTGCGCAAGTCTACCCCCTGCAAGGTGGTGCGGTCATAC
>NZ_DATMRB010000060.1:0-18553 GCF_035566555.1 Collimonas sp.
GTCATGGTAGAACGACGACAAGGCGCCGACGGTGCCGACCAGCACGGCCATCGGATGCGCATCGCGTCGGAAGCCGCGGAAGAAGAATTGCATCTGCTCGTGCACCATGGTGTGCTGGGTCACGGTGGCGTCGAATTTTTCCTTTTCGGCCGCGGTCGGCAGTTCGCCGTTCAACAGCAGGTAGCAGGTTTCCAGGAAGTCGCAATTGACCGCCAGCTGTTCGATCGGGTAACCGCGGTACTGCAGTTCGCCCTTGTCGCCGTCGATGTAGGTGATCGACGAATTACATGCCGCCGTCGACATGAAACCCGGGTCGTAAGTGAATTTGCCGGTGGCGCCGTACAGCTTGCGGATATCGATGACTTCGGGGCCGACGGTGCCCTTGTAAATAGGAAATTCTACGGATGGGCTGCCATCGGAAAACGATAGCGTGGCTTTTGTATCAGCGGTGGTCATGGCTCTTCCCTCAATCAAAAGGTGACTCTAAATCAAAAAAACAAAAGACGTGTTTGCAAGCTGTCCAACATCTTCAGCGGCCGTCGCCGCCTGTGAAGACACAAGCTTAAGCAGTGCGTATTCTGGCTAACAGGGCATGCACTTGCGGCAAATCGAGCAAGCCGTCCGGTTCTTTACGGACCAGTAGCAAATCCATTAGTTCATTGTCCGACAATTCCATCAGGCGCGAAAAAGCGTCGACGTCATCATCCGTCATGCTGGCTTCATTTGCATCCAGGTAACGGGTCAGTATCAAATCGTTTTCAAGCAGACCACGTCTTGCACGCCAGCGCAGTCGGGCTCGGTTGGCGGGGTCGGCTTGATGTGTGATAGGCATGGCAAGCAGTCATTCTATTTGAAATCGCTGTTCGCCGCTGTCGACGAACAGTTCTAAAACCAGGGCGGGAGATTTGCAGCGGTGCGCAACAGTCTCGCCGCCCTGCTCGCTTATACCGCGCGGCGTACCATCAACTCTTTGATCTTGCCGATCGCCGCATTCGGGTTGAGACCCTTGGGGCAGACATCGACGCAGTTCATGATCGAACGGCAGCGGAACAAACGATACGGATCTTCCAGGTTGTCCAGGCGCGCGCCGGTGGCTTCGTCGCGGCTGTCGGCGATGAAACGGTAGGCTTGCAGCAGGCCGGCCGGACCGACGAACTTGTCCGGATTCCACCAGAACGACGGGCAGGATGTCGAGCAGCATGCGCACAGGATGCACTCGTACAAGCCATCCAGCTCTTCGCGCTGTTCCGGCGATTGCAGGCGCTCTTTCTCCGGCGGGATGTTGTCGTTGATCAGGAACGGCTTGATCGACTCGTATTGCTTGAAGAACTGCGTCATGTCGACGATCAGGTCGCGGATCACCGGCAAGCCTGGCAGCGGCTTGAGGACGATAGGCTCGCTCAGTTCGTTCAGGTTGGTGGTGCAGGCCAGGCCGTTCTTGCCGTTGATGTTCATGGCATCGGAACCGCACACGCCTTCGCGGCATGAACGGCGCAGGGCCAGCGAATCGTCAACGTCGGCCTTGATGCGTTGCAACGCATCCAGCAGCATCTTGTCGGTTGGCAGCAGCTCCACCGTCAGGTCCTGCATGTAAGGCTTGGCATCCTTATCAGGATCGTAGCGGTAGATTTTGAATTTCAAAGTACGTGATGACATGGCTATACCTTTTTATTAATTGTGCGTCAGAGCTGCGCGCCATCTGATGGCGCAAAGCCCTGCCGCGACGAATCAGAATGTACGTGGCTTTGGCTTGAACGTATCAACTGTCAGCGGTTTGGTAATCACTGGCTTGTAGTCGAGACGATTACCTTCGGAGTACCACAAGGTGTGCTTCATCCAGTTTTCGTCATCACGCTTTTCATAATCGCGATGCGCGTGGGCGCCGCGCGACTCCTTACGGGCTGCCGCCGATGTAATGGTGGCCTTGGCGGTTTCGATCAGGTTGTCCAGCTCCAGCGCTTCGACACGTGCGGTGTTGAAGACCTTCGACTTGTCCTTGAACGAGACATGCTTGCGCCGCTCGTCCAGCGCCATGATTTCCTTGTAGCCTTGCTGCAGCAGCTCGTCGGTACGGAACACGCCGCAGTAGTGCTGCATGGTCTTGCGGATATCGCCGGCCACGTCTTGTACTCGCTCGGAACCGGTGCTGGTTTCCAGCTTGGCCAGGCGCGCCAGGGCGACGTCGGCTGCATCCGCCGGCAACGGCTTGTTGCTGCGCTCCTTGAGCTTGCTGTCGACAATGTGATTGCCGGCCGCGCGGCCGAACACCACCAGGTCCAGCAGCGAGTTGGTGCCAAGGCGATTGGCGCCGTGCACCGAAACGCAGGCGCATTCGCCGATCGCATACAGACCGTTGACCACCGCGTTCGGGATGCCGTTCTTCGGCACTACCACCTGGCCATACACATTGGTCGGAATACCGCCCATCTGATAGTGGATGGTCGGCACGACCGGGATCGGCTCTTTCAAAGCGTCAACGTTAGCGAACTTGTGACCGATTTCCAGAATCGAAGGCAGACGCTTCATGATGGTTTCGGCGCCGATATGGCGCAGGTCCAGCATGACGTGATCCTTGTGCGGACCGCAGCCGCGGCCTTCCTTGATTTCCTGGTCCATCGAACGCGAGACGAAGTCGCGCGGCGCCAGGTCTTTCAGGGTAGGCGCATAGCGCTCCATGAAACGTTCGCCGTTGGCGTTGATCAAGATCCCGCCTTCGCCGCGCACGCCTTCAGTGATCAGCACGCCCGCGCCGGCCACGCCGGTCGGGTGGAACTGCCAGAATTCCATGTCTTCCAGCGGCAGGCCTGCGCGCGCCGCCATGCCCATGCCGTCGCCGGTATTGATGAAGGCATTGGTGGAAGCCGCCCAGATGCGCCCTGCACCGCCGGTTGCCATGACCGTGGTCTTGGCTTCCAGGATCATGACGTCGCCGGTTTCCATTTCCAGTGCAACCACGCCGATGACATCGCCTTCAGCATCGCGCACCAGGTCGATCGCCATCCACTCAACGAAAAAGTGGGTCTTGGCGCGCACGTTACGCTGATACAGCGTGTGCAGCAGCGCATGGCCGGTACGGTCGGCAGCGGCGCAAGCGCGCGCTACCGGCTTTTCGCCGAAGTTGGCCGAGTGGCCGCCGAACGGACGCTGGTAAATGGTGCCGTCGGCGTTGCGGTCGAACGGCATGCCGAAGTGTTCCAGCTCGTACACAGCCTTAGGAGCTTCGCGACACATGAATTCGATCGCGTCCTGGTCGCCCAGGTAATCCGAGCCCTTGACAGTGTCGAACATGTGCCAGTACCAGCTGTCCTCGGACATGTTGCCGAGCGAAGCGCCGATGCCGCCCTGCGCTGCCACGGTGTGCGAACGGGTAGGAAACACCTTCGACAGCACTGCAACGTTCAAGCCCGCTTCCGCCAACTGCAGCGAAGCACGCATGCCGGATCCGCCGGCGCCAACGATAACCGCATCAAAGCGGCGTGTAGGAATTGTGGATTTGATTGCTGACACGATTACACTCTCCACAAAATCTGCGCCGCCCATCCGGCACAACCAACCAGCCACAGGATTGTGGCAACTTGCAAGACCAGGCGCACAGCAACCGGCTTGACGTAATCCATCCAGATATCACGCACGCCGATCCATGCATGAAAAAACAGTGCCATCAGCGCTACGAAGGTAGCCAGCTTGAACCACTGGTGAGAAAACAGGCCCGCCCAGCCGTCATAGCTGAAGTCGCTGGCGGTGAGGAAGCACACCAGCAAAATCACGGTATAGACCGCCATCACGATCGCTGTCGCACGCTGCGCCAGCCAGTCGCGCAGGCCGTAATGGGCGCCAACGACCAGGCGCTTGCCGCCAATATTATTATCTGCCATTAGAATGCTCCGAACAGTTTCAATGCGACGATCAGCGCCAGCGGCAAGCTGATGATGAGGACGCTTGCAGCCGATTTGCGCGCGCTTTCCTTGCTCAGGCCAATGTGGTTATCCATGACAAGGTGGCGGATGCCGGCGCAGAAGTGGTGCAGGTAAGCCCAGGACAGGGCCAGGATGACAAGCTTGACGAACCAGCCCGACGTAAAGCCTTTGAAATAGTCGAAAGAGCTTTCCGACACCAGGCTTTTATCCAGCATGAACAAGATGAAAGGCAAGAGCAAAAACATCAACAAGCCACTTATACGATGCAAAATCGAAATAATGCCCGCCAGCGGCAAGCGGTAACCGACAATTTGAGTAATGTTTATATTACGAAACTGTGGCCGATTGGGTTTCGCGGCTTCAGACATAACAGGGTTCTCCTCAGTTTAAAAATTTACTGCAAGCGCAATCCCGCAATTTTCGCCGATTTTGTGCAGCACACCAATAGTTATTATTCGTTATTGCGAATAATCGTCGGCGCCTCTCGAACTTTGCCATTTTGCCACCACTGGTCCGCGCTCACACGCGACCGTCAATTCCACCCAAGCCGTCAGCTCAATTCGTTCTGATAATGATGACGGTTGGTGACATACAAGCCGCGCCGCACTTCCACCGGCTTGTCGCCGTAAGTGAAAGACACGCGCTCGACGCACAGCAAAGGCGATGATTTTTCCACCGCCAGCAATTCGGCAGCATCCGCATCGGCGCTGGCGGCGCGGATCTGTTCGGTGGCACGGATCATGCGCGTGCCGAATTCGGTTTCAAACAGACCGTACATCGGCCCCTTGTATTCAGCCAGCCGCTCCAGCGTCAAGGCCTTGAACAAGGCGCCGGGCAGCCATAACTCTTCCAGTATCGTCGGCACGCCGTCGAAGGCCAGCACGCGCTTGACATACACCACCGAATCGCCCGACTTCACGCCCAGTTGGCGTGCGATATCCGCCGGCGCGCGCAAGCGCTTCAGCTCTATGACTCTTTTATCGGTAACCTGGGGCTCATCGCTATCCGGCATCAGGCGCAGGAAACGGAATTGGGAACGGGCTTCGTGATGGGTGGCGACGAAAGTGCCTTTGCCCTGGCGCCGCACCAGCAGGTTTTCTGCCGCCAGCTCGTCGATCGCCTTGCGCACGGTGCCCTGGCTGACCTTGAAACGGTTGCCAAGCTCGACTTCGCTGGGGATCAATTCGCCGGACTTCCATTCGCCGGACTGCAGGCGCTGCATGATCAGCGCCTTGATTTGCTGGTAGAGCGGACTGAAGGTCGGGGAACTTGCCGCAGGAGCTGTCGACGACGCTCCCGGGGCTGCAGCGCTCGGGCTGACAGGGTCGCTACTCGGATTGGACGGGATGGAACTCATAACCTCGGATTTCACCATAAAACCCCCATTGTCGTCCAGCAAAAAATGCGCAATGATATGTCTTATATAAGACATAAGATATTGATTGACATACCATGTTGCCAAGCCTAAACTCGCGGGCAGCAGGACTATCTGATGATCCGCGTCGCACGCAAGCCAGCTTTCCCGGCCGGTCGGGCTGAGGACCATGCCGAAGTTGCAAGCCGCTGCGCAAGCTGCAATTTGCGGCCGCCGGACCAGCGCGAAACAAACTGACGGCTGCGCTTTTCGCCGGTATCATTAGAGGTTGCATATAGAGTCACCGCTTTTTATCTAGCCGGGACTTTTGTAATGGGACAAGACCGTACGGAAGCGCAATACGCCATGCTCTGCAGGCCCTTGAACGTATCCGAGCGACACTGTCTCGCAAATATTTTTATCACCTCTCTGGAGATTCAACATGGCTAAGTCCCCTCTGCGTGTTGCCGTTACCGGCGCCGCTGGTCAAATCGGTTACTCACTGTTGTTCCGCATCGCCAATGGCGACCTGCTCGGCAAAGACCAACCGGTCATTCTGCAATTGCTGGAAATCCCTGACGAAAAAGCACAAAAAGCGCTGAAAGGCGTGATCATGGAAGTCGACGACTGCGCCTTCCCGCTGCTGGCCGGCATCACTGCCCACAGCGATCCGATGACTGCATTCAAGGATGCCGACATCGCCCTGCTGGTCGGCGCACGCCCACGCGGCCCAGGCATGGAACGCAAGGACCTGCTGGAAGCCAATGCCCAGATCTTCACGGTGCAAGGCAAGGCGCTGGACGCAGTTGCTTCGCGCAATGTCAAGGTGCTGGTGGTCGGCAACCCAGCCAACACCAACGCTTACATCGCCATGAAATCGGCGCCAAGCCTGCCAGCCAAGAACTTCACAGCGATGCTGCGCCTGGACCACAACCGCGCCCTGTCGCAAGTTGCGGCCAAAATCGGCAAGCCGGTTTCCGCCATCGAAAAACTGTGCGTCTGGGGTAACCACTCGCCAACCATGTACGCCGACTATCGCTACGCGACAGCCGACGGCGCATCGGTCAAGGACCTGATCAACGACCAGGTCTGGAACAAGGACGTGTTCCTGCCGACAGTCGGCAAGCGCGGCGCCGCCATCATCGAAGCGCGCGGCCTGTCGTCGGCGGCATCGGCAGCCAACGCAGCGATCGATCACGTGCGCGACTGGGTGCTGGGCACCAACGGCAAGTGGACTACCATGGGCGTGCCATCGGACGGCTCCTACGGTATCCCTGAAGGCACTATGTTCGGCTTCCCTGTCACCACCGAAAACGGCGAATACAAAATCGTCCAGGGCCTGGAAATCGACGCCTTCTCGCAAGAGCGCATCAACCTCACGCTGAAAGAACTGCAAGAAGAGCGTGACGGCGTGAAACACCTGGTCGGCTAAACACCGTCCGTCAGCGCCCGCATGGCAACACAGCCATTGCCATGCCGGCGCCTGACCTTATCTGCTTTTCCCGTTTTGATTTGTTCTGCAATTTTTTAAAAAACTTCGCAATGCACCCTACCCAGGTCTTATTCCTAGGCAAGCAACAACCGGTCTCGCTACCGGTCTGCGATCATTACGCCGGTGCTGAAAAGCTCATGCGCAAGTCGATCGCCCTGCAACAGGAACTGGGCCCGGTCTTCGACATCACCCTGGACTGCGAAGACGGCGCCAGCGCCGGTCACGAAGCAGCGCATGCCAAGCTGGTTGCCAGCATCGTCGCCAGCGACGACAACCGCTTCGGACGCATCGGCGCCCGCGTGCACGACAGCGGCAGCGCCTTTTTCGAACAAGACATCAAGCTTATCTGCAGCAACAGCGGAGCCGCCAACCGGCTGGCTTACCTGATGCTGCCCAAGGCCGAGAGCCTGGCGGAAGTACGCGCCGCCATAGCCCTGATCGAGCACTACAGCCAGCGCGCCGGCCGCGAAGACCTGCCGGTCCACGTACTGATAGAAACCCATGGCGCCCTGGCCGACGTTTTCGCCATCGCCGCCCTGCCGCAGGTGCAGTCGCTGTCGTTCGGCATCATGGATTTCGTATCAGCCCATTTTGGTGCAATTCCCAGCGCGGCGATGCGTTCGCCGGGCCAGTTCAGCCATCCGCTGGTGGCCCGCGCCAAGCTGGAAATCGCCGCTGCCTGCCATGCGCACGGCAAGGTGCCGTCGCATAATGTCACGACCGACATCAAGGACAGCGCCAGCGTTGCTGCCGATGCCGGCCGCGCCAGGACGGAATTCGGCTATACCCGGATGTGGAGCATCCATCCGCAGCAGATCCAGCCGATCTTGAACGCATTTACCCCGCCGCAGTCCGAGATAGCGACCGCGGCACAGATTCTGCTTGCAGCCCAGCAGGCAGAATGGGGACCGATACAACACGAGGGCACGCTGCATGACCGCGCCAGTTACCGTTATTACTGGAGCGTTCTGCAGCGGGCAAAAAATAGCGGCGCCGCATTACCTGAAAACACCAGCACCTTGTTATAACCGCGCCCTGCCGCTTACTCAATAACAGTAGCGGGACGCACTACGGAGCAATAGAAATGAGAAAGATTCTGTCAACGAGTTTGTCAACCCTGGTCTTGCTGTGCGCCAGCCTGGCGGTAGTAGCACCGCAGGCGCAAGCACAAACCACCACGAAGAAAACCACCAAGAAAGCGGCCAAGAAACCCGCGGCAAAAGCAGCGCCGGCCGAAGTGGACGACGGTGAAGACGAAGGCACGCCAGACGTCAAGACTGCCGTTTCTGTCGACTACAAGTGCGAACTGGGCAATAGCCTGACGATCTACACCAACGCTGAAGACGACAAGCACATCGCGCTGCGCTGGGGCAAGACCCTGCACCGCCTGAGCCGCGTGCCGACCACCACCGGCGCCAACCGTTTTGAAAACCGCAAGTACGGCCTGCTCTGGATCGGCATCCCGGCCAAGGGCATCTTGCTCGATTCGAAATCTGGGCATCAGCTGGCGAACGAATGCA
Organism: Collimonas sp.; assembly: GCF_035566555.1. GTDB lineage: Bacteria > Pseudomonadota > Gammaproteobacteria > Burkholderiales > Burkholderiaceae_D > Collimonas. The sequence continues at coordinate 8,284 of NZ_DATMRB010000060.1, forward strand.
AGTCGCCGGCACAGGAAGAGATGCCGGCGCCGGTAGCAGCTGACCCGGCAAACAGTTTGTAATCTAGTTGTAAACTCAGGAGATATCATGTCCCGTAACACATTGAACACACTTAAGGAATTCAAGATTTCCGATTCCAAGAAAGGCAAGTTCTATTCCTTGCCTGCCCTGGAAAAAAAACTCGGCGTCAACATCTCGCGCTTGCCGGTATCGATCCGCGTTGTGCTGGAATCCGTGCTGCGCAACTGCGACGGCAAGAAAGTCACTGAAGAGCACGTCAAGCAGCTCGCGAACTGGGGCGCAACCGCTGCCCGCACCGACGAAATCCCGTTCGTCGTGGCCCGCGTAGTGCTGCAAGACTTTACCGGCGTGCCGCTGCTGGCCGACCTCGCCGCGATGCGCAACGTCGCCGCCAGCCTGGGCAAGAACGCCAAGAACATCGAACCGCTGGTGCCGGTTGACCTGGTGGTCGACCATTCGATCCAGATCGACCATTTCCGTGAAAAGAAAGCGCTCGACCTCAACATGAAACTGGAATTCCAGCGCAACAACGAGCGCTACCAGTTCATGAAATGGGGCATGCAGGCATTCGACACCTTCGGCGTCGTGCCCCCAGGCTTCGGCATCGTCCACCAGGTCAACCTGGAATACCTGGCGCGCGGCGTCCACAAGAAGGATTCGGTCTACTATCCGGACACCCTGGTCGGCACTGACTCGCACACCACCATGATCAACGGCATCGGCGTAGTCGGCTGGGGCGTCGGCGGCATCGAGGCGGAAGCCGGCATGCTGGGCCAGCCGGTCTACTTCCTGACACCGGACGTAGTCGGCGTCAACCTGACCGGCCAGCTGCGTGAAGGCGTTACCGCCACCGATCTGGTGCTGACAATTACCGAACTGCTGCGCAAAGCCAAAGTCGTCGGCAAGTTTGTCGAATTCTTCGGCGAAGGCACTGCCTCGCTGAGCCTGACCGACCGCGCCACCATCGCCAACATGGCGCCTGAATACGGCGCCACCATGGGCTTCTTCCCGGTTGACGATGCAACTATCGAATACTTCGAAGGCACCGGCCGCAGCAAAGCGGAAATCGACGCATTCGCCGGCTACTTCAAGGCACAGAACCTGTACGGCATTCCAAAGGCTGGCGACATCGACTACACCACTGTCGTCGAACTCGACCTGGCTACTGTTGCACCATCGCTGGCAGGTCCGAAGCGTCCGCAAGACCGTATCGAAATCGGCCATGTCAAAGCTAACTTCGCCGAACTGTTCAGCAAGCCGATCGCAGAAAACGGCTTCAACAAGAAGATCGAAGACCTGGATGCGACTTACACCAACGCTGACGGCGTCAAGCTGCAGAACGGCGACGTCCTGATTGCCGCCATCACTTCTTGCACCAACACTTCCAACCCGAGCGTCATGCTGGCGGCTGGCTTGCTGGCCAAGAAAGCGGTCGAAGCCGGCCTCAAGGTGCCTGCGCACATCAAGACTTCGCTGGCCCCTGGCTCGCGCGTGGTCACCGAATACCTGGAAGCGGCCGGCCTGCTGCCGTACCTGGAAAAACTCGGCTTCGGCGTCACCGCCTACGGCTGCACCACCTGTATCGGCAATGCCGGCGACCTGACGCCAGCCATGAACGAAGCCATCGTCAAGAACGACGTGGTGGCATCGGCTGTGTTGTCCGGCAACCGCAACTTCGAAGCGCGTATCCATCCGAACATCCGCTCCAACTTCCTGGCCTCGCCACCGCTGGTCGTCGCTTATGCGATTGCCGGCAACATGACGCGCGACCTGATGACGGAGCCTGTCGGCAAGGGCAAGGGCGGCAAGGATATTTACCTGGGCGACATCTGGCCGTCTTCGCAAGAAGTCGCCAAGCTGATGAAGTTCGCGATGAACGCCAAGGTCTTCAAGGCCAACTACGCTGACGTCAAGGGCGCACCAGGCAAGCTGTGGGAAGCCATCAAGGGCGTCGCCGGCGGCGAAGTCTACAACTGGCCGAAATCGACCTACATCGCTGAACCACCGTTCTTCCAAGACTTCACCATGGTGCCGAAGGCTGCAGCGACCGGCATCACCGGCGCACGCGCACTGGGCGTGTTCGGCGATTCGATCACTACCGACCACATCTCGCCAGCCGGCTCCATCAAGGAATCCAGCCCGGCGGGTAAATGGCTGATCGCCAACGGCGTGCTGAAGGCAGACTTCAACTCCTACGGCTCGCGTCGCGGCAATCACGAAATCATGATGCGCGGCACCTTCGCTAACGTCCGCATCAAGAACCTGATGATCCCGCCGACACCGGACGGCTCGCGTGTCGAAGGCGGCATCACCCTGCTCCAGCCGACTGGCGAAGAAACTTCGATCTATGACGCAGCCATGCAGTACATCAAGGACGGCGTGCCAACCATGGTGTTTGCCGGCGAAGAGTACGGTACAGGTTCGTCGCGCGACTGGGCAGCCAAGGGCACCCAGCTGCTGGGCGTGAAGGCTGTGTTTGCCCGTTCGTTCGAACGCATCCACCGCTCCAACCTGGTCGGCATGGGCGTGCTGCCGCTGCAATTCATCGGCACAGACAGCGTGCAGACTCTGGGCATCACCGGCAACGAGACTTTCGATCTGAAGGGCATCGACGGCGAAATCAAGCCACAGCAAGACGCCACCCTGGTGATCCATCGCGCCAACGGCGAAACCAAGGAAGTCAAGGTCCTGCTGCGCATCGATACGCCAATCGAAGTCGACTACTACAAGCACGGCGGCATCCTGCCGTTCGTGTTGCGTCAGTTGCTGGCAGCTTAAGCAGCGCTCAAGAGTAAGAAACAGTAGCAGGCAGCAGTTTGCCTGAATGACAAACGCCGGCATTGCCGGCGTTTGTCGTTTCTGCAACCCTTCTCACCGGCTTGATTGCCTTGAAACAGTTTTATTCCATATCCAGTTAAATCCACTACAATAGGATATTGCAGTCTTCCTGCCTCTGAGTCCCATAAAAACTCACAGCAAGCGGTCGTAGGCCAGAAGGCAGCGCAGAACAGCGGAGCATGTCCGGCAAGGACATGTGAGCATCTCGGTTGCCTGGCTTTGGATGCAAGCATCCGCTACGGTCGCGCAGGAAGACATTGACCATGTTGTCAACCTTCACTCACTATGCGCCGTCCGTCAAAAAAACCTTCCCGTAAATTTTCCGCCGACAGCCATCGCCTGGCCGAGCTGGCGCAAGCATTGATTCAAGCCTCCAGCCGTCTTGAGGAGCGCGCATGGGAACGCGAAATTGAGGTGTTACTCAACAAGCATTTCAAGGCCCAGCATCAGGAGCCCATCGACAGCGCCCTGGAGCAGCTGTTCCCGACCCAGCCAGATGCCTACGATGCTCTGATGGATGTGGTCGAAGCGTGCAGCGAATCCTGCAGCATCGAGTACCAAGGCAAGCAGTATGACTGTCTGCTGCTCGGCGTGCCGCTGCTGGCCTGGACCCGCTTTTCGATCGGCTCCGGACCGGTGCCGGCCGACACCATGATGGCCATCAGCGCCCACCTGCACGCGCATATCCTGGCGCCGGAAGTGCTGACCGGTATCGTGCCCTCGCTATACGCCATCGACCAGCTGCCGCGCAGCCACGCCGATACCTACGCCCTGCTGCAGCAACTATCGCATGCGGCGCTCAGCGCCACCCCGGTGCGCAGCCCGGCCAACCCGCCTCAGACCGCGCCTTACCTGGCAGATACCCGCTATCTGCTGGCTGCCCTGGTGGTGCCTAGCGGCATGCCGCTGTTCCGCTGGCAACTGGCGCGCGGACAAGCCGGCCATATCGCCACCGACAAGGAACTGGCGCTGGAACAGTGGCGCAAGCAGGTAACGCCGAATGTGACGCGCCTGTTGCCAGGCTGCGGCGTCCAGCTGCTGCTGCCCGAAGCCTACTACGCCGCCTGCCGCGAAGCCGACCTGCAAATCCGCCCGGCTTCGCTGCGCGCCGCCAGCTACTACCTGTCGCACACGCTGGACATCGCCTCCAAGGACCTGCACGCCAGCATCGGCCGCTTCAGCGAACAGCCGGAGAGCGGCCGCGTGGATGAATACCGCATTGGCTTTTCGCTCGGCCAGACCAACGAGATCATCTATGGCGTAGTGTGGCCGCTGTACGGCCCGGAAGAAGCCAACGAAGAAATCATCAGCCGCTCCAGCGACAGCGAAGAAGCAGCTGCAGAGCCGGAAACTCCGCTGGAACAGATCCTGAGCCTGCTGCGCGAATGCGGCATCGACGATATCCAGCGCCATACCGATCTGTTTGCAATGGAATTCTGCGACGACTGCGGCACACCCTTCTATCCAGACCGCGAGGGCGAACTCGTGCATCCGGAAACGCCGGAAGACACTCCGAGCGGATCTGCCCATTTTCACTAAGCTTTATTGAGAACTTCATAAAACGCGACAAAGCCGGTCCGGTTTTCGTCGCGCATCACACACGCAGCTAAGTGGGCCACGGAGCACACGCCGAAAAAAGTGCGAATTCAGCGCTGCGCCGCCACCAGTAACAGCATCGGACGATCACGCTCCTCCGCCAGCTCAGGCCGCGCCACGAGCTGCTCGGCACTAGGCCCCCACTCGTTGACACGGCTGATAGTGAAGCCGGCAGCAATCAGCAGATTGAGCAAAGTACCGATGGTGCGATGCTGCTTGATCACCCCTTCCGCCAGCCAGTTGGTGCTGCGCGGCCCTTCGATCTGATAGCTGTCGATTGGCCAGGTCTTGCGGCCCTGCGCATCGGACACCCAGCCCGGATGTGTGGGCGCCATGTAGATCGGATGCTCGATGGAGAACACCAGTTTGCCACCTGGCGCCAGAGCGCGATAGGCGGTGGCAAACAGACCCGCCAGGTTGACGATGTAATGCAGCGTGAGCGAACTGTAGACCAGGTCGAAGCCGCCCTCCGCCAGTTTCAGCTGCTCCAGGTCGGCGCGCGCGTAACTTACCGCGGCATACGCCGTAGTGGCGATTGCGCGCTCCAGCATCTTTTCGGAAACGTCGAGGCCGACCACCTGCGCAACGCCCTGCTCGGCCGCCCAGCGGCAAAACCAGCCGTAGCCGCAACCGAGATCGACTACCCGCTTGCCGCGCAGCGGCGGCAGCATGGCTTGCAGGGCCGGCCATTCCGCCGCACCCGCCAATCCCTGCAGCGAGCGCCCGAGCTGGCTGTAGCCTTCAAAGAAGGCCGGATCGTCATAGATATTTTGCGTCATTGATAAAACAATTCCTTCTTGAACCATATTGCGGCTGCATCGTAGAAACGGCAGCCTTGGCTGCCGTTGGTTACCGCATGTTTATTCAAAAGCCCGCAAGATCGGCTGCAGCACCACCTCGCCCAGGCGCGCGCTGCGCGCGCCGTCCCAGCCCACCTGCGCGTCCGGCAGGTTGGCGTTGTCCTTGAACGGCAACTCCAGGGTCAGCGAAACGCATTTGAAAGTGTGGCCGATATACTTGGATGCCAATGTCAGCACATCGCTGCTGTACTTGCTCGCCGCATAGCCGAACTCGGTCTGGAAATCCGGGCTGGCGCGCAGGAAGTCGTCGATGAACTGCTGCTGCTCCTTGGCCTGTTGCGGGCTGAAGTCTTCCAGCATTTCCGAACCTGCCACGAAGATGTAGGGCAAGGCTTCATCGCCATGCACATCGAGGAACAGATCGCAGCCGATCTCGTGGATCTTGTTTTTCACCGCGAACACTTCCGGGCTGCGCTCCAGCGATGGCGTCATCCATTCGCGGTTGAGGTTGGCGCCAGCCGCGTTGGTGCGCAGGTTGCCGCGCACCGAGCCGTCCGGATTCATGTTCGGCACGATATAGAACACTGCATGCTGCAGCACTTTGGTAGCGAGCGGATTGGCGCTGTCCAGCAAGGCATCGACCATGCCCTCGACGAACCACTCCGCCATGGTTTCCCCAGGATGCTGGCGCGCGATGACCCACACCTTCTTGGCCGCCTCAGGATTACCGATCACCAGTACATTCATGTCGCGGCCATCAACCGTGCTGCCGATATCCAGCACCCGTGCCAGCGGAGATTGCTCCGCCTGCCCCAGCAACGCCAGGTGGCGCTCCCAGGAATACGGCTCGAAGTAGGCGTAGTAGACGCTGTCGTAGTCCGGAGTATGGCTGATGGTCATGACCTGGCCGTCGAAGCTGGTCGGCACGCGGAACCAGTTTTCCCGGTCGTAGCTGGCCACCGCCTGGTAGTTTTCCCAGCCCTTGGGATAGGTCGTGGCGCCGGCGTTGAGGAAGCGGATCGTGCAATCCTCGTCGCGCGCACCCTGCAGGCGGAAATAAAACCACTGCGTGAAATCGGCATGCGAATCGCTGCGGATTTTCAATTCGATTTGCTGAGGACTATCCGCACGCACGACTTCAATCGCGGCGGCGTCGAACTGCTGGCTAATTTTTATTGACATAAGATTATCTGAATGAGGACCACCGGCAAAATGTGGCGGCCGATCGCATTGAATAACGACGCAAAGATCGGCGGCAACGCAAGCCGGATAATCGGTGGGGAAATTTTTTAGATTCTTTGCATTCCGTTGGGAACAAAGCAACTAGGCCTGATATAATAACAGGCTTGTCGGGGCGTAGCGCAGCCTGGTAGCGTACATGCATGGGGTGCATGGGGTCGGAGGTTCGAATCCTCTCGCCCCGACCAATAAAATCAATGAGTTAGCTATTAACAATAGTGAGTTGCCTACAATGCTGTGTACACAAAAGTGTACGCAGCATTTTTTATTGCAAAACCGCGGGGACGCAAGCGCCTCAATATATCCCCCGCAACATCTCCCAAAAGAACAGAAATTGACTTTGGCGCTCGCTAGGGATTTTGATCGCCTGGAATATGAGGGATGTTATAAGTTGCTCGTGCCGCCTTTCTGGCAGCCGCCCTGATTGCCATGACTTTTCGCTGCTCGCAATGGTCTTCTATTTTTTGCACCAACGCACACAGCTCACCGTCATCGCGCAGATCTTCGGCCAGCTGGCGCCAATAGCCACTTTCATTCCAGCGTTTCAGACGGATAAAAATGGTGTTCCATTTGCCAAACCTGGCGGGCAAATCCATCCATGTACACCCAACGGAAAGATACCAAAGCAACGCGTCTATAAACAAACGATTGCTACGTTCGGGATTCCTGAAATCTATCCCTCTGTTTTTCAGCAATGGTTCCAGCTTTTCCCATTGATCGTCCCGCAGGGCCGTGGCTGATTTGAAAATTGCTTGATTCATAAAATATTTTCCCGGTAGCCCCCGGGACATAAGCAGATGTCATGCGAATTGAAAAAATGAGCGCCCGAAGACGCTCATTCGAAGTACACACAAAACTAGCCGGTCATTACCATGAAAAGCCAACTCCGGCATTGATCAATGTGCGCGTACCGGACGTAGTACTAACACCGAATTTGACAACCGTATTCTGGCTGACGCGGGCACTGGCGCCGATAGCCAGGGCCGTATAACCGGCATAGCTGCCAATGCCCGCCCCTAACGCGAACGTCTTGCCGCTGTCGACTTGCGGCAGGCCCGCCAGGGCCCCTGCCATTGCCACGCCGCTATACGCAAGGCGCTGAACATCTCCAAGCTGGTTTTGCACAGCTGACAATTGCGAGACATTCACAGCATCTGTCGGATCGATGCCGGCCGCCACGTTGGTGATGCGACGCTCGCTGCCAGGAGAACCGACAGATACGGTATTGGCCTGATCCGCGATCGAACCGGCTCCCAGAGCCACCGAATTGCTCGCGGTGGCTTGCGCCCCGGCGCCGGTGGCGACGGAATTATTACCCGAGGCCAGCGCATTCTGGCCAATCGCGACAGTAGGATCGCCAGTCGCCTGGGCGTTATTACCGATCGCCACCGAGCCGGCCTGTGAAGCCAAGGCACGGAAGCCGACAGCAGTGGTATTGGCATCGGTTGCCTGGGCGTTGGAGCCAAATGCCGTGGCGCCGTCTTTAGTGGCCTGTGCGCACAAGCCCGAACCGGTTGCGTCGACGCCCTTCACCGTGGTGCAGGTTGCCGGCGTCACATTATTGACCGCTGTGCCGCTAGTGCCACGCGTCTGCACCGTGCCGTCGCTGTTGGCGCCGCCGATGGTGGTGACACCTATCGTCGAACCGTTAGCGGCAGCGCCACTGGATGCATCGGCGATCGGCTTCAGCGAAGTCGACAATGTGCTGACCCCCGCCAGGCTGGTCGTCAGGCTTGTTGAAATGGACGTCAGCTGTCCCAGCCCGGTCGATATCGACGCCACGCCGGTAGACAAGGAATTGATGCCGCTGTTCGCCGCACTCAAGCCGCTTGAAGTTGACGTCGACAACGACGATACGCTGCTGTTCGTGGTGCTCAGTCCGGTTGACAGCGAATTGATGCCGCTAGCCGCCGTGCTCAAGCCCGTCGAAGTCGACGTTGACAGCGCCGATACATTGCTGTTGGTGGTGCTCAGCCCCGTTGACAGTGAATTCACACCGCTTTGCGCCGTGCTGATCCCTGTCGAGGTTGAGGTCGACAGCGAGGTCACGTTGCTGTTGGTCGTGCTCAAACCGGTTGACAAGGAATTGATGCCGGCGGAGGTCGAGGTAGACAAAGATGACAATTGACTGAAATTCACGGCATCCGTGGGCTTGACACCCGCGGCTACGTTGGTAAGAGTCACCGGCGTTGTCGCGCCTACCCCTCCCAAAGTAACGCTGGTATGACCAGGGTTGTCATATTGAACCGAGTTGGCAACTCCCGTCGACAGCGAGGCAATGCCAGTCGACGTCGCGGTTGACAACGATGTTACGTTGCTATTAGTCGTGCTCAACCCGGTCGACAACGAACCGATGTTGCTGGCGTTGGTGCTGATGCCGGTCGAAGTTGACGTCGACAACGATGTCACGTTGCTGTTGGTCGTGCTCAGGCCAGTCGACAGCGAACCGATGTTGCTGGCGTTCGTACTGATGCCAGTCGAGGTCGACGTCGACAACGACGTCACGTTACTGTTGGTCGTGCTCAGGCCAGTCGACAGCGAACCGATGTTGCTGGCGTTGGTGCTGATGCCAGTCGAAGTCGACGTCGACAACGATGTCACGTTGCTGTTGGTCGTGCTCAGGCCAGTCGACAGCGAACCGATGTTGCTGGCGTTCGTACTGATGCCAGTCGAGGTCGACGTCGACAACGACGTCACGTTGCTGTTGGTCGTGCTCAAACCAGTCGACAGCGAACCGATGTTGCTGGCGTTGGTGCTGATACCCGTCGAAGTCGAGGTCGACAGCGAAGTCACATTACTGTTGGTCGTGCTCAAACCAGTCGAAAGCGAACCAATATTACTGGCGTTGGTGCTGATGCCGGTCGAGGTCGACGTCGACAACGAAGTCACATTACTGTTAGTCGTGCTCAGGCCTGTCGACAACGAACCAATATTACTGGCGTTGGTGCTGATACCCGTCGAGGTCGACGTCGACAACGACGTCACGTTGCTGTTGGTTGTGCTCAAACCAGTCGACAGCGAGCCGATATTGCTGGCGTTGGTGCTGATGCCGGTTGAAGTCGAGGTCGACAGCGAAGTTACGTTGCTATTGGTCGTGCTCAGGCCGGTCGACAACGAGCCAATATTGCTAGCGTTGGTACTGATGCCGGTTGAAGTCGAGGTCGACAGCGAAGTTACGTTGCTGTTGGTCGTGCTCAAACCAGTCGAAAGCGAACCGATATTGCTGGCGTTGGTGCTGATGCCGGTCGAGGTCGAGGTCGACAACGATGTCACGTTGCTGTTGGTCGTGCTCAGCCCTGTCGACAGCGAACCGATGTTGCTGGCGTTGGTGCTGATGCCAGTCGAAGTCGAGGTCGACAACGACGTCACGTTGCTGTTGGTTGTGCTCAAACCAGTCGACAGCGAGGTCACATTGCTGTTGGTTGTGCTCAGACCAGTCGACAACGAGCCAACATTGCTGTTCGTTGTACTCAGACCGGTGGACAGCGAATTCACGCCGCTTTGCGCTGTGCTGAGACCAGTCGAAGTCGAGGTTGACAGCGAAGTCACGTTGCTGTTGGTCGTACTCAGGCCAGTCGACAGCGATCCAATGTTGCTGGCGTTGGTGCTGATGCCGGTCGAGGTCGAGGTCGACAACGATGTCACGTTGCTGTTGGTCGTGCTCAGCCCTGTCGACAGGGAACCAACATTGCTGTTCGTTGTGCTCAGACTGGTGGACAGCGAATTCACGCCGCTTTGTGCTATGCTGATACCGGTCGAGGTCGATGTCGACAGCG
>NZ_DATMRB010000061.1:0-3218 GCF_035566555.1 Collimonas sp.
CGGGCAAACCGTCAGCGGCTCATCGGACATCTTTTGCAGCACATCTTTGGCAAAACCACAGGCTTCGCAGCGATACGCATAAATCGGCATGGTGAAACTCCGCAAATATCTTACAAAACCCTGAATTATAAAGGTTTTTTCCAGTATACACGGGCTTGGCCGACGGCTTGTGGCGGCGGCGCCATGAATTGACGCTGCCGTTGCCAATTTTACATCGAAAAATCAGCGGGCGCGGATCTCGGTCCAGATGCGGTTGATGGCGCGCCGCTGCTTGCTGTTCAGGTCTTTCAGCATTTCCAGCTTGGCGAAACCTGCCTTGTCCGGAAAAATCGCCTGGTTATTGGCGATTTCAGGCTTGATGTACTTGGCGGCGTCGGCGTTAGGATTGCCCGAGCCGATCAGGTTGCTCAGCTCGGCGGCATTTTTGCCATCCAGCATGAAATTGATGAACTTCAGCGCCAGGTCGGGCCGCGGCGCCGCCTTGTGGATCACCATGCTGTCCAGCGCCAGCACGGCGCCTTCCTTCGGCATGCCGTGGCGGATGCGGAACTTGCGGCCGGCTTTCTGGGCATCGACATCGGCCTGGAAAATGTCATTCGAATAACCTTGCACCAGCCAGATATTGCCGACAGTCAATTCTTTGATGTAGCTGCTGCCGTTGAATGCGGCCCAGTAAGGCTTGGCCTTGATGATCACGTCCTTGGCTTCCTGCCAGTGCTTCTCGTCGGTATCGTTGGCGGAATAGCCCAGGTATTTCAGGGCGGCGCCCATCAATTCGTTGGCCGAATCCAGTACAGTGACCTTGCCCTTGATCTTGACCAGGATCTTCGGATCGAAAATCGCCGCCCAGCTGTCCACCGGAATCCCCAGTTCCTTCATCTTCTGGTCGTTATAGCCCATCAGAGTGACGGTATAGGCGTATGGCACAGAAAACTTGTTGCCCTTGTCGAAATCGGTGTTCAGGTAGGCCGGGTTGACGTTCTTCAGATTCGGCAACTGCGCCTTGTCGAGCGGCAGCAAGGCCTGCTGCTTGATCAGGGCATCCAGCGCGTTACCGGTCGGCACGATGATGTCGTAGCCTTTGGCGCCGGCGGCCAGCTTGGCCAGCATTTCCTCATTGTCGCCGTAATAGGTCTGCACCACCTTGCACTTGCAAAATGCCTCGAAGCGCTCCACCGTCTCCGGCGCAATGTAATTGTTCCAGTTGTACAGGCGCAGTTCGTCGGCGGCGTGGGCGGCGACGCTGGCACACAACAGGGCGGCGATGGTAAGAAGTTTTTTCATGGCTATTCCGGGATCTGATAAGTAAATTGCAATCTGAAGCAACGACTGGCGACTGGACGGACGCGCCCGCTGCTTCCCACTCACACACACTATTTGCTATTTTTTACGTCTTCCATCGTCTGCTGCATCTCGGCTTGTATCTTAGGCATCATCTCCGCCATGCGCGTCTGCATGAGGCCCATGGTCTTTTGCATGACGACCGGCATTTTTGCTATGTAGGCTGTGCCAGCAGGGCTTTTATAGAATGTCACCAGGCCATCGATTTCTTCCTGCGTGAAACTGTCACGATAAATTTTCGCGTACATGGCATGCATCTTGTCCCAGCTCAAATCATCTTTCATGGTCTGCGCCATCTTTGCGCTTGCAGCATCCAGAATCTGCTGCTGCTTGGCCGACAGCGTCTGTCCTTTGGTCGCAATAGCCATCGACTGACGCATGCTTTTACCTATAGCCGGAAGCATCAGATCCATGGTCTTCTCCGCATGCATGGCATTCAGCAGCTCCTCTATCGAGGCATCGCTCGGCGTCGCCGCATGTACCGCGCTTGAAAGGAATACTGCAAAGAACAGGATGGAAAAGCGCCGCATGAATGATCCAGTACAGGAAAGTGACTCGATTAACCTCAATACCAGGGGCGGCCGCAAGCCGCCCCGCTTTTGTCTAGCTTGAGCGCAAAGCGTTGGGCGCAAGCTTGGACGCGATGATTATAAGCAGCAGGGTCAAGCCCATCAACAAGGTCGAAACGGCATTGACTTCCGGCGTGACGGCAATCTTGATCATCGAATAGATCTGCAGCGGCAAAGTCGAGGCATTGGCGCCGGCGGTGAAGAAGGTGATCACGAAGTCGTCGATCGACAAGGTGAACGCCATCAGGGCCCCCGCCACCACGCCCGGCATGATCAGTGGCAAGGTCACCAGCCGGAAGGCCTGCATCGGCGTGGCGCCGCAGTCGCGCGCCGCTTCGGTCAGGCTTTCATCCATGCCGGACAGACGCGAACGCACCACGATGGCGACAAAGCCGATGCAGAAGGCGATGTGCGCCAAGGTGATCGACAGCAGTCCCAGCGTGATGTTCAGCATCACGAAGAAGATCAGCAGCGAAACGCCGACCAGGATTTCCGGAATCGCAATCGGCGTCAGCACCAGCAGGGGCAGCAGCTTGAGCTTGTAGCGATGCATGGCGAAGCCGGCCATGGTGCCGAGCAAGGTGGAAGCGGCGCTGGCCACCAGCGCGATCATCAGCGAATTGCCGGCGGCGCGCAGCATCTCCTCGTTATGGAACAGTTTGCGATACCAGTCCAGCGTAAAGCCGACCCACTCGGCATTGAGCTGCGAGTCGTTGAAGGAATACACCACCACGATAATCAGCGGTACGTACAGGAAGGCATATACGAACAGCGCTACCAGCCACAGGCCGAGCGGACGCCGCATGCGGTTCAGGTTAGCCATGGGTTTCTCTCCTTGGCCTTGCCACCAGCACGGCGATGCCGGCGGCGATCAGCGCCGCTACCGTGAGAACGATAGAGAGCACGCTGCCGAACGGCCAGTCGCGGGTTTCCAGGAATTGCTGTTTGATGACGTTACCGATCATGTCGCTGCCGGTGCCGCCGAGGATATCGGACACCGCAAAAATCCCCAGCGCCGGAATGAACACCAGCGCCGCGCCGGCGTACACGCCGGGCAGAGACAAGGGGAAAGTGATGCGCCAGAAGCGCTGCCAGGCGGAAGCGCCCAGGTCCTGTGCGGCATCGACCAGCGCCGGATCATGCTTTTCCAGGTTGGCGTACAGCGGCAGCACCATGAACGGCAGGTGCACGTAAACCAGGCCGACAATCACCGAGAACGCGGTAAACAACAGGCGCACCGGTTCGATCCCCACCAGTCCCAGCACATAGTTGACTGCCTGCGTCAGGCCGGATTGCGGACCGAGGATG
>NZ_DATMRB010000062.1:0-56838 GCF_035566555.1 Collimonas sp.
TGGCGTTCCTGCACTTCCGGCGGCAGCGCCATGCGCGCGCGGAGCCTCAGGCAGCGGCCAGTCCGCAGCAAGCCGAAGAAACCATGTAATGCAGGGAGCTGCGCTGGCGTCGCCGCATCTTTCCGGCGGCTACGCCAAGCGCCGGATTCAAGCGGTTGCCGCCGCTGCAGGCAAAGCCACGCGCTGACCGGACGCGCGTGCCGACAGACGGCTTAGAGGAATCTCTACCCAGCGGTAGAAAAGCGCGCCGGCGGCCAGGCTGGCAGCCCAGGCCAGCACCATGCCGATAGCCTGGAACAAGGGCTGCGGCGGCACGAAACGTGCGAAGGCGGCATTGATGACCAGGCACACCGGGAAATGCACCAGGAAGATGGAATAGGAAATGCGTCCGAAGGCCCGGATCCAGGACAGCCGCTGACGCGACATCAGCATGCCGCGCCGGCTTACCAGCACCAGGGCGCAAGCGACTATCAGCGCCACCGCGATGCGGGTGCGGAAATCGACCGCCAGCGCGCACACGGCCGGCAGCACGATCGCTACCAGCAGCAAGGCCACTACCGCCGGACGGCGGCTCAGATCGCGCGCCCACCAGGCAATGATGCCCAGTCCGTAGCTGCCGAAGAAATAAGGCGCCCAGGCATCCCAGGCGGCGTCACGATTAAAGTACAGCAGCGAAGCCGTCATCCCGACCACCACCAATACCGGCGCCAGCCACGGTGCCGAGCGTCGGCTGGCGACGCTGCCGGTGAACCACAGCAGCATGGTGAGCAAGGCATATAGCTGGAAATCGATGGCGATGTACCAGGCGCCGGCCGAGATCGATTCATAGCCGAGCACCGTATGCAGCAGCAGCGCGTGCGCAGCCAGCTGCAGCGCGGTCGGCATGGCCGAGATCGAATAATGAGTCATCCACATGGCGGCCCAGGCCGAGGCCCCGACTCCCAGGGCGGTCGCCACCAGGAACGGCGGCACCAGCTTCATGTAGCGTCGCCACAGCACGCGCAAGGGATCGGCAACGCCGGAATTGCCCTGCGGCGAGAGCGACTTGGCGGCGAGGAAACCGCCGACCACCAGGAATACCTGCACCGCGATGCGGGCGTAGCTATCCAGCCAGCCGATCAGGGTCGGCGCCACCGGCCGCACGTAATCGGCCATGGGGCCATAGAACGCCAGATGATGCAGGACGATCAGCTGCGCCGCGACTACCTTCAGCAGGTCGATGAAGCCGAATTGGAAATTGGAATTGCGGTCAGGTACGTAGGATGAGCTTGGAGGCAGCGGTGAAACGCTCATTATTACATCCGTGTTAAAAAAGATGCCAATGATAAACATTCACTCGCGCTTGTCCAGCGGAATATCGTTTTGTAACACTTGAGGGGATTGACACATGCCAGATAGTTGAACGGACGACATGATTGTCGTCGCGTCCGTCAGTTTTTTCCTGCCGACAGCTGGTATTTCTTGATTTTGTCGTACAGGGTCTTCTTTGGCAGACCGAGACGGTCGGCAGCGTTGGCGACATTGCCGCTGCTGGCCTCCAGCATTTCGGCAATCAGCATCCGCTCGTAGACTTCCAGCTGCTGCGGCAGCGAGGCGCCTGGCGGCAAGTCGCCGCTGGCGCCGAGGGCAGGATCGGCCACGCCTTCCGCCACCCCCAGCACCAGCCGGTCGGCAAAATTGCGCAGCTCGCGCACATTGCCCGGCCAATCGCGGGTCTGCCACTGCGCCATCTGCGCCAGGCTCCATTGCGGCAACGGCCGCTGGTAACGCAGCGCCGCGCCCTGGATGAAATGCGCCAGCAACAAAGGGATGTCTTCGCGCCGCTCGTTCAGGCGCGGCAGGTCAATGCTGACCACGCCGATGCGGTAATACAGGTCTTCGCGGAAGCTGCCCTGCGCGCTCATCTGCAGCAGGTTAGCCTTGCTGGCGGCGATGATGCGGCAGTCGATGGCGATCGCTTCGTTGCCGCCCAGGCGTTCCAGCTTGCGCTCCTGCAGCACGCGCAGCAGCTTCACTTGCAGGGCCAGCGGCATCGATTCGATCTCGTCGAGGAAAACGGTGCCGCCCTTGGCATACTCCAGCTTGCCGATGCGGCGCTTCTGGGCACTGGTGAAAGCCCCTGCTTCGTGGCCGAAAATCTCGCTTTCAAAGACGGCTTCCGGCAAGGCGCCGCAATTGATGGCCACAAACGGCCCCTGCCGTCCGCTAGCCAAATGCAACTGGCGCGCCACCACTTCCTTGCCGCTGCCGGTCTGGCCGTTGATCAGGATGTCGACCATGGTCGGACCGACGCTGCGGATCATGGTCCTGACCCGCTCGATCGCCGCCGACTGCCCGATCAGGCTGGGCATGTCAGGATGCGCCGCCCAGGCCGCCTTGAGGCGCCGGTTTTCCAGGATCAGGCTACGCTTTTCCTGGGCCCGGTGAGCGGTTTCCAGCAGGCGTTCGGCGCCGAACGGCTTCTCGATGAAATCGTAGGCGCCGGCGCGCATGGCGTCTACCGCCATGCTGACGTCGCCATGGCCGGTGACCACGATCACCGGCAAATCCGGATCAAGCGTCACCACCTGGGTCAACAGTTCCAGGCCGGAGCGGCCGGGCAAGCGTACATCGGTGACGATGACGCCGGCGAAACCCGGCGTCAGCCATGCCTGCGCCTGCTCCACGCTACCGCAGGGATGCACGGTAAAGCCGCCCAGCTCCAGCGTCTGTGCAATCGCCTCCCGTACCGACTGCTCATCCTCGATCAATACCGCTTGCGGCGCTGCTGCACTCATCTCCATCATGGTTCCGTGGTTTTATCTAGCGTTTCCAGCAAAGGGATGCGCAGCACGAACTCGGCGCCGCCCTCGCTGTGATTATTCGCGGTCAGGCGGCCGTTCATCGCCTGCACAATGGACGATGAAATCGCCAGGCCCAGGCCGAGCCCCTTGCCGGAAGGTTTGGTGGTAAAGAACGGTTCGAACAGATGCAGGGCGACCTGGGCCGGAATGCCCGGCCCGGAATCGCGTATGCGGATCACGGCGTCGCCGGCATCGCGCTCCAGTTCCAGCGAGACGTTTTTTTGCCCGGCATTATCCACTGCGTCGAGCGCATTGCGCAACAGGTTGATCAACACCTGTTCGGTGCGTACCGAGTCGCCCACCACCTGGGCCTCTTCGCGGATATCGATGTGCAGGCTGGCGCCGTGGGTCTGGAATTCATTGTTCAGCAAAAGCGCGGCCGCTTCAATCGATTTCGACAAATCGATCACCGCCACCGCTTCATGGCTCTTCCTGGAAAAACCGTTGAGCTGGCCGACGATCTTGCCCATGCGGGCGCTGGCGTTGCTGATATGGCCGAGGTTTTCCACGGCCTTGTCGCGCTGCTCGCGCGAGAGGAAGGTGATGGCGTTGTCGGCGAAGGCGCGGATCGCCGCCAGCGGCTGGTTCAGCTCGTGAGCAATGCCGGCCGCCATCTGCCCCAGCATCGCCAGCTTGCCGGCCTGGATCAGCTTGTTCTGGGTCGAGCGCAGCAAGTGTTCGGTTTCCTGCAGCTTGGCGTACTTCGCCTCCAGCGTGTGATTCGCCACCATCAGTTCCTGGGTTCTCTGGGCAATCGTGCGGTCCAGGTATTCGGCCGAAGTCAGGCGCTCTTCCAGACGCCGCCGGCGCTGGTAAACGGCCCACAGGGAAATCGCCGCGATCGCCAGCAGCAGCGCTGCCGCCATGGTCCACAGCAAGGCGATGCGGGCGATGCGCGCCTGCGACGGAAACAGCATCAGCTGCCAGCCGAGGCGGCCGATATTGCGCGTCACGTGCTGGCCGAATTCCGCTCTTTCCTGCTTCGGCAAGGCGCTTACCGGCGTGATGGCCTGGTCGGCATACTGATGGGTGCCGGCCAGATTCAGCTGCACCTTGCCGTCCAGCGAGTACAGACTGTGATACTTCCAGGCTGGACGGTTGCTGAGGAACACCACGCCGCTGCTGTCGACCAGCGTGATCGGTTCTTCGCTGCTGCGCCAGGTGTGTTCGAATTCGGTCAGGTCGATCTTGATCGCCATCACGCCCAGCACAGCCTTGTCGCCGTGCTCGGCGGCGCTGGCGTAGATCGGCTGGGCCAGGAAGTAGCCGGGAACGTTGGTAGTGTTGCCGATACCGTAAAAGCGCCCGGGATTGCCCTTGATCGCTTCCCGGAAATACGGACGGAAACCGAAATCCCGGCCGACAAACGATGTGCTGCTATCCCAGTTGCTGGACGCCAGCGTCATGCCATTGCGGTCCAGCATGAAGATCGCCACCACTTTCGATTGCCGCTGTATCAGTTGCAAGGCCTGGTTGAGACGCTGAATGCTCTGCTGGTCGTCAGGCCGCGCCAGCGCCTGCAAGACATCCGATTGAAAACCTAGTGCAAACGGCAAGGTTTCGAACTTCTGCAGCACCGATTCCAGGTCCAGCGCGATGATCTGCAGCTGGCGCTCGCTGGCTTCGCTGATGTCGTTGCTGGCTTTCCTGGCCGCCATCACATAGGTAGTGACCAGCACCGCCAGCGCAGCAATCAGCGCCAGCGCCGGCAACAACAACGGCTTTTTCAGTTTCATGACAGCACCCGCAGATTAAACGTAACTAGCAGCCGACAGGAAGCATGCGGCGACGGCGTTCTGCCGGACGTCGCCGCAGGCTGTTCAACGTGGCGTTGCCGCCGCGCCTTCAGGCATGTGCTTGTGGGTGTCCAGTGCGACATCCTTGAGATAGCCTTCCTTGCTGGGATCGCGCATCTTGTAGGCGACCACGAAGGCGATGGCGCACATGGCCGATACGTACCAGTAGAAAGTGGACTCGGAGCCCAGCCCTTTCAGCTCCAGCGCCACATATTCCGCGGTGCCGCCGAACAGCGCGTTGCCGACCGCATACGACAGGCCGACGCCCAGCGCCCGCACTTCCGCAGGGAACATTTCGGCCTTGATCAGGCCGCTGATGGAGGTATAGAAGCTGACGATCGCCAGCGCCAGGATCACCAGTCCGAACGCCGCGTATGGACTGGTCACGTCTTTCAGCGCGTGCAGGATAGGCACGGTGGCGACCGTCGCCAGGGCGCCGAACCACAGCATCGAAGTGCGGCGGCCGATTTTGTCGGACAGCATGCCGAACAGCGGCTGCATCACCATGTAGACGAACAGCGCCGCGGTCATGACCGTGCTGGCGGTCTTGGCGCTCATGCCGGCGGTGTTGACCAGGTATTTCTGCATGTAGGTAGTGAATGTGTAGAAAATCAGCGAGCCGCCGGCGGTGAAACCGACCACCGTCAGGAAGGCGCGCTTATGCTTCATCAGCCCGGCCAGGGTGCCTGCGTCCTTGTTCTTGCGCGTCTCCGCGGTCGAGGTTTCGCTCAGGGATTTGCGCAGGTACAAGGCAACCAGAGCCGCCAGCGCGCCCAGCACGAAGGGAATGCGCCAGCCCCAGGCATGCAGCTGATCCGAGGTCAGCAGCTGTTGCAGGATCACCAGCGCCAGCACCGCCAGCAGCTGGCCGCCGATCAGGGTCACATACTGGAACGAGGCAAAGAAGCCGCGCCGCCCTTCCAGCGCCACCTCGCTCATATAGGTAGCACTGGTGCCGTATTCGCCGCCGACCGACAAGCCCTGGAACAGGCGCGCCAGCAACAGCAGCAAGGGAGCAGCGATACCGATGCTGGAGTAAGTCGGCAGGCAGGCGATCATCAATGAACCGCCGCACATCATCAGCACCGAAATCATCATGGCGGTGCGGCGGCCGTGCTTGTCGGCGATGCGTCCAAACAGCCAGCCGCCGATCGGCCGCATGAAGAAGCCGACCGCGAAGATGGCGGCGCTGTTGGCAAGCTGGGTGGTTGGATTACTGCTAGGGAAAAACATCGGCGCAAAATAGATCGCGCAAAACGAATAGATATAGAAATCGAACCATTCCACCAGGTTGCCGGACGAAGCGCCGACGATGGCGAAAATGCGTTTTCGGGTATCCGCGGCGGCGGCAGGGTCGGAAGGATGAAGCACGGACATGGTTATCTCCTGGTTTTAATGTTTTTTGTACAATCCTGGCAACGACCGATTGATCCAGCTTGAGCTGATGCGCAAGCCACATCATGCCATTCAGACGGCACAACTAGCAAAGGGGGAATTTACGGCTAGGGTCAGGCCTGCGCCGGATGCCTGGCGCAGGCTCGGATATGCAGCGGAAAATTGGTGTTGCGGCTCATGTTTGTCTCCTGTGGATTATATTTTTGTATAAGCCATTGCAGACTTCATGCCAGGCCGGCTGGAAAAGCTAAGCGCTTGATTTATTGGAAAATTCTTATCTAGAATACTATCCACAGGACAACTCTTGTGCGGGAATCCGGAATTGCGCCCGCCCGGCTTGCGGTTTTCCGCCCGCCAGGCCGGATTCCGGCAACGAATATGGCCATGCGCCGGCCGCTATTGCGCTACCATCTGCGCTGCAAAAATCAAGAAAACGCTATAGGAACCGCTATGAATCAAGAAGAACGCCTGATCGACATTGAAATCAAGCTGACGCGTCAGGACGACTTGCTGGATGAATTGAACAAGCTGGTCTATCGCCAGCAATTGAAGATAGACCAGCTGGAAGCGCTGTGCGCCGCCCTGGCGCAGCGCATCAAGGATGCCGCCGACAACAGCAATGCGAGCCAGGCCGCCAACGAGCGGCCACCGCATTACTGATCAAAGCAAGCCTTACAGCGGCCGGGTACGCTCTTCCAGCCACTGCAAGGCATCGCCGCGCACGTGCGGCGTGAGGCGCTCACGCACTTGCGCGTGGTAGGCATTGAGCCAGTCGATTTCATCGCTGCGCAACAGGCTGGCGTCGAGGCAGCGGGTATCGATCGGACACAAGGTCAGCGTCTCGAAGCGCAGGTAGTCGCCGAACTCGGTGCTTTCCGCTTCCTGGTTCAGCACCAGGTTCTCAATCCGTACGCCCCAGCGGCCGGGACGATAGATGCCCGGTTCGATGGAGGTGATCATGCCGGCCTCCATGGCGGTATGCGCTTCCGGCGCCGCACTGTTGGAAATCACTTGCGGACCTTCATGCACATTGAGGAAGTAGCCGACGCCGTGGCCGGTGCCATGGCCGTAGTCGATGCCTGCGGCCCAGATCGGCGCGCGCGCGATGGCGTCCAGCATCGGCGATTT
Organism: Collimonas sp.; assembly: GCF_035566555.1. Classification (GTDB taxonomy): domain Bacteria; phylum Pseudomonadota; class Gammaproteobacteria; order Burkholderiales; family Burkholderiaceae_D; genus Collimonas. Next base: position 7,163 of record NZ_DATMRB010000062.1, read on the forward strand.
GACGGAACGCGGGAACTGCGCCGACGACAGCGCAATCACGCCTTTCAGCACCAGGGTGCAGTCGCGCTTTTGCGCGGCTGAGGGCTGGCCGACCGGCACCATGCGGGTGATGTCGGTGGTGCCGCCGACATACTGGCCGCCGGAATCGATCAGCAGCAAGCCGTCGCCGCTGATGGTCGCATGCGCTTCCGCGGTGGCTTTGTAGTGCGGCATGGCGCCGTTGGCGTTAAAGCCCGCGATTGTCGCAAAGCTCGGGCTGACAAAGCCGGGACGGCGCGCCCGCGCTGCCGTGATGTGGATATCGACCATCAGCTCGGTGACCGCTTCCTGCTCGCGTTTAGCGATCGCCTGCTCCAGCCAGCTGAAGAATTCGCACAAGGCGGCGCCATCCTGCTCCATGGCGGCACGCACGTGGGCCACCTCCTCGGCGCTCTTGCGCGACTTGGCGAAGGTGGTCGGATTGATCGCTTCCACCACTTTGGCTGTGACGGCAACTGCCTGCCGCAATCCCAGCGTCACGCGGCGCGGATCGAGCAGCAGCACGGCATCTGCCGGCAAGCTTGCCAAAGCCGCGGTGGCCTGCGCATACGGCGCCAGCGCCACGCCATCCTGCAGGAGCAGATCGCGCAACGGCGCCGGCACTTTGCCGTCGGCGACGAACAGCGTCACCTGCTGGGGTCCGATCAATGCATGGGCCAGGAACACCGGGTTGAAATTGACATCGGCGCCGCGCAGGTTGAACAGGTAGGCGATATCGTCCAGGGTCGAAATGAAATGCCAGCCGGCGCCCTGCTGCTGCATGGCCAGGCGCAGCTGGTCCAGCTTGGCGGCCCGCGTCAGCGGCGCATGGGCAGCATCGTGCTGGTAGATTTCCGCCATGGGCAAGCCCGGCCGTTCACTCCAGATATCGCCGAGCACATCGAGATCGGTGCGCAGCTTGCTGCCGCCCTTGACCAAAGCCTGCTCCAGCGCGCGCGCCGTCGCCAGCCCCAGCACCGCGGCGTCGACCGCCAGCGTCTGGCCGGCCGCCAGATTGTTCGACAGCCACTCCAGATGCAGCAGGCTGCTGCCGGTAGGCGTCTTCATCAGGACGATTTCAGTGCCGGCCAGCTCGGCTTCGGCCTGCGACCAGTAGCGGCTGTCGGCCCACAGGCCGGCGAAATCGGCGGTAATGATCAGATTGGCGACCGAACCAGTGAATCCCGACAGCCATTCCCGGCCCTTCCAGCGCCCCGGCAGATACTCGGACAGATGCGGATCGGCCGACGGAATCAGGCAGGCATCGACATTGTGGCGTTTCATGGCATCGCGCAGCAGCTGGATGCGCGGGGCGGCGGTAGTCTGGGAAAAGGTTCGGGAGTTCATCGTTGAGTATGGGCAGAATGGAAATTCGGACAATTCGGATATGGAGAGTCACTTACCGCTAAGCTCGTAAGCATACCATTGCGCAAGCGTAAACGGGGCCTTGCGCCCTATCCAGCCGACAATCAACTGACAATCAAAAAAACGAGTAAGCTCTCACGTCACAGTCGCTGCAAAACATTCTGATCATCATAATTTCTCCCAGAGGAAATCGTCATGAGCCGCAAAACACCCATCGAGCGCTATCGCAACATCGGCATCAGCGCCCACATCGACGCCGGCAAGACCACCACCACCGAGCGCATCCTGTTTTACTCCGGCGTCAGCCACAAGATCGGCGAAGTGCACGACGGCACCGCCACCATGGACTGGATGGAGCAGGAACAGGAACGCGGCATCACCATCACTTCGGCCGCCACTACCTGCTTCTGGCAGGGCATGGCTGGCAACTATCCTATCCACCGCATCAACATCATCGATACCCCGGGCCACGTCGATTTCACCATCGAAGTCGAGCGCTCGATGCGGGTGCTGGACGGCGCCTGCATGGTGTACGACGCGGTCGGCGGCGTCCAGCCGCAATCCGAAACCGTCTGGCGCCAGGCCAACAAGTACGGCGTGCCGCGGCTGGCCTTCGTCAACAAGATGGACCGGGTCGGCGCCGATTTCTTCCGCGTGCACCAGCAGATCAGCGAACGCCTCAAGGGCAACCCGGTACTGGTGCAGATCCCGGTCGGCGCCGAAGAGAATTTCCATGGCGTGGTCGACCTGATCAAGATGAAGGCGATCATGTGGGACGACGCCACCCAGGGCGTCAAGTTCGAGTACATCGACATTCCGGCAGCGCTGCAGGAAAGCGCCAAGGAATGGCGCAGCCGCATGATAGAAGCGGCGGCCGACGCCAGCGACGCCATGATGAAGAAATACCTGGAAGGCGAAGACATCAGCGAAGATGAGATCAAGGCCGCCCTGCGGCAGCGCACCATCGCCGGTGAAATCGTCCCCATGCTATGCGGCAGCGCCTTCAAGAACCGCGGCGTGCAAGCCCTGCTGGACGCCGTCATCGATTTCCTGCCGGCGCCGACCGACATCCCGCCGGTCAAGGGTCACGACGCCGACGACCTGGTGGTGGAACGGCGCGCCAGCGACGACGAAAAGTTTTCCGCCCTCACCTTCAAGATCATGACCGATCCGTTCGTCGGCCACCTGAGCTACTTCCGCGTGTATTCCGGGGTGCTGCTGTCGGGCGACTCGGTCTTCATCCCGAACAAGGGCAAGAAGGAAAGGATAGGCCGCGTGCTGCAGATGCATGCCAACCACCGCACCGAAATCAGCGAAGTGTATGCCGGCGACATCGCCGCCGCGGTCGGCCTCAAGGAAGCCAGCACCGGCGATACCCTGTGCGATCCCGGCAGCGTCATCACCCTGGAAAAGATGGTGTTTCCGGATACCGTGATCTCGCAGGCGGTGGAGCCGAAAACCAAGGCCGACCAGGAAAAAATGGGGGTGGCGCTAAGCCGCCTGGCGGAAGAAGATCCTTCATTCCGCGTCAAGACCGACGAGGAATCCGGCCAGACCATCATTTCCGGCATGGGCGAGTTGCACCTGGAAGTGCTGGTGGAACGCATGCGCCGCGAATTCGGCGTCGACGCCTCGGTCGGCAAACCGCAAGTGGCATTCCGCGAAACCATCCGCAAGGTATGCGAATCGAGCGAAGGCAAGTTCATCAAGCAGTCGGGCGGGCGCGGCCAGTACGGCCACGTGGTGCTGAAAATCGAACCGCAGCCGCACGGCAAAGGCTTTGAATTCGTCGACGCCATCAAGGGCGGCACGGTGCCGCGCGAATATATCCCGGCGGTGGAAAAAGGCGTGCGCGAAACCCTGGCCACCGGCGTGCTGGCCGGCTATCCGGTGGTGGATGTCAAGGTCACCCTGTTCTTCGGTTCCTCGCACGATGTCGATTCCAACGAAAACGCCTATCGCATGGCGGCGTCGATGGCGTTCAAGGATGGCTGCCGCCAGGCCAGCCCGGCGCTGCTGGAACCGATGATGGCGGTCGAGGTGGAAACGCCGGAAGAAAAAATGGGCGACGTCATCGGCGACCTGTCGTCGCGGCGCGGCATGATCCAGAGCATGGACGACATCCCGGGCGGCGTCGGCAAGATCGTGCGCGCCGAAGTGCCTCTGGCTGAGATGTTCGGCTACTCCACCACGCTGCGCTCGCTGACCCAGGGCCGCGCTACGTACACGATGGAGTTCAAGCATTACGCCGAGGCGCCGGCCAATGTAACCGACGCCGTGATCAATGCCAAGCATGTGGGGAACGCCAGGCACTGACAGCCGCTCCCGGGCCGGGCAGCGCTGCCCGGCCGGCGCTTACAGCTCGTTTTCGTCGAGGTCCTGCTCCATGCCGTCGACCGGCAGCAAGTGCCCGAGCTTGGCCGCTTTGGTGTCCAGGTATTTGCTATTGAAAGGATTACGATTGAGCATCAGTGGAATCCGTTCGACCACGTTGATGCCGATTTTCTGCAGCGCCGCTACCTTGCGCGGATTGTTGGTCATCAGCCGCAGCGCGGTGATATCCAGGTGTTCCAGCATGGTTTCGCACAGGCTGTAGTCGCGCAGATCCGCGGCAAAGCCGAGTTGCTGGTTGGCTTCCACCGTATCGGCGCCGCCATCCTGTAAATGATAGGCGCGCAGCTTGTTGATCAGGCCGATGCCGCGCCCTTCCTGACGCAGATACAAGATGGCGCCGCGCCCTTCGGCGGCGATCTTTTGCAAGGCGCCTTCAAGCTGGGCGCCGCAATCGCAGCGCTGGCTGAACAATGCATCGCCGGTCAGGCACTCGGAATGGACGCGCGCCAGTACCGGCGCGCCATCGTTGACTTCGCCCAGAGTCATGGCCAGGTGTTCTTTGCCGGTGCTGTGTTCGATGAATGCGTGCAGCTGGAAAGTCGCCCATGGCGTCGGCAGCGCGCACGAGGTCACATATTCCAGCGCTTGATAGCCTGAGGCGGCAGATAGATTGCCTTTATTATTAGTGGTGCTCATCAGATAGGTTCAGAGTGAATAAAAGGCATGCCATTGCATAAATGACATGCCCGCAATTAATATGTGGTTTAACAATGCTAGGTATACGCGCCATTTTACGATTATTCGAAAATATCCGTTTGACGGCGGCCCTTGCAAACCGCTCCCTGTCTCGTAAATAGGGATTAAACCGGCGTTTTCAACAGTTTGCCCCGTGTTTGAGGGGATTTATTGTTAGAATCTCATCTACTCAAACCTAAGACTATCAATGCGCGAAGTCCCCGACCTGATTGCTTGCGAAGGATGCGATGCCCTATACCGCAAGGTGCAGCTGCGCCGCGGCGAAATCGCCCACTGTCCGCGCTGCGGCACCGAGTTGGACCGCGACGACGGCCGCCAGCGCGAACGCATCCTGCCGCTGACCGTGGCCAGCCTGATCATGTTCCTGATCGCCAACAGCTTTCCCATCGTCGAAATCGAGCTGCAGGGCCTGCGCAGCCAGACCACGCTGTTCGGCGCCGTGCTGTCGCTAAGCGCTGAAGGCATGTCGCTGGTAGCCATGCTGGTGCTGGCGACCACCATCCTGTTTCCGCTGCTGCAGCTGCTGTTTTTGCTGTACTTGCTGTTAACGCTACGCAGCGATCGCACCCCGCCCGGCTTCCGCTGGCTGGTGCACGCCATGCAAAACCTGCGCCCCTGGGGCATGGTGGAAGTATTCCTGCTGGGCGTGCTGGTGGCGGTGGTCAAGCTTTCGAACATGGCCACCGTGCTGCCTGGCGTCGCACTGTGGGCCTTCGGGGTCCTGACCGTATTGTTGACGGCGGTGGTTTCCTTCAATCCGCGCCGCTTCTGGCAGATGGCGTTTGCCGACAGCAGCGCACAGGAATCGCCATGAGCAGCGGCGCCATCGAAGCGGATGATCCGATCATCGTTGCCGGCGACGAAGACCTGCCGGAGCACACCGCCGCCAGCCTGGGCATGATGTCGTGCCACCACTGCGGCACGGTATGGCAGGATGTGGCCGAAGATGACGACTGCCAGCGCTGCGGCACCGCGCTGCACATGCGCAAGCCGCACAGCATCATGCGCAGCTGGGCGCTGCTGATCGCCGCCTGCATCATGTACATTCCCGCCAACCTGATGCCGGTGATGGTCACCAAGACCCTGCTAGGCGTGCAGCAAGACACCATCATGAGCGGCGTCATCTATTTCTGGGTATCCGGTTCCTGGGAACTGGCGGCGATTATCTTCATCGCCAGTTTCCTGGTGCCGCTGTTCAAGCTGGCCTCGCTGATCCTGCTGACGGCGACCGCGCAAAACCAAAGCCGCTGGCGCCGCCTGCAACGCGCCAAACTGTACCGCCTGGTGGAAATCATCGGCCGCTGGTCGATGCTGGACGTGTTCGTGGTGTCGCTGCTGGCGGGACTGGTGCAGATTGAAGGTTTCGCCAAGATCACCGCCGGTTTCGGCGTGGTGGCGTTTGCCTCGGTGGTGGTGCTGACCATGCTGGCTGCGCTCAGCTTCGATCCGCGCCTCACCTGGGACGACAGGCCGCACCGTCTTGCGCAAAAATCGACAACAAAGCGACAACAAAGCGGCAACAAAGCAACAGAATTGACAAACAAGTCAAAAAATAAGTAAGCAAAAAAGTGAAAGCACAAGATGAGCGATGAAAACACCCCGGCGCCCTCCCTGCCGCCCCTGCCCGCGCCGAAGCTGAGCCGCAAACGCGACTGGCTGCCGTCGCTGATCTGGCTGATTCCTATCGTCGCCGCCGTGGTCGGCCTGACGCTGGTGGTCAAGATCCTGGTTGAACGCGGGCCGTCGATCACGATCACCTTCCGCACCGCCGAAGGCCTGGAAGCAGGCAAGACCAAGGTCAAGTACAAGGATGTCGACATCGGCCTGGTACAGACCATCACCCTCAGCAAGGACCGCTCGCACGTACTGGCTAACGTCCAGCTGTCGAAGGAAGCGGAAAGCTTCACCGCCGCAGACACCCGCTTCTGGGTGGTGCGGCCGCGGGTGGCGGCTTCTGGCGTTTCCGGACTGGGCACCTTGCTGTCGGGCGCCTACATCGGCGCCGACGCCGGCACCGCCAAGGACAAAAAGGACGAATTCACCGGTCTGGAAGTGCAGCCTATCGTCCGGCTCGACGCCAGCGGCAAGCAGTACATGCTGCACGCCACCGACATCGGCTCGCTGGACATCGGCTCGCCGATCTATTTCCGCCGCATCAAGGTCGGCCAGCTGGCCGCATACGACCTGGATGAAGACGGCAAAGGCGTGACCTTGCGCATTTTCATCGATGCGCCCTACGACAAGTTCATCGGCGTCAACACCCGCTTCTGGCACGCCAGCGGCTTCGACATGCAGATCAACGCCAGCGGTTTCAAGCTGCGCACGCAATCGCTGGCGACCGTGGTGCTGGGCGGCATCGCCTTCCAGTCGCCGGACGATGAGCTGGGCATCAAGGCCAAGGAAAACACCACCTTCAACCTGGCGCCGGACGAAGAAACCGCCTTGAAGGAACCCGATGGCCCGTCGGAAACCGTGATCATGTATTTCAATCAGTCGCTGCGCGGCCTGACGCCGGGCACTACGATCGACTTCCGCGGCGTGGTGCTGGGCGAGGTCAAGTCGATAGGTATCGAGTATGATGCCAAGCAGCGTGAATTCCAGATGCCGGTCGCGGTGCAGATCTATCCGGAACGTTTGGGCCGCAAGTACGCCGAGGATGAGCGCCATTCCACCTACACCGCCAAACAGCGGCTGGAATACATGGTCGGCCGCGGTTTGCGGGCGCAGCTGCGCACCGGCAACCTGCTGACCGGGCAACTGTATATCGCGCTCGACTTTTTCCCGAAAGCGCCGCCAGTGAAACTCGACAATTCGACTTCGGTGGTAGTGTTGCCGACGATTCCGAACAGCCTGGATGAAATCCAGTCGCAGATCGCCGAGATCGCCAAAAAGCTGAGCAAGGTGCCGTTCGACCAGATCGCCGCCGACCTGCAAAAAACCATCGGCACCATGAACCGTACTCTGCTCAATGCCGAGCAGTTGACCAAGAGCCTGAATAACGACGTGGCGCCGGAAATCATGGCGGCGATGAAAGACGTGCGCAAGACGCTGGACAACGCCGACCGCACCCTGTCCGACAACTCGCCGCTGCAGCAGGATATCCGCCAGACGCTGCAGGAACTGACGCGTTCGGCCGCTTCGGTGCGCATCCTGACCGATTACCTGGAACGCCATCCGGAGTCACTGATCCGCGGCAAGCAAGAAGAAAGCAATAAATGATGACGACCAAGACCACAGCAAGCCGCGCGCGCGGCGCCATATTCGCAGCGGCGACAGTAGCTGCAACGCTGGCCCTGGCCGGCTGCGCCTCCAGCCCGACACGCTTCTATACGCTGTCGGCGCCGCCGGCTGCAATCCCGGCGGTAGCGCAAAATGCCAAACTGTTTATCGAAGTCTCGCCCATCGCCTTGCCGGAGCGCCTGGCGCGGCCGCAACTGGTGGTGCGCAGCAGCGGCGCCAATGCCGGCACCCGGGTTGACATCCTGGAGCAGGAGCGCTGGTCCTCGCCCTTCAACAACGAATTGCGCGATGCGCTCGCCAGCGCCATCGCCAGCCGCCTGGGCGCAACCGACGTCAGCCGCTCCGGCAGGCCGACCGACCAGCCGGTCTACCGCATCGCCATCGAGTTGCGCGAATTCGATGCCGCCCCCGGCGACAAAGTGCAAGCCACCTACGGCTGGACCGTCACCCGCTCGGACAATGCCAAGACCAGCGCCTGTCAGTTGACAGTAGCGGAACCGGTCGCTGCCGGCATCGACGCCCTGGTGCTGGGCGTGCAGCGCACCGTGGCCGATGCCGCCGGCGCCATCGCTGCCAGCGTCGGTACATTCAAGAACGGCGCCGCACCGGCTTGCCAGGGTTGACGGCACAGTACGGCAGCCATGATCGATAAACAGCAGGAACTGGCGAAATCCAAGCATCTGGCGCTGCTGTTCCTGGGCGTCGCCAGCGCCGTGTTTGTTGTCACGCTGCTGCTGCCCGGCGGTTTCTGGCCAGACCTGGTCAAAGCCGTCTCAGAAGCGGCGATGGTGGGCGCGCTGGCCGACTGGTTCGCGGTGCACGCCCTGTTCCGGCGGATACCGATCCCGCTGCTGTCGCGCCATACCGCCATCATTCCCAGGAACAAAGACAAGATCGCCGACAACCTGGCATTGTTCGTCAAGGATAAATTCTTCGATGTCGAGTCGATCGCCGGGCTGATCCGCAAGCACGATCCGGCCAAGCTGCTTTCCGCCTGGCTCAGCGGCCCCGACAATACCGAGAACTTCGGCCGCCATCTGCTGCGGGAAGCCGCACGCATGCTGGACTTCATCGAAGACGCTCCGGTGCAGCGCTTCATGACCAGGGCGCTGCACGTGGCGCTGGAAAAAATCGACCTGTCGCAATCGGCCGGCGTGATTCTCGACCAGCTGACCAAAGACGGCCGCCATCAGGCTCTGCTGGATGAAGCGCTGCGGCAGTGCGCCGGGCTGTTGAACAGTCCCGATACGCAAGAACTGATCGCCGGCGAAATCGTGGTCTGGCTCAAGCAAGACCATCCCTTGAAAGAGAAGGTCCTGCCATCCGAATGGCTAGGCCGGCAAGGCGCGGATGTTGCCGTCAATGCAGTGAGCCGCCTGATTGCCGAGATCAGCGGCAACAAAAACCATGCCTTGCGCGGCAGGTTCGACGTCTTCACCAAGCGCTTCATCGAGCAGCTCAAGGAGGATCCGGAATTCCTCGCCAAAGGCGAACAGATCAAAGCCTACCTGCTCAACGACCCTACCCTCTATCTCTACCTGAAAACCCTGTGGGGATCGCTGCGCAGCTGGTTGAAAGAAGATCTGGCCCGCAGCGACTCGCGGCTGCACCGGAACATTGTCGCCGCCGGCCATTGGCTGGGCAAGACGCTGGCGGACGATCCTGCATTCCGGCAGTCCGTCAACCAGCATCTGGAAGAGGCGGCAAAGAACATGGCGCCCGACTTTGCCGACTTCCTGACCCGCCATATCAGCGATACCGTCAAAAACTGGGACAGCCGGGAAATGGCGCGGCAGATTGAACTGAACATCGGCAAGGACCTGCAATGGATACGCATCAACGGCACTATCGTCGGCGGCCTGATCGGCCTGTTGCTGTATCTGGTTTCGCAGCTGCGGCAATGGCTGCCGCATTTTTAAACAGCCTAGCCGCTCAATCAGCCCGCGCTAACCGGGCCTAAAACCGTTCGTAGCCCAGCAGATAGCGCCACTCGCCAACCGCCAGGCTGGCCATCGGCAGGCGGCCGATGCGGATGCGCTTGATTGCCACCACCTGCAGCCCGACCTGCTCGCACATGTGCACCAGCAAGCCGCGTTGCGGCGCCTTGAGGGCGAAGCGCAGGCGTTTTTCGTTCTGCCAGCTGACCTTGATCGGCGGCAGCGGCTTGCGGTTGAAACTCAAACCGTGGTTCAACAGCTTCAAGCCGTCCGCAATGATGTCGCCGCTCACCTCGACGATGAATTCGTGTTCGATCTTGGCGGCATCGTCGACCAGCTTGCGCGTCACCCGCCAGTCCTGGCTGAAAATCAGCAGGCCGCTAGCCAGCGTCTCCAGCGGCTCGATCAGGTTCAGGTTGTTCAGGTGGCGCTTGAGAAAGCGCAGTTCGGCACGGTCGTCGGCCGCCCGTTTGTCGGCTGCCACCAGGCGCGCCGCCAGCTCAGCCACCGGCGTCTCGGCGAACAGATTCAGTCCGGCCGGCTTATGGTACAAGATGGTAACCGGATCTTGCGGCTCCAGCGTGGCCTCCGGCAGCAATTCGATCTGCTGCCCTGCGCCGATGCGCTGTCCGGGTTCTTCCACCAGCACGCCGTCAACCTTGACCCAGCCACCTTCGATATATTGTTCGGCTTCGCGGCGCGAGCAGGAAAGCTGGTCGGCGAGCTGTTTCGCCAGGCGGATGGATTCAGTCATGTATGTATGCCTTGATCTTCATTTATTTGCGATACAGTTCGGGACGCGACTTGTTGCGCTGTTCGTAAATGGTCTTGGCGTCTGCCCGTGCGCGTTCCAGCGTACGCATGGCCGGGTCGTCGTCGTGCAGGGTAAAAAAGTCAGCCGCTTGCGCCCGCATCACGTACTTGATCGCGGCATCGTCCTTGAGGTCGTAAAGTTCGACCATCAAGGTCGTGACTTCATCCAGATATTCTTCGTAGGTCATGATTAACTCCCGTGTTTCCTGCCTCGCTCTCCTTCATCCACCACGTTACAGGAAGAGTTAGTGCAGTGTTGCGCACATAATGACACTTAATAAACGGTGTCTTTTTGCGCCATGCGTCGTTGTAAATCCTCGCGATAGCCCACTATCGCTCCGGTTTACGCCTAGCCTGGCGCAAAAATACACCATTTCTTAAGCGCCATTACATGCGCAGCACTACACTAGGCGGGCGTATTTTCGCATCAAACAGCCCCGAGGACCAAGTTATCGGACTCAGCCTGCCTTGGCTGGCGGCCTTATTCCACCGAATCGGCGCCAGGTCCGCCTGATTTTTGCCGCGTGCTGCCTGCCGCTGTCGTCCAGCAGGTCCAACGCCAGCTCGCAGTGCGGCTCCAGCTCGGGCCGCTGTTCTGCGATCTGCCGCAGCAGCCCGTTGGCGACATTGCGGTCATTCGAAACGCCCAGCATGTCTTGCAACTCGCTCAGCCCTTGCACATAGGATCGCATGCGCTTGGGTGGAAAATACGATTCAAAGAATTCCGCGGCGTAGCGTGCTTTCTTGGCGGCGATCCTGAGGCGATGCCGTTTTGCCGGCCCTTGGCGCTTGATGCCCTTGCCGCGCGCCAGCAGCTTGCTCTGCAACTTGGCCAGCTTGCTGCGCGCGAATTTCTTCAAGGGCATCGACAGCGCGGCAATCTGCTCAGCGCTTTGCTGCTGGCGCCAGCGCCGCCCTTCCAGCCAGCTTCCCAGCGACAGCAGCAATCTGGCATAGGCACGGGAAGCCAGGGCATTGGCAGCCGCTTGACGGTGCTTGCCTGCCTCGCTGACGGTATGCTGCCGCAGATGTTCTAGCTGCGGCGCATGCCGGCTATTTTCGGCAGCATCGCTCAGGGTGGCAGACGCTAGCACTTCCCAGTCGCGCGCCGGCCCCAGCAGGCCTGCCAGCCAGCGCAGCTGTGCGGCGATCTCCGGCGGCGTCTGGATGATTTTCTTGAACAGTCCCAGCGCCGCGCGCAAGCGCCGCAGCCCGACCCGCATCTGATGCAAATGCTCCGGATCGCCGCCATGCATGACGCCGTCTTCATTACCCTGTATCTGCGCCAGGCAGTTGTACAACAGTTGCTGGAAACCCTGCTCCAGTGTCAGTGCCAGCGACAGCTTGAGCGGCTGCGCTTTCACGACAGCCGGTGCTTGCGGCGTATGCAAGGCATAGCCGCGCTCCGCCTTGCTGATATTAGCGCTGCGCAGAGGCAGGCTGTTTTGCAGTTCAAGGGCGACATCGAACAGGCTGGCAGAATCGCCGGCTTTCAATTCCAGCTCGATTTCACTGATCGGAATCGTCTGGTCGCCATGGACCACTTCTCCCTGGTCCAGCGCCAGTTCGATCTCAGCGCCGGAAGGCAAACGCAGCAACCATATGGTGCGCCGGAAGCGTGTCGCGAACACCGGCTGCAGCCGCTCGGCCAGCGCCGGCGCGGACATCAGCCCGGCCACCGCCGAACCGGTCTCGATCAGTCCAAGCAAGGCCGGCAGGTCAGGCCTGGCGCCATGGATCTCCGACTCCCACTCCGGGCGCTGGTGCAAGCCGGCCGCTACCTGGCCGCCGCTTTTACAGGTTTGTATCAGGCGCCTGCCGACCCGGCGCACACGCAAAGCGGTGTGATTCTGTTTCAGGTAGAGCTCAGGGGTATCGAAATAAACGCTGTCCAGTTGCCGCGACTGTGGCTTATTGACCGCATGTTTTTTTAACAAGGGATGGCGCCGGAAGCGGTTTACATCGGCCGGATCCAGCAATAATTTTAATTCGATTTCCATGTTTTCCAATGTTAAACAAAATTGCGGATAGCGGCAAAACTATCCGGCGACGCGATCTTTATCCTGGCGCCGTATGCACAGTATAGGCAGCGCGGCCCTGCTTGCACGGGCAATTTTTTCTGTAAAAAACCACAAGTAATCGCCAGCGACACGGACTTTTTGCATTTTACATTCATGACACAAGAGTAATAGGTTATTTTTTGCTAGGTAATTATCAATTATCGCAAAACTTCGCCAATCTTCGTCTAATTGACTAAATAATCGTCTATTTACAAAAGAAATTCATTTTACATTTATTGCTTTAAAGGAATTTATTTATCACATTTCGCGAGAAAATTGTGCCGCACGGAAAATAAAACAACGTAAATAGTAAAATATTTCAGGCGCGTTACATCGGCTCTCAAACTGATACAAAATGAAATGGCGATGCCCCAAACCGTTGCAAGGTACGGGTCACCGCTTGTCGATTGGACACACACAGTCCACTCCGGCAAAACAAAACGAAAACATGCTGCGCGGCGAATTTATCGAATTGGCCGTAAAAAAAGCATGAAGCGAAATTGATCATTTCCTTATAAATAAAGTGGAGAGCTTTCAGATGAAGAAGAAGTTTTTGGCATCAGCTGTTGCAGCAATTTGCCTCGCTCACAACCCCGTCGCCTTCGGCGCAGATCAAACCACCCCTTCCCCCGACAGTCTTGAACGCATCACGATTACTGGTTCAAATATTTCCCGCATCAACAAAGAAGGGCCGACCGCGGTTGAAGTAATCAAGCGCGAGGAAATCGAGAAATCGGGGGCCAGCACTGTCCTGGAACTGTTGAGCAAGCTGCCCTCGGTTTCGGTCGGTCTTGACGGCAACAGCAACACATCTTTCGCCCAAGGCGCCGCCTCGGTCGGTCTGCGTGGTCTGGATGCAAAATATACCTTGATCCTGCTGAACGGCCGCCGCCTGGCGAACTATGGCTTCGCGGACGGCGCCGAAAACTCCTTCGTCGACCTGAACAACCTGCCGCTGGCAGCGATTGAATCGGTTGAAATCCTGCGCGACGGCGCATCCGCGATCTATGGATCGGATGCAGTGGCCGGTGTAATCAACTTCAAAACCAAAAGAAACTATCAAGGTGTCGAGGGCACAGCCAATCTGGGCACCAATGAAAAAGGCGACGGCGGCACAGCCAGCGCCAGCGTCACTGCCGGCTGGGGCGACCTCGACAAGGATGGCCAGAACCTGCTGTTGACGGTCGACGTGTTCCGCCGCAATCCTTTGCAGAGCGATAAGCACGACGCCACCGCCAATCGCGATTTCAGCCGCTTTGGCGGCAGCGATAACCGTAGCATCGATCGCTACCTGGGTAGCCTCAACGACTACACGACCGGCGAACCAGGCTTTCCCATACCCGGCTGCCGCGGCACGGTTGGCGTCAGCAGCGGCACCGGCGACACGCGCTGCTTCAACAACCAGACGGTGCAGCTGTCGCCAAAGATCTTGCGCGGCGGGATTTCTGCAATCTTTACAAAACGGCTCAGCGGCCAGGACGAACTGTTCGGCGAAGCCAGTTTCAATCACAGCGAAACCAGCGTCCAGTATGCTTTGCCGAGCTTTGATTCGCAATTCATCGGCAAAACTGCCGGCTCCACCAATCCCGGCCTGGCCAACCTGCCAGGGCCAAGCCCGGACGGTTCCCTGCAAGGATTCACGCCCGGCGATCAGCTGCGCGTGTACCGCGCCATCTATGAAGCGCCGCCAACCGTCAATAAAATCACCAGCGACACTATCCGTCTGGTAGGCGGATGGCGCGGCCAGATCGGCAACTGGGACAGCGAAGGCGCGCTCAGCCTGAACCAGAACCGCCTCAAGGACGCTGCCTCCAATTCCGTCCTCAAAGATGTCTCGACGGCCTCTTTGCAAAACGGCCTGCTCGGCAAGGGCGGCTACGATCCGTTTGCCTACTGGAATCCAGCCAGCGTCGTCGATCCGATGCTGACCACCACCGAACGGGTGGCGGTCTCGCGTCTGGAAACCCTGGACTGGAAGATGTCCGCGCCGGAATTGTTTTCCTTTAACGGTGCACCGGTCGGTTTCGCCTGGGGTGCGCAAGCGAGCCACGAATCGATCGACGACCGCCCTGACCCGCTCAATGTCGCCGGCAATATCGTCAACGCAGGCGCTACTGCCAGCAACGCCAGCCGCTCGATCTATTCGCTGTATGGCGAATTCAATGTGCCATTGATGAAACAGCTCGAAATGCAGCTGGCTGTGCGCGGCGACCACTACAGCGACTTCGGCAATTCCTTCAATCCGAAAATTGCACTGGCCTGGCGCCCCAGCAAGGAAATCCTGCTGCGAGGCTCCGCCACGACATCGTTCAAGGCGCCGACCTTGCCCGAAGTCAGCTCGACCACGGCAGGCTATGCCAACGGCATTGCTGACTGGGCGCGTTGCCGGCCACTCGGCTATACCGGCGCAAACTGCAGCTACAGCCCGCGCCAGTATGCGGTCGGCAATCCGGACTTGAAAGCCGAGAAAGCCAACAACTACTCGCTCGGCATGGTGCTGCAGCCGCTCAAAGGCTTGTCGGCATCGGTCGACTGGTATGCGATCAAGCAGCGCAACACGATCCAGGCGCTGGACCCGCAATACATCGTCGACAATGAAGACATCATTCCGGGCTACGCCTCACTGGTCGGACGCGATCCACGCAATCCGGCGCTGGAAGCCCGGTATCCGGGCTTGACCAAGGGGCGCATCAACAGCGTCACTACTCCTTACATCAATGTCGGCAAAACCGACATCCAGGGTTTGGATATCGACCTGTCCTACGAACTGTCGCTGGCCGGCTGGGGCAAGCTGAAATTCCGCGAGGTAAACGACTACACCTTGACCTACAAGCAGAGCATCACGCCGGGTACGGCGCCGCAAAGCCGCCTGGATTCCATCTATCATCCGCGCTGGAGCAACTCCTTCCGTACCGCCTATGAGTATTCCAATACGGAACTTGCCTTGACTGCCCGGACTCAGGCCAGCACGCTGAACATCGACGATCCGACCCATACCCAGGATCCGGCCGTCACCAATGCACGCATCGGTTCCTTTACCGTATGGGATCTGAACGTGAATACCAAGGTCAACCGCAACATGACCTTGAATTTTGGCGTCAACAACGTGTTCGACAAGGGTCCGGTATATGCCAACACGGCGTATAAGGACGATTTCGTACAGAGCATCAATGACCTGGTCGGCCGTTATTTTTACGTGAACATGCGTTACACGTTCAAATAAACAGCGGTTTTGCAGCCGATCCGAACTTAAGATTCGGGTAGATATTTGTCAGATCGTCAGCGGGCGGGCATGTCATGCGGCATGCCCGCCCGTTCATTTGCCAAAGCTTCCCCAGCAATGCAATCATCGAGATTGCCAGGGATCCGGTGCAGCCCTACTCGGCCAGCTTTTGCGCGCGTTGCTTCACATCACCTAAGTCACCTTTGACCGCCACCGTCAGGCGCGTCCCGTAATCCACATCTGCCTTGTAGAAATGACTCAGCATGATCTGTTTGGTTTCCACATCCTTGACCTGCCCCAGATCCGCCGCCAGGTTGCCGATCAGGTTTTCCCGGTCTTGCTTCGACAGTGAACGGTAGAAGCTGCCGGCCTGGCTGAAGTTGTCGGTCTTGGCGATGGCGGCCTGCTGCGTGCTGCCCGACAGCGGCGTCTGCACCGACTTGTAGGCGGGATCGTCGACTGCGCTGCCGCTTTGCCGCGATGGCTGGTAATTGACATCGCCGCTGCGCTTGCCAGTATCGCCGGCGCCGTCGGTATTGTAGTTATTCACTTTCACCAAGGGCTGGTTGACCGGGATCAGCTGGTTGTTGGGACCCAGTCGGTGCAGCTGCGTATCGGCATACGAGAACATGCGTCCTTGCAGCAGACGGTCTTCAGAGGCTTCGATACCGGGTACGAGATGGGACGGCGCAAACGCCACCATCTCAGTGCTTTCAAAGAAATTGTCCGGCACCTTGTTCAAGGTCATGGTGCCGATTTTGGTCTCAGGGACATCGGGCCAGATCTTGGTGGCGTCCAGCGCATCGAACTTGAATTTGCCCAGCTCTTCCGGTTTCAGGATCTGCACGTACAGATCCCATTTGGGGAAGTCGCCGCGCTTGATTGCTGCGTACAGATCGTCGGTCAGGTTGTTGAAGTCCTCGCCCTGCACGCGTGCCGCCTCGGCGCGGGTCAGGTTCTTTTCGCCCTGCAGGCTCTTCCAGTGGAATTTCACGTAGCGCACCTGGTTCTGGGCGTTGACCATCTTGTAGGCATGCACGCCATTGCCGTCCATCATGCGGTAGGAAGCCGGGATGCCGAGATCGGAATACACCCGGGTCAGCATGTTGGTGCTCTCCGGCTGGTGGCTGAAGAAATCGAAGAAACGGTTCGGGTCTTGCGCATTAGTGACCGGCGACGGCTTCAGGGAATGCACCATGTCCGGAAACTTGATGGCATCGCGGATGAAGAAGACCGGCAGATTGTTGCCGACCAGGTCCCAGTTGCCTTGGTCGGTGTAGAACTTGGTGGCGAAGCCGCGCGGATCGCGCAGGGTTTCCGGCGAGCCCTTGGGATGGATGACGGTAGAAAAGCGCACGAATACCCTGGTCTTTTTACCAGCCTCGGCAAACAGGCTGGCGCGCGTCAGTTGCGACAGGTTTCCAGCCGCGACAAACTCACCAATCGCGCCGGTGCCGCGCGCATGCACCACCCGTTCAGGAATACGTTCGCGGTCGAAGCGTTGCAGTTTTTCGATCAGGTGCGCGTCTTGCAGCAAGGTTGGACCATCCGGCCCTGCGGTCTCCGAATTCTGATTGTCGCCAACGGGTGCGCCGTTGTCGCGCGTCATGGTTTGTGCGGTGACGGCTCCTGCCAGCAAGGTGCTCAGACCAATCGCACCCAGTTGCGCAATTGCGCGGGTCTTTAAGAAATTCATGCCTAGTTCTCCTGTTTTTTCTACGCAAAAATGCGTAGTGCAATATTTGCACAAATAGTTTTAATCTATCAAATTTTAAATATCAATTAATAAAATAGATGTCAACTATGACCAAGGGAATGACCCAATTTGTGCTGAGTCGATGTCAATTCCCGACTTTTGTCGAACAACAAGCGGAGTACTTACATAAATAGTTAAAAACTACACATTTCCAAATATCAATTTTATTAATATTTGGAAATTATCATCGTGCGAATTACCCTGATTTGTGCTGAAACGACGCCAACCATCGACGATCGTGGAGCAATAAGCGGCGCCAGCTGACGCCACCTTTCCGGGATATGAGAAAGGGGGATGGACGCACGGGAAAACCTTGCGTACATCCCTTCCAGGTTAGAGACAGACTCAGAATTTGTGACGCAGCCCCAGGCGCAGCATCCCTTGCCGCGCAGCCGACGAAACATCGGTCGCGCCAGGAATATAGGCACGGTCCAGCACGGAACCGGTGTCTTTGCCGGCAACTTGCTGGTAAACCGCTTGCGCATATACGTCAGTCCGCCTGGACAACTCGTAGTCAGCCATCAGGCCCAAGGTATGCCACTTGGGTTTGAAATTGGCTTCCGAGGTATTGAATTTACCCTGGGTAAACGTGTACATCGCGGCCAGCGAGAGCGCCGGCGTCAATTGATACTTGGCGTTGAGTTCATAGTTGTTGAACACCAGCCGGTTGAGGCTGCCAAACGCGGGCGTAATCGGACCGACATAGACCGATGAGAGCGGATTGGTGAAATTGGTGTTGGAATAGACGAAGCCATAGGTGGCGTTCCTCACCGTGTAATTGATGCCGGCGCCGGCGGTGCGCTGCTGGTAGGCGAGGAAATTGGCGTCATTCTCGGCAATCGAACCTGTGGCGCTGGCGCCTGGCAGCATATTGCTCATGTAGGCCGCAGCCACTGCCCACGGGCCATTGACGTATTGGGCGCCAAGGCTATAAGTCATATTGTTCCGTTGCGCGCCGGCGGTCTCGCCCAGCCCGACCAGGCCGCCGAACTTGAAGCCGCCATAGTCTGCGCTGGTGTATTTGACGGTGTTATTGACGCGGAAGGAATTATCCGTATTGTCGTTGTCGAACGGGTGCGAGAACAGGTAGCCGCCCCAGTTGCCGCTGGCAGTCAGCGGGCCCAGGAAATCCACCACGGAATCATACTGGCGTCCCATCGTCAGCGTGCCAAGCTGCTTGCTGGACAGGCCGACGAATGCTTGCCGTCCGAACAGGCGGCCACCCTGACCCAAGCCGCCGGTGTCGGCGTCGAAGCCGTTCTCCAGCTGGAACACGGCGCTCAGGCCGCCGCCCAGGTCTTCCTTGCCCTTGACGCCGATCCGGCTGCCGGAGGGATAACCGCTTTCCATCTGATAGGCACGGTTGCCGCCGGCGTTATTGGTGAAATTCAGTCCCAGGTCGACGATGCCGTAGATGACCACATTGCTTTGCGCCTGCGCGGCGCCGGCGATGCCGCTCAGCATGCCGGCGATCAATACCATTTTTCTCATGCCATATCCTCTATTGATTGAAATCGGGATGATCGCTGCGGATACTGCTTCCGCTGCGCTGTTTCCCGGTGCTGATGCCGCGCTATGCAGGGAAAAGCTGACGTAGCCACGGACGGCCAATGAATAGTATATATAAATAGACAACTAATGACGAATAGATAACTGTAGGAATATTCCCTGATTGAGGCCCCCGGGTCTGGTTTTAATCGGCCCAGGCGCGTGGCCGGATGCCGGCATGGCCGTTACCGGCTACGTCCAGCGATTCTTGATCGGCCCACTGCGCGCACAACAGCGTAGTATCAGCTTGTCGCCCCGCAAAGAATCGTAAGTCATGCCTATTCCCTATCTGAGAAAACTGACCGGCAAGGATCGCAGCCAGCAAGCGAACCGCCACCTGGCCTATTTCCTGTCGTTTATTGCAGGAGCGATCAATGCCGGCGGCTTTCTCGCAGTCGGCCAATACACCTCGCACATGTCGGGCATCGTCTCTTCGATGGCGGACAATCTGGCGCTGGGATCGATCGGACTGATGCTGGCCAGCCTGGCTAGCCTGCTGGCGTTTCTGGCGGGCGCGATGAGTTCGGCGCTGCTGATCAACTGGGGACGGCGCCAGGCGCTGCACGCGGAATACGCGCTGCCGTTGATGCTGGAAGCCGCATTGCTACTGCTGTTTGGGCTGCTGGGCGGCAATCTGGAGGGCCATAAATGGCTGTTCGTGCCGATCACGGTGATACTGCTGTGCTACATCATGGGCTTGCAGAATGCCATCATCACCAAGATTTCCAAGGCGGAAATCCGCACCACCCATATTACCGGGATGGTGACCGACATCGGCATCGAACTCGGCAAACTGCTGTATTGGAACAGGATCAAGCCCAGCCAGGACCAGCCTGACGTGCTCGGCGACCGCGACAAACTGCGGCTGCTGACGACGCTGGTGTCGCTGTTTTTCAGCGGCGGCCTGATCGGCGCCATGGGCTTCAAGCAGGTCGGCTTCATCGCCACCGCGCCGCTGGCCGCGACCTTGATGTGCCTGGCCATCGTGCCGATATACGATGATTTCCTGAAATTCCGGCGCAAGGCATGAGCCAGCCCAGCTGAGACGAACGCGGAGATTGCGGTGATTGCTGAAGGCAAGCGCTACGGCAAGCGGATTTCACTCACCTCATGCACATCGGGCAGCGCTTTCAGCTTCAGCAAGATGGCGTCGAATTCGCTCGGCAACACCCGCAGCAGCGCCACCGTGACTTCTTCGATGTCGGCGTCATTGGTGTTCTGCTCGACGACAAACTGCTCGATCTGCGCCGTGCCTTTATCCAGCAACTGGCCGAACATCTGGAAGGTCAAGGCGCCGCGCCGCACCACCAGGCGCACCTCGCGCCGCTGACGAGCGATGAAGAAACGCTTTTCCAGCGGCTTGAGGCCGGCCAGGATGATCAGGATGATCAGCGTAGCCGCCGCTGCCGCGATATACAGCCCGCCGCCCACCGCCAGGCCGACCGCGGCCACCGACCACAGGCTGGCCGCCGTGGTCAGGCCGCGGATCACTTCGCCGCGCAGCAGGATCGAACCGGCGCCGAGGAAACCGATGCCGGAGACTACCTGCGCCGCCATCCGCGACGGATCAAGTTCGTAGCCGGGACGGCCTACCACTTCCTGGAAACCGTAGGCGGAAACGATCATCACCAGCGCCGAACCGACGCACACCAGCATGTGAGTGCGCAGGCCGGCGGCCCAGGATAATCGTTCGCGGTCGAAGCCGATGACGCTGCCGAGGGCTGCGGCTATCAAGAGCCGGATGATCATTTCTATCTGGTCCAAATTTCACTCCTTCAATCAATAACGGTATGGTAGGGTGGGCACAGCGTGCCCACGCGTGAACTCACTCCGCGCACATGCCTTGTTATGGCGTTGCATAGGCCCACACTCCGTTTATGACCGTCACGCGTGGGCACGTTGTGCCCACCCTACGACAATTTCAAAGTATTGGTCAGGTCGCCCAGCGGCGCCTGCTGGTTCTGCAGGAAGGCGACGTCGCGCGCCACCAAGGCATCGAGCTTGCGCAAGCCATACACGCGCGTGATGAAGCGCATGATCGAGGTGGTGTCGTACACGGTGTGGTCGACAAAACCTTTCTTCGCATGCGGCGAAATGACGGTCGCAGGTATTCGCGAACCCGGCCCCCAGCGATCGCCTTTGGGCGGCGCCACATGGTCCCACCAGCCGCCGTTTTCATCGTGGGTGATGATCACCACCATGTTCTGCCACTGCGGCCCGCGCTGCAGATGGGCGATGACGTTGGCGATATGGCGGTCGCCGGATTCGACATCGGCGTAGCCGGCATGCAGGTTGAGATTGCCCTGCGGCTTGTAGAAACTGACCTGCGGCAGGCGCCCGGCGTCGACATCGGCCAGGAATTTGTTGGTGGCAGGATCGTCGCCCAGGCCGCCGTCCTTCAGATGCAGCTCGCGCGCAGTCGTACCCGGGGCGAAGCTCTTGAAATAATTGAAGGGCTGGTGATGGTACTGGAAGTTCGGCACGGCATCGTCGTTGGCCTTGCCATCCAGCGCTGCTTGCCAGGCGCCGGAGTACCAGCTCCAGCTGACGTTTTTCTCGGACAGGCGGTCGCCAATGGTGGGATAAGTCTGCGGCGGCAGCACCATCGGATCGCTGGCGTCGGCATAGGCGGCATCGCCGCCCCTGGCCGGCTTGACGAAGCTCGGCTGGTACGGCGGCGCCATGGTATTGACTGCATAGCCGTCCGGCGTGATGGCGCGGTCGCGCAGGAATTTGGGCGGACCGGCTATGGCCGAGGCCGGGTTCTTGTCGTCCAGTTTCAAGCGCGTGCCCGTGGGATCGTCGCCCTCCACCGTCGATACATTATGGCGTGCCGGACTGTTGTGCACATCCGGATAGAACGGGGTCTGCCCGGAAATCAGGAAAATATGATTGAGGTAGGAACCGCCGAAGGCCGACATGAAAAAATTGTCGCACAGGGTATATTGCTCGGCCAGCTGCCACAGGCGCAGCTTGCTGGCGGTTTCGCCGTAGTGGCCCATGGTGAGGCCGCCGGAATCGGCCCAGGCCACGAACTGGTCGTTCTTGCCGCCGTTGATCTGCATCTGGTTCTGGTAAAACTTGTGCCACAGGTCGCGCGTGATGACGCCCTGCGGCAAGGGCTTGCCTTGTGCATCGCTCAGCTTGAACGGCGCGTTCGGCAAGCCGCTGATCTGCTCTTCGGTGATGGCATAGCGCTGGCCGTCCACCTGCTGCGCCTGCGGCACCAGGCCGCCCCAGATCTTCGGCAGCTGCGGCAGCGGCGTCTTGCCGTCGCGGTCCAGCTGCGTGTAGCGCCCGCTCTGCATGGCCTGCGCCAGCGGCCGTTGCACGCCAGGGAAATTGCCATACAGGTTATTGAAGCTGCGGTTCTCCGCATAGATCACCACCACGTGCTTGACCGCTGCCTGCAGCTGCCGGTCCAGCAATTTTTCCTGGCTGGCGTCGGCTACCTGCTGGCTGCCGTCGCTGGCGCAATCGGCCAAGGCCAGCGTGGCGCCGGCCGCCACCACGCTGCCGAGGAAACGGCGGCGCGTAAAACCGCCTGTTTCATCTTCCGGTTCCGGTTTGTCGTTTTCATTCATGGATGGGTTTCACTATGCTTGATAAATTGAATGATGAGCTGCCGCGGCGCTGAAGATGCGCCAAGCGGCAGGGCCAGAGAGGGTGGCCCATTCTAGACCGCTTTGCGTTCGGCTTACAATACTTCCGGCAGCGGCGTGCGTAGGGTCACGAACTCTTCCGCCGAGGTCGGATGGATGCCGATGGTGTCGTCGAACACGCGCTTGGTGGCGCCGGCGCGCAAGGCGATGGCGATACCCTGGATGATTTCGCCGGCGTCCGGCCCCACCATGTGGCAGCCGAGCACCTTGTCGCTGTCGGCATCGACCACCAGTTTCATCATGGTCTTTTCATGGTAGTCGCCCAGGCTCAGCTTCATCGGCCGGAAGCGCGCTTCAAACAGCTTGATCTTGTGGCCGGCGTCGCGCGCTTCCTGCTCCGTCAGGCCCACCGTGGCGATATTCGGCAGGCTGAACACCGCGGTCGGAATCAGCTTGTAATCCACCGGCCGATACTCCTCCGGGCGAAACAGGCGGCGCGCCACGGCCATGCCTTCGGCCAGCGCCACCGGCGTCAGCTGCACCTTGCCGATGACGTCGCCCAGCGCCAGAATCGACGGCTCGGAACTGCGGTATTCGCTGTCAACCTTGATGAAGCCTTTGGCATCCAGCGCCACATCGACGTTTTCCAGGCCCAGGTTATCCAGCATCGGACGCCGTCCGGTGGCGTAAAACACGCAATCGGTTTCCAGCACGCGCTGGTCCTTCAGCGTCACTTTCAGGCTGCCGTCCGCCTGCTTGTCGATGCGCGCAATATCGGCGTTGAACTGCAGGTCCAGGCTCTTTTTCTCGAATTCCTGTTTCAGGTGCAGGCGCACGCCCTGGTCAAAGCCGCGCAGGAACAGATCGCCGCGATACAGCAAGCTGGTGCGGGCGCCAAGGCCATGGAAAATCGAGGCGAATTCCACCGCGATGTAGCCGCCGCCGATCACCAGCACGCGGCGCGGCAGCTCTTTCAGGAAAAAGGCTTCGTTGGAAGTGATCGCATGTTCCTTGCCAGGGATGTCCGGCACCTGCGGCCAGCCTCCGGTAGCAATCAGGATGTGGGCGGCGCTGATGCGCTGGCCGTTGATTTCCACCGTGTGCGCATCCAGCAGCCGGGCGTGGCCTTCATGCAGGGCGACGCCGCTGCCCTGCAGCAGGCCGCGATAGACTTCGTTGAGACGATGGATCTCGCGGTTCTTGTTGGCGATCAGGGTGGTCCAGTCGAACTGCGGCCGGCCGGCAGTCCAGCCGAAACTGGATGCAACCTCGAAATCCTCGCTGAAATGGGCGCCGTACACCAGGAATTTCTTTGGCACGCAGCCGACGTTGACGCAGGTGCCGCCCAGATAGCGGCTTTCCGCCACGGCGACGCGGGCGCCGAAGCCGGCAGCAAAACGGGCGGCGCGGACGCCGCCGGAGCCCGCTCCGATTACGAACAGATCGACATCAAAAGACATTGGCATTCTCCTTGAACCAAAGCGGGCTAAAACGACGGGCAAGGCCAAATCTTACGCCATGCCACGCTTGCGAGTGAAGCCCGCTTATAAATCAGTCAGATCAATCCAGCAGGCTCTCGTCCCAGGCATGCACGGTCTGCTGCTGCTCGCCCAGGCCGTCGATGCCGAGCCGGACGACGTCGCCATGCTTGAGGTAGCGCGGCGGCTTCTGGCCCATGCCTACGCCCGGCGGCGTGCCGGTGGAAATGATGTCGCCCGGGTATAGCGTGGTGAACTGGCTGATGTAGTGGATCAGGAAAGCGACATTGAAAATCATGGTGTTGGTATTACCGTCCTGGCAGCGCTTGCCATTGACTTCCAGCCACATCGAGAGATTCTGCGGGTCGCCGACTTCATCCGCCGTCACCAGCCAGGGACCGACCGGACCGAAACTGTCGCAGCCCTTGCCCTTGTCCCAGGTACCGTTGCGCTCGAGCTGGTATTCGCGTTCGGAAACATCGTTGATCACGCAATAGCCGGCGACATGCGACAAGGCCTGGTCCAGCGCGACATAGCGCGCCTTGCTGCCGATGACCACGCCCAGCTCGACTTCCCAGTCGGTCTTGACGGAGTTTTTCGGCATCACGATGGGATCGTTGGGGCCGCCGAAACAGCTGTTCCACTTATTGAACAGCACCGGCTCGGCCGGCAAAGCCATGCCTGATTCCGCGGCATGGTCGCTATAGTTGAGGCCGACGCACAAGAACTTGCCGAGGCCGCTGAAGGGTGCGCCGATGCGGCCGGGCGCGCTGATTTCCGGCAGGCTGGCGGCATCGATCGCGCGCAGCTGCGCCAGGCCTGCCGGCGTCAGCTGCTGCGCCGTGATGTCCGGGATGAGGCCGGACAAATCGCGCAGCTTGCCGCTGCCATCCAGCATGGCCGGCTTTTCCTGCCCTTTGGCACCTATTCGTAATAACTTCATCGTCTGCTTCCTTATGTTTGCGGGACTTGCCTAAATGATCATGCCATTAAACCACGAAGCGGAAAGCGGCGTCAGCAGATGCGCCGCTATGCAGATGGCCATGTTTTACGTCAGAATACGGGGCCTGGCCCATTGCGGGTCCTACCACTGCTTCCTCATTATCTATGCCGAATCTTAATTTACTGCTGGGCTTTGCGCTGGTCGCCTTCGGCATGGTGCTGACGCCAGGTCCCAACATGATCTACCTGATTTCGCGCTCGATCTGCCAGGGACCGAAAGCCGGCTTCATTTCGCTGGCCGGCGTCGCCACCGGATTCGTGTTCTACATGCTGTGCGCCGCCTTCGGCATCACCGCCCTGCTGTTTGCGGTGCCGCTGGCCTACGACATCCTGCGCTTCGGCGGCGCTGCCTACCTGCTCTACCTGGCCTGGCAAGCAGTCAAGCCGGGCGGCCGCTCGCCTTTCGCAGTGCGCGACCTGCCCCTTGACAGCAACCGCAAACTGTTCTTCATGGGCTTGTTCACCAACCTGCTCAATCCCAAGGTGGCCTTGATGTACCTGGCGCTGATGCCGCAATTCATCGACCCGAACGGCGCCAGCATCCTGGTACAGTCGCTTGGGCTGGGCGTGGTCCAGATCCTGATCAGCATCACCGTCAATTCGATGGTGACGCTGGCGGCCGGCAGCATTGCCGGTTTCCTCGGCAGCCGGCCGAGCTGGCTGCTGATCCAGCGCTGGCTGATGGGCACGGTGCTGGCCGGCCTGGCAGTAAGGATCGCGCTGCAGGCAAAAAAATAAGGACGCCGCAAACGTTGAATATTGGCTAATATGCAAGCTGCCCTACAAATCCGGAGTTGCCTGAATGCCGCATTTGCCATTAGCCTTGATTTCCGCCGTCGTTCTGCTGTTGCATGCCGCCGGCATCGTCGCCGCCATCCACGCACTGATGCATACGCGCACGCCGCAAGGCGCGGTGGCCTGGGTGTTCGGCCTGGTGCTGCTGCCCTATTTCACCCTGCTGCCCTATCTGTTCCTCGGCAGTAAGCGTTTTTCGGGCTATGCCGAACTGCATCACTCGCGCCAGGCGCGCTTGCAGCAGCTGGACGATCCGGCGCTGCTGGCCTTGTCAGCGCAATATCCGCCACACCCCGGCGCCCAGCGCTACCAGGCCATCAGCAAAATGCTCGGCGTGCCCTTTCTCAGCGGCCATCGGCTGCGCCTGCTGGTCAACGGCGCCGCCAGTTTCGAGGCAATCTTCGCCGCCATCGCCAGCGCCGAGCATTACCTCCTGGTGCAATTCTTCATCATTCATGACGACGAGCTCGGCCGCAAACTGCAGGCGGCGCTGCTCGAGCGCGCCGCCGCCGGCGTCCGCGTGTATGTGCTGTACGACGGCGTCGGCAGCCACGATCTGCCTCCCTCCTATGGCGCGATCCTGCGCGCCGGCGGCGTCGAAATCCATCGTTTCGCCACGCGCCGCTGGCGCAACCGCTTCCAGCTCAACTTCCGCAATCATCGCAAGGTGGTGGTGGTGGACGGCTGGCGCGGCTTTGTCGGCGGCCTCAATGTCGGCGAGGAATATCTCGGCCACAAGCCGCCGCTGGCGCCATGGCGCGATACCCACATGGAATTGCAGGGGCCGGCGGTGGCCGATCTGCAGCTGGCGTTCGATGAAAACTGGCAATGGATCACCGGCCAGCCGCTCAAGCTGTCGGCGCCGCGCCCGGCCGACGGCCAGGCCACCGCGCTGATCGCCGCCACCGGCCCGGCCGACGCCCAGGAAACCTGTTCGCTGTTGTTCGTCCAGGCCATCCACGCTGCCCGCCACCGGCTGTGGCTGACCACACCCTACCTGGTGCCCGATTCGGCCGTCAACGCCGCCTTGCAGCTGGCGGTGTTCCGCGGCGTCGATGTGCGCATCCTGATCCCGGCCATCGCTGACCATCGCACCGTGTTCCTGGCGTCCACCTTGTATGCGCACGAACTGGTGCGCGCCGGCGTACGCATATTCCGCTACCAGCCCGGCTTCATCCATCAGAAAGTGATGCTGATCGACGACGACACCACCTCGGTCGGCAGCATGAACCTGGATAACCGTTCGCTGCGGCTGAACTTTGAGATCACTTCACTGAACATCGACAACGCATTTGCCGGCGAAGTGGAGTCCATGCTAAAGACCGACTTTGCACAGGCCCGGGAAATCGACGTCGCCGACTACGCCAGGCTGCACTATCTGTACCGGGTGCTGATCCATGTGGCGCGCTTGGTGAGTCCATTACTTTGAACTTGTCGTGCCGCTGTGCGACCGGCCAGCGTTAATCTTGATAGAATTTATGCCTCGCCGCTTCAGGCAGCAATCCGAGCCCGGCAGCACTTTGACAGCCTGTATTCAGGAATCTTCCTGCGTCCCTGGCAGTGCCAGCGGCGAATTTTCTGGAGCACACACGATGGCCCACAAGCCCGCCGATCACAATGCAGTCTCGCCCTATTTGCTGGTACAGGATGTCGAGGCCATGCTGCTCTTCCTCACCGCCACCTTCGGCGCCGTCGAGATCTACAAGATGACCTTGCCGGATGGTTCAGTCAAGCATGCGGAAGTACGTATCGATGACTCCATCGTCATGCTGGGAGAACGCCCGGACGGTCGCGATCCTGCCATTTGCTCCACCCACGTCTATGTGCCTTCGGTAGACGATTGCCATGCCCGCGCGCTGGCTGCCGGCGCAAGCAGCATCTCCACGCCGGCCGACCAGTCGTACGGCGACCGCAGCGCCGGGATCCGCGATCCGGAGGGCAATATCTGGTGGCTGGGGACCTACCTTGGCAGGGGGTAAATTTGGTTGAAATATCAATGAAATCGCACAAAAACATGCCATAACGGCATCGAAATCTAAACAAAAACCTGATTTTGTGCACTGTATTTACATACAGTAGTGTTATCCTATGGCCGTATCGGACATCCCATTTCATACGCACCATGGAAGCAGCAATTCGTCGTATCGCGCATCTGGATATGGACGCTTTCTACGCGTCGGTGGAGCTGCTGCGCTACCCTGAACTGCGCGGCCAGCCGGTCGTCATCGGCGGCGGTTCACGCCACCAGCCCGAGCCCGGCGCCGACGGCAAGCTGCAGTTCCACAAGCTGCGCGACTACGTCGGCCGCGGCGTCGTCACCACTTCTACTTACGAAGCGCGTGCACTCGGCGTATTTTCCGCGATGGGCATGATGAAAGCCGCCAAGCTGGCGCCGGACGCCATCCTGCTGCCTACCGATTTCGAGTCCTACCGCCATTACTCGCGCCTGTTCAAAAGTGCGGTAGCCGGGATTGCGCCGCTGATAGAAGATCGCGGCATCGATGAAATCTATATCGACCTCAGCGAACACGCGGAAGAAACCCGGCCGCTGGCGCAACGCATCAAGGATGCAGTGCGTGCGGCCACCGGCCTGTCCTGCTCGATCGGCATCGCTCCCAACAAGCTGCTGGCCAAGATCTGTTCGGAGCTGGACAAGCCGGACGGCGTCACCCTGATCAGCGCAGCAGACATCCCCACGCGCATCTGGCCGCTGGCGGCAAGAAAGGTCAACGGCATCGGTCCCAAGGCCGCGGAAAAACTCACCGCGCTCGGGCTGCACACCATCGGCGACCTCGCCGCCGCCGATCCGGCGCTGCTGCAAGACCATTTCGGCCGCACTTACAGCGAATGGCTGATGCGCATTTCCCACGGCCAGGACGAACGGCCGGTCGTCACCAGTTCTGAAACCAAGTCGATCAGCCGCGAATCCACTTTCGAGCGCGACCTGCACGCCAAGCTCGACCGCGACACGCTCACCCCGATATTCACCGATCTCTGCGTACGCCTTGCCGGCGATCTGCAGAGGAAGGGCTATGTCGGACGCACCATCGGCATCAAATTGAAGTTTGCCGACTTTCGCGGCGTGACGCGCGACCTGACCTTGCCGGATGCGACCGACGATGCGGCGACCATCCGGCAGGCTGCCGGAGAATGCCTGCGCCGGGTCAGCCTGGACCGGCGCTTGCGCTTGCTGGGGGTGCGGGTTACGGCGCTGTCGCGGAAAGAACTGGCTGACAACGGCACAACGCTGGCGCAAGGTGAATTGTTTGGCGAGGAATAAGCAGGCAGATCAATCCTGCTGCGTGGCCAGCATGTCGTCAATCGCCAGCTGTCAATCACCGAGCGCAGCTTGACGGTACAGGCGCATGGACGAATACCACGGCGATAGCGTTGGCTGACATGCCAGCGGGGATCGCAGGCCCGTGCCGGAATCATCCAGACCGGTATGTTGCAGGCGCCCGCCAGCTGCGCATCTTGCGCACCAGATTGTTCATGGCTTATTCATGGCCTATATATCGGCAATACGATGCGTCACACCGATATCGCAATCGAAGCGGTTGAAATGCCGGTTGGCCGGATCCAGCCATGACGCTACATAGTTGTAGATGTCGCCAGGCCGGAAAGGGGTCGGCTGAACCGCAGATTTGCTGGCCAGGTATTCGCGGCTGAACTCCATCAGGACAATCCGCTTGTCGACGCGGGGAAATGCGTTTGCCAGGTGCATCGGTCCGGAGTTGACGCCGACAAAGCGGCTCGCCGAACCGATCGTCTCCGCGGTTTCCCAGATCGACAGCTTGCCGCGCAAATCGGTCGCGCCCGGCATGGGGACGTCGTCCGCCGCCCCGATCTGCAGCATTTCCCATCCCTGGTAATTTTCCGCAATCGCCTGCATCACTTCCGGCGTCATCACGCGAATATGGTCTTCGCCGTTTTGCGCCCTGAAGGGAGCTTCGCCTATGCGTGCCCTGTCGGATCCTGTCGTATGGATGACAATCCGGTTCGCTACAAGCGTTGGAACCGTCGCCGGATAGTACAGGCGCGGCAGCCTGCTGGCAGGCGCTGCCAGTCCGAGGTAAGTCACCATGAAATCCGTCTGCGATGCAATTACGGCTGCCTGGTGAGTTTTCCAATACGCATCCCGGTGTTCCTGGAATGCGCAATCGGGCACGATGAAATAGACGTCCTCCGGCGCGAACGCGGCAGCCTCTTCCTTGCTGATTCTCGTCACATAGGGATTGTGGTCGAACACCCACATCGAATCGTTGCACACGGCGACTTTTTCGCCAGTTGCAAGGAATACCGCTTCCGGCATGCCGGACACGCTGATCTGGTCACCGATCGCATTGCATTGAAAATTTAAAAGCTTCATGACTTTTTTACCAGTGAAAATTCTACAACGCGGTACTCAACATTCAGGTCAATCCAAGGTGGGCAAATACCAGCGCTCATCCGTCCTTAAATTCGCGGCGAGAAATACGCGCCAGCCGCCAATCCGTTGCTGCCCATCGAATCTGCCCGTCCAGGTAGGTGACAAGATTGTCGTCGACACCGGCCCGCAGCATGCCGCTGACTTCGTATCGTTCGTTCGGAACGCACACCATGTCGAACGAATAGCCCTTCAGCACATCGTGCCCTTGTCCACGCCAGTTGTCCGGATCGTGCAAGGATGTAATGTAATACCAGCAGGAATAATCCATTTTCTCGAGCTGCGCCACGGCTTGATTGCGCACCCCGGCATGATAGATGTCCACGTACACCACCGGACGGTGGCCTGAGATAGACTCCCTGGCGCCTGCCAGCAGTTCGAGTTCATCGCCTGCGACGCTGGCCTTGATGAAATCCAGCCGCTCCGGCGCCAGGGCGTCGAGCGTCGTGCTGGCTACCCGTTCGGTTTTGTCTGCCCATGGCCATTGCAGCGAAGCGCCGCCGAAATTCGCTGCCCGGCGCGGGTCAAGCAAAGGAAACTCGGCTGCACCAACTTCCGCGCCAACGGCTTTCTGCATGGTCATGACATTGACGCAACCGTTGGCGACCAGGTTGGCGCACAGCAATTGAAAACTATGGCGCGCCGGCTCGCAAGCAATCACGCAGCCGGCATCGCCGACCTGCCTGGACAGGAAAATGGTATGCGCGCCGAGGTTGGCTCCAGCTTCAATCACCACATCTCCCGCCCTGACAATCTGCCGGAACAATGCGATCTTTGGCTCAGCCCATTCACCATAGGCCTGCAGGCTACGCCCTACATGTGTGTCATTGCGATTGATGAAAAAGCGCCCGTGCCGTCCCTCGGTCTGGATGAAAACAGACTCTTCACCGGATGCCGGCACAGCAACTGCACGCTGCGCGGCACGCCTGGCGTCGCCGCGCATCACTACCGCACGCAAACGGTCCGGGTAACCCATGTAATGCAGCATGAAACTGTCGGCGTCGTAGAGCGCGGGATGCGAATTGAAGGATACACAGTCAGACAAGGGCATGGCTGCCGCCCCACCCGCTTCTTCCCAGGCCGAGATGAAAAAGCGCTGGTCGCCGCCCGAGGCATAGACGCCGCTCTTGTCAGGCACGGCGTCGATCAGCGCCTGCACCCGCTCCAGATAGGCGCGGCAGGCAGGCGAATTGCCGAATACCATGAAGCCGCTGTTGAAAGCATGGCCGGAGACATCGCGCGCCAGCGTCGCCGACTGGCCTTGCGTGATGGACGCCAGCGGCCGCGCCAGGTCGTGTATCAGGATATCGGCGTCGACCCAAGCCACCTGTTCATGCTCGTCGAAATGCCGCAGCAACAAGATCGCCTTGATCCAGTTGCCGCTGACCTGCTTCCCCAGGTCTTGCGGCAGATCGCGGTAGATGTAATGCGAATAACCATGGCGCAGACAGTATGCCGAGATATTACGCTCCGATATGACCGCATACTGGGCAATATTCGGCGTGTAGCAAGTCACCAGCGCAACGGCTTTCCCGGGATTGACGACTTCATATGCCGGCTTTCCCGCAAGACCCGAATCGATATCGTCGAACAGTACACCATTGCGCGCACGCACCTGGTTGAGATAACGCACGAATAGCTCGACGATCCGGGCATCGTGCGTATTTTGATGAACGCTCGGATTGAATGAAAGGACAAAGGCGGACAGGCCCGGCAAGTGATGGCCGAATGGCGTAAACAGCAGAATAGCCCGATGAACGGCGCCGATCGGCTGATCGTAAGGCTGGGCCGGGATATCCGCCAGTTCAGCATGATTCCAGCGGTCTGCGCCCTTGTCCGGGATAAATCGCATCTGATCCAGGATGCCGTCGACCAGGCGCAGCGCTTGCGGGCCGGACTTCATCGCGAAAAAACAGGCATCGGGACGATCATGGAATTCGCATTGCGCGAACCAATGGGCTTCAGCGCCGATCACTTCCTGGATAGTCAGCGGTATGTAAACGGCGGCCGACTCATCGGCAAAAACCAGCAGTGTATCGATCGGCGCCGCGGCCAGGATTTTGCGGACCAGGCTGTATTTATATAGCAGGAGCGTGCGCGCGCCGTTATCCGGGCTGGCGATCGCGTGCGTTGTATGGGTGTAACCATGCAACTGGCAATAGGCGCGATGGTTTTCCAGCACCTCATCGCAAGCAGCTGTGAGCAGGATCGAATGAAAGGAAACTGAGACGGGATTCATTGATTATTATCGAAAGAATATTGCAGCATCATAGCAATTTGTACTCGCAGCCATTGGAAAAAATCACATTCCCTGCAATTTTTCTTTCATACCGGATTTAAAAGCAGATTCAACAACGCAAATGTGCACATTCTCGATACCAGATATCAAGAATGTGCACCAATTGACCGAACCTCAGGTCTTGCTACAGCCGGTTGCTTCGGCGCAGACATCACGTCACTTGCCAGCGACCACCTCGATGCAATACAAGCCCCAGGGACAAAGCGCAAACCGCTGGGCCAGCGGCTTCTGCGCCAGTTCTGGAATGCGGTCAGCGTCATAAATGGCGAAGATGGGACCAAAGCCGCCTATCGACAGCGGCATGCCGTCGATCTGTGTGGCCAGGATGTAGTCGTATTTCCGCAGCAGATCGAAACTCACCTGCGGCATATAGCCGTCCACCGAATGAAACACGATCTGGGTATCGGCCGCCTTGCTGGCGCCGAGCATGTCCAGCACCGCAGCCAGGCGCGGGCCGCGCAGCTGATGCGCTTTGCCGTCGTACTCCAGGGTCGGGTTGATGGTCGCTGCGGGGAGTTTCTCTAGCGCGGCGAGGTCAAAGGCGAAGGCGCTCTTGAACTGTACATTTTGCTTGTGCATCATCTGGTCGATCACCGCATTGGTCGGGCCGCGGTTGCTGTGTTCGATGGCGCCGGCGATGGTCAGCACGGCTGGGCCGCTGCCCTCCTTGGCGCTAGCGGCTGCGGCGAATACTGGTAGTGCTGATGCGCCCAAAGCCCCGGCAATGGAGGCAGCGGCGGTCGATATGAACTGGCGTTTTTTCATTCATGGCTCCTTGGTGAAAACGGCGCGATCCAGGCGCCGCGCGATCAGCAATTGTAGAAGCGCTTTCAGGCAGCCACCGCATTCTTTTGAAAAAAAATTTCACCGGCCACAACAGCCGCTTAACTTGCTACGGCCTTCGGCTTGACCAGGTAGCCCAGCCCAGCCGCAATCAAGAGCAGCACGGTTGCCGTCGCCAGCGCGATCCTGACGCCGCTGCTCATGTCGCCGGCGACGCCGTCGCTCACCAGCGCGCCGAATACCGCAACGCCGACCGCGCCGCCAACCTGCCTGGCGGTGTTCAATACCGCTGAAGCGGTACCGGCCCTGCTTTTCTCGACGCCAGACAGGATCGAGGTGGTCATCGCCGGCACCGCCAACCCCATCCCCGCCGGAATCAGTATGAAGCCGGGCAGCATGTGCAGGAAGCTGGCATGGCCGGCGATGCCGATGCTGCCTAGCAGGCCATAGCCGGCGGCGCCGATCAGGCCGCCCAGCACCATCGGCAGGCGGATGCCGGCCTTGCCGATCAGCCAGCCGCTGGCCAGGTTCGAGAAAATGAAGGTGCCGGTCAAGGGCAGGAACGCCAGGCCGGCTTGCAGCACGCTGTAGTTCTGCACTTTCTGCAGGTAAAAGCTGATGACGAAGATCACGCCGTAATAAGAAAAATTCACCAGCACGCCGAACAACACTGCGGCGGTAAAACTGGTCTGGTGGAAGAAGTTCAGCGGCAGCATCGGGTGCGCCACTTTGCGCTCGACCATGATGAAGGCGGCGCCGGCGACCAGGGCGATACCAAAGCCGGCGATCACCAGCGGATGCTGCATGCCCAGCGGATGGAATTCGATCACGGCGCCGACCAGCCCGGTCAGCGCAATGATCGCCAGCAGCTGCCCGAACGGATCGAAAGAACGCGCATGCGCGCTTACCGCGATGGCCGGCACCACGCGCCAGGTCAGCAGGAAACCGAATGCGCAGATCGGCAGGTTGACCAGGAAGATGCTGCGCCAGCCGGCGACCGCCAGCAACAGGCCGCCGATCACCGGGCCGGCCGCAATCGAGACGCCGCCGGCCGCCGTCCACAGGCCAATCGCTTTGGCCAGCAGTTTTTTATCGTGGGCGCATGCACGGTTCAGGATTGCCAGCGAACTCGGCACCAGCAAGGCCGCGCCTATGCCCTGTAGTGCGCGCGCGATATTCAGGAAGCCGGCAGTCGGCGCAAGTCCGCAAGCCAGGGACGTCAGGGCAAACAATAGAAATCCGGCCAGGAACAGGCGCTTGGAACCGAATTTGTCGCCCAGCGCACCGGCCGAAAGCAGGAACACCGCGAAGCCGAGCGTATAAGCATCCACCACCCACTGCAGAGCCGACACCTGCGCGCCCAGATCTGCGCCGATTTGCGGCAAGGCGACGTTGACGATCGTGACGTCGAGCTGGACCACGACAAACGCGAAGCTGCTCGCGGCGATCGTCCATTTGACTGCCGCAGTTGTTTCATTTGCAAGCGGAGGTGTCGCTGAAGTTGTCGATTCGGTAGTGGATAGCGCTTGATGAGAGGTCATTACAGTCATCCAGTAACAGAGTAAGCAAGCCTTGATTCTGAGCCTGTCCGGGTCGCTTGTCACACAACAACAGTACGGTTACCATCAAACTATGGATAACGAACCAGACCTGAGCCGACTTGCCCGCACCATAGGCGATCCTACCCGCATTCAGATGCTGGCGCTGCTGATGGAAGGCCGCGCCCTGACCGCCAAGGAACTGGCCTACGGCACCGATATCAAGCCGGCGACCGCCACCAGCCATCTGAAGCAACTGGTGGAAGACCGCCTGCTGGGGATGACCAGCCAGGGCCGGCACAAGTATTTCCGGCTGGCGTCGCCGGAAGTGGCGCGCCTGATCGAGTCGCTGATGGTGTTCGCGCCGAAGCGCAAGCGGGTCGGTCCTGCCACCGGCAACGATGCGATCTGCACCGCGCGCTTTTGCTATGACCACCTGGCCGGCAAACTCGGCACCCGCCTGACCGAAACGCTGGTGACGCGCGGCTTGCTGAATGCCGACGATGGCCTGTTTGCGCTGTCGCCATCCGGCGAAACCTGGTTCAAGCAGTTCGGCATCGATACCGACGAGCTGCAAAAGAGCCGGCGCCAGTTCGCCTACCCTTGCCTGGACTGGAGCGAACGACGCGACCACCTGGCCGGCGCGCTCGGGGCGACGCTGGCCAAGCGCATGATTGAACTGGGCTGGCTGACGCGCAGCAAGCATTCGCGCGTGGTTGCCATCACCGCCGAAGGCCGCAGCGCATTGACGGCGCAATTCGGCATCACCCTGGACCAAACCTAGCGACTCGTTTTTTTACCCATCAGGAAGCAACTCATGCATCAAGGTGTAATTTTTGCATTGCTGGCTGCCGCCCTGTTCGGCGCCAGCACCCCCTTCGCCAAACTGCTGGTCGGCCAGGTCTCGCCAGTGATGCTGGCCGCCCTGCTGTATCTCGGCAGCGGCGTCGGCCTCTCGCTCTGGTATGGGCTGCTCCGCCTGCGCCGCGGCAACCAGGGCGCTGCCGGCGGCTTGCGCAAAACCGACTTGCCCTGGCTGGCTGCGGCCATCCTCAGCGGCGGCATCGCCGGTCCGGTGCTGCTGATGTTCGGGCTGGCGCAGACGCCGGCGTCCAGCGCTTCGCTGCTGCTGAACATGGAAGGTGTACTCACAGCCGCGCTGGCGTGGTTCGTGTTCAAGGAAAACTTCGATCGCCGCATCGCCCTCGGCATGCTGGCGATCGTCCTCGCCGGCGTGCTGCTGTCGTGGCAGCAGATGCCGCAATTCGGCCTGCCGTGGGGACCTTTGGCGATCCTGGCGGCCTGCCTGTGCTGGGCCATCGACAACAATCTGACGCGCCGGATTTCCGCCAGCGATGCGCTGCAGATCGCCGCGCTCAAGGGTCTGGTGGCGGGCCTGGTCAACCTGGCGCTGGCTTTGCTGCTGGGAGCAAGCTTGCCCGCTACCGCCAGCATCGGCGCCGCGGCCTTGATCGGCTTTGGCGGCTACGGCCTCAGCCTGGTGCTGTTCGTGCTGGCGCTGCGCCACCTTGGCAGCGCACGCACCGGCGCTTACTTCTCGGCCGCGCCTTTCATCGGCGCGGCGATTTCCTTGCTGCTCTTGCACGATGCAGTCGGCGGACTATTCTGGCTGGCCGCGGCATTGATGGCGCTCGGCATCTGGCTGCACCTGACGGAACGCCACCAGCACGCCCACACCCACGAGGAAATCGAGCACGGCCATCGCCACAGCCATGACCTGCATCACCAGCACGAACACGACTTCGCCTGGGATGGCCGCGAACCGCACAGCCATCCGCACCGCCATCTGCCGATCAGCCACAGCCATGCGCACTATCCCGACATCCATCATCGGCACAGCCACTAAGATCCCACTAGGAAATAAGGCGGCAGGATATGCCCGGCCAAAGAAAATGGACCGGCTGATCTACGCTATAAAACCGCGTAAATCATGCCGATCCATTTAACTGCAGCGCAGCCCGGCTGACGGCCGGACCAAGCCTGGTTTACTGCGTCTTTGCGTTCAGCACCCGTCGTGCAAAAATCCAGGCCACAGCCACAAATACGATCAGGCCCAGCCATTGCGCCGTGCCTTCAAACGCCGGCCCCACCAGCGCCAGCGGCGAATCCGTGCCGCTGAAACCGATGATCCCTGCCAGCACCACGCCCACCAGGCTTTCGCCGACAATCAGGCCGGACGCCAGCAACACGCCGCGGCGGTTGGACGGTTCGGCGTACTGTTCGTAAGGCACGCCCTTTTGCTGTGCGCGCTTCTTGAGAACGCGCTCGATGCCCCAGGCCAGCAAGGTGCCCAGCACCAGGGTCGAGGCCACGGTTGGCGGCAGGTAGATGCCGATACCGACAGCCAGCACCGGCAGGCGGGCGAAGCCGCCGCGGTGACGCAGGATTTCATCGACGATCACCAGCACTACGCCCAGGCCAAGGCCGATCAGGATCATGTCCCAGTTCAGCTGGTGGGTGAAAATTCCGGTGGCAATCGCCGTCATCAGGGTCGCTTGCGGCGCCGACAAGGCATGCGCCACGTCCATGTCGGCACGCGGCATGGCGCCGGCGAAACCGTAGGCGTTGTACAGCAACTCCAGCACAGGCGGAATCACCACGGCGCCGACCACGCAGCCGATCAGCAAAGCCACCTGCTGGCGCCACGGGGTGGCCCCGACCAGCCAGCCGGTCTTCAGATCCTGCAGGTTATCGTTGGAAATGGTGGCCACGGCGATCACGGCAGAGGTGGTGAAGATCGCCAGCGCGATGCCGAGCTTGTTGCCGGTTTCGGTCGCCAGCAAGCCGTCGGCGTTGCCGACCAGCAGGATCAGCAAGGAGACCAGCACCACGGCGACAATGCCGACGCCGGAAATCGGGCTGGCGGAAGAACCGATCAGGCCAGCCATGTAGCCGCAGGCGGCGGCGATCAGGAAACCGAAGATCACGGCGAACAGGACGCTGTAAGCCACCAGGCCCCACATCACGCCCGAACTGAGCGGCGCGGCGCTGAGGAAACTGCCGAAGGTAGCCACCAGGATCGCTACCAGCACCAGCGTGATGCCGATGATCCAGGCCGGCGACAGATCTTGCTCGGTGCGCGGGATGTTGACACGGCCTTTGCCTCCGCTCAGGGCCTGGAAAGAAGTCTTGACGCCTTCCATCATCGGCTTGAACAAGGTAATCAAGGTCCACACCGCGGCCACGCCGATGGTGCCGGCGCCGATGAAACGAACGTCCTTGCTCCACAGGCCGGTAGCGTACTTGGCCAGCGTCATGCCGTCCGGAATGGTATGCATCGAAGTCAGCACAGGAACGGCGACGCCCCAGGCGATCAGCAGGCCGATCAGCATGGCGATGCCGGCGACAATGCCGATCAGGTAGCCGGCGCCCAGCAAGGCCAGCGAAAAACCGCTGGAAATCCGCAGCACCGCCGGACCGGCGGCAAACCACAGGCTGATGCCTTCGCTCAGGATGCGGAAACCCGAGGAAGCCAGGGTGACGACGGCCGCGACCAGGCCGCCCGCCATGATGTCGACGATGCCGGTTTCGGCTTTCGCGCCCGGCTTGCCGTCGGCGCCGACCGCTTCCGCATCGGCGCTGCCGACCCGCAGGATTTCTGCCGCCGCCACGCCTTCCGGGTAAGGCAGATCGCTCTGCACCACCATCGCATGCCGCAGCGGAATCGTGAACATCACGCCCAGCATGCCGCCGGCGGCACAGATCGCCAGCGTCTGCCAGTAAGGGAAGCCTTGCCAGTAGCCGATCATCACCAGGCCCGGCAGGATAAAGATAATCGAAGACAAGGTGCCGGCGGCCGAAGCCTGGGTCTGCACCATATTGTTTTCAAGGATGTTGGCGCTCTTGAACATGCGCAGCACGGCCATGGAAATCACGGCGGCTGGAATGGCGGAAGAAAAAGTGAGGCCGACTTTCAGGCCCAGATACACATTGGAGGCGGTGAAGACGACGGTTATCAAAGCACCAAGAATGATGCCCCGCACCGTCAGTTCGGGCAGGGATACATTATCGGCAATACGGCCGGTTTTATTCAACAAATCGGACATCGAAACTCCATCACTAAAAATTGCAATGCGCTAATTATCCTCGAAACAGTTGCTTCCCATCCAAAAATTTGACTTGGGTCTACAATGCCTTGGTGGGGAGCTGCCCAGACAGAAACCAGCTCAGGATTTGAAAACACAAGTTATCAAATAAGCTACACTATAGCGAATAACTCCTTCAATAGGTTATCAACCCCAAGTTGGAAAGGTAAAACCATGACAAGCCTGAATATCAACGGCAAGCAGCACGATATCGATCTGCCGGAAGACACCCCCTTGCTGTGGACCCTGCGCGACCACATCGGCCTGACCGGCACCAAGTTCGGCTGCGGCATGGCCCTGTGCGGCGCTTGCACCGTGCACCTGGACGGCGAGCCGATCCGTTCCTGCATCACGCCGATCAGCGCCGCCGCCGGCAAGAAAGTTACCACCATTGAAGCGATGGCCGAAGACAAGGTTGGCCATGCGGTGCAGGAAGCCTGGATCGCGCTGGGCGTGCCGCAATGCGGTTACTGCCAGGCCGGCCAGATCATGTCCGCCACCGCCCTGCTGAAAACCACCGCCAAGCCGACCGACAAGGAAATCGACGACGCCATGAGCGGCAACATCTGCCGCTGCGGCACCTATACCCGCATCCGCGCAGCCATCAAACAGGTTGCGGATAAAGGAGCCGCAAAATGAGCGCGGCTTTCGATTTCGACAAAGATAGCGCTAACACCAATGCCGGCGATGGCAAGACCCCGGCGATCGCCTCCATGAGCCGTCGCACTTGGCTCAAGGGTGTAGGAGCGTTTACCGGACTGGCGCTGACGGTCGGCGTCAACGGCCTGGTCAGCGCGGCTGATGCCGCCGCTCCCGCCAAAAAGTACGGCGGCGCCGGCATGCCGGGCGGCACCGTCAATGATCCGCTGATCTTCGTCGCCATCGGCGCCGACGGCATCGTCAGCATCATCGCCCACCGCTCCGAAATGGGACAAGGCATCCGCACCAGCCTGCCGCTGGTCGTGGCCGACGAGCTCGACGCCGACTGGGGCCGGGTGCGCGTGGTGCAAGCCAATGCCGACGAAAGCCGCTACGGCAACCAGAATACCGACGGCTCGCGCAGCATGCGCCACTTCTTTACGCCGATGCGCCAGGTCGGCGCCACCGCGCGCGCGATGCTGGTGTCAGCCGCAGCAACGCGCTGGAACGTGCCGGCAGCGGAAATCACCACCAAGAATCATGAAGTGCTGCACGCCAAGAGCGGCCGCAAGCTGGGTTATGGCGAGCTGGCGGTGGATGCCGCCAAGCTGCAGGTGCCGCCGGCAGCGCAAGTACAGCTGAAAGATCCGGCGCAATTCCGTTATATCGGCAAAGACGTCTTCAACAGCGTCGATTTCCATGACATCGTCACCGGCAACACTCACTACGGCATCGATACCCGCCTGGACGGCATGCTGTATGCGGTGATCGCGCGGCCGCCGGTGTATGGCGGCAAGGTCGCGAGTTTCGATAGCGCCGATGCGCTCAAGATCCCGGGCGTGCTGCGCGTGATCGAACTGAAAGGCAGTCCGCCGCCGGCCAAGTTCAATCCGCTTGGCGGCATCGCCGTGATTGCCCGCAATACCTGGGCCGCCATCAAGGGCCGCGAAGCCCTGAAGATCACCTGGGACAACGGCCCGCATGCCGGCTACGATTCCACCGCCTTCAAGACCACCTTGCAGGAAGCCGCGCGCAAGCCGGCCAAGGTGGTGCGCAACAACGGCGATACCATGGCGGCGCTGGCAGGCGCCGGCAAACGCATCGAAGCCGAGTACTACATTCCGCATCTGGCGCACGCCACCATGGAACCGCCGGCCGCTACTGCCCGCACCGCCAACGGCAAGTGCGAAGTCTGGGCCTGCGTGCAGGATCCGCAAGCCACGCGCGACACGGTGGCGGACCGGCTGGGCTGGAAGACCGATGCCGTCAAAGTCAATGTCACCTTGCTGGGCGGCGGTTTCGGCCGCAAGTCCAAGCCTGACTTCGCGGCCGAAGCGGCGCTGCTGTCGCAAGCCATGGACGGCGCGCCGGTGAAAGTCACCTGGACGCGCGAAGACGACCTGCGCCACGACTACTTCCACACGGTCTCGCTGGAACACCTGGAAAGCACGCTGGACGCCAAGGGCAAGCCGCTGGCCTGGCTGCACCGCACGGCGGCGCCGACCATCGCTTCCACCTTCGTCGCCGGCGCCAAGGGCGAACAGCCGGGCGAACTCGGCATGGGCGCGATCAACATCCCGTTCGTGATTCCGAATATCCGCATCGAGGCGCCGGAAGTCGAGGCGCACACGCGGATCGGCTGGTTCCGTTCGGTCTACAACATCCCGCACGCATTTGCGGTGCAGTCGTTTGTCGCCGAACTGGCGGCCGCGGCCAAGCGCGACCATCGGGAATTCCTGCTGGAGCTGATCGGCCCGGCACGGCAGATCAATCCGCAAGAGATGTCGGATACCACCAATTACGGTGAATCGCCGGTCTTGTATCCGCTCGATACCGGCCGCATGCGCGCCGTGGTGGAGCTGGCGACCAAGGAAGCCGGCTGGGGCCGCAAGGTGGCCAAAGGCCACGGGCTGGGCCTGGCCGTGGCTTACAGCTTCATGTCCTATGTCGCCGCGGTCATCGAGGTAGTTGTGGCCGACGACGGCAGCGTCAGCATTCCGCGGGTCGACATGGCGATCGATTGCGGTCCGCAGGTCACGCCGGACCGCATCCGCTCGCAAGTCGAAGGGGCTTGCATCATGGGCCTGAGCCTGGCGCTGACGGGGGAAATCACCTTCAAGAACGGCAGCGCCGAACAGGGCAATTTCCATGAGTACGAAGTGCTGCGCGCCTTCAGCGCGCCGCGCGATCTGCGGGTCCACATGGTGCCGCACAAATACGACATGCCGCTCGGCGGCGTCGGCGAGCCGGGCACGCCGCCGATTGCGCCGGCCTTGTGCAACGCCATCTTTGCGGCCACCGGCAAGCGCATCCGCAACCTGCCGATCCGCGACCAGCTAAGCAAGAAGAGCTGACAAGAGCTGAACCCTGCCGCACCCAATAACGGCCATGCGACTTCCCGTGCATGGCCGTTATTATTTAATCGCTGGCGTGCTGCCTTATTAAAATATCTTCACCAGTCCCTCGTGCAGCGCCGGAAACAGGCTGCGGTTGAAATTATTCCAGCGCAGTTCAAGAATCGTGTCTTCCTTGTCGATTTCCGTTTTCAGGACGTCATGGATCACTTCACCGGAATCGATGCCGTTGTCGACATAATGAAAGGATGCGCCGGTCATGTACAGCGGCTTCACCGGCACGGTTTCCATGGTTTGCCAGTTGACCACTTTCTGGCCGCGCGCGCCGTACAGCGCATCCAGCGTAGCATAGGCGCCGCGCCGTTCATAGGGTGATTCCAGGCGCGTGACGCCAGGATGGATGTTGACGATCTTGCGGTGGAACAGGCTGCCCGGCCGCACCAGCTCGTCCAGGATGATCAGCAGGCCGTCCAGCACGACAATGTCGGCGTCCAGTTCCAGCAAGGTGTCCAGCAAGTGCTTTTCAAACGCGCTTTTACCCGCCACCCGCTCCGGCGCCTGCATGCCGTGCCGCCGGTAAGCCGATGGAATGGCCAGCAGCAGTTCATTCACCGGCCTCCCCTGCACCTGCAGATCGGGTGGATAAAACCAGCGCTTGCCCGGCTCATACGAAAAGCCGTAGTCCTTCAGCTTTTCCCTGTCGATGGCCAGTTCGGCATCGTCGTCGTAGATCACCTTTTCGAGAGAATACATTTGTCCTAGCTCGGTCTGGTTGAGCGCTTCCACCAGCGATTCCAGCACCGACTTCATGTAGCGCGCGCCATCCTTGTAGGCGACATCCTGCCCTGCCTTGTCGGCAGCGGCATTCCTGAGGGACCAGATATAAACGAGTTTTTTCTTTTGCATGCTTACCTTCATTGATCAAAGAGGCAACGCTCTTCAGCGTTGCCTCATCACGATATTTACCAAACGTATTTGGCAGATGCCACTACCGTGCGCTGATTACCATAGAAGCAGGTATTCACCGATTGGCAGCCGCTGACGAAACGACGGTTGAACAGATTCGAGGCATTCAGCGTGAAGCGCCAGTTCTGCATGTCGTAATGCGCGCCGGCGTCGTACACGGTATTGCTCGGCACCAGCAGCGAGTTGTCAGACGCCCCCGCCGCACTGCTCTGGTAACGGATACCCGCGCCCAGGCCGAAACCTGACAACGCACCGGTGTGCCAGGTCCAGTCACCCCACAGCGACGCCATCTGGCGCGGCCGCGGGATATCGACCGGCCATTTCCCCAGCGAGGAATCGTTGGCCTGGGTATTCTTCACATCCTGGTACACATAGGCAGAGATGATAGAGAACTCGCGCGTGATATTGCCGACCGCGCTTAGCTCAAGACCGCGCGAACGTACCTGCCCGGTCTGTACCGAGAAGGTTCCGGTCGGATCGGTCGGATCCGGCGTCAGCACATTGTTCTGATAGATCTGGTAGAGCGCACCATTCAGCGCCAGGTTCTTGCCTTCCGGCTGCCAGCGCACCCCGGCTTCGACCTGGCGGCCCTTGGTCGGCGCCGCCAGCCCGCCGCTGGCCATCCTGACGCCGATCACCGGATTGAACGAGGTTGAGTAGCTGAGGTAAGGCGACAGACCGTAATCGCCCAGGTAGACCAGTCCGACCCGGCCCGAGAAGGCATGGTCGTTTTGCTGGAACTGGGTGCCGCCGGCCAGGTCGCTCTGCTTGGTGTCGCTCCAGTCTTGCCGGCCGCCGACAGTCAGGGTCCAGCGCCGCCATTTGATCTGGTCCTGGGCATAGGCGCCGAGCATGCTCAGCGTAGTGCGGGTATCGGTACGCGGGAATGCAGCAGGGCTAGAGAAGATCGCATTTGTGATCGGGACATATACCGGGTTATACATGTTCAGGCTGGGGGCGGTAGCCATCAGCTCGGTGTCGCTAGTGCGCTGACGGTTGTACTCCAGGCCCAGCAACACGGTATGGTCGAACGGACCCTGCCTGAATTTGGCCTGTGCCTGGTTATCGATATCGAAACGGCTGTAGTTGAACTGGTAGTCGCCGACGTAACGCACCATTGATTGCTGGGTCGGATCGGTGTCATCCAGTCCGCCGCCGAATACCTGTCCCTGATCCAGCGACAGGTGCATCAGGCGCAGGTTCTGGCGGAAAGTCCAGACCGGATTGAACTTGTGCTCGAACTGATAGCCGGCCGACCATTGCTTCTTGCGGTAATGCGAGAAATTCGGATCGCCGGTGTACAGGTTTTCCGAGATAGTACCGTTCGGATTGGGCAAGACAGTGCCCTGCGCCGGCAGGAAATTGTTGGAAGCGTCGCCATGGTCTTGCAGGTAAGTCAAAGCGGCGATCAGCGAAGTGTTGGCGTCCGGCTGCCACTTGATGGATGGCG
Organism: Collimonas sp.; assembly: GCF_035566555.1. GTDB lineage: Bacteria > Pseudomonadota > Gammaproteobacteria > Burkholderiales > Burkholderiaceae_D > Collimonas. Next base: position 51,651 of record NZ_DATMRB010000062.1, read on the forward strand.
AGAAGGCAATCCGCCGCTCGCCGTTCGGTCCTGTCAGGGAATTGCCGTCGCGGCCGACACCGAGCACGCGGTACGACAGCTTGCCGTCGGCATCGATCTTGTCGCCGATATCGAAGGCAATCTGCTTCCTGGCGTAGTCCCCGAGTTGCATCTGCACTTCACGGATCCGTTCACCATTGGCGAGTTTACTCTGGACGTCAACAATCGCGCCCGGATCGCCCTGGCCGTACAGTACCGAACTGGGGCCGCGCAACACGGTAATGCTGTCGATCATGAAGGGATCGACACGCCAGCTGGCCAGGTTGATGGTGGTCGGCACCGCCAGGCCATCGGTGTAAACGGTAGGCGTGAAGCCACGCAAGACCGAATACCAGTCCGAGCGCACTTCCGAACCGTAGGTCGAAAAGCCAGGCACGTAGCGCAAGGCATCGTTGACGCTGGCAGCGCCGGTCTGCTCGATCTGCGCCGCCGTCACTACGTTGATGGTCTGCGGAATCTCATTGAGCGGCGTATCGGTCTTGGTGCCGGTGGCGCTGCGCTTGGCTACCAGACCTACCGTGCCGTTGTCGTCAGCCCCCGCGCTGACGCTGATTTCGGGTAGCGTGCTGTCTGGCGTGGCGGCCGACTGTGCTTTACCGCTTTTCTGCACATCGCCTGCTGGCTGTACTACTTGTTGGGCGTGCGCATAACCGACCACGCCAGCGTCGAATATCACGCTGATCGCTACCACCATCGCCCGCCGACGCGTACCTGTTGTCCATTCCATCTTCTTATAACTCCAATTGCTATGCGATTGTTAGTCGCGTTCCTCATTAAAGAGCGGAAGCCATGCGGCCGCCGCCCACCCCGTTATTTTTTTGTTCTGCCTGCGGTCCGTTAGCCCTGGCCTGGTCGGCGCCCTGCATCAAAGAGGCCGTAATTTCGTCCGAACGCAAGGCCAGCACCGACAGCAAGGTGTCGGACAAGCCATGGCTATCCTCGCAGCAGCCCTGCAGGTAAATGCGCGGCTTGAAGTGCGCCGGCGTGGCCAGCTGGTAGTCGCGGCCGACGTTGCCCTGCTGTAGCGCGTCGCCCAGGTAAGGAGCGAGACCGTCCAACAGGCCAAGATGGGTGGCGCGGCCATAACCGGTGGCCAGCACCAGTGCATCGAAGCGCTCGGCGCAGGCATGGCCGCTGAGGCGGTCGCGCAAGGTCAGCTCCAGCTGGCCATTGCCGTGGCGGACGGCAGTTTCTATCGCCGTATTGGCCAGCAGGCGATGGCGCGGTTCGCCGCCGACGCCTTGCAGGTACAGCATTTCATAGATCTGCTCGATCAGCGCGCGGTCGACCACCGCATAATTGGTGTCGCGGAAGCGGTCTATCAGCGAGCGCCGCATGTCTTTGTTCTGGGCGAAGATGACATCGGTGAAAGCCGGGCTGAAAATCTCGTTGACGAACGGACTGTCGTCGGCCGGCTTCAATGCGCCTGAACGTATCACCAGGCTGGCGTCGACGCCGGGGAAGCGCCGGGTCAGGTCGATGAAAACCTCGGCCGCGCTCTGCCCCGCCCCGATCACCGCAATCCGTTTGCGCGGGCCGCTTTGCGGCGCACCCACTACGCGATCGATCGAGGTCAGGTAATTGGCTGTATGGATCACGTTATGCGGACCCAGCGCCGCAAACGCCTCCGGCACCTGCGCGCTGCCGCCGATGCCGATCGACAGCGCACGCGTTATGCGCTGCCATTCGCGCCCCGCCTGGTTGCGCGAAAACACCCGTACGGCATTGACCTGGCCGCTGCTGTCCTGCGCCATCACCGGCTCGACGCCGGTCACCGTCTCGCCGTAATGCACCTTGTCGTCGAAGGCCTGGGCGACCCAGTTCAGGTAATCATGGAATTCGACCCGGGTCGGGTAAAAACTCTTGAGGTTGACGAAATCAGGCAGGCGGCCGCGTTCAAACAGATAATTAATAAAAGTGAAACGGCTCTTCGGATCGCGCAAGGTAACCAGATCCTTGAGGAAGGAAATCTGCATGCGGCAATCATCCAGCAGCATGCCGCGATGCCAGCCGAACTCGGGCTGCCGTTCGATAAAGCAATGCGCCAGGCTGGCTGCGCCAGGCTCTTCCGCCAGGCGCACGGCAAGTGCGAGATTGGACGGCCCGAAGCCGACGCCAATCATGTCAAACAGGCTATCTCGTTGCATGTCTAAGGTCCTTATCAGTTTTAGCCGGCACAGCAAATGCGCCGGTCAAAGAAAAATCCGTGGCTGGCACTGCCCAGCCGTCTTCAATTGTCATCGCGCAGCGTCACTGGATTGGCAAGGCCGGCTGCGAGCCGTTCCGCCAGTCCGGCAAAATAGGGAGTACCGAATACCGCGGCAATCGTCAGCGCATGGCCGGCAACGCAAGCCGCATCGACAAAGCGCACAATGTCGAAGGACGTCGCTCCGGCATCAAAAAGATTGTCGTAGTGCGAAGGCGCGCTGCCAAACAAGCCATCCCAGACCTGCTCCAGCGCTTCGGCAAGCTGAGCGATTTGCGCCAGAGGTATCTGGCTTGCTGCAGCGGCAGGCGGCGCACACCGGATTTCCTGTTCGGGCCGGACCAGCGCCGGGCCCAGCGCAGCATGCGGCGCTTCGGCAAACCGCCGGGCTACGTTCAGGTAGTCCGCCATGAGCGCCTCGACGAATCCGGCATCGACCAGCTCGTTGGCATAAGAGAATGCCGCAGTAACCCGGCCGTCGGCGTGTTCGACCACATCCAGCTCCAGCTCGAACACCACACGATGTCTGACGTCGCTGAAGTCGCTCAGCGTCAGGCCGGCCCAGTCTTTACTGGCGCCGCCATGCGGCCGCATGTAATTGAACATGACCTGGAATAGCGGGTTGCCGATAGCGCCGCGCGGCGCCCGCAAGGCCGCCACGACGTCTGCGAAAGGTGTATCGGCATGCGCATAAGCCGCCAGCGCAGCGTCGCGCACAGCCGCCAGGATCACTGCCGGAGAATCGCTGCCCGACAAGCGGGTGCGCACCACTACGGCATTGATGAACAAGCCAAGTGCAAGGCGTGCGGCGTCTGAAGCTGACTCATGTGTCAATTCCCGCGTCGAAGCCAGCACGCCGATCGGCTGGTCACAGGCGCCGCTAGCGCGGTACAAAGCCACATTCAAGACCGCATGCAGCAACATCGGCAGCGTTGCATGGGCCTCCAGCGCCACCGCGCGCAGCTGCTGCAGCAAAGAGCGGTCGACCTCGAAAGGAAGGCGGCTCGCCAGCCAGCGCGGCGCAGCTGCGCGCCCATCGGAAGGGGCAGGCAATAGCAGTTGCGGAAGATCGTCAAGGGCGTTGTGCCAGAACGCCAGGCCTGCCCGCGGCGCGGCACCAGGCAATAGCGGCAGGTCCGCCAGCGGTAGCGGCGCCGATGCAAGGCGTGCAGAGACAGAATCTGAAACCTGGGCGACATAGGCGGTGCGGATATCGTCAAGCCACAGAGCTATCGAATCGCCATCCGAGACAATGTGGTGAACTACCAGCGACAGCACATGGTCGTCATCCGCCAGGCGCAGCAAACGGACGCGCCACAAGCTGTCCTCGCCCAGGTTGAATGACGTCAGCGCATCTTCGTCGGTCAGCGTAGTCGCGCGGGCCAGCCGCCCCGCTTCGCTGGTGTCATGCGTCAGGTCGATCAACGGCAGCGCGACTTCCCGATGTTGCTCTATGCGCTGGCGAGGCAGGCTGCCGGCGCTTTCGACCAGCCTGGCGCGCAGCGCCGGGTGGCGTGCGGCGGCCAGGGAAAAAGCCGCGCGCAACGCAGCCAGATCCAGCGGTCCGCGCAAACGCATTGCCAGCGGAATGTTGTAGGCGGCATTATCCGGCTGGCTACGCCACAGGAACCACAGGCCAAGCTGCGCCGGCGACAGCGGCAACAGGCCATTGGCATCGACGCATATTGAGGCGCCGGCGGCGCCATGAAAATCTGACTGGAAATCAGTCTCTATCGGTGCCGCCGCCAGCACCCGTTGCGCATACTGCGACAATAGCGGCGCCTCGAACAAGGCCCGTACCGGCAACTCGCGCGCCAAACGCTCGGCTACACGGGTCGCAACCCGGACTGCCGCCAGGGAGTGCCCTCCCATCTCGAAGAAATGATCGGCGCGGCCAACCCGTTCGACATTCAGGACTTCGCGCCAGATTTGCGCCAGCGCCGTTTCAATGCCGGCACTGGGCGCCTCGTATACCCGCTGCTGGCGTTCCGGCTCCGGCAAGGCAGCACGGTCAACCTTGCTGTTGGCGTTGCGCGGCAGCGCTTCCAGCACGACGATATGCGCCGGCACCATATAGTCCGGCAAGGTATGGCGCAGATGGGCGTCCAGTTCAGCAGCGTCGGCGCGCAGCTGGCGCGCCCTTGCTTCATCGCTCAATTCGACATACGCCACCAGGGCTGCCTGCGTGCCCTTGCCGTGGACAATCGCCACCGCCTCGCGCACGTCGTCATGGGCAGCCAGTTGCGCCTCGATTTCGCCCAGTTCAATGCGTAGGCCGCGCAGCTTGACCTGATGGTCCACCCGGCCGATAAAATCGAACACGCCGTCGGCGCGGCGCTTGACCAGATCGCCGGTACGATACAGCCGCGCGCCAGCCGCGCCGAAAGGATCCGGCACAAAACGTTCGGCAGTCAGCGCCGGCCGCTGCAGGTAGCCGCGCGCCACGCCGACGCCCTCGCCGCCCAGGTATAGTTCACCGATTACGCCGACCGGTAAAGGATTCAGGCGGGTATCCAGCACGTGGGCGCTGCGCGCGCCGACCAGCGTGCCGATCGGCAGATAGGCGCTGTCAGCCAACTTGCCGCTATCGTCTTGTGGACGGAACATCCACAGCATCGGCGTAATCACCGTTTCGGTAGGGCCGTAGCCGTTGACGATACGCACCTCCGGGAAGGCCCGGCGCATCACTGCAAAGGCTTCACGCGAAGTAGCTTCGCCGCCTACCGTCAGCGAGCGCAGGGTCGGCGGCGCGCCATGCGCCAGCGCCCATTCCGCCAATTGAGCAGCGCAGCCAGGCGGCACATACGTCATGGTGACACCCTCGCGCACCATCATCCTGCAGGTCTGGGCCGGCGGCCACAGGGTATCGGCAGTGATGGCGACCGCGGCGCCTGACATGTATTGCGAAAACCAGCCCTCATGGGCGCCGTCGAAATTGACCGA
>NZ_DATMRB010000063.1:0-14600 GCF_035566555.1 Collimonas sp.
CGAGAGCCACGATGCCAGACGCTTGGCCTTGTCGCGCGACAGGATGGTGTCGCCGAAACCGTTTTCCAGCGATTCGATAGCGACGGAGATGAAATCGCCGACAGCTACTTCGAGTTCGCCGTTGTCATTTTTAAATTCTTCGATTGGAATGAAGGCTTCGGACTTGAGGCCAGCGTTGACGATAACGAAGTTATGGTCAAGGCGCACGACTTCAGCAGAAATCACTTCACCAGAACGCATGTCTTGACGTGACAGCGATTCTTCAAACAGCGCGGCAAATTCATCGGCGCCGGCAGATGCAGGGGACAGAACAGTGATGGACATAGTTTTGACTAGGTTTGACAGTATTGCCGCTCTATCTCTGCAAAATACTTGGGTAACCGGTTACAGCGGCGGTTACAACAGTACTTGCTAAGACGCGGTCAATATTGGGTTAGGTTTTTCAACGTCCGGTCAGACTTTGCGTCAGGCCGGACACCAAGGTACTGCAAAAAAACAACAAATTTTGTTACTGCTTGCTGCTAAAACGCTGCTCATTAGCTTATTTGCAACGCATTTCCCATTCAGACCGGCTTGGCAGCGGCATACCAGCTGAGCACCTGTTCGACCGCCTGATCGGCAGTCATTGCAGAGGTATCCAGCAGATACGCCCCTTGCGCGGCCTTCAACGGCGCCGAGCTGCGGCTGCTATCGCGCGCATCACGCTCCGTCAAATCCTTTGAGAGGTCTTCCATATTAGCAGAAAAACCCTTGTCAATCAATTGCTTATAGCGCCGTTGGGCCCTGGCGGCTACGCTGGCGGTCAAAAACACCTTGAGGCCGGCGTGGGGGAAGATCACGGTGCCCATGTCGCGGCCGTCGGCCACCAGTCCGGGATGTTGCCGGAAACTCAATTGCAAGCCGTACAAGGCCTGGCGCACAGTTGGTATTGCAGCAATTTTCGAAGCCATGTTGCCAACTTCTTCCGCCCTGATGTCATTCGTGACGTCTTCATTCGCCAGGAAAATATGGGCGCCGTTGAAATGGCAATGCAGATGCTCGGCCGCCTTGGCCAGCGCGTGTTCGTCGTCCAGCGGGGTATTGCGCCGCATGACCGACAGCGCGGTCAGGCGATACAGCGCGCCGGAATCGAGATAGTGGAAACCCAGGTGCTGCGCAACCTTCTGCGCCACGGTGCCTTTGCCGGATGCCGTTGGGCCATCGATGGTGATGACAGGGATAGGGGAATTAGGCATAGGGATAGTCGGTTGTTATTATTGAAATTGAATTGATACGGTTTAGGTCTAGACGGAATTACCTGATTTATTCGGCCAGCGGCGCAAAGATCGCCTGCAGATCGTCCTGGGTCAGGCCGACGCTCTGTGCTTCCTCCCCTTGCGGCGACAGCATGGCTTGCGCCAGGTCGGCTTTCTTTTGCTGCAGCAGCTGGATGCTCTCTTCCACCGTGCCCTTGGCGATCAGCTTGTAGACGAACACCGGCTTATCCTGGCCGATGCGCCAGGCGCGGTCGGTGGCCTGGCTTTCGGCGGCGGGATTCCACCACGGATCGTAATGGATTACGGTATCGGCCGCGGTCAGGTTGAGGCCGACGCCGCCGGCTTTCAGGCTGATCAGGAACACCGGCACTTCGCCCTCCTGGAACTGGCGCACCGGCTCGACCCGGTCCTGGGTGGCGCCGGTCAGCAGCGCATAGCCGATATCGCGCTGGCGCAATTCGGCGGCGATCAGCGTCAGCATACTGGTAAATTGCGAAAAGACCAGGATCCGCCGGTCTTCCTGGCGCAGTTCGTCCACCATCTCCAGCAGCTCCAGCAGCTTGGCGGAAGGCATTTCCGCCTGCGCTGCCTCGGCTTCCGGCTGGTCGGTCTTGAGCAGGCGCGGATCGCAGCAGGCCTGGCGCAGCTTCAGCAAGGCTTCCAGGATCACGATATGGCTGCGCGCCACGCCTTTCTTGGCGATTTCCTCGCGCACCTTCTTGTCCATCGCCAGGCGCACGTTTTCGTACAGGTCGCGCTGCGCGCCGCTCAAGGTCACGCTGCGCAGCATCTCGGTCTTCGGCGGCAGCTCCTTGGCCACCTTGTCCTTGGTCCGGCGCAGCAGGAAGGGCTTGATGCGCCGGCTCAGCAAGGCGCGGCGGGTGGCATCGCCCTGCTTTTCGATCGGCTGGCGGAAATCGCGGTTAAAGGTCTTTTCATCGCCCAGCAAACCCGGCAGCAGGAAATGAAACTGCGCCCACAATTCACCCAGATGGTTTTCCACCGGCGTACCGCTCAGGCACAGCCGATGCCGTGCATTCAGCAAGGCCGCGCTTTGCGCCACCTTGGAACGCGGATTCTTGATGTAATGCGCTTCGTCCATGATCAACAGATGGAAGGTATGCTCGCGCCAGCGTTCTTCGTCGCGCGGCAGCAAGGCATAGGTGGTCAGCACCAGGTCAAAGCCGGCGATCTGTTCGAACTGTTCCAGGCGCTGCTTGCCTTGTATGACCAGCACGCGCAGCTCGGGCGCAAAGCGTGCGGCTTCCTGCAGCCAGTTGTCCATCAGGCTGGTCGGCGCAATCACCAGCGCCGGCGCGCTCAGGCGGCCGCTTTGCTTTTCGATCAGGATATGCGCCAGGGTCTGGACGGTCTTGCCCAGGCCCATGTCGTCGGCCAGGATGCCGGCCAGATCGTATTCGCGCAGGAACTGCATCCACGCCACGCCTTGCAGCTGGTAATCGCGCAACGTGGCTTGCAGGCCGGGCGGCGCCGATACCTGCTTGATGCCGCCGAAGGTCAGCAGTTTCTGCCCCATGCTGCGCAACCGTTCGCCGCCTACCCAACGCAGCTGGTTGCCGGCATCCAGTTCAGCCAAGCGACCCGCATCGAGCGCCGACAGGCGCACCGGACCGTCCGATTTTTCCGTGAAATACAATTCGCCCAGGGTATTCAGGATAGGCTTGATGCGGCCCCATGGCATGGCGACATGCGCGCCGTCGCTCAGACGCACCAGCAGTTCATCCTGGTCGTCGCGCAGCGCCATGGTGCGCGGATCGAAATCCTGCGGCGCGTGGCGTATCAGGTCCACCAGCAGCGGCAGCAGCGATACCCGCTGCTGATTGACCACGATGCCCATCTGCAGGTCGAAAGCGGCGCCGGCGCCGCGCTCGTCTGTCTCGGCGATCTCGGCATACCAGTCTTCCACCTCGACCACATCGAAACGATATTCGGCGCGCTTGTCGATCTTCCAGCCCTGCGCAATCAGCTGCGGCAATCCTTCTTTCGCGAAACGCAGCCAGGCTGACTGGTCCGGCAGCATGAACATGCCCGGCATCATGGCCAGCGGATGCTGCGTCCCTTCCAGCGCCCGCATGCCGAGCGCCAGCAAGGTTTGCTGCAAGGCGTTTTCGGCGTCCTGGTCGCGCATGATCTGTTCGATTCCGGCCGGCGTGTTACGGCTCAGCGCCGGCGCAAACTGTGCGGACACGAGCGCGCCGTCGTAGCGGAAATGCAGCTCGGCGAAATCCTGCATCAATGGATTGCTGACGCCGGGAAGATTTCCCAGCACCAGCAAGGGTTGCGGCGCAATGTCGCGACGCACGGTCTGTATCACCTGCGGCGGGAACGGAATCACGTCCTGCAAACCCTGCGTCAGCAGTTGCTGGGCAACCGCAAGGCTATCGTCGGGATCGAGCATCGGTGCCTGGATCACCAGGTCGTTGAGCGCCTTGCTGGAAATCCGCGTATCGCGTTGCAGCAGCAGCTCGCCGCAGGAAAGATTGTCGATATACCAGGGCGGCTCGGTGGGCAGCATGTAATCGAGGCTCTTGCGCGAGGAAGCAGGCCCGTTCGCCGCTTCCGCTTCAAATTGCCAGCCTAGCTGCCACAGGTCGCGCGCGCCGTCGCGGCCATCGTCCAGCGCTTCATGCCAGGTCAGGCTGGCGCGGCGCGGCGGCGCCAGCTGCAATGGATAGGCGGTGCCCTTCGCCAGGTCCGGCAGGGAGTTGGCCCACAGCAGACGCTGTTGCTGCAGCAGCGCGCGCAATAGCTGCGCGCCGAGCTTGCCGCTCAGCTCACAGGCCGCATGCTGGGCATGGTTGCCGTCGTTCTGGGCCACGAACAGGCCGATCAGGTCGCGATCTTCCGGGCGCAGGAACAGCGCCGGATCGGCCAGCAGGCGCGGCACATCGGTGACCGGTTGCGCAGCCTGAAACTGGCCGTTCGGCCGCGGCTGGGCCTTGCACAGGTGCAGCACTGCCTTCTTGCCGTTGTAGGCGGAGGTCAGTACGAACACCACCTGATGTGTCGCGACTTTCTGACGCAGGCCGGCCTGTTGCTGTTGCTGCTGCGGGGCGATGGCGGCGGCGCCGGCGACTTCGCCCTGGACCCGGCTCAGCCAGGCTTCCATCGGCCGCGCCAGGGCAGGCGGCGGACTGGCCTTGGCGACTACCGGCTTGGGCGCAGCGACGGCAGCCAGCACCGGCGGCGCAGCCGCAATCACCAGCTGATCGGCGGAAGGCCGCTGCAGGTATTCGATCAAGGCCGCTGCCACATGCTTGCAGTTGGAGCCGACCGGACAGGAACAGACACTGTCAATGTCGGGCGCATCGCGAAATACCGACAGCGTGATTTCCTGCTGATAGACGTTGCTGCCGCTGCCCTGCACCGTGGCGTTGAGGACGTCGCCGTCCTGCTCCACGGCCAGCACGCGGCGCAGCCGCACGTATTCCTGGCCACGGTCAAAGGTCGCCTGGTGCAACACGTCGCGCACATCGGCAAGTGTCAGATTCATGCGCGACCCGTCATTTACAATAATTTCTGTTCGGCGATTTGCGCGAACACGGTGAAATAGTCCGGGAAGGTCTTGGCGACGCATTGCGGATCGTTGATGCGCACCGTGGTGCCGCGCCGCGCCGCGCCATCCAGCGTGGCCAGCGAAAAACACATGGCCATGCGGTGGTCGTCGTAAGTATCGATAGTCGCCGGCTGCAGCTGCGCCGGCGGCGTCACGCGCAGATAGTCGCTGCCCTCTTCGATGGTGGCGCCCAGTTTGCGCAGCTCGGTCGCCATGGCGTTGAGACGGTCGGTTTCCTTGACGCGCCAGCTGGCGATATTGCGCAGCGTACTGGTGCCTTCGGCATACAGCGCCGCGATCGCAATCGTCATGGCGGCATCGGGAATATGATTGAAATCGGCGTCAATCGCTTTCAGTACGCCGTTGGACGACACTTCGATCCAGTTGTCCCCCAGCGTAATGCCGGCACCCATCTGTTGCAGCGCTTCGACAAAACGAACATCGCCCTGGATGCTGTCTTTACCCACGCCTTCGACCCGCAGCGGGCCGCCGGCAATCGCGCCGGCCGCCAGGAAATAGGAAGCGGTCGAGGCATCGCCTTCGACGTGGATCGCTTGCGGGCTTTGATATTGCGCGCCCGCAGCCACCGTGAACGACTGCCAGCCGTCGCGCACAACGGTGACGCCGAAGCGCTGCATCAGGTTTAGCGTGATTTCGATGTAAGGCTTGGAAATCAGTTCGCCGATCACCTCGATGGTCACTGCTTCATGTTTGGCCATCAGCGGCGCCGCCATCAGCAGCGCCGTCAGGAACTGGCTGGAAACATTGCCGCGCACCTGGATCCGCTGGCTGTGCAACTGACCGCGCTGGATATGCAAGGGCGGGAAACCGGCCACGCCGGTATACGCAATCCGGGTGCCGATCGCGTTCAGGGCATCGACCAGGTCGCCGATAGGCCGTTCATGCATGCGCGCCACGCCGTGTACGGTGTAGTCGCCGCCCATGGCTGCCAGCGCTGCCGTCAGCGGACGGATCGCGGTGCCGGCATTGCCCATGAAAAGATCAGCCTGGTGCACCGGAAAGGCGCCGCCGCTGCCATGCACAGTATAGGTCTGCGTACCTTCGGCCTGCTCCCAGGCGACGCCGAGTTTCTTGAGCGCGGTCAGCATCACCAGCGTATCGTCCGAGGCCAGCAAGTCGTGGATTTGCGTGGTGCCGTTGGCCAGCGCGGCCAGCAGCAAGGTGCGGTTGGAAATGCTTTTGGAACCCGGCAGCCGCACCGTGCCCTGCACTTTTGCCACAGGGTGCAAATCCAGGTACTCGGGATAACTTTGTTTGCGTTGCATAGTCATTAATCGCCACCTTCCTTGTTCTGTTGTTCCGCAGCCTCGATGGCGCTGATCCAGTTGTGTCTTGCCTGCTGCGCATTGCTGTAGATGGCTTCCAGCGCCGGGCCGTCGCCGGCCGCCAGCAAGCCGCGCAAGCGGCCCAGCTGCGTCATGTAAGCATCCAGCTCACCCAGCAAGGCGCTCTGGTTGGCCAGTGAAATATCGCGCCACATCTCCGGCGACGAGCCGGCGATGCGGGTGAAATCGCGAAAGCCGCTGGCGGCATATTGAAACAGCGACGCGGCGTGCGGCTTGTTGGCGATGTCGTCCACCAGTGCGTACGCCAGCACATGCGGCAAATGGCTGACCGCGGCAAACACGGCGTCGTGCTGCTGCGCCGAGAGCTGATGAATCAGCGCGCCGCACTGCTGCCAGGCAGCGGCAACCCGGGCCACATCCGCGGCCGAATTTTCCGGCAACGGCGCCAGCACCACTTTCTTGCCGACATACAGTTCCGCCAACGCCGCCTCGGGGCCATTCTGTTCGCGGCCAGCGATCGGATGGCCGGGCACGAACTGGCCGATCTTGTCGCCCAGCGCCGTGCGCGCCGCCAGCGCCACGTCTGACTTGGTGCTGCCGGCATCGGTGACGATGGTGCCGGCTTGCAGATGCGGCGCGATGCTGGCCAGGATGGCGCCGGTCTGCGCCACTGGCGCGGCGATCAGGATCAGGTCCGCATCGGCGACAGCATCAGCCACGCCGGTGGCGATCTGGTCGATGATTCCCAATTCCCTGGCACGCTGCAAAGTCGTGAGATGGCGGCCGACGCCGACGATCTGCTCTGCCGCACCGGCTTTTTTCAAAGCCAGGGCAAAGGATCCGCCGATCAGTCCGACGCCAAAAATTGCGATTTTCTTGAACACTAGCGTTGCTTCAATAAAGATTAATCAGGACCCCGCCGCTCAGGCCAGCAGTTTCTTCAATGCGTCGATGAATGCCGCGTTCTCTTGCGGCAGGCCGATGGTGACCCGCAGCCATTGCGGCAAGCCATAATTGGCGACCGGGCGCACGATGATGCCCTGCTTCAGCAACGCCAGGTTGACGCGTGCGCCGGCGGCTTCATCGGCGCCAACCTTGACCATCACGAAGTTGCCGAACGACGGCACATATTCCAGGCCCAGCTCATCGAAGGTCTGGGTCAGCTGACGGTAGCCGTCGCGATTCAGCTGCGCGCTACGCTGCAGGAATTCAGTATCGTTCAAGGCCGCCACGGCGGCGGCCTGGGCCAGCGAGTTGACGTTGAACGGCTGGCGGATGCGGTTCAGCAAATCGGTGATCGCCGGTTGCGCAATGCCGAAGCCGATGCGCAAGCCGGCCAGGCCATAGGCCTTGGACATGGTGCGCGATACCAGCAGGTTCGGATACTTGCGCACCCAGGAAATCGATTCGTACTGCACTTCCGGCGGCAGGTATTCGTTATAGGCCTCGTCCAGCACCACCACGATCTGCGGCGGCACGCGCGCCAGGAACGCTTCCAGCTCGGCGGCCGGGATGAAGCTGCCGGTCGGATTATTCGGATTGGCGATGAAGGTCAGCTTGGTGTCGGCAGTGATGGCATCGAACATCGCCGCCAGGTCATGGCCATAGTCCTTGGCCTTGACCACGATGGCGCGGGCGCCGACCGCCTGCGTCGCCAGCGCGTACACGACGAAGGAATATTCCGCATACATGGCGGCTTGTCCGGCCTGGACGAAGGCATGGGTGGCCAGCTCCAGGATATCGTTACTGCCGTTGCCCAGCGTGATCCACTCTGCCGGCACATCGTACTTGGCGGTAATCGCGGCCTTCAGGTCGAAACCGTTGGCGTCCGGGTAGCGGCCGATGTCAGCCACTGCCTTTTGCATCGCCAGGCGCGCCGACTCCGGCATGCCCAGCGGATTTTCATTGGAGGCCAGCTTGATGATCTTGGCTTCGTCCAGGCCGAATTCGCGGGCTACTTCGGCAATCGGCTTGCCGCCTTGATACGGGGCGATAGCGCGCACATACTCTGGACCAAATTGGATTGACATTGTCTGCTTTCAGGACGAAATATTGAACGAGATAATTAGGTAAATGCGTTAAATCAATGCGCTGAATAAGTGCGCGCCGAGGCGTCGCTCAAAAGCTGCGCGGATACGATCCCAGCAGCTTGTAGAACGCCGCATTCTGCTGCAGTTCGTCCAGCGCCTTGGCCACCTTGTCGTCGGCGGCATGGCCTTCGACGTCGACATAGAAATAGTATTCCCAGGCGCCCATGCGCGCCGGCCGCGACTCAAAGCGGGTCATCGAAACGCCGTGCTTGGCAAGCGGCGCCAGCAGCTTGTAGACAGCGCCGGCCTTGTTCGCCACCGACAGCACCAGCGAAGTCTGGTCCTTGCCGCTGGCGCCGTTCTGCAGGCGGCCCACCACGGCAAAACGGGTGCGGTTGTGCGGGTCGTCCTGGATATTCGCGCTGACCACTTGCAAGTCGTATTTCTGCGCCGCCATCTCGCCGGCAATCGCCGCCACGGTGTCGCTCTCGCTGGCCATGCGCGCCGCTTCGGCGTTCGACGCTACCGCCTGCCGTTCTATGCTCGGGTAGTGCTGATTGAGCCAGGCATTGCATTGCGCCAGCGCTTGCGAATGGGCGCAGATGCGGGCGATGCCGGCCATCGTGCCTTCCTTGGTCATCAGGCTGTGATGCACCGGGATCGACACTTCGCCGCTGATGTTGAGCGTGGTTTGCAGCAGCAGATCGAGAGTGCGGTTGATCACGCCTTCCGAGGAATTCTCGATCGGAGCGACGCCGAAATCGGCGGTGCCGGCTTCGGTGGCGCGGAACACTTCGTCAATCGACAGGCAAGGCAAGCCTTCCACCGCATGGCCGAACTGCTGGTATACCGCTTGTTCGCTGAAGGTGCCGGCCGGGCCCAGATAGGCCACCGTGACGCGCTTTTCCAGCGCGCGGCAAGCCGACATCACTTCGCGGAAAATAGTCTGCACGTCGCTGCCTTGCAGCGGTCCCGGATTGCGCTCGGCGACCTTGAGCAAGACCTGCGCCTCGCGTTCTGGACGGAACACAGGGGCATTGGTCTCTGCCTTGACGTGGCCGACCTCTTGCGCGATTTTTGCGCGGCGGTTCAGCAAGGCCAGGATTTCGGCGTCAATCGCGTCGATCTGCTGACGCAAGGGTAGGAGTTTGTCTTCGCTCATGTTATTTCTATCTCTGGTTCTGCTAACAAGCCTGGCGCAAGGCCCTAGCCGCGCTGTTTTTCAAATTCCTGCAGATACGCCACCAGCGCCTGCACGCCTTCCAAAGGCATGGCGTTATAGATCGAAGCGCGCATGCCGCCCACCGATTTGTGGCCCTTCAGCTGCAGCAGCCCCTGTTCCTTGGCGCCTGCCAGGAAGGCATCGTTGAGCGCTTCATCGGCCAGGAAGAAAGGCACGTTCATGCGCGAGCGGCAGCTGCTGGCGATCTTGGTGCGGTAAAAATCGGTGCTATCCAGGTAGTCATACAGCAAGGCTGCCTTGGCGATGTTGCGTTGTTCCATGGCGGCGACGCCGCCCTGCTTCTTGAGCCACTGGAACACCAGTCCGGCGATATAGATTGCATAGGTCGGCGGCGTGTTGTACATGGAATCGTTGTCGGCGACGATCTTCCAGTTGAAGGCGGAAGGACAGGCCGGCAACGCGTAGCCTGGGCCCAGCAAATCTTCACGCACCACCACCAGGGTCAGTCCGGCCGGACCGATGTTCTTTTGCGCGCCGCCATAGATCACGCCATACTTGGAGACGTCCACCACGCGCGACAGGATGTGCGAGGACATGTCGGCCACCAGCGGCGCATTATTGGTTTCAGCGGCGACATCAGGCGTGAACTGGTATTCGACGCCGTCGATGGTTTCATTGGTGCAGAGATGGACGTAAGCCGGATCCTTGGACAGCTGCCAGCTGTCGCGCTCGGGAATCTGCGCGAAATGGCTGTCTTCGGAAGAGGCGGCGACATTGACGTTGCCGTAGCGGCGCGCTTCTTTCAGCGACTTGGTCGACCACGAACCGGTATTGATGTAATCGCTGGTCGCCGGCTGAGCCCGGCCGCCGCGGCCCAGCAGATTGAGCGGCACGATCGCATTTTCGGCAATCGCGCCACCCTGCATGAACAGCAGCTTGTAATTGTCCGGCACCGCGAACAGTTCGCGGAAATCCTGCTGCGCGGCGGCCAGGATAGACATGAACTCCTTGCCGCGATGACTCATCTCCATCACCGACATGCCGCTGCCCTGCCAATCCAGCATTTCGGCGGCAGCTTGCTGCAGCACCTCTTTTGGCAACACGGCAGGACCAGCAGAAAAATTATAGATAGGCATGATGAATGTCGTCAGATAAAGAACCGGAATTGCAGAGACTACGTAGAAAACTTTGGCCCAACAGATGGCGTTGCTGTGTTGTTACGGTATCACTGGTAAAACAAAAAGTAATGCGCAGAAAATAATGAGCAGAAAGCAATGCGCGGCCCAGGCTGGCTGGACCGCGCTGCTTGCGTTATTACTCCGGCGCTGCCTCGGAAGCATCGCCCGCTGCCGTGCTGCCGGCGTCGCCTTCAGCGCTGGCTTCCACTTCCGCATCAACCTCGGCGTCGGATTCGACCACGCGCTGCAAACCGCTCAGCTTGGTGCCGTCTTCCACCGCGATCAACGTGACGCCTTGGGTAGCGCGGCCCATTTCGCGGATTTCCGCGACGCGGGTGCGTATCAGGACGCCGCCGGTGGTGATCAGGATGATTTCATCGCTAGGTTCCACCAGCGTTGCCGCCACCACCTTGCCGTTGCGCTCGCTGGTCTGGATCGCGATCATGCCTTTGGTGCCGCGGCCGTGGCGCGTGTACTCGGTAATCGGGGTACGTTTGCCGAAGCCGTTTTCAGTGGCGGTCAATACCGATTGCTGTTCGTTTTCCGCGACCAGCAGCGCAATGACTTGCTGTCCTTCTTCCAGGTTCATGCCGCGCACGCCGCGCGCGGTGCGGCCCATCGGACGCACATCGTTTTCGTCGAAGCGCACCGCCTTGCCGGAATCGGAGAACAGCATGACGTCATGCTGGCCATCGGTCAGCGCGGCGCCGATCAGGAAGTCGCCTTCATCCAGGTCGACCGCGATGATGCCGGCCTTGCGTGGATTGCTGAAGTCGGACAATGGCGTCTTCTTGACGGTGCCCAGGCTGGTCGACATGAAGACGTAACGGTCTTCAGGGAAACTGCGGTTGGCGCCCGACAATGGCAGCACCACGGTGATCTTCTCGCCATCCTGCAGCGGGAACATGTTGACGATCGGCTTGCCGCGCGAATTGCGCGAACCTTGCGGCACTTCCCAGATCTTCAGCCAGTACAAACGGCCGCGATTGCTGAAGCACAAGATGTAGTCATGCGTATTGCCGACAAACAGCTGGTCGATCCAGTCGTCTTCCTTGGTCGCCATCGCCTGCTTGCCGCGGCCGCCGCGCTTCTGCGCGCGGTATTCGGAGACCGGCTGCGCCTTCATGTAGCCGGTGTGCGACAAGGTCACCACCATGTCTTGCGGCGTGATCAGGTCTTCCGTGCCGAGATCGGTAGGATTGTGCTCGATCTGCGAACGGCGCTCATCCTTGTTGCCGATGCCGTATTCGTTCTTGGCGGCGGTCATCTCGTCGGTGATGATGACGGTGACGCGTTCCGGCTTGGCCAGGATATCCAGCAAGTCGGCGATCTGCGCCATCACGTCTTTGTACTCGTTGACGATCTTGTCTTGTTCCAGCCCGGTCAAGCGCTGCAGACGCATCTGCAGGATTTCCTGCGCCTGATCGTCCGACAGGCGATACATGCCGTCGGTCTGGATGCCGTAATGCTTCGGCAGGTTTTCCGGACGGAAGGATTCGATGCCGCCGATGTTTTCGTCGCCGGTGCGGGCCAGCATCTCGCGCACCATGGACGAATCCCAGGCGCGCGCCATCAGTTCGGATTTCGCTACCGGTGGTGTCGGCGCAGCCTTGATCAGGGCGATGAAATCGTCGATGTTGGCCAGCGCTACCGCCAGGCCTTCCAGTACGTGGCCGCGTTCGCGCGCCTTGCGCAGTTCGAACACGGTGCGGCGCGTGACGACTTCGCGGCGGTGCGAGAGGAAGCATTCCAGCATCTGCTTCAGGTTCAGCAGCTTAGGCTGGCCATCCACCAGCGCCACCATGTTCATGCCGAAGGTGTCTTGCAGCTGCGTTTGCTTGTACAGGTTGTTCAGCACGACCTCGGCTACTTCGCCGCGCTTGAGCTCGATCACCACGCGCATGCCGGACTTGTCCGACTCGTCGCGCAGGTCGGAAATGCCTTCCAGCTTTTTGTCGCGCACCAGTTCGGCGATACGTTCCAGCAGGGCCTTCTTGTTTACCTGGTATGGCAGTTCGTCGATGATGATCGCGGTGCGGCCTTCCCGTCCGAATTCTTCGAAGTGGGTCTTGGCGCGCATCACCACGCGGCCGCGGCCGGTGCGGTAACCGTCGCGCACGCCGGAGACGCCGTAGATGATGCCGGCGGTCGGGAAGTCCGGCGCCGGGATGATTTCGATCAGCTCGTCGATGGTGCAATCGGCGTTGCGCAGCACATGCAAGGCGCCGTCGATCACTTCGGTCAGGTTGTGCGGCGGAATGTTGGTCGCCATGCCGACCGCGATCCCGGACGAGCCGTTGATCAGCAGGTTGGGAATGCGGGTCGGCAACACCGACGGCTCTTTTTCCTTGCCGTCATAGTTCGGCACGAAGTCGACGGTTTCCTTGTCGAGGTCGGCCAGCAGTTCGCCGGCGATCTTGTCCAGGCGGCACTCGGTGTAACGCATCGCTGCCGCGCCGTCGCCGTCGATCGAACCGAAATTGCCCTGGCCGTCGACCAGCATGTAGCGCAGCGAGAACGGCTGCGCCATGCGTACCAGCGTGTCGTAAATCGAAGCGTCGCCGTGCGGGTGATACTTACCCATGGTTTCACCGACCACGCGCGCGCATTTGACGAACGGGCGGTTCCAGACATTGTTCATTTCATGCATGGCGAACAAGACCCGGCGGTGCACCGGCTTGAGGCCGTCGCGCACATCCGGCAGCGCCCGGCCGACGATCACGCTCATGGCGTAATCGAGGTAGCTCTTGCGCATTTCTTCTTCGAGGGAAATCGGGATTGTTTCTTTAGCGAATTGATCCATTTAGCGAGTCGGCCAATCTTTACTTGGGTTGATCAATATAGAACCAGCGTTCCGGAGCGATCTGCCAGTTGCTGGAGAAATGCAGCTCGAAACACAGGTATAACCGCGTGATTTTAGCACGCGGAAGAGGCAGTTCTGGCTTTTCAGGCAAGGCGTTGCAAGCCGAAAACATGCGGGCCCGAAAAAATATGTTTAAATGCCGCCTTGCCCGGCTTTTGGGGATTGCCCTACCCACCCCTCGCCATTTCTATCAGGAAATAATTTATGCGTCATACGATTCTGCTGAGCCTGTTGCTAGGCTCGGCCTGCGGCTTTGCGGCCAGCTCCAGCTTTGCCCAGACTAGTTCCATCCAGGTATCAGCCGAAAAAAGTGCCTACCTGCAAGACGGCAGCGGCCCTGTGGTGCGCAGTCAGGATGGCTTGTGCTGGCGCTCCGGCTACTGGGACGCCAAGGATGCCGTCCCCGGCTGCGACGGCGAACTGGCGCCGCCGGTGATGAAAGCCATCGCGCCGGCGCTGGTCACCGGTCCAGCCGTTGCCAGCGATCAACCTGTTGCGCCGGATGTGGTCGCTCAATGTCAGTTCACTTTGTCCAGCGACAGCATTTTCAGCTTTGGAAAAGCAATCCTGAGCAAGTCTGCCAAGCAAGAAATTGACAAAAACACCATTGCAAAACTGGCCGATTGCAGCGGCGCCAGAGTACTCTTGGTGACCGGCTATACCGATCACCTTGGAACAGACATATATAACAGGAAGTTATCGACACAACGGGCGGCCAGCGTTGCCAATTATCTGAAAAGCAAAGGCATCAGCAATCGGATAGAGGTAAACGGCGCCGGCGCCGCCGAACCAGTAGTGACATGCAGCAATAAACTAAACCTCAAGAAACGCATCGCCTGCCTCGCTCCGAATCGCAGAGTAGTGATAAAAATACAATAATTTCAAAATAAAATAGATACTTTGCTTGCGTCGATGTAATATGTCGGCCGTGGTGATGTTTTCATAATGTTATGTTGTATGAAAACAACGAAGCAGGCAAAACGTGTGCTGGATCATTTGGCATCCTTCGCTAGCGCTTGCTGCCTGTGGCAGAATGGTGGTCAAGTTCATTGCGTATGGTCAATCCCACACGTAACGGCCTGAACCACGTGGTACTATCCAATTTTTGATGTCGTATATTAGTTGCGCAGTTAATCTGCGGATATCTCAACCGAGAGGAGAAACATGAATAAATTAGCAAAACTCGTCTTCGCTGCGTCCGCAGTC
>NZ_DATMRB010000064.1:0-7163 GCF_035566555.1 Collimonas sp.
ACGAAACAAATTTCCAGAAAATGCAACAGCGTTTTCCAGGTCGTGCGCTGGAAAAAGCGGTCAAGGGCATGCTGCCTAAGGGTCCGCTTGGCTACGCCATGATCAAGAAGCTCAAAGTGTACGCAGATGGCACCCATCCGCACACCGCGCAGCAACCTAAAGCACTTGAACTCTAAGGAATAGACATGATCGGTAACTACAATTACGGAACCGGCCGTCGCAAGAGTGCAGTGGCTCGCGTTTTCATCAAGTCCGGCTCGGGCCAGATCATCGTCAACGGTAAGCCAGCGAATGAATACTTTTCGCGCGAAACCGGCCTGATGGTGATTCGTCAACCACTGGAATTGACTAACCATGTCGAAACTTTCGACATCAAGGTCAACGTCAGCGGCGGTGGCGAGTCCGGCCAGGCTGGTGCAGTTCGCCACGGTATCACTCGTGCACTGATCGACTACGATGCAACTTTGAAATCGGAGCTGTCCAAAGCCGGCTTCGTTACACGTGATGCACGTGAAGTTGAGCGTAAAAAAGTTGGTCTGCGCAAGGCACGTCGCGCAAAACAATTCTCCAAGCGCTAATCTACGCTTTCAGAATATCGAAAAGCCGCCAGGTTCGCGCCTGGCGGCTTTTTGTCATTTGTTGCGTAAGAATTTCATGTACGTAACATTGGCTGTGGGCATTGCCATGCTAATAACGGCAAAATATTGCCGTAGTGAATGTTAACAAGCTCAAACAATTGGCTGATAAAATAGTCGGCCCTATACTGTCTTGCTGCAAAAAGCGGCAGCGGCGGATAGCCAGGCTATCCGGTTCAGGAAGACAAAGCGCACAACGCTTCCAAGCAAGGAAAAGAAATGATCAAAGTCGGGATTGTGGGTGGTACGGGTTATACCGGGGTCGAGTTGCTGCGTTTGCTGGCAACCCATCCGCAGGTGCAGTTGCAGGCGGTGACTTCGCGCAAGGAAGACGGCATGCCGATTGCGGACATGTATCCGTCGCTGCGCGGGCGCGTTGCGCTGGCCTTTTCGGCGCCTGAAAAAGCCAATCTGACCGAATGCGATGTCGTCTTCTTCGCCACGCCGCACGGCGTCGCCATGGCGCAGACGCCCGAGTTGCTGGCGGCCGGCGTCAAGGTGATCGACCTGGCCGCCGATTTCCGCCTACAGGACACCGCGGTGTTCGAAAAATGGTACAAGATGCCGCACAGCTGCCCTGAGCTGCTGAAAGAAGCGGTGTACGGTTTACCCGAGCTGAACCGCGCCGCCATCAAGGATGCGCGCATCATCGGCAACCCGGGCTGCTATCCGACCACCATGCAGCTTGGCCTGGCGCCGTTGCTGAAGGCCGGCGTGGTGGATGCCGGACATCTGATCGCCGATTGCAAGT
The DNA here is from genome assembly GCF_035566555.1 of Collimonas sp. GTDB lineage: Bacteria > Pseudomonadota > Gammaproteobacteria > Burkholderiales > Burkholderiaceae_D > Collimonas. The sequence goes on from NZ_DATMRB010000064.1 coordinate 1,387, forward strand.
CGGGCGTTTCCGGCGCCGGCCGCAAGGCCGAAGTCGCCATGCTGTTCTCGGAAGCCAGCGACAATTTCAAGGCCTACGGCGTCTCCGGCCATCGTCATTCGCCGGAAACCGTGGAGCAGCTCGGCAAGCTCACCGAACAGAAAGTCGGCCTGCTGTTTACGCCGCACCTGGTGCCGATGATACGCGGCATGCATTCCACCATCTACGCGCGCCTGACCAAGGAGCTCGACAACGCCGCGCTGCAGGCGCTCTTTGAGGATGCTTACAAGAACGAACCGTTCGTCGACGTCATGCCGTTCGGCGCGCATCCTGAAACCCGTTCCACCCGCGGCTCGAACATATTGCGCATCGCCCTCCATCGGCCGAATGGCGGCGATACCTTGGTGGTGCTGGTGGTGCAGGACAACCTGGTCAAGGGCTCGGCCGGCCAGGCGGTGCAATGCATGAACCTGATGTTCGGCCTGGAAGAAACCACTGGTCTGATGCACGTGCCGGTCATGCCATGATGCTAGCGCTATCGGGGCTGGCCGCTACGCCGGCGACTGTCTGCGTGCGACGGAACCAGGCGCGATGAAATACAAGCTGTGGGTCCGGCGCATGTCGATTTCGGCGCCGAGAATGACCGTGAAAAGCCATTTCCCCTGGCCGCTGAAGGCGCTGTTCCTGATCGTGGTGCTGGGTTTCGGCGGCGCCATCGCCATGTGGATGTACGACCTGGGACGCGATTTTACCGGCCACAGTCCGGGCGTCAGCAAGCAGCAGTTGGCCGACCTGAATGAAAAAGTGAGCAGCCTGACGGCGGAACGTGACCGCTTTTCGACTACCGTCAACGCTGCCGAAAGCAGGATGAATATCGAGAAGGCGGCGCAGGAACAGCTGAGCCAGCAGATCAAGGCGCTGGAAGCCGAAAACGCCAAGCTGAAGGAAGATCTCGCTTTTTTTGAGGGTTTGCTGCCGAATGCGACCGGCAATCAGGGGATTGCGATTCAACGCCTGACGGCGGAATTGCAGACGCCGACGCAGTTGCGTTACCGCATGCTGATCATGCAGGGCGGCAAGGCGCCAAATTTCACCGGCGATGTGCAGTTGCTGGTGACGGCGACGGTGGCCGGGAAAAGCACGGTGCTGACCTTCCCGAGCGCCAGCGCGACGGCGGCCGACAAGGCCGCCTACAAACTGGATTTCAAGTATTACCAGCGGGTCGAGGCCGAACTGACTTTGCCGGAAGGCGCTGTGGTCAAGGCGATTCAAGCCAAGGTCATGGACAAGGGCCAGATGCGGGCGCAGCAAACCACTAATTTGTAAAAAGGGAAACATCATGTTCAACCGCAAAGCAAAGAGCACCATCGACAGCCTGATCGGTTCGTCGACCAGCATCCAGGGCGATGTCCACTTCAAGGGCGGTCTGCGTATCGACGGCCACGTCAAGGGCAACGTGGTGGCGGAAGTCGGCCAGGCCAGCGTGCTGGTGATTTCCGAGAGCGCCAAGGTGGAGGGCGAGGTGCGGGTCGCGCATCTGGTGGTCAACGGCGAAATCAGCGGCAACGTTTTCTCGTCGGAACTGCTTGAATTGCAGCCGAAAGCCCGCATAACTGGCGATGTCAATTACAAGGCGCTGGAAATGCATAGCGGCGCCCTGGTGAGCGGCAAGCTGACCCACGAACAAAACGTGATCGAACCGGTGTTAAAACTTGCCATGACGCAATCTGCCTGAAAACCGTAGCCGGTTTCAGGCTTTGCCTGCATGAATCCGGGCAAGCGCCTATAATGCAGTATTGTATGTATTCCCCCGCAGGAGCCAAAAATGAATGCTGTCGCTGAAATCCAAGATGTAGTCGCATCCCCTATCGTGTTTACCGATAGCGCCGCCGCCAAAGTTGCGCAACTGATCGAAGAAGAAGGCAATCCCGACCTGAAATTGCGCGTATTCGTGCAGGGTGGCGGCTGTTCCGGCTTCCAGTACGGCTTCACGTTCGATGAAATCGTCAATGAAGACGACACCACCATGAGCAAGAACGGCGTGCAGCTGCTGATCGACTCGATGAGCTACCAGTATCTGGTCGGCGCCGAAATCGATTACAAGGACGACCTGGAAGGCGCGCAGTTCGTGATCAAGAATCCGAACGCGACCACTACTTGCGGTTGCGGTTCTTCGTTCTCGGCCTGATGCATCCGGCCGCTTCCGTACCGGCCTGAGCAGCACGCAGCAGTAAAAAAAGACGCTGGGGAGTGATCCCCCGAGCGTCTTTTTTTATGCCGGTTTGAAGCCAAGGCCGGTTTTATCAGGCCGGGTAAAGCGCCCCCAGAATGCGCACACCGCGCGCGCCTGTCACCAGCGGCAGGTTGCCCGGCAAGCGCTGGTCGAAACGCAGCGCCAGCCAGGCGAACGCGACCGCCTCGACATGGTTGGGGGCAATCCCCAGCGCTGCGGTCGATTGTACGTTTGCCTTCAGTCCATGGCTTTGCAGCGCCTGTGCCAGCTGCACCATCAGATAGGAGTTATAGGCGCCGCCGCCGCAGACATACACCGTTTCTGCCGCCGGCGCGTGGCGCGCAATGGCGTCAGCGATAGTAGTGGCGGTCAGTGTCGCCAGGGTGGCCTGGACATCGGCCGGGCGCAGTTTCAATGGCGCCGTGTGGCTCAATTGCCTGTCCAGCCAGGCAGCATGGAACAGGTCGCGGCCGGTGCTCTTGGGCGGCGCGGCGGCAAAATATTCTTCCTTGCACATCTGCGCCAGCAAGGCGGCCGAGGGCTGGCCGCTGGCGGCCCAGTTGCCGTCTTTATCGTAATCTTTGTCCTGGTGGCGTTTGATCCACAAATCCATCAGCACATTGCCCGGTCCGGTATCGAAGCCAATCACATCGCGGTTCTCGCTATCAGCGTCCTGTCCATGCAAGACGCTGATGTTGCCGATGCCGCCGATATTCACCACCACCCGGGTTTGCGCAGGATCGGCGAACACTGCCTGGTGAAAAGCCGGGACCAGCGGCGCGCCCTGGCCGCCGGCGGCGATGTCGCGGCTGCGGAAATCGGCGATGACGTCGATGCCGGTCAGTTCCGCCAGCAGCGATGGATTGTTGGCCTGGCGCGTAAAGCCGAGCTCGGGACGATGACGGATGGTCTGGCCGTGGACGCCAATGGCGCGGATCTGCGTGGGCTGCAGGGCGGCGTCGGCCAGCAGGCGTTCGACGCAGGCGGCGTAGTGCGCGGCCAGGGTATTGGCCACCAGCGCCTCGCGTTCGATCTCATCCTGGCCGGCGCTCTGCAGGGCCATCAGCTCGGCGCGCAGCCCGGCTGAAAACGGCACGTAGGCCGAGGCCAGGGTGGTGACAGGCTGCTGTTCCGAGGCGGCGGCAAAGGCGGCAATGACGCCGTCGACGCCATCCAGGCTGGTGCCGGACATCAGGCCGATGTAGAGATCGCTGCGCAGATCGCCGGGGGAATGTGAAGTAGGCATAATAAAACCGTTGTGAGATCGCTTGATTTTACTAGCGCTCCGACAACGGTTCCATGTTTATCCTGCACGGAGGCAGAAATTTACTTTGTTGCCAACTTGGTGACAGCTGCCGCCGGTTTGGCCGTGGTTGTTTCGCTGCCGCTCAACAGGTTGAAACGATGGGTGATGTCCGCCGCCACCGTCTTGAAGCGTTGCAGCTCTGCGCCTGCCAGCGGGCTGGCGGTAGGCACCACCACCGAGAGCGGGTCGCGCGGCTCGTTGGCAACGCGGAATTCGTAGTGCAGATGCGGGCCGGTGGCCCAGCCGGTCATGCCGACATAGCCGATAACGTCACCCTGGCTGACCTTGCTGCCTTTGCGCGCTGCCGGCGCGAAACGGCTCATGTGGGCGTACACGGTGGAATACTTGCTGTCGTGCTTGATGATGACGACATTGCCGTAGCCGCTCTCGACGCCGGCGAAGTCAATCACGCCGTCGGCGGTAGCATGGATGGGGGTGCCCGTGGCCGCGGCGAAATCGACGCCGGTGTGCTTTTTCCACTTGCCGAGGATGGGGTGGATGCGCATCGAGAAGCCGGACGAAATGCGGGTAAAGGTGAGTGGCGATTTCAGGAACGCCTTTTTCAGCGATTTGCCGTCGAAACCGTAGTAGCCGCCCTGGCCGCTGCTGTCCGGATCGTCGAACCAGACTGCCTGGAACGGCTTGCCGCCGTTGACGAATTCGCCCGCCAGAATGCGGCCGGCGCGCAGGAACTGGCCGTCTTGCCAGAATGTTTCATAAGCGACATTGAAATGGTCGCCGCGCTTCAGGTCAGAGGCAAAATTGATATTGGTGCCGAACATGGCGACAATCTGCGATGCCACGCTGTCTGGAATATCGGCCGCGTCGGTGGCCGCGAACAGCGAGGAGCGGATCACGCCGGTATGCATTTCAACGCGCCGTTCAACCGTCGGTGTTTCCTCGGCAACGCTGAACTTGTCACCGTCGCGCCGGATCAGCAGATTCTTGGGGGAATTGTCGCGGCCGTCGGCCATGGTGGCGCGCAACATTTGCAATTGGCCGTCGTTGCTGGTCTGCGCTTGCACCGCGGTGCCCGGCTTCAGGCGCAGCATGGCGCGCGCGCTGCCGTCGGACTTGATGAAGCTGGCTGCCTCATCGTCGTCCACGCCTAGCCGCGTCAGCAAGGCCGCGAGGGTGTCGCCGGCGCGCATCTTGTCCTCGGCAAAGTACAGTTGTTGCTGGGCTTCAAGCTTGGCAATCTGCTCACTCAGGCTGGGCAATTCCAGTTCCGCGGAAATCGCCCTGACCGGCACGTCGTCCGGATCGGTTGGCAGCGGAGCAACACCGGCCGCGCCAAAGGCGACCAGAGTCAACAGCACGGCAGAAGCGGAGACAATACGGGTTTTACGTGAGGAATCAGTAAACAGGACGGGTATCTGCTGGAAAAACGGCTTGATACTGGACCGCAAGTTGATGATTTTATCTTTGAGAGACATGCAATACGTTAAAATTTGCCGTTTGCTACCGATTCTTGTGTTGTTGTTTGATTGAACGACTTGCGGCGGGATTAAAAGGATCAGGGATTATACCCTAGCCCATCTCGCTGGAATGTAGGACTAGTCTGATTTGTCGTAACCTTTTGTAGTCTCTGCATTTCCCGTCCAGGCGGCACTAGCGCTACTCTTTTTAGCATTTTTAGATTTCATTTTCGCTGGATTTTTATTTCCTATGGCTCACGATTCTCAAACCGCATCACCGCAAGCAGGCGCGGCTGCTGAAAACACTCCTCTGCTGCTGTCGGACCGCACCCTGGAGGCGCTGGCGATCACCAAGCGCGGCGTCGACGAACTGCTGATCGAGAGCGATTTTGCGCGCAAGCTGCAGCGCTCCGAACAAAGCGGCAAGCCGCTGCGCATCAAGCTCGGCCTGGACCCGACCGCGCCCGACCTGCATCTCGGCCATACCGTGGTGCTGAACAAGATGCGCCAGCTGCAGGACCTCGGCCATAACGTGATTTTCCTGATCGGCGACTTCACCTCGATGATCGGCGACCCGTCCGGCCGCAACATCACGCGGCCGCCGCTGACGCGCGAACAGATCGAAGAAAACGCCAAGACTTATTTTGCCCAGGCCAGCCTGGTGCTGGATCCGGCCCGCACTGAAATCCGCTACAACTCGGAATGGTCGGACAAGCTCGGTGCGCGCGGCATGATCCAGCTGTCGGCCAAATACACGGTGGCGCGCATCCTGGAACGTGAAGATTTCACCAAGCGTTACAAGGCCGGCACGCCGATCTCGGTGCACGAACTGCTGTACCCG
>NZ_DATMRB010000065.1:0-4769 GCF_035566555.1 Collimonas sp.
TGCCTCATCTGTCGGTATATCGCGCCGGCCTTGGCCCGTAGCGCTAGGCGTGCCAAGGAGACATAGCGGTGCTATGGCGACGAGGCGCAACGACGCGATACGGGTCAAGGACCAGCGAGATGCCGACAGATGAGGCAGGACACGACACTAGCGCAGGCTCCAGCGTAGGTGAGGCTGTGGATGCAGCTTGCCGGCTTATTTGCCGGCGGGCGCCGCTTTGCCGTCGAGCGGGAAGGTGCAGACGAAATTCATCATCACTTCGGCGACCGAGCCGGCGGCCGGTTTCACAAAGGTGGCGCCTTTCAGGGCGTCGCTATGATCGACCTTGGCGCCTGCGCCATCCAGTCCGGCGAACAGAATCTCTTTGCTCAGGCGCAGGGTCTTGGCCTTGCAATCGTACTCGGTGAAATCCTGGTAGGACTGGAAAGTCGCCAGCGCCTTGGGATCGCCGTCGTTCTTGCGTGGCTCCTTGAAGTTCCACATGGACCATGCTTCGCGGATACCCTTGGTTTCCTTGATCGATGCCTGGTCCAGCTTCAGCTCGGAAGTATCGCTGGAACCGACGGATTGCCAGTCGGCGGCGTTGGCCGCTACGCAAGCGAGGCCGAGAGTCAGGGTGAGCGCTAATTTTTTCATGTGGTTTTCCTTATGAGGTGCGTGCAGGGTTCGACTTTGCATAGTAAACATTAATTCCCCCTGCGAGGCGGCAAATTGGTAACAAAATGAAAATCAAAAAAAGCCCCGTACCAGACGGGGCTTTTTGTCTTGCGGCGCCGATGCGGCGCCGCGGATCGCCTGGGCTAACCTTAAGCCTTAGGTTTCGACAGGCATTGCTTCATGAATGCCTTGCGGTCGTCGCCCTTTTTACCGGTAGCGTCGACGTTGCACGACTTCATTTTTTCCTGCTGCGTCGCGGGAGCGGCGGCTGCCGGCTTTGTGCTCAGGCAATCTTTCATGAAAGCCTTGCGGTCATCGCCCGCTTTGCCTGCGGCGTCCTTGTTGCAGGTTGCCATCTTGCTTTGCTGCGAATTTGCGGCAAATGCAGGATTGAAGATGAAGCAGCAAGCGAGCAGTGCCAGACCTGACAGTTTTTTCATGGTTTTCTCCGTTTCCAACAGTTGGGGTAGACCGCCTGACCGAAAGCAGTGAGGCTTGCTGCATTACAGCACGAAAATTGTCTGCTGCCAATATGTCAGCTATATGCATATGCGATGCCGGCATAAAGGCCTGTTTGCATGGCAGCCGCATAATGATATTCATAAATTGCATGACTCGTATGTGAAACCGAAATTGGATTAGTCATTTCAACATGTCTATACTGCATTGCAACATAGAAGACAAAATGAAAGGGCCTGTTATGATCTCTCCTCCACTGCCGATGTCGGCACGCAATATCGCACACAGCATGCAGGCGCAAGCGCGTCTGGACGCACGCAAGTTCAGCAGCAAAAGCACAATTCAGCAAGAACCAGGTCTGCTCGACAAAATCCTGGCAATCTGGAGCGCGCCGTACAAAAGAATGAGCGGCTCTTTCCTGCGCTTCTGAATCCAGAGCGCCTGCAGTACCGACTAGCCCCGCCGCCTGCGGGGCTTTTTATTGCCCGCAACAAAACCGCCACCGCCGAGTTACCCACAGAAATTGTGCGCAAGCCTGTTGATAACCTTGCAGTGGACAATCCAAGTATTTGATTTACATGGAATTTTAGCCGCTGCATGCGACAGGGTCAGACACGTGGCTATATGTCGTTCACGCTTCGACAGAGCCATGCATGCCCTGTATATTTGCCACAGGCAAAAAAAAAGCCCGCTCACCTTGCGGTCGCGGGCTGAATCCAAACCTTAGGAGGTGTTGGAGGAGACAGGTGTAACTATATGGCGATGCAGCATGCGTGTCTGCTTTATTTGCCTGATAACAGATATTCGATAACTATATATCTCAAATCACTTGCGCATGCCGTCATGGCCGCGGCACGCATCTGCGCGCGCCTTGCGCATGGCGCCATCCTTGCAACGCATCACACTGTGCGTGTTCACGCGGTTTTTCCCATCGTAAAAAGATTCCGGACGGCGGTCGTTCCTGGCATCAGGATGCCCTTCCAACCCCATGCCCGGCTCCGCCCGCCTTGGCTCGTCCTGCGCATGCGCAACAGGGGCAATCGCCAGCAACAGCGCCAGCACGCTGAATAGCTTCTTCATATATCGGACCTTTCGTAAGCAATGCATGAACAAAACGGATCACAGATACAACCACCTAGCTTCGAGCCAATCTACGCCCTTACGTTCAATTCGCCAAGAATTTCTTATCCGGCGCGCAATGCCTGGTACAGAGCATCTCCCTGCCAGGATGGCAAAGCGGCGCCCTCGGCAGCATGGATCAGCGCCGTGATACGGCGATTGGCCGGCGCATCCTGGTCCAGCGACTGCGCCAGGCCGACAATCGCGCCATTCAGGTAATCGACCTCGGTCAAGCGTCCTGCCTGCAGGTCTTCCCACATGGAGGAACGCGCTTGCGGATCGATTTTCAGCATGGTTGCCGCTATCCGCGTGAAAACCGCGTCGGGCAAACGCAACAGCGGCGGCAGCAATCGCGGCGCGACCTTGGCGATTTTTGCCGGACGGATGCCGGCGGCGCGCAGCAACTGCAACGCCTCCTCGATCAGCAAGGCCAGGCAACGCCGGTAGGCGCGTTGCGACAGCTGGCTTTTAAGCGGCAGGCCGGACAGCGCATTGAGGGCATTGTTGAGGTTAAGCAGCAGCTTGCCCCATTGGACAGCGTCAAAGTCGGCGCATGGCTGGATCGGCAGGTGGGCCTGGCTGAAGACGGCTTGCCATGGCGCCAGCGCGGCGCTGGCTTCGATCATCAGTTCGCCGCCGCTGCCGCGATGAAAGCGGCTGCCCGCCATTTGCACCACATTGAACGGCACCATGCCCGCCAATACCTGCCAGCCAGGCAAAGCGCGGCGCAAGGCAGCGGCATTGCCGACGCCGTTTTGCAAGCTGACCACCAGCGCCGACGGCCGCGCGTGCTGCGCAATGACGGCGCCAGCGGCGGCGCTGTCGGCGCTCTTCACCGTGACCAGGATCAGCTCGGCATCAGTCAGTGCGAACGGATTTTCCTGATAAGGGAAGCCGGCAGCGGCCAGCTGCTGCCGGCGCCCCTCGAGATCGCTCAGCAGCACGCCCTGCCCGGCGATCTGCCGGCGCATGCGGGCGCGCCCTATCATGACCACATCGGCGCCGGCGGCATGCAACGAGGCGCCGATATAGACGCCGATCGAGCCGGCGCCGAACACCGCGATCCTGGCCATCAATAAGCGATATGCAGGCGGCGGTAGAGGAAGCCCAGCACAAACAGCGGGCCGATCAGCAGGAAGCGCAAGTCATCGAAGAAGGACGGTTTCTTGCCTTCGATCTTGTGGCCGACGAACTGCCCGATCCAGGCCAGCACGAACACCGTGATCGACAGCGGCAGCACCCACTGCGGCGGCAGCACGTAGAGCAGCGCCAGCATTGCCGCCAGCATCAGCAGCATGCCGACGGCCAGCGGCGCCGACAGTGAAAAGTAATACAACATGGCGGCCACGGCGCCGGCCAGCGCTACCCAGGGATGGATTGTCCATAACAGACCCAGCACGGTGAAGACAATCACCGGCACGCAAATGAAGTGGATCACTTCATTGACCGGGTTGAGGTGGCTTTCGGAATACTTGGCGAGCAGGCTGTCGATCGCCCGGCCCGTTTGCGCTTGTGTAGTGTGGTTCATGACGGTCTCCGTTCTTGTATTACAACCATCTTAGACCATCATTTTTCCTCGTGCTTGAACGCAATCGTCATCTTTTGCAGCTCCGAGGGCACGACGCCGAAGGTATTGCGGAAAGTGCGGCTCATGTGGGCCAGGTCGGCAAAACCGGCGCGGTGGGCGGCGTCGGTCATGTTAGCGCCGGCGGCGACCGCTTCCACCGCCGCCATCAGGCGCGACCACAGCAGGTAGCGCGACAGCGACAGCCCGGTCTGCTGGCGGAACAGGTGGGTAAAGCGGCTGGCCGACAAATGCACGGCCGCGGCCAGCGCGGCGCCGTTGAGGGAATCGCGCGGATGGGCGGCGACGGCGGCCAGCGCCTGGCTGATGCGTTGGTCGAAACCCGGCCGCGCCAGCTGGTACAAGCTGCTGCATGCCAGCCAGTCCTGGCTCAGTTGTTCGGCGCGCGCCAGGTCGAGGCCGCCATCGCGCGCCAGTGCAAGGCTGGCGCGCACCGCCGCGAAAGCAGCAGCATTGCCATAGTCGGCCTGCAGCAGGCTGTGCGCCGCCGGCGAACGCTGCGGCAATTCGATGAACAAGTGCGCCAGCAGGGTAGCTTCGCAATGGATCTGGTGCGGCTGGTTGGATGAAAAAATGGCGGCGCGCGTGGTGGTCCAGGGCTGATCGGGGGACAGGCGCGCCTGGAACGGCGCGTCCAGGCCCCAGGTCAGCTGGGTGGCGAAATGAGCGTGGAACTTCGAGTCGATGCCAGGGCCGATCACCAGCGAGCGGCCGCGCCAGAGAAACAGATGCGCGTGTTGCGTCTTCATCAATCTACTGTCCTCGCAGGAAACCACGCTTGCCGCAGGAAATACAGCGCTAGTGTCGCGTCCTGCCTCATCTGTCGGCATCTCGCTGGTCCTTGACCCGTATCGCGTCGTTGCGCCTCGTCGCCATAGCACCGCTATGTCTCCTTGGCACGCCTAGCGCTACGGGCCAAGGCCGGCGCGATATACCGACAGATGAGGCA
>NZ_DATMRB010000066.1:0-17154 GCF_035566555.1 Collimonas sp.
GAGTGGAAAGCCGTGGACAGCGAGGCCGAATTGTTCGAAGGACGCGACCGCAAGACCGGCGCGGTCAAGTACACAGGCACGCGCAACGATCTGATCTTCGGTTCCAACTCGGTGCTGCGGGCTTATGCCGAGGTCTATGCAGGAGTGGATGCCAAGGAGAAGTTCGCCAAGGACTTCGTCGCGGCTTGGGTCAAGGTCATGAACGCGGACCGCTTCGATCTCGCGTAATGCCCACTGCCAAGGGCCTTGTCTGCTTCAAGGACAGGCCGGGCCTGCTGCTGCGCTAGCGTCGCCACGCACTGGCGACGCTAGTCTTTCAACAAATAAAGAACAAAATAAAGAACAGACGCTTATAGAAAAGCCGCGAGCGATGGCGCAATGCCAGCCCGCGCTTCGTTCATCTGGCTTTCCTCGCAATACTGCTCAGGAGAGCATAAACACGTTCTAAAAGCAGTTCCGGCCTTGTTTGTCAGTTGACCGGCAACGTGTTTTCGCTACTTTGGCGATGGTGTTCGGCGACCGCGGCAGGATGGCCGGAAAGCCAGAGCGCGGTGCTTTCAATCAGATCCTGGGTCGGGACCGGCTTGGAGAAGGATGCTGTCAGCAGCAGTACAAAGCTGCTGGCAAGCAGCGTACGGCTCAAGCCCGGCTGCGCTGCATTTTCCGCCTGCCAGATAAAGCACAGGCAAGCCGCCAGGCCCAGCAGGGAGCCGCTCAGCGCTTCCGAGACCGAGTGGAAATGCAGCTGCACGCGCGACAGGCTGATCAGCGCCGCCAGGCCCACTCCCAATATGACGGCCGGCCAGCGCCACGCAAATGCCTGTTGCCGGACGATGATATAGAAGAGCGTAGGGATAATGGCGGCGGAGCGCATGGCATGGCCGCTGAAGCCGGTGAAATCAATTTCCTCTATGCCGATGCCCCAGCCGACAAAGGCGACTTTCGACGCCGCGACCAGCATGAGGGTGCCGGCAAACAGCAGGCACCAATACAAGAACAGACGGCGCGCGCCGCCGGCTATCAGCCAGACAGCAATCGCAACAGCGGCAGGAAGCATGACGTTGCTGCTACCGATTTTACTGATTTGCATCCATGAAAGCATAAGATCCGGTATAAAAATGTGGCGGCAAACGGTGGACTGTGGCGTACAGAGGCCGGCAAGCGCCTTCTCCGCTGCCTTACGCAATACCGGTCAGGTACCTGCGCTTAAGCGAGTCTGGCGCGCCTTGCGTGCGGCGCAGCCGCGCAGGAAGCCGCGCAACTCCTCGAACACGATCGGCTTCTGGAAATACAGTACCTCGTCCGGTAAGCCGCCGCGGGCTTCCAGGGCGTCTTTGCCGAGGGTGGTCAGGATGGCGATGTCGATATGCCTGAGCTCCGGCTTGGCTAGCACCGTCTTGACGATCTCATAGCCGTCGATGCCGTCCATCACGATATCAAGCAGCAGGATGTCGTACTTGCGCTGGGCGATTTCCAGCAACGCCTGGTAGCCGTTTTCGCAAAAGCTGATCTCCAGCGGGATATCCCAGGACGAAATCTGCTTCTCGTATACCTTGCGCTGGAGCGCGTTGTCTTCGACGATGAGCGCGCTCAATGTCGACGACAAAGAACCTTTCTCTTCCAGCAAATCGCTGCGCTCCGCCTTCAGCGCATCCACTGCCTCGCGCGGAATGCGCCGGTGCCCGCCCTGGGTTTTCCAGGCAACCAGGATTCCGCGTTCTACCAGCTGCTGGACCGAGGTGACGGAAATTCCCAGCAAGCGGGCGGCTTCTTGCGTCGTGACATCGCTTTGATTGAGTTTCACTGCTGGCATCGGTAATTGATTTAGTTAAGTATTTTAACAAACTATGAAATGCAGATCATTTATGGCGTCCGGCAGCTTTGCCTGCGAACGCCACGAAGATTGCTCCAGCGCCGACGCCCGATCAGCTACTTCCCGCGCACATGGTAAATCTCCCGCGGCTGCGGCAGCAGCCTTATCGATCTCCTCAACGCACGGCGATGGTTTTGCCGGCAGGATTTCTCTCGCTCATTTTAAAGCTGCTTTGGTGCAGCGCAATCAAAAATCGCTATTAAAAACAATTTTAATTTGTTATATTCATTAATGTAACGAATTTACTGTTTTTGTTGATTTTGCATTTGCGCCCGAATTGTCAGCCGGTTTGGCCAGGAGCGCCGGCGATCCAAAGTGCATGCCTTTACGTGTGAGCTAAATTGAAAAAAACCATCTTGCTGTTAATCCTGTCTTTGGCTCTGGGCGGCTGCGCGCTCGCACCTGGGATGAGATTCGATTCGCGGGGGACGGTCGACGTCACCGACCCGGAATCCAGGCCGGTGGTCCAGCCGATCACGCTCAAGCTGGTGCAGCAGGAGCGCGCCGAGCGCCTGCTGCAGGCGCAGGCCAGCCTGTCGTATTACCAGGAATTGCTGGAAAAGCCAGAGCCTTACCGGATTGGCGTGGCGGATGTCTTGTCGATCATCGTATGGGATCACCCGGAACTAGTGGTGCCTAACTTGACCTACACCATCGGCGCCAGCGGCGCTGAAATATCCAATGTCGGCCTGGCCGCGCAGACACTGCCGGGATACGCCGTCGGCAATGACGGCAATGTGCAGTTTCCCTATGTCGGCAGGTTCAAGGCGGGCGGCCTGACTGAGCTTGAGGCGCAGCAGCAGCTGGTGGCTATGCTGAAAAAGTATATCCGCGATCCGCAGATTACCCTGCGCGTGATCGGCTATCGCAGCCGCAAGGTTTACGTGGATGGCGAGGTGCGCAGCGCCGGCGTCAAGCCGATGACCGATGTGCCGATGTCGCTGGCAGAGGCGCTGAACCAGGCCGGCGGCATCAGCCCGTCCGGAGATCCCAGCCGCATCACCTTGACGCGCGGCGCCAGGAACTACCGGATCAGCATTCCCGAACTGACGGAACACGGCATCAGTCCGTCCCGGGTCATCCTGCAGAGCGAAGACTTGCTGCGGGTCACGCCGCTTGCCGACAACCAGATCGTGGTGGCTGGCGAAGTACGCGATCCGCGCGGCGTACCCTTGCGCAGCAATGGCCGGCTGACCTTGAGCGACGCGCTGAGCCAGGTCGGCGGCGTGCTGGCGGAAACCAGCGATCCGAGCGCGATCTACGTGGTGCGGGCAGCGCCTGACGGCGCCATGCCGGAAATCTTCCATCTGGACAGCAAGTCGCCGGTCGGCCTGGCGCTGGCAGAGAATTTCGAGCTGAAAGCCAAGGACGTGGTGTATGTCGATGCGCCGGGACTGGTGCGCTTCAGCCGCATCATGGCGCTCTTCATAGGCAGTTCGACCAATGCGGTGAACTACCGCAACGCCGTGGACAAGAACAATTGATCAATTCCATCCTGATTGTTTGCATAGGCAATATCTGCCGCTGCCCGATGGCGCTGGCGATGTTCGCCCGCAAATTGCCTGGCGTGCGGCTGAGCTCGGCCGGCATCGATGCTGTCGTCGGCGCTCCGGCCGATCCTCATGCGATAGAGCTGATGCGCCGCCGCGGCATCGATATCGATGCCCATCGCGGACAGCAATTGCGCGCCTGGCATTGCGAAGCGGCGGACTTGATCCTGGTCATGGATCTGCCGCAGAAGCAGTTTATCGAAAAGCATTACCCGACTACCCGCGGCAAGTTGTTCCGCCTCGGGGAATATGGCCGCTTCGACATTTTCGATCCCTACCAAAAGGATCTCGGCGAATTTGAGCGTTGCCTGGCGCTGATTGATCAGGGCGTCGGCGAATGGTCCGCGCGCATCGAGGCCAGCCGCTCGGCGCGGCGGCCGGCAACCCATGATCCGGTCCAGATAACTCAATGAAGACGCCAAGCTGACGATGACAAAACTTACACAGCCGCTGCACTTGTCCGCGGGAAAAGACGATGAACTGAATCTGGCCGCCTTGCTCGACGTGCTGGTCGACAACCGCAAGATGATCGGCATCGTCACGATAGTCTTCTTTTTGCTGGGGACGCTCTACGCATTTCTCGGCACCCCGGTGTACCAGGCCGACATCCTGGTGCAGGTCGAGGACAATTCCGCCAGCGCAGCGGCCAGCAACATGCTGGCTGACATGTCGTCCATGTTTGACGTCAAGTCAACCGCCGCCGCCGAGATTGAAATACTCGGATCGCGCCTGGTGGTCTCGCGTTCGGTCGATGCCTTGCATTTGTATATCGATCAGGATCCCAGGCATTTTCCTTTGATCGGCGGCTGGATCGCGCGCCACAATAAAAAATTGTCTGCGCCCGGATTGCTTGGCTACGGCGGCTATGCCTGGGGCAATGAAAGCATGGATGCCGATGTCTTCAATGTGCCGCAGGCGCTCGAAGAGAAGAAATTCAAGCTGCAGGTGCTGGAGCACGGGCGCTATCGCCTCAGCAGCAGCGAGTTCGACGAGGTATTTGAAGGCAGCGTCGGCAAGCTGGAAAAATTTGCGGTGGAGGGCGGCAATCTGGAACTGCGCGTTGCCAGCTTCAACGCCAGGCCGGGGATCGTCTTCGCGTTGGTCCGCAATGCGCGCTTGAAAACCATCCTCGACTTGCAAGACCAGCTGGTGATTGTCGAAAAGGGCAAGCAGTCTGGCGTAATCGGCGCTACCTGGCAGGGTACCGATGCGCGCATTGTCAGCGAGACCTTGAACCAGATCGGCCAGCAATACGTGCGGCAGAACATTGAACGCAAGTCGGCCGAGGCCGCCAAATCGCTGGACTTCCTGAACGAGCAGGTGCCGCTGCTGAAAAGCGAGCTGGAGCAGGCAGAAAATCTCTATAACGCCCTGCGCAACAAGCTCGGCAGCATCAGCATGAGCGACGAAGGGGCGATGGTGCTGCAAAAGGCGGTCGATACGCAGACCCAGTTGCTGGAACTGAAGCAGAAGCGCAAGGATCTGGCCATGCGCTTTTCGGATTCGCATCCATCGCTGAAAGCAGTCGACGAGCAAATCCGCGCTTTGTATGGCGAGCAGGGGAAGGTCAATGGCCTGATCAAGCGCTTCCCGAACAACGAACAGGATTTGCTGCGTTTGACGCGCGACGTCACCGTCAACACCACCTTGTACACCGGGCTGCTGGGCAATATCGAACAATTGAAGCTGGTAAAGGCCGGCAAGATCGGCAATGTGCGGCTGGTCGATGTCGCCGCCTTGCCGGAAATCCCGGTCAAGCCGAAAAAACTGATCGTGCTGCCGGTCTCGCTGCTGCTGGGCTTGTTCCTGAGTGTGACGGCTGCCTTTATCCGCAACATGCTGTTCAGCGGCGTGACCGACGCCAATGAGATCGAGCAGCATACCGGCTTGAGCGTCTATTCGACCATCCCGCGCAGCGACGCACAGCTGCTGCTAAGCAGGCAAGCAAGGGCGAAGCCCCATGAAGTCTCTTTGCTGGCGGTGGCGCAGGCTGGCGACCTGGCCATCGAAAGCCTGCGCAGCCTGCGTACCGCGCTGCAGTTCGCCATGCTGGAGGCGAAAAACAATATTGTGCTGCTGACCGGGCCGTCGCCGGGTGTCGGCAAATCCTTTATCGCGGCTAACCTGGCGGCGGTGGTGGCGTCGTCGGGCAAGCGCGTGCTGCTGATCGACGCCGATTTGCGCAAGGGCCATCTCAACGAATACTTCGGTTTCGGCCGCGACGGCGGTTTCTCCGAACTGGTGTCCGGCTCGCTGCCAGTGGCGGCTGCGATACACAGGGAAGTCGTTGCCGGCCTGGATTTCATAGCCACCGGAAAATTGCCGCCCAACCCGGCGGAGCTGCTGACAGCGCGCAGCGTCGGCGAACTGCTGAAGGCCGTGGCAGAGCAGTACGACATCGTGATTGTCGATTCGCCGCCGGTGCTGGCGGTGGCCGACCCCGCCATCCTGGCTGAATTTTCAGGCACGACTTTCCTGGTAGCCCGCAGCGGCATCACGAAAATCGGGGAAATTCTTGAGTCGGCAAGGCGCCTGGTACACAACGGCAGCCATCCGAAAGGGGTCCTGTTCAATGGCCTGGATCCCAACGTCGGCAGATACGGCTATGGCTCCAAGTACGGTAGTTATCGCTATACCGCCTATTCCTATGAGAAGACCAAGCGCTTAACAACCTGAGATGCGTGGGGCAGGCCGCCGGCTGGCGCTTCCTGCTTCCTGGTCTTTACCGCGGTAAAACCAATGAAACCGAAGCCATGAAAAAATTCAGCGCGCTATTTCAGGTCATCTTTGAACAGGCGATCTTTACCTTGTCGTTTTTTTGTACGCAAACCTTGCTGGCCAGGTATTTGAGCGTGACCGGCTTTGCCTCGTTTTCGGCGGTGTACTCGGCAGTGATCCTGCTGAACATCATCCATGGCTGCACCGTCATGGAACCGTTGCTGGTATTTTCAAAATCCGATCATTTCATCAGCAAGTCGCTGCTGCTGCAGCTGCACGCGCCGCTTGCCCTGGCCAGCATCCCGGTCATCATCTACCTGGTGACACATATCCCCAACGCGCCGCCGTACTTCATCCTGGCGCTGGTGTTCTCACTGGCAGGCTTCATTGCTTACTGGACGGTGCGTTCCATCGCCATTCTTCAAAACAAGAGCCTTAAATCAGTGCTGCCGGCCTTGTCGCAATTTGCCGGCGTCTGCCTGGCGATTGCCCTGATTCCGAAGGACAGTCCGTATCAGCTTAATGAAGTACTGATTTTCCTGGGATTGCCGCTACTGCTGGCAAGCGGCCTGATCAGCGGCGGCAGAGCGCCCAGGACTGCGCCGCTCAGCGGCGCGTCTCCAGAAAGTCCTCCATGGCTGAGCTTCGGCCTGAACAATACCTTCAGCCAGATCCTGGTATGGGCAATGACGCACGGCCTGGTGATTTTCTACATGTCGCGCCAGCAGGCTGAGCTGGCGGCCAATTTCCGTGTCGTGATGACCCTGGTTCTGCCGGCGCAATACCTGAATATCGCCATTTCCAACTACCAGCTGCCCAAGCTTTCACGTCTGGCGGAAGAACGTTCGGCGCAGTTTTCGGCAATGGCGCGCACCTTCATCCTGGTCACGCTCGGCTTCAGTCTTTTATACAGCCTGCTGCTGTGGGCGGCCGGCCAGTCGCTGGTCGGGCTGCTGTTCGGGGCCAAATATGCCGGCCTGAACATGCGCGACTACGTTCTGTTTCCATTCATCTTCGCCGCCATCCAGGGCGGGCGCACGGTCTTGAAGGCGCTCAGGCTGACGCACCAGGCAAGCTGGGCAGTTGCGGTCGGCTTTCTGTTTTTCCTGTCTGCTTTCCTTCTCAACAGCCACAGATCGATCAACAACGTGCTGCTGCCGACGGTCTTCGGCCTGGGCGCAGCGTCCGTGATCATGTTTTACCAGATCAAGAAAAATCTGAAGGCTAGCCATCCATGAAAATTGTGATTTGCGCTGTTCCCTATAGCCCGAACCTGGGCGATGGCGTCATCTATGAAAATATCCGGCAACTGCTGAGCGAACTGGCGCCGGCCGCGCAGATCAGCGCGCTGGATATCGCGGGCCGCGATGGCTACGACGCTTCCACCGTGTCCCGGAAACCTTTGATCAACCGGGTGCCTGGACGGCTGCGGCCATCGGTCGTATGCGCCTATTTCTGTCTGCAGTACTGGTGGCGCTGGCGTCATAAGTGGACCGAGCAGCTGGCCGGCGCCGATCTCATCGTGATTGGCGGCGGCCAGCTGTTCATGGATGCCCATCTGAATTTCCCGATCAAGCTGTTCTTACTTTCACGGACTATCAGAGCCATCGGCAAGTCCGGCAAGGTCGCCATTTTTTCAGTCGGTGCGTCGAAGCGGATGTCGAACATCGGCGCCAGCCTGTTTCAACGCGCAGTAAAGAATATGGCGCCGGTGCGGATCAGCGCGCGCGACATGCTGTCTGCCCAGCACATGAAAAAGCACCTCGCGATCCATGGCGACGTCTGCATCACGCCTGATCCGGCGATCTATTCGCAGCGGACGTTTGCCCAGCATCCTCAGCATGCGCATGGCGGCAACGTGCTTGGCATTTGCATATCCTGTCCGCTGGAAGTCAACCACGGCGTCAAGAACGAGCCGGGGTATGAACTGAAAATTTCAGCGTTTTTCGAGAACCTGGCGCTGCAGGCGATCGCCGTCGGGTATGTGGTCAAGTTTTTTACCAATGGCGCTCCTGAGGACGAGGCCTTCAAGGACGCGCTGGCGGCCGGACTGAACAGCCGGCAGATAGTCAACGTGCCCAGGGCGAATGCGCCAGCCCAGCTGGTGGCCAATATCCGGGCCTGCGACTACATCATCGCCCACCGGCTGCATGCCAGCATTGTCGCCTATGCGCTGGACATACCCGCAATCGGCCTGAACTGGGATGCCAAGGTCAAGTCATTCTTTGAACTGATCGGCCGCAGCAGGTTTTTCATTCCGTCGCCGATACCGGATGTGGAAAACACGCTTGATCTGCTCAGCCACGCGCGGGCATCGTGTGGTACGGAAAAAGCGCGGCTGACGCTGCGGCTGAAAAAAGAGGTGTCGGCGCTGCTGGATGCCTCCGTGCATCAGGGCTCCGCTGCGGGTGCACGGCGCTGGGTGGGCGGCAACGTCGACTATGAAAACATTGTATAGGCTCCGCATCAACCCGGAGTTGCGGGTTGTCAGCGCAATCCTGCTGCTGCTGCTGAGCGGCCTGATCTATTTCTACCAACGGGTATTTCTACCGGATTATTTCTTCATCGACGAAAAGACGATTACCGACCTGATCCGGTATACCGATCTTGATATTTCACTGCAGGATTCGTTTACCAGCACCGCGCTGGTGTATGCGCTGATCGGACCAGAGTGGTCGCAGATCCTGCTGCTGCTGGCGACGGCGGCGGTGATTGTCTATGTCTGCAAGAAGTCCTACCGTTTACTTGATCTGCTGTTCGCCTTCCTGCTGATGCTGTCGTTTGCGCTGTTCAATCTCAAGCTGTCAAAAGAAGTCATCGTCATCATGCTGAACCTGACTGCTTGCGCGGTGTGCGCGACGCAGCTGTCGGGGTGCAAGAAAATCAGCATAGTCACCGTCCTCTATCTGCTGTACGCATGTAAATTCCGGGTGTACTACGCAGTCATTGCGGCTCTGATGCTGGCTCTGTATGCGGTTGCAAGCAGCCGCGGCAAGTGGCGTCTGTGCCTGGTGATCGGCATGTTGCTACTGTGCTGTGCGATACCGGGCGATTTCTGGGATCAGCTGCAGCAGGCGCGCGACGTCGCCAACGCCAATCGCGAGGGGCTGTCAGATTCCAAGACCATGTTCACCAATCTGCTGGTCCCCAGCGGTGTGCTGACCGTCGTCCCGAACGCGCTGTTTGCCGCTGTCCGCTTCTATTTTGCGCCGCTATTTTCCTTACGGGTGCAGGAACTGTTCCTTTCCTCGACGTTGTGGTTCCTTACTCTTCTGGTCATCAAGCGGCGCAACTACGGCCATCCCTTGTTCTTGCTGCTGGCCGCCAATTTCGTTATCCAGACTTTCTTTGAGCCCGACCTGGGCTCGTTCTTCCGGCATTTGAGCGCCTACGCCTTTTGCGTATTCGGGATTCCTTGCATCGTCCCGGACCATGCAGAAGCGGCGCAGGAATCGATGACGACCCGGCCAGACGGCCAGACCCTTGACCAGGAGATCTGAATGAATCGCGCGCAACCGCTGCATGTCCTGAACGTGGCCGAAACTATCAAGGGAGGCATCGCGACCTATCTTGATACGCTAGAGCATTACAGCAGGGACTTCAACTGCCGTTTCGAATATCTGATTCCGGCCGCGCAAACGGATCAGATAGCTTCCAGGAAAGTCCAGCCGCATCCCTATTCCAGGAAAGGCCTGGGGCCGCTGCGGCTGGCGGCGGCGATCGTGCTGCTGGCGCGGCAGCGCAAGCCGGACGTGGTGTACGCTCACAGCACCTTCGCCGGCGTCGCCCTGTGCCTGGCCAAGCCATGGCTTGGACGCGGCACCAAGACTGTCTATTGCGCGCATGGCTGGGCCAGTTTCCGCGATCGCAGCAGGCTGGTGATACAGCTGAGCCGGCTGGTCGAAAGATGCATGTCTTACATACCTGATGCGGTGGTGAATATTTCCCGCCATGAGCACGAAATCAATCGCAGGCATGGCTTTTCAAAGAAAAATATCCTGATCCAGAGCACCGTGCTTGACCGCGATAGCCAGGGCAGGGCGCAGCGCCAGGCGGGCGAGCATCTGCACGTCTTGTTCGCGGCGCGCCTGGATTGGGAGAAAGGCTATGACATCCTGGTCGATGCAATTCATATCCTGCAGAAGAGCAGGCCGGATTTTGTCTACCATATCGTCGGCGATGCGGTGCTTGGCAATCTCAAGATCGAAAAAATCGTCGCCGACAATGTGCACTACTATGGCTGGGTCGATCATGCCGAGATTGACCGCTACTTTGACCGCGCCGACGTATTCATCGTCCCTTCGCGCAATGAAGGATTCGGCCTGACCGTGCTGGAAGCGTTCCGCAGCTCGGTGCCGGTGATCGCCAGCGATCGCGGCGCCTTGCCTGAGCTGGTCGAGCATGCCGTCAACGGCCTGGTGTTCAATTGCACCGCTGCCGACCTGGCTGCGAAGCTGCGTGATCTGGATCTTGCCACCTTGCGCGACTATGGCCGCGCCGGGCGCCACTCTTATCTGGACAAGTTCTCGCCGGCGCAATTCGTTGTCAGTTACCAGAAACTGTTTGGACAGCTGCGCGGTTCTATCTGATACGCTGCCGGCGCTGCCATCGAAGCCGTTACATTAAAACCAGGAGCGTGCATGAAAATACGTGCCGGTGTTTCCATACAGATGCTGATGCTCTGCATGTTGGGCAGTCCCCAGGCAAAAGCGCTGGGAACCGACGATATCCTATCTATCTATCCTACCGCTGCCAGCGTCCAGATCGATCCGACCAGAATCACGGAACAGGATCTAAGGAGGATAAAGGAGGCTGGTTTCGAGTATGTCCGCTTTGGCGTGCGCCCGGCAATAGCTGCCGTAGCCAGGAAAAATCCTGACTACGCCGGTTTGCTGGCGCAACTGCATGCCTTGCAGCTGAAGCCGATTCTGACATTGTTTGGCGGTCCGGACGTCTGGGGCGAAGGGCAAGCAAACCTTGCCGGCAGCCAAAAATCCAGCCAGACCGCCAGCCAAACCGCCAGCCAGTCCGCCAGTGATTTTGCCGGCTTTGCGCTGGGTTTCATGGAGCAGCACCGCGACCCGGACATTTTATGGGAGCTATGGAATGAGCCGGAAATCTCGACTTTCCTTAAGCCAGGACTGCTGCGGCCGGGGCTGGTGCCGTCGGTGCAGCAAATCTGCAGCACTTTGCAAAGCCAGCCAAATCCTCAACCGTACAAGGTGTTTGGTTTCGGCTTCTCCAAAATGCCGCGTGCATCTTCCAGTTCGCCCTACGACGAATTGCTGGACGTCTCGCTCAAGACCTGCCTGAGCGGAATCTCCATACATCCCTACCGCGAAAAACCGGAGACGCTGCTGGCCGATTTTGCGGAAGTCCGCAAGGTGATGAGCAAGTACGAAAAAAGCAATGCCCCGGTGCTGGCGTCCGAGTGGGGTTATTCAAGCTTTTACCCGACCCGCGACCAGGACGGCCAGGCGCTGCTGGTTCTGCGCGAGTATCTGTCCAGCGTCTTTGTGGGCCTGTCTTTGCTGAATATCTATGCATGGAAGGATGCAGGAAGTAATCCTGCTGCGATCGAAGACAATTATGGCCTGATCAGCTTGCAGGGCCAGCCGAAGCCGGCATTGCTGGCCTTGCAGCATTTGCTGTCCAGACTGAGCCAGACCCAGCTGGTTGCGGCCAAGGTAAACGGCAGCGACTACCAGCTGTCGCTGGGAAGCCAGGCGGCAGCCAAGGAAAGACGAACGGTCCATGTGATCTGGAACAGCGTTGCCCGCGCGGGGATGACTTATCAGTTCGCCCGGAACGGCGCCAAGGCTTGTGTCGTCAGCCAGTTTTTTCCGGTGCAGACCGATGCGGTCTGTCCAGGCAGCGCTGATGTGGTGGAGTTGACGGCTGGTCCGGCGCCGCTGGCGGTCACGCTCTACTATTAATGCTATTTTCTTAAATCACGACAAATCGCGTTGATCCATCGCTCTCGTAGGGTGGGCACCTGTGCCCACGCGGATGGGACGGGACGCGCAGTCCGGAGCACGACAGTCCGCGACACGAATGTCTGCAGCACTGCGTGGGCACAGGTGCCCACCCTACCTGGCCGCACGCTGTCCCGTTTATGGGAATCTCAACAGCACGCCGACCGTCTCAATAGGCGGCGCTGCCGGTCCAGCCCTTGAAGGCGGTCCATACCAGGATGCGAAAATCCATCAGGAACGACCAGTGCTGGATATAGTACAGGTCAAACTGCACGCGTTTTTCCATCTTGTCCACCGTATCGGTTTCGCCGCGGTGGCCGTGGATTTGCGCCCAGCCGGTGATGCCGGGTTTCACGCGGTGCCGCACCATGTACATCTCCAGCAGCTTTTCGTAGAGCTCGTTATGTTCCAGCGCATGCGGCCTGGGGCCGATGACCGACATTTCGCCGATCAGCACATTGAGGAACTGCGGCAGCTCATCCAGGCTGGTGCGGCGCAGGAATTGCCCGACCCGGGTGATGCGGGGATCGTTTTGCGTGGCCTGCGTCAGCCGATCGTGCTCCTGATGCAGCTTCATGGTGCGGAATTTGTAGACCATGAATTTCTTGCCGTTCAGCCCCAGCCTTGCCTGCTTGAAGAACACCGGGCCGGGCGAGGAATATTTGATGCAGGCGGCGATGACGGCAAACAGCGGCGCCAGCAGCGTCAGCGCCGCCAGCGCAAACAGCTTGTCGAGCAGGTGTTTGACGATGGCGTGGGCGCCGCTGGGGGCAGGACGATTCAGCTCCACTGCAGGAATGCCCAGAAAATTGACAGCCAGGCTGCTCAGCATCTGTATGCCCGAAGTATCGGGCACCCAGCGGATGTCGACCAGGGTATTGCGCAGGCAATGCTGCAGCTGTTTCATCTGCGGCGCTGCACTCATCGGCAGCGTGATCCAGATTTCATGAATGTCGTGCGCCACTACATAGTGATGGATGTCGTCGTAGCTGGCGATGTGATCGATGGCGGCATCGCGTAGCTGGTCTAACGCAGCGCCGGCGACTACCACCGCGCGCACGTCGTAAACCGCGGCGGCGTTGCGCAGTGAGCGTTTGTGCATTTCCTGGCCAGTGGGACCATAGCCGACAATCACGATGCGCCGTGTATTGATGCCGCGCTTGCGCAGATGGCAGGCCGAGGCATGGATCAGCAGGCGATGCAGGGCCAGGAAGCTGATGCTAATCAGGTACCAGTACACCAGCCAGCGGCGCGACAAGGCGCCGACCCCATGCACCATGACGCTGAGGGAATAGCCGGCCAGCAGTATGGCGCCCCAGGCGCAGGCGAGGCGGCTGAAGATCGCCGTCATGGACCAGTCCTGCCAGGGCGTATACAAATTGAGCTTGGAGAATGTCAGCACCCCAAGCGCACAGCAGAAATACAGGAGCACGGAGTGTATCGGCGCCGTCGTGGTCATGGCCGAATTGAAATGGAAGTGGCCGGCCAGCTGGGCGGTGGCGCCCAGGATCAGCGCATCGACCAGCCATTGCGGCAGTTCGAAGGTCAGCACGCGTTCGAACAGTATCAAGGATTTTGAGCTTGCCATGGTTTTGAGAGAAAGCGTCCAAAAGAAAGCATTTGATGGCATGGGCGAGGTGCGCATACGCCGCTAGCGCCCGCTAACGGCGGCCGGCAGCCATCCAGCCGGTGCGGCGGCTTGGCAGTGCGTGCGGCAAGAGATGATTCTCGCCAACGCATGAGTCATCATAAGCTGATGTTTCGTTAAATTCAATGATTAAAATGAATTTAACGAATTAGATGTTTTGAGTTTTTGGCGAAAATGCGGGATCGGCGCCAGCGGGTACGGCGGATAGCCCGTGCGCAGAGAGAAAGTGTGAGCGCGCAGCGGCGTTTTTGCGTTCTTGCGGCGGGCAAAATATCACAAACGCTTTACCGCGGAATGACGGAATCCGCGGACGGGTTGTTTTTTTAAAAAGCCTGTGGTTTTGCGCCTGCGATAGGTAGAATCTAAACAGAGTAGAGTTCGGAAGAAGTTAACCATTTAGCTATTCGAAGGAAAATCATGCATAACGCCGCAGCAGAAGGAAAACAGCAGAAGCTGGCAGAGATGGTCGAATTTGCGCGTGATCGTTTACCGCCGGACGTGTTTGCAACCATGCAGCCGTTCCTGGCCGAATATTACTCACAAGTGGGAGAAGAGCAGATCCTGAGCCGCGACAGCGCCGATCTGTACGGCGCCGCGATGGCGCACTGGCAATTCGGCCGCCATTTCACCTCAGGCACGCCGCGCGTACGGATCTACAATCCGCGCATCGATGAGCATGGCTGGCAATCCGGCCATAGCGTGATCGAGATTGTCAACGACGACATGCCTTTCCTGGTCGATTCGGTCAGCACCGAAATCAATCGCCTTGGCCTGACCTTGCATGCGGTGATCCACCCGGTGTTCCGGGTCTGGCGCGATGGCGGCGGCCAGGTCGAAAAAATCCAGCGCGCCAGCGAAGCGGCCGGCCAGGATGGGGACAAAGCCCGGCTGGAGTCGAATATCCATATCGAAATCGACCGCTGCACCGAAGCCGCGCGCATGGAAGAAATCCAGGCCGGCGTGCTCAAGGTGCTGGGCGACGTGCGCGCCGCGGTGGAAGACTGGCGGCAGATGATGGCGGCAGCCAGCGGCGCCATCGACGACCTGAAAAAGCAGGACGGCAACGACGCCGCCTTGAAAGGCGAAGTCGCGGAAGCGCGCGCCTTCCTCGAATGGATGGTGGACGATCATTTCACCTTCCTCGGCTATCGCGACTACGAACTGATCGTCAATGCCGGTGAAAATTACCTGCAGGGCGTGCCCGGTTCCGGGCTGGGCATCTTGCGTGACGCGCTGCGCACCTCGGACAGCGCCGACATGACCAAGCTGCCGATCAGCGCTCAGGGCATCATTGATGCGCAGTCGCCGATTTTCATCACCAAGGCCAATTCGCGCGCCACCGTGCATCGCGCCGGCTATCTCGATTATGTCGGCGTCAAGCGCTACGACAGCGCCGGCAAGGTGATCGGCGAGCGCCGCATCGTCGGCTTATATACCTCCACGGCGTACATGGTGCCGACTCATGAAATCCCGCTGGTGCGGCGCAAGGTCGCCAAGGTGCTGGAACGCGCCGGCTTCGTGCCGAAAGGCCATTTGTCCAAGACTCTGGCCACTATCCTGGAGCAATTCCCGCGCGATGAGCTGTTCCAGATCGATGAAGACGAGTTGTTCGACACCGCCAGCGGCATCTTGCGCCTGGAAGAGCGCCAGCGCACCCGCCTGTTCGTGCGCCGCGATGCTTTCGGCCGCTATGTGTCCTGCCTGGTGTTCGTGCCGCGCGACCGCTTCAATACCGAACTGCGCGAGCGGATCCAGGTATTGCTGCTGGAAGCCTTCAACGGCACCGGCATCGAATTCACCCCCTTGCTGTCGGAATCGATGCTGGCGCGCATCCAGTTTACCGTCCGTACCGAGCCTGGCACCGTCAGCGAGATCGACGTCGCCCAGCTGGAAGCGCGCATCGTGCAGGCCACCCGGCGCTGGCAGGACGACATGGCGGAGGCGTTGCTGGAACAGCGCGGCGAAGAGCAGGGCACGCGGCTGCTGCGGCGCTATGCGGGTTCGTTTCCGGCCGGCTTCCGCGAGGATTACGCGGCCCGCGCCGCGGTGCACGACATCTCCTTGCTGGAAGATGCGCAGCAGAACGCCGGCCTGGCGATGAGCTTGTACCGTCCGATCGAAGCCGCGCCGGCCTCGCTGCGGTTGAAGATATACCGCGCCGGCAAGCCGATGGCGCTGTCGCAAAGCCTGCCCATGCTGGAACACATGGGCGTCAAAGTGAATGAGGAGCGGCCTTACCGCATCGAACTGCAGGACGGCGAACCGGCCTGGATCCACGATTTCGGCATGCAGACCGCGGACGACAGCGAAGTCGAGATTGACCGCATCAAGGGCGTCTTTGAGGATGCCTTCGCCCGCGTCTGGAGCGGCGAAGCGGACAACGACGACCTCAACCGCCTGGTGCTGCGCGCAGGCCTTACCTGGCGCGAAGTGACCATCTTGCGCGCTTATGCACGTTACCTGCGGCAGGTCGGCTCGACCTTCAGCAATGCCTACATCGAACAGGCTTTGACGGCTAATCCGGCCATTGCGCGCAAGCTGGTGGAATTGTTCCTGGCGCGCTTCGATCCGGCACGCGCCAAGGATGCAGGCGCAGAAGCCAGAACCAAGGCCTTGCAGGAACAGACCGAAGAGGCGATGGACCAGGTTCCGAACCTGGACGAAGACCGCATCCTGCGCCAGTTCCTCGGGGTCATCGGCGCTACTTTGCGCACCAATTACTTTCAGCGCGGCGCTGACGACCAGCCGAAACCGTATTTGTCGTTCAAGTTCGATCCGTCCAAGGTGCCGGGATTGCCTGCGCCCAAGCCGATGTTTGAAATCTGGGTATATTCCCCGCGTTTCGAGGGCGTCCACCTGCGCGGCGGCAAGGTGGCGCGCGGCGGCTTGCGCTGGTCGGACCGGCGCGAAGATTTCCGTACCGAGGTGCTGGGGCTGGTGAAAGCGCAGATGGTCAAGAATGCGGTGATCGTGCCGGTCGGCTCCAAGGGCGGCTTCGTGCTGAAAAGCGCGCCGCCGGCCAGCGAGCGCGACGCCTATCTGCGCGAAGGCGTGGCTTGCTACCAGAATTTCCTGCGCGGCCTGCTCGACCTGACCGATAACCTGGTCGAGGGCAAGGTAGTTCCGCCGGCCGACGTGGTGCGCTACGATGCCGACGATCCTTATCTGGTGGTAGCCGCCGACAAAGGCACCGCCAGCTTCTCGGATTACGCCAATGCGGTGTCGGCCGAATACGGTTTCTGGCTGGGCGACGCCTTTGCTTCCGGCGGCTCGGTCGGCTATGACCACAAGAAGATGGGGATCACGGCCCGCGGCGCCTGGGAGGCGGTCAAGCGCCATTTCCGCGAAACCGGCCTGAATACCCAGGAGCAGGATTTCACGGTGGTCGGC
>NZ_DATMRB010000067.1:0-17718 GCF_035566555.1 Collimonas sp.
GGCGCGGCGCGGCGCCCATCCACCGCGCGATAGAAGCCGGCGACAGCGAGACAGGCATCACCATCATGCAAATGGACCAGGGCCTGGATACCGGCGCCATGCTGCTGATCGAAAAACTGGCGATTGCAGCAGACGACACCACCGGCAGCCTGCATGACAAGATGGCAAAGCTTGGCGGTCAGATGATCGTGGAAGCGCTGGCTCGCCTTGGGCACGATGCATTGCCGGCAACGCCGCAGCCGGCGGAAGACGTGACCTACGCCGCCAAGATCAGCAAGGAAGAAGCAGCGCTGGACTTCGCGCTGCCGCCCGAGGTGCTGGAACGCAAGATACGGGCATTCAATCCCTTCCCCGCAGCTTCTGCTTCATTCGCTGGCGTTACCTTGAAGTTGTGGCAAGCACAGGTAATTGCCGCCGATGGCAAGCACGCACCTGGAACCATCATCAGCGCCGATCCGCAGGATGGCGTGGTGGTGGCTTGCGGTAGCGGCGCTTTGCGGATTACCGAATTGCAGAAACCGGGTGGCAAGCGGTTGCCGGTGGCGGAATTCCTGAAGGCGTTCCCGATGCAGGGCGGTAAATTCGATTAGACGGCGACCAGCAGGCATTCCAGGTTTTGGGAGCCGCACCATACTGCATTCGGGGCCAAGGCAACGGGATGTTGAATCGCGGCCGCTTCAATGCAAACAAAGTGCTGATACGAATCCAGCTTCAGATCGGCGATCCGCGCGCAGCCGGTTTCCCAGGGATTCCACACCACCGCATCGACAAACCCGGCCTGGCTTGCGATCACACTATGCTGGTGATCGCTCAAGGTAATCGGCTTGTCGACGGCGAAATAAACACGGTCGACTTCTTCCCTGATATGCAGGACTTCCGCACCCTCCTGCTTGATGCGGCGCTCATCCATTGAGTCCCGGTACTGATGACCGGCGAGTCCATACACTGCAGCGCCGGCAAGTTGCGTGCTCAGGTAGGTATGCAAGGCACAGGTAAAGTCAAAAGGCTGGTCTCCAGTATTGGTAACCACCAGTTCTGTATTGAGCTCCTGGCCGGAAAATTCAACGCGCAATTCCAGCGAGAAGGCATGCGGAAATATGCTCCGGGTTTCCTCGGAATCGCCGAGGCCAAGGCGGATCAGGCCGCTGCCATCGATCTGACGGGAAGTCTCCAGCAAGGTCCATAGGCTGACGCGCGCAAAGCCATGCTTGGGCAGCGGGCCTTCGTTGGAAAATTGCGGGAACACAACCGGTATGCCGCCGCGAATGGCGCTGTCGCTGCGCCAGGAATTGAGCGGGCTCATGAACAGTCGTTCGACGCCATCCGGCGTGCGCCAGGAACAGATATGGGCGCCGTGCAGGCTCACTTTTACCTGCGCGCCGTCGGCGGAGGTAGCGGTGAGGAAATCGTTGGTCGGTTGCGGATTTTCTGAAGTCGGCAAAATCATCTCTCCTATGGCTGTCCGCATATTATGCGCCAGAGCCATCCATTT
The DNA here is from genome assembly GCF_035566555.1 of Collimonas sp. Taxonomy (GTDB): domain Bacteria; phylum Pseudomonadota; class Gammaproteobacteria; order Burkholderiales; family Burkholderiaceae_D; genus Collimonas. The sequence goes on from NZ_DATMRB010000067.1 coordinate 1,493, forward strand.
CTGAAGACTACCGTATCGATTCAGCCATCTTGGTTGCCATCATGCGCTTGCTTGAGGCACCGGCACCGCCAGACTGATTCCATGCTGGGTAAAGCCAAAATTTTCATAGAACCGGTGTGCATCCATCCGCTTCAGGTTGGACGACAGCGCGATCTTGTAGCACCCCGCTTCACCGGCGATCCGCACGGCATGATCCAGCATCACGCTGCCGATGCCCTGGCCACGGCAGGCGCGGCTGATGACCACGGCATCCAGCACCGCCTGGCGGGTGCCTTCGTGCGTCAGACTGCAGAACGCCAGCAGGCTGAAGGTGCCGACCGCGACATCGTCGGCAAATACAAGATATGCGCGGAAATAAGGATAGGCCGCCATCTCGGCCATGATCTTGTGGGCGCCGGCCGCATCCAGCGTGGCGGCGCGCGTGGGGGCATCGTCCATCTCGGCCAGCAAGGCCACCAGCGTGCCAGCATCGTCGGGCGTGGCCTGGCGCACCGTAACGTGCGGCAGGGAATGATCGGCAGTCATGGGTCTTTGCTCCGTAACGAAATGCGCAAAAGGATAAAGACTATACCGAAAATTCCACGGATGGAAAAAATGACGGGGCGTCTGCAATACAGACACCTCGTCATCGAGAAAGAACGGCAATTGTTTAGATAAACAGCTTGCGCATGCGCGACGACACCAGGTCGATCATGCTGACGGCAACCACGATCATGATCAGCACAGCACAGGTTTGCGCATATTCGAAGCTGCGGATGACTTCCCACAGGATCACGCCGATACCGCCGGCGCCGACCATGCCGACTACCGTCGCCGAACGGACATTGGCTTCGAAGCGATACAGGACATAAGAAATCCAGAGCGGCATCACTTGCGGCAAGACGCCGTAGACGATCTCTTCCAAGGCGTTGGCGCCGGTGGCGCGGATGCCTTCGACCGGTTGCGGATCGATCGCTTCCACAGCTTCCGAAAACAGTTTCGAGAGCGTCCCGGTAGTGGCGACGAACAGCGCCAGGACGCCGGCAAACGGCCCCAGCCCCACGGCCACCACGAACAGCATGGCAAACACCATTTCATTGATCGCGCGCGCGGCGTCCATCAAGCGGCGCACCGGCTGGTTAACCCAGGCTGGCGCGATGTTCGACGACGCCAGCAAGCCGCACGGCACGGCGCACACCACTGCCAGCGCCGTACCCCAGACGGCAATCTGTATCGTCACCAGCAGCTCTTGCAGGTAAGTGCGCCACTCGTGGAAGTCAGGCGGGAAAAAGCTGGCGGCGTAGGTGCCCATGTTGCCGCCGTCGCGCAGCAGTTCCAGCGGACGCATGTCGGCGCCCTTCCATGACGCGATCAGGATTGCCAGCAGCACGCCCCAGAACAATGTCCGGCCAATCGACTGCTTGGGCGGAACAGGAAACGTGGTTTGCATTTTCAGAGGTACGGAACTAGTCATTGCTTAGGATTTGGCCAGGTCGGACAATTTGCGGTTGATGTCGTCAAGCTTGGTTTTCTTTTCGTCGGCGCTCAGGTTCTCGTCGGCTTCCAGCTTGCCCTTTTGCTTGAACAGTTCCAGCTGGCGGATAGGGTTCAGCTGGACATTGCTGGACTCGGCAAAGCCGCTGTATTGCAGCTTGGCCAGCTGCGCTTTTTCTGCCGCGGCGTTAGGACCGGTCTTGCCGTAGTTGATGAAGAAATCCTTGACCTTGGCCTTGACGTCAGCCGGCAGATCCTTGCGCCATACCAGCGGATCGGCAGCGATCAGCGGCGACTTCCAGACGATGCGCACTTCCTTGGCGACCGCAGGCTGACGCTCTTCGATACGGTCCATGGTGTCGGATGCAAACACCGCGGAATCGAGCTGCTTGTTGGCAACGGCCAGGATGTTGGCTTCATGGTTGGAAGTACGGATGACCTTGAACGCGGTTTTCGGATCGACATTGTTCTTGGCGAAGATATAGTAGTTCGGCAGCAGGAAACCGGAAGTCGAATTCGGATCGCCGATACCGAAAGTCAGATTCTTGGAATTCTTCAAGACGTCTTCGATGCTCTTGTACGGGCTGTCTTTCTGCACGCCCACCAGGCTGTAGTAGCCCGATGTGCCGTCCGGATTGACCACATGCGCGAACACTTCGCCGCTGGCGCGGTCGACCGCTTCCATCGCCGACTTGTTGCCGAACCAGCCCATCTGCACCTTACCGAAACGCATACCTTCGATGATGCCGGCGTAGTCGGAAGCAAAGAAGCCGTTGACCTTGACGCCGATGCGCTTGCTCATTTCGTCCAGCACCGGCTGCCAGTCCTGCTTCAGGTTTTGCGACGATTCAGTGGAGATGATGCCGAAGTTCAGCACTTTGGCGTCGTCGGCGTGCGCAGTCGTTGCCGCCAGCATCGCCAAGGTCATTGCGGCGCCGGAAAATAATTTTGCAAACATGATATGAAACTCCAGATGAGGATGGATGTGATTGGATAAGCTGTTGCGTGGAAACTGGATAGGCTCAGGCTGCGACCGCCATTGCCGGGATGCTGTCGAACGGCGTCGGCACGGCGGCAGCCGGCCGGGTCAGGCTGTTGGAGCCGCCCAGGATGTCCTCCGCCTCGCTGCCATACAAATCGCGCAGCATGGCTTCGGTCAGGGCGCTGGAGGGGCCGTCGTACACCACGCGGCCTTTGTGCAGCGCCACTGTGCGCGGACAGAAGCGCAGCGCCACATCGACCTGGTGCAGAGAAACAATGACAGTGCTCTTGTCGCGCTGGTTAACATCGGCCAGCGTTTGCATCACGCGCCGCGCCGATTCCGGATCCAGCGAGGCAATCGGTTCATCGGCCAGCACCACGCGCGCCTTCTGCACGATGGTGCGAGCGATCGCCGCCCGTTGCTGCTGGCCGCCGGAGAGCGCCGAGGCGCGCTTATATGCATGATCGGAAATGCCGACGCGCGCCAGCGCTTCCAGCCCGAGCGTTTTTTCTTCGGCTGTAAACAATTTGAAGCAGCTGCGCCAGAGCGGCATGCGCGACAAGCCGCCGGTCAGGACATTGGTCAGAACCGGCAGGCGGCCGACCAGATTGAATTGCTGGAAGACGAAACCGACGTTGGCGCGGACCGCCCGGATATCACGGTCGACCAGACCGTCCTTCTGCACCGATTTGCCATCGATGGAAATAGTGCCGCCGCTGCTATCTGCTGCCATCAGGCCGGAAATATGACGCAATAGCGTTGATTTCCCTGAACCGGATGCACCGATCAGCGCCACCATTTCGCCTTGCGCAAAACACAGACTGACATTGTCCAGCGCCCGGAAGCCGCCGCGGAATGTCTTTGATAAACCTTTGATTTCGACCATGATTGTTACCGCCATTACGCTTTTGAATGGCCGAAGTATTGCGGTCAAATATGTCAGGCGTATGAAAGTATTGTGACCATTCGATTACAAAGGGCAAATTTGTAGACAATCTACAAGTCTGTTTTGAGTGGCTTGGTTGCTGCTAGGAATTACTTTTTTACAGGAAAGAAAATCCGATTGGCCGGCACCCAGCTTGGGAAATGGTGCCGTGCTGAGCGCGGCGCAGCCCAGTGTCGTGTCATGCCTGATCTGTCGGTATATCGCGCCGGCCTTGGCCCGTAGCGCTAGGCGTGCCGAGGAGACATAGCGGGGCTATGGCGACGAGGCGCAACGACGCGATACGGGTCAAGGACCAGCCAGATGCCGACAGATCAGGCATGACACGACACTAGCGCTGCACCACAATCGGATTGACGCTGGTGCGCTGGCGGATCTGCTGCAGGATGTTGTCGGCATCGGAACGGCTGGTGTAAGGCCCTGCGTACAGGCGATACAGGCCGTTGACGGCGACGCTGTTGAGGGAGTCAACCAGGCCGGACAGCTCCTGCATCAGGCGATTGCGGGCGCCATCGGCATTGGCTTGCTGGGAATAGGCGCCGAATTGCAGATAGAAGCCGCTGGCCAAGGTACTGTTGCCATCGCTCTGCGCCAAGGCGGGAGCGATCGTGGCCGCAGGGGGGGATGACGGCGGATCAAGCAGCAGCGGTTGCGCCGTCAGCACCGGCATGTCCACCGATTCAGCGACCACGGCTGCCGGCGCGCTGTTGTCCCTGGCCGGTTCAAGCGGCGCTGGCGCCGCCGTCGCTGCCAACGTGCCGTTCTGGCGCTGCTTGTTCATGGCGATGATATCCGCCGGCAGCAAACGCTCCACCTCCAGCTGGCCGCTGCCGCTGCCGAGATAGCCCAGCTTCAGCGCCGCTGTGTATGACAGGTCGATGATGCGGCTGGAATGGAATGGTCCGCGATCGTTGACCCGCACGATCACCTGTGCGCCGGTTTTCAGATTGGTCACCCGGGCATAGGAAGGAATCGGCAAGGTCGGGTGCGCCGCGGTCATCTTGTACATGTCGTACAGTTCGCCGGACGATGTCTTTTGATTATGGAATTTCTTGCCGTACCAGCTGCCGGTGCCGCGCTGCTTGAACGGCTGGTCGTCGGTCATCGGCGTATAGGTCTTGCCAAATACGACATAAGGCTTGTTGCCGGTACGGGAGTATGGTTCGATGGTGGGCACCGCATCCGGCACGTCCAGCAGCCCCTCAGGCGTGACATCGCCCGGACCGTCATCCTTGTAGTAGCCGCCGCGGCCGGAGCCGGCAGCGGGCAGCGCAGGCCCGCCACGACTGCCTGCGACGGTCTTGCCTGGCGCTGCCGAGGAGGAAGGCGCTTTCGGCGAGGTGCCGCAGCCAGCCAGGATCAACGCGGCCAGCAGCGCACTCGAATAGGCGACTACGCTGTAGTTAGCGCTCACCTTGCGTTTTCCGCCCTGCTTGCCTAGCATGCACTCTCCCTATGATTCCGACGACTGCGATATTGCCGTAATGGACCCGACCTCAAGCGCCAAGTTCAACCACGCTATGTCTGTATCAGTTTGCGATGGCGCTGAATGCTCATCAGGATACCTGCTCCCAGGCCCAGGGTCACCAGCGCCGTGCCGCCATAGCTCATGAACGGCAAAGGTACGCCAACCACCGGCAAAATGCCGCTGACCATGCCCATGTTGACGAACGCATAAGTAAAGAAAATCAGCGTGATGGAGCCGGCCAGCAGGCGCGTGAACATGGTCGGCGCGTTGACCGCTATCATCATGCCGCGCCCGATCAGCAGCATGTACAGGAACAGCAGGACAGCGTTGCCGATCAGGCCGAATTCCTCGGAAAACACCGCGAAGATGAAATCGGTGGTGCGTTCAGGTATGAATTCCAGATGCGCCTGCGTGCCTTTCAGCCAGCCTTTGCCAAAGATGCCGCCGGAACCGACCGCGATGGTCGACTGGATGATGTGGAAGCCTTTGCCGAGCGGATCGGAAGTCGGATCGATCAGCATCATCACGCGCTGTCGCTGGTAATCGTGCAATACCGACCACAGCACCGGCAGGCTGGCGCCGACCGCCACCGCCAGGCCGAGCAGCACGCGCCAGGACAGGCCGGCCAGGAAGATCACGTAGAAACCTGCCGCCAGCACCAGGGTGCCGGTGCCGAGATCCGGCTGGCGGATGATCAGGCCGACCGGCAAGGCCAGCAACAGCGCCGCCACCAGATAATCGCGCCAGGTAATCATGCCTTCGCGCTTCTGGAAATACCAGGCCAGCATCAGCGGCATGGCGATCTTCATGATCTCTGACGGCTGGATCACCACGCCGAAATTGATCCAGCGGCGCGAACCCTTCTTGACGATGCCGAACAAGGCCACCGCAATCAGCAGCGCCACCCCTATCGTATAGATCGGCACTGCAAAGCGCATCAGGGTCTGCGGCGGTATGTTGGCGGCCACCCACATGATGACGAACGCCACCAGGATATTGCGCAGCTGGTCTTCCACCCGGCCCGGAAAATCGATGCCGGCCGAGTACAGCGTAACGATGCCGACCGCCAGGATCAGGAAAATGATCAGCGACAGCGCCGCATCGAACACCATGATGTGCGATTTGACGCTGCGCAGCCACGCGTATTTGTCGCCCAGGCTCATGCTGTTGCTTTCAGTTCGGTGACCATCTGTTATTCCCGATTTCCCGGGGTTGCTTCGCCCGGCTTGTAGCTGTCTTCAGAACCGTCGTTCGGTTTCACGTCGGTTGGCGCGGGCCCCAGATCCTCATCGGCTGCGGCTGGCGACGCCACCGGTGCGGCTATCTTATCGTTATCGCCAGGCCGCTTGCCCAGCAAATAGAAATCCAGCGCCTTGCGCGCGATCGGCGCCGCCGCCGCCGCGCCGAAGCCGCCGTTTTCGACAATCACGGCCAGCGCAATGCGCGGCTTGTCGGCCGGCGCAAAGGCGGTATACCAGGCATGGTCCAACTGGCGCGAGGTCAGCTTCTTGGCGTCGAACTTCTCGCCCTGCTTGATGGCGACCACCTGCGCAGTACCGGTCTTGCCGCCAGATTTATAGCCGGCGCCGGCAAATACCCTGGCGCCCGTGCCTTCGCGCGTCACGCCGACCATGGCTTTCTTGATGAAGTCGACGTTTTCCTGCTTCAACGGAATCCGGTAGCTTTCTTTCGGCACCGTTTCGGTGTGCTGACGCGTGACGCCGTCTTCGATGATCTTGACCAGGTGCGGCTTCATGACGATGCCGTCGTTGACCAGGGTCGCCACCGCATGCGCCATCTGCAAAGGCGTAAAGGAATTGAAGCCCTGGCCGATGCCAAGCGAAATGGTGTCGCCGCCAACCCACTTCTGCGCCGCCACGCGCTTGTAGTATTTGCGCTTCCAGTCGGTCGACGGCAGCAGGCCGCGCTGCTCATGCTCCAGGTCGATGCCGGTCAGCTGGCCGAAACCGAAAGGCTTCATGAAATCATGGATGGTGTCCGGACCGAGGTCGTTGGCCAGCATGTAGTAATAGGTATCGCAGGACACCACGATCGACTTGTACATGTCGACCCGGCCGTGGCCGCCGACTTTGTCGTCGCGGAATTGATGGCCGCCCAGCATGAAATAGCCGACGTCGTTGATGGCGAAGGCCGGCGTACGTTTGCCCAGCTCCAGCGCCGCCAGCGCCATGAACGGCTTGTAGGTGGAGCCGGGGGCGTAGCTGCCGCTCATCGGCCGGTTGATCAGCGGATGGTCGGGCGAATTATTCAACTCGTCCCAGCTTTGCTGATCGATGCCTTCCACAAACAGGTTGGGATCGAATGACGGCTGCGACACGTAGGCCAGCACGTCGCCGGTGGAAGGCTCGATTGCTACCATGGCGCCGCGGCGGTTGCCGAAGGCTTCTTCCACCACTTTCTGCAATTCGATGTCGATCGACAGGATCAGGTTGTCGCCCGGGGTCGCCGATACGTGCGACATGCTGCGCACTGCCCGGCCGCTGGCAGCGATCTCGATTTCTTCGTAGCCGGTGGTGCCGTGCAGCTGCTTTTCGTAGCTCTTTTCCAGGCCGTCCTTGCCGATGTAGCTGGTGCCCTTGTAGTTGGCGGCGTCGTCGCTGTCATCGATGCGGTCGGCATCCTTCTGGTTGATACGGCCGATATAGCCGATCACGTGCGCCGCTACTTCGCCCAGGGGATACTGGCGGAACAGGCGCGCCTGCACATCGACCCCGGGAAAACGGTAACGCTGGGCGGTGAAGCGCGCCACTTCCTCGTCGGTCAGGCGGGTGCGGATCGGCAGGCTGGCGAAGCTCTTCGAATCTTCCAGCAATTTCTTGAAACGGCGCCGGTCTTTCGGCGTGATGCTGACCACCTGCGCCAGCTCATCGATCACCGGGTCGAGGTCGCCACGGATTTTCGAGCGCGTGATTTCCAGCGTATAGGCAGAATAATTGCGCGCCAGGATGACACCGTTGCGGTCCATGATCAGGCCGCGGTTGGGCACCACGGGCACCAGCGAAATGCGATTGTCCTCGGCCTGGGCGGCGTAGGCATCGTGACGCACCACCTGCAGCCAGACGAAGCGCGCGCACAGCAAGCCGAAGCAGATCATGACGAACGCAATGGCGGCCGATATCCGCAGGCGGAAATGGCGTAGTTCGCGTTCGGTGTTTTTAAATTCAGTCATGGATATCAGCTACGGTTCAGCCCCAGCCGCGGCTGTCGATTAAATGGGGCGATTATCATCGCGGTCGACCGCCCGCCGCTGCGGCGCCAGCAACAGCCACACCACCAGCGGCCACAATGCCATGCTGACAAAGCTTTCGGCAAAATACAGCCAGCCGGGAAACTTGCCGTTGACGGACATGCGGATCACCAGCTGTATCAGCTGGGTAAACAGCATCAGCGGCAGCACATGCAATGCCTGGACGCTGACCGAGAACCACAGCACGCGGCGATGGATCATGATGGCAAAATAGGACAGCAGGGTATACGCCAAGGCGTTCTGGCCGAGCAGCGTGGCTTCGTGCACATCCATCAGCAAGCCCATGCAGAAGGCGATGCCGATGCCGATCTTGCGCGGCTGGTGGATGCTCCAGAACACCAGCGCCAGCGCGACGAAATCCGGCACTCCCGGCCATTGGCCCCAAGGCAGCAGGTTAAGCAGGAAGGCCAGCAGCAAGGTCATCGCGATGAACAGCGGATTGGCCGGCAACAGAATGTAGTGTGGGCGCATCATCGGGTACCAGCTCCCTGCGGATTTTTACGGGCCGCTTCCGGATTGCTTTCTTTGCCGGCGTCTTTCGCGGCTGCTTCCCTGGTCTTGTCGCGGGTGCTCTCGGTCAGGCGGCGCTTGCTGAGGATATCGGCTTTGCTGTTGGGAACGGCAGCTTCATCGTCAGGACGCGCGATCGGATTCGGATCGACCAGCAAGATCAGCAACTGCGTGTGACGGTCGATGCCGGCCACCGGCTCGCATACGATATGGGCGAAGGCATCGGCCGACTTGGTTTCAACCTGTATCACCTTGGCCACCGCCAGGCCGGCCGGGTAGACGCCGTCGATGCCTGAGGTCACCAGCAGGTCGCCCTTCTGGATATCGGCGTTGGACGACATGAAACGCAAGTCGAGGTAACCGGACTGGCCGCGGCCGTAAGCGACGCTGCGCAAACCGTTACGCAGCACCTGGACCGGGATCGCCTGGTCCTTGTCGGTCAGCAGCGTGACTTCAGAAGTGAATGGGAAAACCCGCGTGACCTGGCCGACGATGCCGGCATCGTCGATCACCGGCTGGCCGGTGGCGACGCCATGCTGCGAACCGCGGTCCATGATGACCTTGCGAGCAAACTGATCGCGGGCGTCATACAGGATTTCGCTCATGACCGACTTCACCGGCAGACGCTGCTCGGCGCCCAGCAGTTTGCGCAGCTGTGCATTTTCCGCCGCCAGCTGCTGCGCCTGCTGCAATTGCTGCGCGCGCTCGCCCTGCTTGCTGCGCAATGCCTGGTTTTCCTTTTCCACCGTCGACAGCGAAGAAAAATAATCGATCACGCGATTGCTGGCGTCGCGCGGCACCAGGGCCACCATCTGCAAGGGATAGAGCGCGGTGCCGACTGCCTGCCGCACCAGCAGCAGCGCATGCACTTTTGAATCGGCAATCAGCAGCGCCAGCGCCATCAGCGTGCATATCACCGCCTTGGCGCGGGCTGACGCGCCTTGCTTGAATAGGGGTGGTGGACTGTATTCCATCAGTAATGGACAGATTCTGTTTGATCGGTGGCTGGTGGTACAAACGCGGTACCGTAGATGTAACAACGGGTCGTGTGCACTGGTGCACCGACCCGGTTGCCGCTACCCACCCTCATGATCAAGCTGACGAGGTGGGGTAAGCGTCGCATCAGTCTGGATTACTCGTAAGAAAAGATCGAGCCCAGCTTGTCCATCCGCTCCAGCGCCATGCCGGAACCGCGTACCACGCAGGTCAGCGGGTCTTCAGCCACAATCACCGGCAAGCCGGTTTCTTCCATCAGCAGACGATCCAGGTCGCGCAGCAGGGCGCCGCCGCCAGTCAGCATCATGCCCTTCTCGGCGATGTCGGCGCCGAGTTCCGGCGGAGTCTGTTCCAGCGCGTTCTTGACGGCCGAAACGATGTTGTTGAGCGGATCGGTCAGGGCTTCCAGGATTTCGTTGCTGGAGATGGTGAAGGAGCGCGGAATGCCTTCCGACAGATTGCGTCCCTTGACTTCCATTTCACGCACTTCCGAACCAGGGAAGGCGGAACCGATTTCTTTCTTGATCGCTTCCGCGGTCTGTTCGCCGATCAGCATGCCGTAGTTGCGGCGGATGTAGTTGACGATGGCTTCGTCGAACTTGTCGCCGCCGACGCGCACCGAACCCTTGTAGACCATGCCGCCCAGCGAAATGATGCCGACTTCGGTGGTGCCGCCGCCGATGTCGACCACCATCGAACCGGTCGCGTCAGAGACCGGCAGGCCGGCGCCGATTGCAGCAGCCATCGGCTCTTCGATCAGGAACACCTGGGAAGCGCCGGCGCCCAGAGCGGATTCGCGAATCGCGCGACGTTCCACCTGGGTCGAGCCGCAAGGTACGCAGATGATGATGCGCGGCGATGGCTTGAACAGCTTGGTGTCGTGCACCATGCGGATGAATTGCTTGAGCATTTGCTCGGTGACGGTGAAGTCGGCGATGACGCCATCTTTCATCGGACGGATCGCTTCGATGTTGCCGGGAACCTTGCCCAGCATCTGCTTTGCTTCGCGGCCGACGGCCTGAATTGTCTTCTTGCCGTTAGGGCCGCCCTGCTGGCGAATCGCAACAACCGACGGCTCATCCAGGACAATACCTTGATCGCGCACATAAATCAGCGTATTCGCGGTACCCAGGTCAATGGCCAGGTCATTCGAAAAGTAACTGCGTAAAAATCCAAACATGAATTGTTCCAATGCGCAACAATGGTGCGCTCAAACGTTTTTTAGGGGGGTGTCTAGTATCCGGCGCATGGTAAAGATCTATTACCTGCCGCATGGACGCAACATTCTACCTTATAATTTGACTCAACTTAGGGCGTATAGCGCTCAAAATGCTTGCTTTTTACAAAAATCCGAGAAGTTTTTCGCAAGCAAACCATTAATTTTTTAACCACACTAGCTGCCGCGCCCCGTAGCGCGATCGAAAATCATGTCATTAGCCCTTTCCGACGTTAAGCGCATTGCCAATTTAGCACGCCTGGAGCTCACCGAAGACCAGGCCGCCTCCACGCTGGATAAACTGAACGGTATTTTTTCGCTGGTCGAGCAGATGCGTGCGGTGGACACCACCGGCATCGAGCCGCTGAGCCATCCGATTGCAGCCATCCGCCACGATCTTTCCCTGCGCTTGCGCGAAGATGAAGTGACCGAGCCGAACCGGCGCGAAGAGTATCAAAAGGTTGCTCCGGCGACTGAAGACGGCCTGTACCTGGTGCCCAAGGTCATCGAATAAATTACTCTGTTTCCACTGGGCAGTGGTGGCAGGTTTTCTGCCCACGCGTGGCGCTAGATGCGCACAGGTGCCCACCCTACGGGCCATCCCGCAAAGTTAATATTTAAAAGTACTCATGCATACCAAAACACTCAAGCAATTGTCGGTGCTGCTGCACGAAAAGAAAATTTCCGCCGAGGAACTAGCGCAACTTTACTTGGCCAGGATCCAGCAAAGCGACCTGAATGCTTTCCTGCATGTCGACCAGGAACTGACGCTGCAGCAGGCGCGTGCCGCCGACCAGCGCCTGGCGCGCAACGACGCTACTGTGCTGACCGGCGTACCGATCGCGCACAAGGATATTTTCGTGACGCGCGGCTGGCGCGCGACGGCCGGTTCGAAGATGCTGGAAAACTACACCAGCCCGTTCGACGCTACCGTCGTGGAGCATTTCAACAACGCCGGCATGGTCAACCTCGGCAAGCTGAACTGCGATGAATTCGCCATGGGTTCCTCCAACGAAAACTCGTATTTCGGCGCAGTCAAGAATCCCTGGGACAAGACAGCGATTCCGGGCGGCTCCTCCGGCGGTTCTGCCGCCGCGGTAGCGGCACGCCTGACGCCGGCCGCCACTGCCACCGACACCGGCGGCTCGATCCGCCAGCCGGCGTCATTGTGCGGCGTGACCGGCATCAAGCCGACCTATGGCAGCGTGTCGCGCTTCGGCATGATTGCCTTCGCCTCGTCGCTCGACCAGGCCGGCCCGATTGCCCAGACCGCGGAAGACTGCGCTTTGCTGCTGAACGCCATGACCGGTTTCGATCCGCGCGATTCGACCAGCCTGGAACGGCCCAAGGAAGATTTCAGCCGCGATCTCGAGAAAGATTTGAAGGGCTTGCGCATCGGTATCCCACGCGAATACTTCAGCAGCGGCCTGGCGCCAGACGTCGAGCAGGCTGTGCGCGCGGCGCTGGCCGAGTACGAAAAGCTGGGCGCTACGCTGGTCGATATTTCACTGCCGAAAACCGAACTCTCGATCCCGGTCTACTACGTGATCGCACCGGCGGAAGCATCGTCCAACCTGAGCCGTTTCGACGGCGTCCGCTACGGCCACCGCGCTGCCGATTACAAGGACCTGGCCGACATGTACAAGAAGTCGCGCGCGGAAGGTTTCGGCGAAGAAGTGAAACGCCGCATCCTGGTCGGCGCCTATGTGCTGTCGCACGGTTACTACGACGCTTACTATCTGCAGGCGCAAAAGATCCGCCGCCTGATCGCCGAAGATTTCCAGAATGCGCTGAGCGGCCCGAACCGCCAGTGCGATGTCATCATGGGACCGGTATCGCCGACCGTGGCCTGGGACCTGGGCGCCAAGGCCGACGATCCGGTCGCCAACTACCTGGCCGACATCTACACGCTGTCGACCAGCCTGGCAGGCTTGCCCGGCATGTCGATACCGTGCGGCTTCGGCCAGGGAGAGAAGAATGCGCAGCGTCCGGTCGGCCTGCAGATCATCGGCAATTACTACGACGAAGCCAAGCTGCTCAATGTCGCGCACCAGTTCCAGCGCGTCACCGACTGGCACCAGCGTGCGCCCGGCTGAAAAAGCGAGCCACGCGATGTCATCGACCTTGCTGAAAAGTGTCAGCCGCCGGAGCAGCCTGCTGCTGTTCGTTCTGGCTGCAGCGCTGCTGGCGCCGCTTAGCCAGGCGCAGCAGTTGCAGACCAAGTTCGGCTGCAACATGACGCGCAATGAAGATGGCGAGAAAGTGATTTATGGCGATACCGGTGAATTCAAGCTGGACGGCGAGCGCATCGAAGCCTTGCGCTGGGAATCGGCGCTGTACCGGCCGACCCACGGCTTTGAATGCAGCATCGACACCAGCGACGATCCGCAAGCGGAAGTCGAACAGGACGGCGATAAAAGCAACTGGCGCATCACCTTGAAAGATCCGGTCGCCGCCCGTCATCAGCGCGGCTACGATTTTTATAATCACGGTATGAATTGCAGCATCCGCCTGCAGCGCGACGGCGACAAATTGCATGTGATACCGAGCTGCCCGGCGCTATGCGGCTCGCGGGGAAATTTTACGGAACTGTCGGTGGATTTGAAGACCGGCGAGTGTAGTTACCAAGACAATAAATGAGAATAATTGGGCACAGAGCTGCCCGGGTAGGGTTTAAGAGCCACCGCAGCGTGGCGAATTACCCTGTCCTCAACTAATTAACGAGGAAATAATTATGCAGTGGGAAGTCGTGATCGGTCTGGAAACGCATACGCAACTCTCGACCAAGTCAAAAATATTCAGCGGCGCCTCGACCCAGTTCGGCGCGGAAGCCAACACCCAGGCCAGCCCGGTCGACCTGGCGCTGCCGGGCGTGCTGCCGGTGCTGAACCGCGGTGCGGTGGAGCGCGCGATCCAGTTCGGCCTGGCGGTGAATGCGACGATTGCGCCGCAGTCGATCTTCGCCCGCAAAAACTACTTCTATCCCGACCTGCCAAAGGGCTACCAGATCAGCCAGTTTGAAATCCCGGTGGTCCAGGGCGGTAAGGTTTCCTTCATGCTGGAAAAAGATGGCAAGAGCGAGCTGCGCACCGTGCAGCTGACGCGCGCCCACCTGGAAGAAGACGCCAGCAAATCGCTGCACGAAGACTATCAAGGCATGAGCGGCATCGACCTCAACCGCGCCGGTACGCCGCTGCTGGAAATCGTCACCGAACCGGACATGCGCAGCGCCGCCGAAGCCGTGGCCTATGCCAAGGCTCTGCACTCGCTGGTGATGTGGCTGGGCATTTGCGACGGCAACATGCAAGAAGGTTCGTTCCGCTGCGACGCCAACGTCTCGGTACGTCCGCTCGGCCAGGCTGCCTACGGCACCCGCAGCGAAATCAAGAACCTCAACTCCTTCCGCTTCCTGGAAGAAGCCATCAACTACGAAGTGCGGCGCCAGATCGAAGTGATCGAAGACGGCGGCAAAGTGGTGCAGGAAACCCGCCTCTACGATCCGGACAAGAAAGAAACGCGCTCGATGCGCAGCAAGGAAGATTCGCAAGATTACCGCTACTTCCCTGATCCGGACCTGCCGCCGCTGGTGATCGCTGCGGAATGGGTGGAACGCGTGCGCGCCACCATGCCGGAACTGCCAGACGCCATGCGCGAACGTTTCGTGCGCGAGTTCGGCCTGTCGGAGTACGACGCTGCGGTGCTGACCCAGTCGAAAGCCATGGCGCGCTACTTTGAAGCAGTCACCGTCAAGGCTGGCAAGGAACAGGCGAAACCTGCCGCCAACTGGCTGATGGGCGACCTCTCTTCGGCGCTGAACCGGGAAAACGTCGATATCGCGCAAGCGCCGGTCAGCGCCGCCCAGCTGGCTGTGCTGCTGCAGCGCATTGCGGACGGCACCATCTCCAACAAGATCGCCAAGGAAGTGTTTACGGCAATGTGGGATGCCAAATCGACACAGGAAAACCTGGCCGACGAGATCATCGAAAGCAAGGGCCTGAAGCAGATTTCCGATAGCGGCGCACTGGAAAAAATCATCGACGAAGTGCTGGCTGCCAACGCCAAATCCGTCGAAGAGTTCCGTGCCGGCAAGGAGCAAGCAATTAACGCCCTGATCGGCCAAGCCATGAAAGCCACCAAAGGCAAAGCCAATCCGGCGCAACTGACCGAGCTGCTGAAACAGAAGCTGACAGCGTAAAAGCTGCAGGCGAAAAAAAACGGCTGGCGCCATGCCAGCCGTTTTTCTTTATAGCCAAACCATGCTTACCGTGCCGCTTGCGCTTCTGCCGCAGTGCTGGCCAGTTCCCGGTAGTGTTTGAGGGTTTCGTCGAATTTACCGTTGATGCGACCCAGTTCGGCTTGATGGTCCGCCATGTTTTTCTGGTTATAAGCAATGTCGCGGTTGGCATCCTCTATCTTGTTGCGCAAGCTCATCGGCAAGCTTTTCTTGCGCTTGTAGAACTCGGCTTCGGTGTTGGCTGCTTTCAACTGATTCTGGGCATCGTCGATGCCGATCTGGTCGCGCTTGATCAAATCCTGCGACAAGGACAGATAATAGCGGCGCGAGGATTCGATATCGGCCTCGCTGCGATAACGCGCCAGCAAGGCGCGGTCCTGCTGGCGCCGCTGCTCTTCCGCCGCCGCCTCGGCCCGGCGTTTTTCATCCAGGATATCTTGCTGACGCCTTTGTTCGGCAGTCAGCGGCGCCGGAATTTCACGCTTGACCACACCGGCCTTGGACAGCTCCACAATCCGCCGGTCGGCGCACTCCGGCATCGGATGGTCGCCCGTCACGGTACGCCCGGCGCCATCCTTGCAGGTATAAATCTGGCCGTGCGCCAGCAACGGCAACAAGCCTGCTGCGCCGAAAAAAAAGGCTCGCTTAAGAGTTAGTGCAATCCGCTTCATTCCCATCATCCACGACATATGTCGACACACACCACGCTATTCGGCGCAAGACGCAAAGCAACGGCTGTGTCGCACAAGCCGCGTGGTTACGCTACGCCGTAACGCTCCCGGTAAGCTGCCACTGCCGCCTGGTAGCGGTTCAGCTCAGCGTCGGCGCCAGCGCCGGAAATATATTCAAGCAAATCGTTGAGGTTGCCGATCGAAATCACCGGCATGCCGTACGCTTGCGTCACTTCTTCCACTGCCGAGTTGGCGGACAAGGCATCGTCCTTGCCGGAACGCTCCATGCGGTCCAGCGCGATCACCACCGCACAAGGCGTGGCGCCGGCGGCGCGTATCATCTCGACCGACTCCCGCACCGATGTACCGGCGGAAATCACGTCATCGATAATCAGCACCCGCCCCTTCAGCGGGCCGCCGACGATATTGCCGCCCTCGCCGTGGTCCTTGGCTTCCTTGCGGTTG
>NZ_DATMRB010000068.1:0-19382 GCF_035566555.1 Collimonas sp.
TTCCCGCGTTCGCGGGAATGACGCGGGACGCGTAGTCGGGTTGCCGAGACGGGGCCGCCGAGACGAGGTCGTCCTACATCTGCTTGAACAGATGGATGAAGCTGCGGCTCACTTCG
Organism: Collimonas sp.; assembly: GCF_035566555.1. Classification (GTDB taxonomy): domain Bacteria; phylum Pseudomonadota; class Gammaproteobacteria; order Burkholderiales; family Burkholderiaceae_D; genus Collimonas. The sequence continues at coordinate 117 of NZ_DATMRB010000068.1, forward strand.
AGTTTCTCGGTATGCCCCTTGACCAGCACCTGATGGCGGCCGCGCATGTCGCGCGTGATGCCGTCGATGGCGTTGACGTTGACCAGCGTGGCGCGGTGGATCTGCCAGAACAGGTCGGGATCGAGTTCTTCCGCCAGGTCGCGCACCGGCTTGCGGATCAGCGCTTCGTAAGTGGCGGTCTGGACGCTGGTGTATTTTTCATCGGAGCGGAAAAACAGGATTTCCTGCACCGGGATCAGGCGCAGCTGCTGGCCGATGCTGGCTTGTATCCATTGCAGGTAGACCGGCTTGGTGGCGATCCCCATCTGCTTGGCCAGCTGGGTCAGCATCGAGCTCATGTCGGTCGGTGCCGCACTGGTGCTCAGGCGCGCCTTGAGGCGCGTCACGGTCAAGGCCAGGCGCTCTGCCTCGGCCGGTTTCAGGATGTAGTCGACGGCGCCGTGTTCGAACGCTTCGATCGCGTATTCGTCGTAGGCGGTGATAAAAACGATGTGGCTTTTGCCGCCGATCTCCTGTGCTGCCTGCAAGCCGGTCTTGCCGGGCATGCGGATGTCGAGGAAGGTGAAGTCGGGTTCCAGCTGGTCGACCAGTTCGATGGCTTCATCGCCATTCTTGGCTTCGCCGAGGATTTCCAGTTCCGGCCACGCCTGGCTCAGGCGCAGGCGGATCTGGTCGCGCATCAGGCGCTCGTCGTCGGCAATGATTGCAGTAGGCATAGGCAGATGTTGGCAATAGTTTATCGTTTTTTGACTGAGCCGGAACCCATGATGCTGGAGCGCACCTGCGGGTCGCCCATATAGGATACATCGCCTGAGCCGGCGGTGGATACCGACAGCTGCTTGCTGGCATAGACATGGGCGTCGCCGCTGCCGACGATCGAGACGTGGGTGCTTTCCGCCATCAGGTCGAAGCCGTCGTAGTCGCCGCTGCCGGCGATCGAGATGCGCAGGTCGCGGGTCCTGCCCTTGACCTTGATGTCGCCGGCGCCGGCGATGGACGCATTGACGTTAGGCGCATTCAGCTCGCCGCTGACAGTGCCGGAACCGGCGATCGAGATCTTGATGGTGTCTTTGGCGCTCAGTTTTCCCAGCACCTTGAGGTCGCCGGAGCCGAAGATGCTGAGGCCGTTGACGTCCGGCGCGGTGAGGTAAACGTTGACGTTGGTGTTGTGGAACATCCTGCTGCCGCCCGAAATGACGCGCAGCACGGAGCCGCTGACATCCAGCCGGACCTGGGATGCGCCGTTGCCTTCGGCTTCGATCACGGCCGGCTTGGCCGGTCCCTGGGTCAGGTAGACATTCACCGCATCCATGATTTCCACCTGCTGGAAACTGTCCACCTGGCGCTCGGTCTTGTTCACGTCTGCAGCCACGCTAGGGCTGCAGCTGAGCAATGGGATCATTGCGGCGGTAGCCAGTGCAAAAAAGAAAGCAAAGCGTGAGGGCGATTTCATATATGTGTTCCTGTTACTTCTGTGGCGAATTTGAGTCCTGTGCTGGCGCTTTCTTGCCGTTGCCGACGACCTGGTAAGGTACTTCAATCGTCGAGCATACGCCGCTCGGTGTATTGGGTGCGATCTCCAGTTGGGCGGCGTTGCCGTGCAACAGTTTGAGGCGATCGCGGATGCTTTGCAATCCCAGCCCGGTGCCGTTGCTGGCGACGGCGCCGAAACCGAGGCCGTCATCGGTGACGCTGACGCGCAGCTTATTGTCGGCGACTTCTGCCTTGATGCGCAAGGTGCCGCCGTCGGTCTTGCTTTCCAGGCCGTGCTTGATGGCGTTTTCCGCCAGCGATTGCAGCATCATCGGCGGGAAGGCGGCGCTGCGCAGGCCGTCGGAAACCTGGATGTCCACGGTCAGGCGTTCTTCCATGCGCATCTTCAGCAAGTCCAGGTAAGCCCGCACGATGTCGACTTCGCGGCCGAGCGTGGTGACGGTGGCGGTTTCGCGCATTTGCGGCAGCACGGCGCGCAGGTACTGGATCAGGCGTTTTTGCATGGCCGAGGCGCGCGGCGGATCGGTTTCGATCAGGTAGTCGACCGAGGCCAGGGTGTTGAACAGGAAGTGCGGTTCCACCTGGGCCTGGATCATCTGCATCTTGGCTTCCGATACTTCGCGCTGCAGGTTGGCGTGCTCGGCGGCGGCGTTGGCGGCCTGGGCCCGTGCTTCAGCGCGCTTCTTGCCGCCCATCAGGGCCTTGGTGCCGAACAGGCCGATCATCAGCAGCAACACAAAATTCACGAACCATTCTGACGACTTCTTCTGGTAGCGGGCAACCTGCTGCTCCGCTTTCTCGGCGGCCGCTTCATGGATCGCGGCGACGGCGTCGTTGATTGCCTGGTTGACGTCCTGGGCGGCATCCGGCGGCAGCTTCAGGTCCAGGCTGGCTGCATTGGGTGCGGCCGGTGCGGCCGGCGGCGCCGGTGGTGCGGACGGTTCCTTGTGTTCCTGCTTGGCGTCGGATGCGGCTGACGCGGCCTTGCCGGCAGCTTCGTTGTCGCTGTCTTCATCCATCGGTCCAGGAGTCGCCGCGGCCGAGGCCGGCGTGCTGGCGGCATCGCTGTTGTCGTCGTAGGTATAAGCCTTGATATGGACGCCGCTGCCATCGATGCGGATATCGGCATTGCCCGGACCGGCTTTGCCCGGCTTGGCGGGCGGTTTGCGGTCATGCCGGCTGACGCGGTCGATGATCACTACGTCGCTATTCGAAGAGAACAGCGTGTCCTGCAAGATGCTGGCGCCGATCATGACCAGTATCGCGAACAGGAAAAACTTCCACCATGAAAGTTGCGTCACCCAGCTCGCTATCTTGTCGAAACTCTGCGACAGGTAGGCTGTGGCAGTGGAAGTATTTTTCTTCAGCGAGTCGAGCGTTTCAGGAGTCATAGAGTGGCAAACCAGGTTGTGCGGCAACTTTCAAAGTTGCCGTCATTTTAAACGTAACGGCCCCGGCAGTCTGGCCGTTTTACTAGGGAATTCGGTGTCAAAGCGCGCTGAGCGCTGCAGTCGCGGTGCCGGCGTTTTTCTTGCGTGCTACTTTCTTCATGTTCAGGGCGCGGTCTTGCGCGGCATACATGGCTTTTTCTTCTGGCGTCAGGCGTTTGCCGACGATGACGATGGGCGGCATCAGCAGTGGGATCTCGTCTGCCTTGGCGGCGGTTTGCTTGGCTGCGCTGGCGGCCATGACAGGTACTGCGCTTGTACTCAAGGTCGCTAACAAGGCGGCGGCGACCAGCAATTTTGATGACGTGTTCATTTGCATTCTCCGGGTGTGGATCTGCGACTAAACGATGCTTAAGCAGCAGATAAAGGTCTTAAATGACTGCTTTCTTGTGATTGCCTTCGCCTTGCGCCAGTACGGCTTTCTGATCGCGGCTGAGGCGCTTGGCGACGATGGTGATGGTCGGCAGGCTGTCATCCTGCTGTGCCAGGGCCAGCTTTTCTTGCGCTGTCAGGCGCTTGCCGACGATGGTCACGGTTGCCAGCAGGTCGCTGTGGACTGGGCGTTTGCCGATGATGGTGATGGTTGGCAGGGTCGAGACTTCAGCTTGCTGCGGTGCTGCCTGGGCCGAACTGACGCCGAAGGCCAGGGTAGCGATGGACAGGATGGCGATCAGGGCTTTGTTTGCTGTGTTCATTTGTATTCTCCGTTGAGTGACTTGTTTAGGTGTCTTGCGTTGTTGCATGTCGTCACTTTAGGGAGGGGCAGGACAAGTCGCCAGCGGCTTGCGACAAGTTGCAGGAAATGCGGGACAGAATACAAAAAAGCGGGACTGGACTGCTTCGGATTCAGGGCGGATCGAGAGTGAATTTTGTGGCTTTAGAGGCTGCTAGCCCCGCAGAAGGCGGTTTGGCGGCTGGTTTTCCGTATTTTCAACTTGTTTTAAAGGCAATTGAAAAGGTGTTGAACTGCGCTATTCGGTATTTCCCTTATGCAAATTGATTCTATGCACATGCAAAAAAGTTCGTTCTCTTTATAACAAACCGATGCGAATATCATCGTTCTTTAGCCGTATTTGTAATAAGAGGACGATGCATGACCGCCGCCGTTTTTCCTATCAGTAGCCTTGCCAGCAAGTCCGCCGCGCCGTTTCGCGTGATGCCCGGGTTTCGCCTGTCGCTCGGGTTTACCCTGTTTTACCTGGCGCTGATCGTACTGATCCCCTTGTCGGCCGTGTTTCTCAAAACCTTCACCCTGAGCTGGGATGGCTTCATCGCCGCCGTCACTTCGCCGCGGGTAATGGCTTCCTATCGCCTGACTTTCGGCGCCTCCTTATTAGCAGCGCTGCTGAATGCCTTCTTTGGCGGCATCGTGGCCTGGGTGCTGGTGCGCTACGAATTTCCCGGCAAGAAGCTGATCGACGCCCTGGTCGACCTGCCGTTTGCCTTGCCGACAGCGGTGGCCGGCATCGCCCTGACCGCGCTGTACTCCGGCAACGGCTGGATTGGCCAGTATCTGGAGCCGCTCGGTATCAAGGTCGCGTTTACCCCGCTGGGAGTGCTGGTGGCGCTTACCTTCATCGGCTTGCCGTTCGTGGTGCGCACCGTGCAGCCGGTGCTGGAAGATGCCGAGAAAGAACTGGAAGAAGCCGCCGCCAGCCTCGGCGCCAACCACTGGCAGACATTTGCCCGGGTGATTTTTCCAACGGTCTTCCCGGCCTTGCTGACCGGCTTCGCCTTGTCCTTCGCCCGCGCCACCGGCGAATACGGCTCGGTGATCTTCATCGCCGGCAATATGCCGATGGTGTCGGAGATCACCCCCTTGTTCATCATTACCAAGCTGGAGCAGTACGATTACGCCGGCGCCACGGCGATCGCTGTTGTCATGCTGACAGTGTCGTTCCTGCTGCTGCTGGCAATCAATGTCCTGCAAGCCTGGACCCGCAAGCGCGGCCAGTCGGCGCAAGCATAGGAGCCCGACGTGAGCGCAACCGCCAGTAATTTCAATCCCGTCGCCGCCAATGCCGCAGCCGTGGCCAGGCCGCAGCCGCGCGGCGAACCTATTCACGTGCCGAACGCGACCCTGGAGCCGTTGTGGGTGCGCGCACTGTTAATGACCTTGGCGCTGCTGTTCCTCACCCTGTTCCTGGTGGTGCCGCTGCTGTCGGTGTTTGCCGAAGCCTTCAAGAAAGGCTGGGAAGCCTATCTGGCGGCGATCATCGAGCCGGACGCGGTGAGCGCCATCAAGCTGACCTTGCTGACGGCGGCGATTGCCGTGCCGCTCAACCTGGTGTTCGGCATCGCCGCCTCCTGGACCATCGCCAAGTTCGAATTCCGCGGCAAGAACATCCTGCTGACCCTGATCGATCTGCCGTTCTCGGTATCGCCGGTGATTTCCGGCCTGATCTATGTCTTGCTGTTCGGCGCCCAGGGCTGGTTCGGCCCCTGGCTGCGCGAGCATGACATCAAGATCCTGTTTGCCGTGCCGGGCATCGTGCTGGCGACCGTGTTCGTGACCTTTCCGTTTGTCGCCCGCGAACTGATTCCGCTGATGCAGGCGCAGGGCAGCGAAGAGGAAGAGGCGGCGCTGGTGCTGGGCGCTTCCGGCTGGAAGACTTTCCGCCATGTGACGCTGCCGAATATCAAGTGGGGCCTGCTGTACGGCGTGATCCTGTGCAATGCGCGCGCCATGGGCGAGTTCGGCGCGGTCTCGGTGGTGTCGGGCCATATCCGCGGCGAGACCAACACCATTCCCTTGCAAGTCGAGATCTTGTACAACGAATACAACTTCCAGGCCGCCTTCGCGGTAGCTTCATTGCTGGCGTTCCTGGCGCTGCTGACGCTGGCGCTGAAATCGTTCATCGAATGGCGTTTGCGGGAAACGCTGCCGTTGCAGCATCAGCCACTGAGTCAGCCACTGCATCAGCCGGCACAACCATCAGCACAGGAGCAGGCATGAGCATCCAGGTAAGCAACATCAACAAGCGTTTCGGCGAATTTGTCGCCCTCAATAATGTGTCGCTGGAATTTCCGACCGGCGAGCTGACCGCGCTGCTGGGACCGTCCGGCTGCGGCAAGACCACCTTGCTGCGGATTATCGCCGGCCTCGAAGCGCAGGACAGCGGCCAGGTCTTGCTGGAAGGCGAAGATGCGTCCGCGCGCCATGTGCGCGAGCGCCAGGTCGGCTTTGTGTTCCAGCATTACGCCTTGTTCAAGCACATGACCGTCTTTGAAAACATCGCCTTCGGTTTGCGCGTCAAGCCGCGCGCCCAGCGTCCCAGCGAAAGCGTGATCAAGGAAAAGGTTACGCGTCTGCTGGAGCTGGTGCAGCTGGACTGGCTGGCCGACCGCTACCCGCCGCAGCTGTCCGGCGGCCAGCGCCAGCGCATCGCCCTGGCGCGCGCGCTGGCGGTGGAGCCGCGCGTGCTGCTGCTGGACGAGCCGTTTGGCGCGCTCGACGCCAAGGTGCGCAAGGAATTGCGGCGCTGGCTGCGGCGCCTGCACGACGAACTGCATGTCACCAGCATTTTCGTCACCCATGACCAGGAAGAAGCGCTGGAAGTGGCGGACCAGATCGTGCTGATGAATAAGGGCAATGTGGAGCAGACAGGGGCGCCGCAGCAGGTCTACGACAATCCGGCTTCGCCCTTTGTGTATGGCTTCCTGGGTAACGTCAACCTGTTCCATGGCCGCGTGCATCAGGGCGTGCTGGACAGCGGCGGCATGCGTTTCGCCGCGCCCGACCATGCCGAGGCCGACGATGTGCAGGGCATTGGCTATGTGCGGCCGCACGACCTCGAGATCGACCGCTACAGCGCCGGCGGCGAGGGCATCGTGGTGCAGCTCAAGCGCGCCCACGCCATCGGCCCGCTGGCGCAGCTGGAACTGCAGCGCCGCGATGCTGATGACAATGGCGACGCCGGCCTGATCGAAGCCGTGATTTCCAGCGAACGCTTCCAGCAACTCAATCTGAAAGATGGCGAAACCCTGCTGGTGCGTCCGCGCCGCCTGCAGGTGTTCGTCGATCAGCCTTCCATCCGCTAAGGAGAATACAATGAATTTTCAGCAATTACGCTCGATCCGCGAAGCAGCGCGCTGCGGCTTCAACCTGACTGAAGTGGCCAATGTCCTGTTCACCTCGCAACCCGGCGTCAGCCGCCAGATCCGCGAACTGGAAGAAGAACTCGGGGTCGATATCTTCATCCGCAACGGCAAGCGCCTGATCGGCCTGACCGATCCCGGCAAAGGCATCCTGAAAATCGTCGAACGGCTGCTGCAGGAAGCGGAAAACCTGCGCCAGGCCAGCCAGGAATATTCCGGCGAAACCAGCGGCACTCTGACCATCGCCGCCACCCATACGCAGGCGCGCTACGCCTTGCCGCGCGTGGTGCAGGGCTTCCGCGCCAGTTTCCCGGATGTCCGCATCGCCTTGCAGCAAAGTTCGCCCGAACATATCGCCGACTGGGTCATCTCGGGCAAGGCCGATGTCGGCATCGCCACCGAGGGCCTGACCCAGTTCAAGGAACTGATTTCTTTCCCTTGCTACGAATGGAGCCACGTGCTGGTGGTGCCGGAAGGCCATCAGCTGCTGGCGGTCGAGGGACCGATCAGCCTGGCCGACTTGGCCGCCTATCCTTTGATCACCTACGACATCGGCTTCACCGGCCGTGGCCACATCGACGACGCTTTCCGCAAGGCAGGCATCACGCCGGACATCGTCCTGACCGCGATGGATTCCGACGTCATCCAGCAATATGTGGCGCTCGGGCTGGGGATTGGCCTGGTGGCGTCGATGGCGACCGAACACAGCAGCCAGAACGGCTTGCGCACGATCGATGTGTCGCACCTGCTGGCCTCCAATGTGACGCGGCTGGCGGTGCGGCGCGGCGCCTACCTGCGTTCGTATACCTATGATTTCATCTTGCAGTTTGCACCGCAGCTCAAGCGTGAAGACATCATCGAAGCGCTGCACGCGGAGCCGCACAGCGCCGGCAGCAGCGTACACAAGGTGGATTTTGAAGAGCGCGTCCTGAAGATCGCCTGATCCGAGAACATGCTCTAAATAACTGCCTGCTGCGTTCTGGTCACGCTGCCGTCATATTGCAACGCTACGATTCGTCTGTCTCCTCCGAATCTCCTCTCTAGGTTCGGATTCAGCCCGCTGCCGCAAGGCCTGGCGGGCTTTTTTTTGCGTGTTTCCGTACCAGCGACGGAAAATCCATACAGATCAATGACTTGCTGCTGAGTTGACGGAGTTATCCACAGGCATGTTCACAATTTCTGTGGGTAACTTGTAACGGGCGCCGCTTCTCGTCGGTCCTGCATAGTTGGCTATAATCGATAGCTTGGATGTCCGCTATAGCGCATGATCATCAAGTTCATCTCCTCAAGCCCAGCCCTTCAAGCCCGACTATCACTGGAAAACAATCAATTTATGGCCTCATCCCCGGAAAACCTCAGCATGGCAGTGTTCTGCGACTTTGAAAACGTCGCCCTCGGCGTACGCGATGCAAAATACGAAAAGTTCGACATCAAGCCGGTGCTGGAACGCCTGCTGCTTAAGGGCAGCATCGTCGTCAAGAAAGCTTACTGCGACTGGGAGCGCTACAAGGAGTTCAAGGCCACCATGCACGAGGCCAATTTCGAGCTGATCGAAATCCCGCATGTGCGCCAGTCCGGCAAGAATTCAGCCGACATCCGCCTGGTGGTGGATGCGCTCGATCTCTGCTACATGAAATCGCATGTCAACACCTTCGTCATCATCAGCGGCGATTCCGATTTCTCGCCGCTGGTCTCGAAGTTGCGCGAGAACGCCAAGCAAGTGATCGGCGTCGGCGTCAAGCAATCGACTTCCGACCTGCTGGTTGCCAACTGCGACGAATTCATCTTTTATGACGATCTGGTGCGCGAGAGCCGGCGCGCGGCCGCCAAGCGCGGCACGCGGGAAACGCAGCCGGCGGCCAAGCGTTCGCCCGACGAAGAAAAGCGCCGCAAGGCAGAGCTGGAGGGACGCAAGAACCAGGCGATCGAGATGGCGGTGGAGACTTTCGATGCGCTGGTATCCGAGCGCGGCGACAGCGGCAAGATCTGGGCATCCGTGCTGAAAGAGGCGATCAAGCGGCGCAAGCCCGATTTCAGCGAGTCCTACTATGGCTTCCGTGCTTTCGGCAATTTGCTGGAAGAGGCGCAGGCGCGCGGGCTGCTCGAATTCGGCCGTGACGAGAAATCGGGGACTTATGTATACCGGAGTAGCGGCGGCAGTGGCAATAATGGCGGCACGGTTGCCGGCGAAGTCGTGGCGGAACAGCCGGCGGAAGCGTCGTTGCCGCAACAGAAAGCGAGAGAAACCGTCGCGGCCATAGAGACAGCGGCGGCCGCGGCCGAAGCTGAAGACAGCGGCGCCAAACCGGAAACCCGTCGCAAGGGACGCGGAGGCCGCAAGCCAGCCGAAAAGAAAATCGCAGCGCCTGCTCCGCAAGTTGCCGCGCAGGATGTCAATATTGCGCCGGAAGCGCCGGCAGCTGTGGAAGCACCGCTTCAGCCGCCTGAGGAAGCACCGGCCAAGGCGGCAAAAACTGCCCGCAAGCCCGCCGCTGCACGCAGCCGTCGCCCACGTAAAACAGAAGCCAAGCCCGACGAGGCTTGATGCGGGACGGCGGCGATTTTATGTATTAGGGTAGCGCTCAGGCGCTACCTTGCTCGCATCAGTTTTTCTGATGCAGAGCCGCCGCGCATTCGCGCACCAGCGCAGGGCCGCGATAAATCAGGCCGCTATACAGTTGCACCAGCGCTGCCCCTGCGGCGATCTTGGCTTGCGCATCGGCGCCGCAGAAAATCCCGCCGACGCCGATGATCGGCAGGGCGTCGCCCAGTTCGCCGTGCAGCTGGCGCACCACGCTGGTCGACAGGGCCAGCACCGGCGCGCCGGACAGGCCGCCGGCCTCGTTCTCGTGCTGCAAGCCGCGCACGGCGTCGCGGCTGATGGTGGTGTTGGTGGCGATGACGCCGTCGATCTTATGCCGCAGCAAGGCATCGGCGATGGTCTTGATCTGTTCCGCATCGATGTCCGGCGCAATCTTCAGCGCCAGCGGCACGTAGCGCTTGTGCAGGTCGGCCAGCCGCTGCTGGGTTTCCTTCAGCTGCGCCAGCAGCGCGTCCAGCTCGGAGGCGCCTTGCAGCTGGCGCAGGTTCTTGGTGTTGGGCGAGGAAATGTTCACCGTCACATAGCTGGCATAGGGATAGACTTTTGCCAGGCAATACAGATAGTCTTCGGCGGCGCGCTCGATCGGCGTGTCGGCGTTCTTGCCGATGTTCAGCCCGAGCACGCCCTGGCGTTCCTGGTAGAAGCGCGAGGCCTGGACATTGGCGACGAAGGCGTCGACGCCGCCATTGTTGAAGCCCATGCGGTTGATGATGGCGTTGGCGGCCGGCAGGCGGAACATGCGTGGCTTCGGATTGCCTGCCTGGGCACGCGGCGTCACCGTACCGATCTCGATCGAGCCGAAGCCGAGCGCCGCCAGGCCGTCGATATAGGCGCCGTCCTTGTCCAGCCCGGCTGCCAGTCCGACCGGATTGGGGAAGGTGATGCCCATCACGGTACGCGGATCGGTCGCCGGCTTGCCCAGCAGCGAGGTCAGCCCCAGCGCGGCGGCGCGGCGCAGGGCCGGCAAGGTCAGGTTGTGGGCGGCTTCCGGATCGAGGGAGAACAGGGCAGGGCGGGCGAAGGCGTACAGGAGTTTGGCGGGCACGATAGAGGCGGCTGTATAAAGAGTGCAGATTGATCGGAAATTAGCGGAAAACGGCGCCGCAAGCCATGCCGGCAGCGCGCTGCACGTGCTACGTTCAGCGGCAGCTATTCTAACGCACTCCATTGCCCATGCTGTAGCGCTTCCAGCGGCTGGAAGTTGACTTTGTAAGCCATTTTCGGACTTTCTTCTATCCAGTAGCCGAGGTAGACATAGGGCATGCCCAGTTGCTTGGCCTGGCCGATCTGCCACAGGACGTTATAGGTACCGTAGGAAGCGCCCGGCACATCGGGATCGTAAAAGGTATAGACAGAGGACAAGCCGTCATTCAAGACATCGATGATGCTGACCATGCGCAAGGTGCCGTCGGCTTCGCGGAATTCTACCAGCCGGGTATTCACCTTGCTCTGCAGCAGGAACTGCGCGTACTGGTCGCGGCTGTCCTGATCCATGCCGCCGCCGCTGTGGCGCGCGGTCTGGTAGCGCAGGTAGAGATCGTAGTGTTCGTTGACATACGCCAGGTTGGTCACCAGCGTGGTCAGGTGGCAGTGGCGCTCCCAGGCGCGGCGCTGGCTGCGGTTGGGCTGGAACGAAGCCGCCAGCGTGCGCACCGGCGTACACGCCTGACAGCCGTCGCAATACGGGCGGTAGGTAAAGATGCCGCTGCGGCGGAAACCGTTTTTCACCAGTTCCGAATAGACATCGGCATTGATCAGGTGCGACGGCGTCGCCACCTGCGAACGTGCCTGGCGGTGCTCCAGGTAGCTGCACGGGTAGGGCGCGGTGGCGTAAAACTGTAGCGTCGAAAATGGCAGATCTTTTAAGTGCGTCATGTGCATTCCGGCTGATCTGAATCTCTGGATTTCATCACGTTTAGCTGTCTGGCTGATGCAACGTAAGTTAACATTTTCATTGTGCAGCCGACACTGCTAATTTACACCGTAATTCCGGTTTGCATAAGGCCGCTTATTGCTAAACAACTTCGCTAAACAACGGTAACGGCTGCCAGTGGTGGATCTGCGGATGGCGGGTGGCTTGCTGCAAGTGCAGCAGAAACTCGCTGCGCGGGATCGGCAATGCGCCCAGCGACGCCAGGTGGCCGGTCTCTTGCTGGCAATCGATCATGCCGACTTCGTGGCGGCGCAGGAAATGCACCAGGTAAGCCAGGGCGATCTTGGAAGCGTCGCTGACCCGGGTAAACATCGATTCGCCGTAAAACATGCGGCCGATGCTGACGCCGTAGGCGCCGCCGACCAGTTTGCCGTCCAGCCACACCTCCGAGGAATGGGCATAGCCGAGCTTATGCAAGGCGCGGTAGCCGGCCACGATGTCTTCCGAAATCCAGGTGCCGGCGCCGTCGCGCCGCGGCGCCGCACAGGCCCGCATGACCTGCTCGAAAGCGAAGTCGAAGCGGACTTGCCAGCGGCGGTCGCCGTCGGGGCAATGCATGCTGCGGTGCACTTTGCGCAAGGTCTTGCGCAGGCTGGCGGAGATGGCGAAGCGGTCGGTCTGCAGCACCATGCGCGGATCGGTGCTCCACCAGAGTATCGGCTGGTTTTCAGAGAACCAGGGAAAGATGCCATGGCGATAGGCGTCCAGCAGGCGCCGTGGCGACAGGTCGCCGCCGGCCGCCAGCAAGCCGCCGGCGCCATCCTCTTCGGTGAGCGCGGTGCTGACGTCGGGAAAAGGGCTGTCCAGCTCTAGCCAGGGGATCATGGCGGCTCCGGCGCTAGCTCATTTCGGCGCCAGGCCTGGGCGCATGGGTTTGAAAATATCTTGCGTATGCAGGCTGAAATGGCCGCCTTCCTGGCGGATTTTCTTGAGATCGGAGAAGAAGGCGCGCAAGGTGATCTCGACTGTCGGGAAGGCGATCTCTTCCCACGGGATTTCCGCTTCCGTAAACAGGGCCACCTCCAGGCTTTCAATGCCGGCGGCGTAATCGATATCCAGCAGGGTGGCGCGGTAGAACAGGTGCACCTGATGCACGTGCGGCACATTCAGCAAGGAAAACAGCTCGTGCAGATGGATGCGCGCGCCGGCTTCTTCCTCGGTTTCGCGCTGCGCCGCGGCGCCGGTGGTTTCGCCGTTTTCCATGAAGCCGGCCGGCAGGGTCCAGAAACCGTATTGCGGCTCGATCGCGCGTTTGCACAGCAGCACCCGCAACTCACCGTCCCGTTCCCAGACCGGGATCGAGCCAATCACCATTTTCGGGTTTTGGTAATGAATGGCGCCGCAGTTGCCGCAGACATAACGCATGCGGTTGTCGTCCGGCGGGATTTGCAGGCTGACGGGATGCGCGCATTCGGAACAGAATTTCATAGACACCGGTATGTGGTTTGAACGATGGTGAAGCGGGTTCACGATCATGTTAATTGGGAATAATGTCTAGCATAACAGGGTAGTTGAAGAGTTTAGCATTGCCCAATCGCCATATGCTTTCTTAATACAATTGTCAGTATTGGTTGCATTGCACTGCAATACGATATATACTTTCATTCTTCAGACGCGGGGTGGAGCAGTCTGGCAGCTCGTCGGGCTCATAACCCGAAGGTCGTAGGTTCAAATCCTGCCCCCGCAACCAGTTACAGCAAGAAGGCTGGCAATATCAGGCTTCTTGCGCATCAAGCCTTAAGTGGAAATCGCTTAAGGCTTTTTATATTCAGACGCGGGGTGGAGCAGTCTGGCAGCTCGTCGGGCTCATAACCCGAAGGTCGTAGGTTCAAATCCTGCCCCCGCAACCAATAAAAGACGGACCGGCTACTAACGTAGTAGCCGGTCCGTTTTCATTTTGGCCCAGACTTAATCGCCTTGTAATTCAATTTGCATTCCCCCGCAGATACCGTGCAGAATGATATGGGCGGCTAAGCTGCTGTCTTGCAGTGCGCTGGATAGGTCCATTAACATTTCTTTGTGAAAAACACCTCTGAGAACAAAAACTCTCAGAGGTGTTTTCATAAGTGCAATCAACAATGAATCAAATCGCTGTCGACAATACTGAAAGACTGATTACATGTATAACGCGATGATTTCGTTTGTCCAGCGCGCTTCCTTGTCAGTCTTGTTCTTGAAATTTTCCCGCTGTTTTTGCAGATAAGCCAGACTTTCTGGTGTTCCCAGATCGCCAATCGCTTTCAGCGCCATGGCACGGTCTTGCCATATGCCGCCAGTTGATTCGTAGCGGTCAGTAAGAAATTTCAGCTGATCGGTCGCCTTTAGAATGCCCAGTGACGAAAGGGCGGCAAGTCGAACATATTCACTTGAGTGTGAACTCAGTTTTACCAGTTCGGGTATGGCGATAGGATTGTTGCTAAAACCAAGCTGGTAGACGTCCAGATATGAGTCGCTCTGTGCTGCCCCATCTTTATTGATTTTGTCGATTAAAGCTGTGACCGTTTCTGTGCTTACCATCTGATGGAACAGTTTTTGGTTGATCTTGGCGGCCAGTTCCTTGATCAAGAGCGACAGCGAATCGTTATAGGTCGGATCGATTATTTCATCGAAGCTCCATACCGGCACTTTGGCGCGCTTGACATAAGCCGTGACACGCTGCGGTCCGTCAGCGGTCTCGACGTCGGCGCGCAAAGATGTGAATGTCACGAAGGGTGAAAATCCGCTAACGCGATGATTTTCAATATGAATGCGCTTGATCAGAATGCCGGTGCCATTTTCTCCAGCTGCGGCCAGTTTAACCGGCAGGTTGCGGGCATTCATTTCCTTGACTGTCTGCTTGGCAATCCAGGGGACGGCATCGAATGGCTTGTCCTGGTAAACCATTTGCATTGGAATCGTACCGCTTAGAATCTGCGCCTTGTCCGACTCCGATTGTTCATCCTTAAATAATAAAACCGTCTCAGGTATTGCTTTAGTTGTGTCATACGTTCCGGTGGACGAAACCGGATCTTTAATGGGCACTTTCATATTGATCGCGCAGCCTGACAGGAAAGCGATCGATATGACAATAGCTGTGACGCTTCGTAATGCGCTATTACGTAATTTCATTTATTTGCTGCCTTTCTTAGTATTATTTTTGGAGCCCGTATCGGGCAACCTCCTGGAGTGCTTCTCGCATTAGCGATGAGCTGCGGCATTCTATATTTTTGTTGAATATCTGACAAATAGATAAAATGTGAGCTCCCCCTCTCTGTCTTATTCACATCACAGCAAATAGCGCTTGTCTGTTAACCGAGGAAATTGGCAATTAAAAAAATAATGTAGACTTCAAACGGTCTAAAGGCTTGAGAATAATTGAGCATGAAAAGATTTACTTTTGATAGTGACGGCGTCTGCCTGTCTTACCTCGATTCCGGCGCTGACGCACCGTTATTGCTGGCAATGCATGGGCACTTTGGCTGCGCCCGCAATTTTTCGCCTTTGGCACAGGCGCTGGCGCAGGACTATCGCGTGGTCGCGTTGGATCAGCGTGGCCATGGCTGGAGTAAGCATCCTGAAGATTGCTCCAGAAGCGCCTATGTCAAGGACGTGCACAACCTGGTCAGGCATCTGAGCCCGCAACGCCCGCTGTTCTTGCTAGGGCATTCGCTTGGCGGAGTAAACGCCTACCAATTCGCAGCCCGGCATCCCGAGATGGTCAGTGCATTGGTGGTGGAAGACATCGGCGTGCACGTCTCCCCCAGGATCGGGTTCGCCGCCGGCTGGCCGCATCGATACGCCAGCTTGTCCGATTTGCTGGAACTACTGGCCGACAAGGGCCTAAGCGTCGATCGATATTTCCTGGATAGCGTTTGCGAATATGACGATGGCTGGGGTTTTCGTTTTAACCCGGATTGGATAGCGCGCTCCCAGCAAGCCGTGACTGGCGACTGGTCAGGCGACTGGCTGCAACTGCAATGCCCTACGTTGCTGTTGCACGGTACGCGCAGCAGGGACATGCGAACGGAAGATGGGCAGTGGATGCGGTCTAATCATCCCGATTGCAGCTATCTGGAGTTTTCCGCCGGCCATACTATCCATGATGAGTTGCCCGATGAATTTGCCGATGCGGTCAAGCGCTTCTTGCGCGCCAAGGCTTAAAGAAGAGCTTGTTCTTGACGGGACTACGCCGGACTTCTATCCAGGTGACAGCAAAGGATACGCCGAGGCCCACTGGACGCTGATGGTACGGACTGCTGTCGAACTGCGCGGCGTGCGCACAGGGTCACATCAGCTCCGAGATATACGTGTGAAGCCATCGGCACTCCACTCTTCACTTCCTACGCCATGATGGACAAAGAACAAGCCGTCGGGGTCATATTTTTTCTTGACGGTTTGCAGCCTGGAATAATTTTTCCCCCAAAAGGCCTGCTGCCAATCAGGATTGAAATAATTGCTTTCTGAAACGTAGGAGCCTGCATTGGGCACTATTTTATAGAGGGCTTGCGCAGCCAGATCGATCTGGCTGGCATCTTTAGCTGCCTCATCAACATCTACGCTTGTACCGGAAAGTCCCGGATAGGCAGGCTTCTCTCCATCGGCAATGATAACCAGTGCAAAGGCATCGCAAACAGCTGGATTCGTAGCGGTGTCCCTTGCATTCTTAATCATCTCCGGCATGGCGCCTGCAAGGCCTTTATTGAAATGAAGTTGCAATTCTTTATGGCGGCTGCTCTGGAACAAGGCATGCACGAATTGCTGGCGGTTTTCAGATTCAAGCAGAGACGACGGCAGCCAGAGTGAATCATAGCCATGCAAAAAAACGCCAACCTGGTCTTGATCGCCAGTCCACCATCCGTGATATTTTGGCGCGCCCTCGCGTTTGTCTGGAATCATGGAATGGTTACCTTCCACTTCCCACCAATGGCGTGCCTTGGATTCTCCTGCGCCCAGGCCGTCTACGATGGAAAAATCCTTGGATGATGCTTTTACCCAGTCAAAGAATGGCTGCCAAATCCGTTTCGCCTGTTGCCCATCGAGCCCCTGGCACACCATCGAAATCTTGAGTGTATTATCCGGCGCCAATGCAACCTGCTCACCCCAGTTCGGATTGAAGAGCTTGTCGGTGTAAAAATCCACGAAATGTTCGATCAATCGTTGAAATGCAGCATCCGAACCGGCTTTGATCGTTCCCCATGCGGCGCCGAAATACTCCGGGAGTGCGTAGGTGCGCAGCGTGATTTTCGTCACGATCCCCCAGCTTCCGCCGCCGCCGCCTTTGATGGCCCAGAACAGATCCGGATTTGTATGCGCGTTCACCACACGGACCAGGCCATCGGCGGTCACAATTTCGGCTTCCAGCAAATTCGACGCGGCGCTGCCAAATCCCTTAGAAAAACTGCCGAAGCCGCCACTCTGGATAAGCCCCGCGACGCCGACGTCAGCGCAACCGCCGCCTTGAACGTAATGCCCGGCCACTGTTGTCACCGCGTGATATAGATCAATCCAGACGGCGCCGGCCCCTGAAGTCACAGCACTGACAGGCGCGATTTTTCCTTCGCAGCCTGTCGGAACGAAACGTTCATGCAGCGTTACCTGGTTCATCGCCCGAGTCCAGATCAGCAGAGAGTCCGGCGCATTCGAGGTGCCCTGATAGCTGTGCCCGGCACCTTTGACCACCAGGCGCAGCTTGTTTTCGCGGGCAAAAGTCACTCCTGCAACCACATCTGCCGCATTTTGCGCCTTTATCGCATAGACGCTGGGCTCCGGCATCCAGGCGTTCAGCCAGCCCGAAACCTGAGTGCCCCCAGGCTGATCGCCTATATAAAACGGATTGCGCATATTCTGAGCAACATCCTTGCACGCAGCGCCCGTCGGTTCCGAAACACAAGGTGCAAACAGCGAATCCACCTTGATCAAATTGCCATTGACGGAGCGGCTCAATGCCGCCCAGGCTTCACTCGCCGGCCAGCCAGCGTCGCCCGGCCGGGCGCGTCTCCACAAAACAGCCGGGGAGTTGATCGCGGCCATGGCGCGAGTTGTCAAGCTGGCATTCACCAAGGACGCAAGTGTCAGAGATACGGACCAGTTTAAAAAGCTTCTTCTCTTCATTTCGGGCACCAGGCAGTTAAAGTGAGCTCAGTTTAATTTCTATCATTTCTATTGAGTCCATGTATGTGACGATGTGCTGGCAAGCGGGGACAAGTGGTGAATTTTGGGGATGATTTTTTTGCTACCATCTGGAAATATTCTAAAAATGGAACGCCATGTCTGCACCTCAACCCGATATGCTCGCGCGCTATCAACGATATCGTCGCTTCGTCGAACCTGGCCTCTGGATTGTCTTTTTGTGCTTACAGGTGCTAACTAACAGCCGAATCAGCTGGCTCGATCAAATGCGCCAGGGTGCGCATCTGGAGTGGTGGAAACCCGTGGTCTGGGAATCGAGCAGCTGCATGGTCTTGTTGTTGTTGATACCAGCAGTGATCGGCTTTGAGCGAAGGCTGCCGTTGCGGTGGGGGCTGATGCGTAGAAATCTGCGTTGGCATTTTGTTGCCAGTGTGGTGTTTTGCCTGGTGCATGTCAGCGCGATGGTGGCATTACGCAAGCTCGCTTATTTCAGCCAGCATCAAGATTATGATTTTGGCAATTGGTGGCATGAGCTAGGTTATGAATATCTGAAAGATATCCATACTTATTTTGCCATCATTATTGCCGTCAGTTTCTACCGCTTGATTTTGTTGCGCTGGCAAGGCGAAGCCAGCTTGCTGCAAGAACCGGATAGCGGGCAGCCGGTTGAACCGGTCGAGCGGCCGGAGCGCTTTCTGGTGCGCACGTTAGGCAAGGAGTTCTTGCTGCCGGCAGTGGAAATCGAATGGATACAAGCGTGGGGAAACTATGTCAATCTCCGCGTCAGGGGGCACGACTATCCTCTACGTTCAACCATGGCCGCGATTGAAAGGCGCATCGATCCAAAGCGGTTTGTGCGTATACATAGAAGCTATATTGCGAATCTCGACTTTGTTGTCGAGATCGAGCCGCTGGATAGCGGCGATGCACGGGCAAAACTGCGCGACGGACAACAAATTCCCGTAAGCCGCCGATATCGTGATGAGTTGCGAAAACTAGCTGTTCTATAGAATGGTTGGCGTATTTCGTTTCTAAAGACGTCGGGCGCCGGTTTTTGCTCATTCCGGCTAAAGACTCGCACTTGAGCCAGAGCTTGACGACTAGAAAAGTAGATATCTGATTCAGCTGCGTCGTCACCAAGATATAAATGTAGGCGAAATTTGGACGGAAAAGGAGATCTTTTGAGCCATCGCCAGACCTCGCGGTTTGTAATCCCCAGCATTTACGAGGTCTGCGATGGTCTGGTGTGGTTTGTTGTACTGACGCCGTGCGTCCCAAAATCCTCATGCAACGCACTTAGCGATGGCGATTTTCTATCCAGGCATACGGGACCGGCTGGCCGGCTCTCTAATTGAAACTGACATTCGTGATGAACCGGCGAGATGGCAGTGTCGTCAAGGCGAATTCTCTGGTGTCATGCTGGTCAATGTTCACGTTGACCAGGCCTAGTCCCAGAACCGAGACGCCGCCGCCCAGTGTCAAGTGTATGGCGTGGCTTTGGATGCTGGGGGATGCGCTATTCAATCCGCTGACTGCTCGCTCATTGAGCACCAGCGTGCCGCTAACCGGGACACTGATGAGGC
>NZ_DATMRB010000069.1:0-11892 GCF_035566555.1 Collimonas sp.
GTAGCGCGTTGTGTTGCAGTGAGCGAAACCATGCTTGCATCTTTATTTTTGCGCAGCGACCACGATAATTTCTATCAGGATTTCAGGACGCGCGAGTTTAGCTTCTACCGTGGCCCGCGGCGGCGCATTGCCGACCGAGACCCACTCATCCCAGACCAGGTTCATGCCATCGAAATCCTTGACGTCGGCCAGGTAGATCTGGCAGGACAGGATGTGATGCTTGTCGCTGCCGGCTTCGGCCAGCAGGCGGTCGATATGGCCGAGCGTCTCGCGCGTCTGGCCTTCGATGTTCTGGGTGGTGTCTTCGGCCAGCTGGCCGGCCAGGTACACGGTACCGTTATTGATGGCGACTTCCGAAAGTCTCTTGCCGACATGCAGGCGTTGGATAGCCATGAATCATCTCCTGTAATAGTAAAGGGTAAAAAATCAGCCGAGCAGAAAATCGCTGACAACTTCAATCTGGTCGGTATGCAGCAAGGTGGGCGCATGGCCGACTCCGGCCAGCTCGACCAGCTTGGCCTTGGGGCCGCACTGCGTCATCAGCTGCGCCGTTTCGGGCGACAGCAGGTCCGACTGGGCGCCGCGCACCAGCAAGGTTGGGCAAGTGATCGCCTTGTAGGCGTTCCACAGCAGCGCTTCCGACAACTTGAAGGTTTCCGGCGTGGTCGACTTGAAAGGCTCGGCCAGTTTCAAATCGTAGTGGCGGGTCCATTCGCCGCCGGCGTTCTGGTGCAGAACGTCGGCCGCCAGCTTGCGCCATTCGGCGTCGGTGTGCGGGCCGAACGATGCCGAGATGGCGCGTACGTAGGCCGCCGCTTCGTCAAATGTCGGGAAGCGCATGTCAGCGCCGATGTATTCGCCGATGCGTCCCATCGCATCCGCGTTCAGGGTCGGGCCGACATCGTTGAGCACCAGCTTGCGCAACGGGTTGTCCGGCAGCGACGCCAGGCCGATGCCGATCAGGCCGCCCATCGAGGTGCCGACCAGGTCCACGGTTTCGGCATTCAGGCGGGCCAGCAAGGTCACCACGTCGTTCAGGTATTGCGGCAGCACGTAGTATTGCGGATCGCGCAGCCAGTCGGAACGGCCGCGGCCGACCACGTCCGGGCAGACCACCCGGTAGGTATCGCACAAGGCGCGCGCCAGCTGGTCGAAATCGTCGGAGACGCGGGTGACGCCGTGCAGGCACAGCAATACATTCGGATTATGCGGATCGCCCCATTCCTGGTAAGCCATCTTGTGCAGGCCGGCGGGAGAAATGCATTGAACAGACTTGTGGGTGGCGATGGTCATTGATACCCCGTTTCGGTTAAGACTTGCAGCAAGCGCGCGGCGGACAACGCGTTTGATTTGCGGATATACAACATCTTATCGCATATGGCCCCTCCCTTGCACCTTACCTTAAACATAAGGGAAGCGAATGGAAGCATTCAAAGAAAAAGCGGCGCCTGATAAATGTATCAGGCGCCGCTTTTTTTAGAGTTATTCAGGCTGCTCGGTGGCTACCTTGCCAAGAAGTAGGGTGGGCACGCCTTTGTGCCCACGCGGATAACGCGATACAGCGTGGGCACAAAAGCGTGCCCACCCTACATACTTAGTGCAACGCGCTCAGGTCCAACGCTGCTCCGGTTTGCGCAACGATATCTTCGCGGCTGACGCCCGGCGCCAGTTCGATCACTTTCAGGCCCTGCGGCGTCACGTCCAGCACGCCGAGGTCGGTGATGATGCGGTTGACCACGCCGACGCCAGTCAGCGGCAGGTTGCAGGCTTCCAGGATCTTGTGCGAAGTGGTGCCATCCTTGGCCTTGGCCACGTGCTCCATCAGCACCACGACGCGGCCGACGCCGGCCACCAAGTCCATCGCGCCACCCATGCCCTTGACCAGCTTGCCTGGGATCATCCAGTTCGCCAGGTCGCCATTGCTGGACACCTGCATGGCGCCCAGGATGGCGATATTGATCTTACCGCCGCGTATCATGGCGAAGGAATCGGCGGAACTGAAATAAGCCGATCCCGGCAAGGAAGTCACGGTCTGCTTGCCGGCGTTGATCAGGTCGGCGTCGACCTTGTCGTCGGTCGGAAACGGGCCGATGCCGAGCAGGCCGTTTTCCGACTGCAGCCAGACTTCGATTTCCTTCGGTACGTGGTTGGCAACCAGGGTCGGCAAGCCGATGCCGAGATTGACGTAAAAACCATCTTGCAATTCCTTTGCCGCGCGCGCGGCCATTTCATCTCGTGTCCATGCCATTTTATTCTCCTGGTCTCAGTTTATTCTGCAGGGCGAACGGTACGCTGTTCGATGCGCTTTTCCGGGTTCGCATTGACTACGATGCGATGCACAAAAATGCCCGGTGTATGGACTTGGTCCGGATCGATCTCGCCCACCTCGACCAGCTGCTCGACTTCCACCACGGTGATTTTACCCGCCATGGCGACGTTCGGATTGAAGTTGCGGGCAGTCTTGTTGAACACCAGGTTGCCGCTGCGGTCCGCCTTGTAGGCCTTGACCAGCGAGACGTCAGCCACGAGCGAACGCTCCATCACATACTTGGCGCCGTCGAATTCGCGGATTTCCTTGCCCTCGGCAACCAGGGTGCCGACGCCGGTCTTGGTAAAGAAGGCCGGGATGCCGGCGCCGCCGGCGCGCAGCTTTTCCGCCAGCGTGCCCTGCGGGGTGAATTCGAGCTCGAGCTCGCCGGCCAGGTACTGCCGTTCGAATTCCTTGTTTTCGCCGACGTAGGAAGCGATCATTTTCTTGATCTGGCGGGTGGTCAGCAATTGCCCCAGGCCGAAGCCGTCGACGCCGGCGTTGTTGGAAATCGCCGTCAGCTCTTTCACGCCGGAATTGCGCAACGCCAGGATCAGCGCCTCAGGGATGCCGCACAGGCCGAAACCGCCTACGGCGATGGTCTGGCCATCCTTGACTATGCCGGCCAACGCGCTTGCCGCGTCAGGATAAACTTTGTTCATGCCTTGTCTCCTGTTTGTGTAAACTAAGTAACTATTATTGCTTTGCTCTCGGTCTGTTAGCATATGACGAAGCAACACATCCAACAATACCGTAAAACTACGAACTCAAGCTGCAGCCAGTGCCATTGCCTAATCCTGCCATCGATTACCAGACCATTTTCGCCCATGCGCCGATAGGCATGTGCGTGTCGGAACGCCGCATCATGCAAGTGTGCAACCTGGCCCTGGCCCGCATGTTCGGCTACCAGCAGGAAGAACTGAACGGTCAGTCGTTCCAGCTGCTATACCCGACCCAGGATGAGTTCGAGCGCACCGGCGCCCGCATCGTGCCGATCATGAACGCCAAAGGCGTCTATTCCGACGAACGCATCATGCGGCGCGCCAGCGGCGAGTTGTTCTGGTGCCATGTGACAGGCCATGCGCTGGTGCCGCATGACACGCACGCCTCTGGCATCTGGACTTTCGAGGATTTGAGTGAAAAACGCCGGGCTTCCGCTGTATTATCGCCGCGCGAACGCGAGATTGCGGCGCTGCTGGTGGAGGGCAAGACCAGCAAGCTGATCGGCAAGCAGATCGGCCTCAGCCCGCGCACGGTGGAGATGCACCGGGCCAACCTGATGAAGAAGTTCGCCGCCTCGACCTCCAGCGAGCTGGTGCACCGCCTGCTCGGCATCACGCAGGCCGAGCCGGTTTAACGAGCGTTCAGGCTGGCGTTGCAGGGTTAGTCAGCAGCTTTCGCAGATCATCCGGCAAGGGCATGGACTTTTCCAGGTCGAAATCGACCCAGACGATTTTCGCGCTGCCTTCGGCGAACACCACGTCGGGCATGTCGGCGCGGCGGATTTCATAGCTCGCTTCGAAGCTGGAGCGGCCGACGGCGCCGACATAGGATTTGACTTCGACTTCACAGGGATATTTCAATTGCCGCAAGAAACTGCACTGCGCATTGACCAGCACCGGCCCGTGACGGGAATCGAAATCGCTGCCGAGCTCTTGCAGCCATTCGATGCGCGCCTGTTCCATATAGCGGAAATAAATCGTATTGTTGACGTGGCCGAGCGCATCCATATCGCCCCAGCGCATGGCAATCTTGGTGGTGTGGACGTGTTTTCTGGTTTCCATTATTTCAACTTTCATGAATACTGCTGTGATCTGCCATCAGCCGGCTGTAAGCAAGCTCGGCTCGGCACTCTGTCCGATATGCGAGGAACAACACTAACCGTTGAGGAAACCTAGGGCCTATTAGCCTTTGATTTGGGAGATGCGTTCCCACCAAAACGTGTGCTGGCAAGGCGCGTGGCGTAGCTGGGGCTGAAGCCCCAGCAAGCCATGCAACGCCGCCAGCGCACGTTTTGGTGGGAACCCTCCGGGAACGGCTGCAGGCGTCACATGCCGTTGTTGCGCCTCCTTGCCGTAGCACCGCTACGTCGCGTCAGCGCGCCTAGGCCTGAGCCGCCTGCCGCGCGTTCGCACTCCCAAATCAAAGGCTAATAGGCCCTAGCATTCTGCCGGAAAATCCCGGACAATTAGCACATCCGTTCGAAAAATTAATTATAGGTAAAGAGACAATGACTCCAACCCCAGGGCAGAACCAGCAGAATCTCCTAGAACAATACGGTCCGCGCGAAGCGATGGAATACGACGTGGTGGTGGTCGGCGGCGGCCCTGCCGGCCTGGCGGCGGCGATCCGCCTCAAGCAGCAGGCCACCGAGCAAGGACGCGAAGTGTCCGTCTGCGTACTGGAAAAAGGCAGCGAAATCGGCGCCCACATCCTCTCCGGCGCGGTGATGGACCCGCAGGCGCTGACCGAACTGCTGCCGAACTGGAAAGAACTGGGCGCGCCGCTGACCACTGAAGTCAGCGAAGACCGCTTCCTGTTCCTGACCGAGAAAAAAGCCTACAAGACGCCGAGCTGGATGCTGCCGGCCTGCTTCCAGAACCATGGCAATTACGTCATCTCGCTAGCCAATGTGGTGCGCTGGCTGGGCCAGCAGGCGGAACTGCTGGGCGTGGAAATTTTCCCCGGCTTCCCGGCCGCTGAAGTCCTGTACAACGAAGACGGCTCGGTCAAGGGCGTCGCCACCGGCAACATGGGCGTGGACCGCCACGGCCAGCCTACCGACGCCTTCCAGCTCGGCATGGAATTGCACGCCAAGTACACCCTGTTCGCCGAAGGCGCGCGCGGCCACCTGGGCAAGCAGCTGATGGCGAAGTACGACCTCAACAAGGGCAAGGATCCGCAAACCTATGCCATCGGCATCAAGGAACTGTGGGAAATCGATCCCAAGCTGCACCAGCCGGGCCTGGTGGTGCATACCGCCGGCTGGCCGCTGGATACCCAGACCTATGGCGGCTCCTTCCTGTATCACCTGGAAAACAACCAGGTTGCAGTCGGCTACGTGGTCGGCCTGGCTTACGAAAACCCCTACCTGTCGCCTTACGAGGAATTCCAACGCTACAAGACGCATCCGGAAATCAGCAAGTTCTTCCAGGGCGGCAAACGCATTTCCTACGGCGCCCGCGCGATCACCGCCGGCGGCCTGCAGTCGCTGCCCAAGCTGACCTTTCCGGGCGGCGCCCTGATCGGCTGCGACGCCGGCTTCCTCAACGCCAGCCGCATCAAGGGCAGCCACGCCGCCATCAAGACCGGCATGCTGGCCGCCAACGCCGCCTTCGAAGCGCTGGGCAACAACCGCCAGTTCGACGAACTGACAGCTTATAGCGCAGCATTTGAGAAATCCTGGCTGCATGAAGAGCTGCACAAGGCGCGCAACTTCAAGCCATGGATGAGCAAGGGCCTGTACCTGGGCACGCTGATGGTCGGCATCGACCAGGTAGTGTTCGGCGGCAAGGCGCCGTGGACTCTGCGCCACACCCACGCCGACCACGAATGCCTGAAACCGGCCGCCAACTACACGCCGATCAAGTATCCGAAGCCGGATGGCAGGCTGACCTTCGACCGCCTGTCGTCGGTGTTCATTTCCAACACCAACCACGCCGAAGACCAGCCTATCCACCTGACCCTGAAAGATCCGAGCGTCCCGGTCAACGTCAACCTGCGCGACTATGCCGGCCCGGAAGCGCGCTACTGCCCTGCCGGCGTGTATGAATTCGTCACCAATGAAGACAATACCGAACGCCTGCAGATCAATGCGCAGAACTGCGTGCACTGCAAGACCTGCGACATCAAGGATCCGACCCAGAATATCGTGTGGGTGACGCCGGAAGGCGGCGGCGGCCCGAATTATCCAAACATGTAATCCGGCGAGGCGTAGGGTGGCACGCCTTTGTGCCCACGCGCTACCGCAATAACCATAATCCAGACCCGCGTGGCACGGAATTTGGCAGGCGCGTAGTGTTAATTCACGCGTGGGCACGATGTGCCCACCCTACGGCAGCTTCCAGTCGCCGGCGACGATTTTTTCAAGCCAGAAGGTGCCGATCACGGTTTTGACATCGGTGACCTTGCCTTCCCTGACCCAGCTCAGCATGTCCGTCAGCGGCGCCTTGAAGACGTCCAGGAACTCGCCCTCGTCGAGCTTGCGCTCGCCCGCCACCAGGCCGCGCGCCAGGAACAGTTCCAGGTGCTCGTCGGAATAGGCGATGGCATTGTGGATAGTGCAGACGTGCTGCCACTCAGTGGCGGTATAACCCGTCTCTTCCAGCAACTCGCGCTTGGCGCAGCTCAGGTGATCTTCGCCCTCATCGATTTTCCCGGCCGGGTACTCAATGAATACGCGTTCCAGCGGATAGCGGTATTGCCGCTCCAGCAGCACCGTGCCGTCTTCAAACAAAGGCAGGATGACGACCGCGCCGGGGTGCTTGATGTATTCGCGGGTGGTGGCTTTGCCGTCCGGCAGTTCTACCGTGTCGCGCTGCACTTTGAGGAAATGGCCGTCATAGGCGACAGCCGTGGCGATCTGGGTTTCTTTGAGGTGACTATCCATGCAAACGCTCCGGCGAAATGGTGGCTAACGAGATAAGCGGACTAGATGGGATTGTAATGCCTGCGAGCGCAGGCTGTGCTGCGCGCCGCATGAGGCGGTGCTGACAGACAGGCGCTGCATGCGCCCGCCCTGCTTGCTTCAGCGATGTTTTTTCAGATAGCGCAGTACGTAGCCGGGATAGGCCAGCACCAGGAACATGCAGCCGGTGACCGCATAGAATTCCCAGCCTTGCGCAAAGGTATTGCCGATATTCGCTTCCAACATGCGGGCGATCAGGCCAACCAGCGCATACAGCGCAAACAGCTCCAGCAGACGTACCCAGATCGGCTTGGCCGCGGCCTGGCCGCCGAACTTGACCGGCAGCAGCGCGAACAAGCGCTCGTTAAAGAACGGCAGGTTCGCCGCCAGCAGCGCGAGCAGGATGACGAACAGGCTGGAAAGCGAAACGTTCACGTGCTTACGAGGTGACGCGGGCGATGAAACCGGCCAGGGTACGGACGATAGCCAGGTTGCTGGCATCCATCAACAGGCCAGGCCACAGGCCCAGCACCAGCACGGCAATACCGTTCAGGCTCAGCAGCACGCGCACGTCGGCGTGGGCGACGATAGGCGCACGGTCTTGCGGCTCGTCGAAATACATCATCTTGATCACGCGCAGGTAGTAGAAGGCGCCGATCAGCGAGAACAGCACGGCTACCACGGCCAGCCAGATCTGCTGGGTGCCGATCACGGCCTGCAATACCGACAGCTTGGCGTAGAAGCCCATCAGCGGCGGAATGCCCGCCAGCGACAGCATCAGCACCAGCATCACGGCCGCAAACCAAGGGCTGCGCTGGTTCAAGCCTTTGAAGTCATCCATGTTTTCGGCTTCAAAGCCGGCGCGCGACAGCAGCATGATGACGCCGAAAGTACCGAGCGTGGTCATGACATAGGTGATCGCATAGAACAAGGCCGAGCTATAGGCGTTCGAAGTCGAAAACAGGTTGTTGTCGACGATGCCGCTCAACAGGCCGAGCAGCATGAAGCCCATGTGCGAAATGGTCGAGTAAGCCAGCATGCGCTTGATGTTGGTCTGAGCGATCGCGGTGATGTTACCGATCGCCAGCGACAACACCGCCAGGATAGTCAGCATCTGCTGCCATTCGACAGCCAGCGGCAGCAACGCTTCCACCAGCAAGCGGAAGCAGATCGCAAAAGCGGCCAGCTTGGGCGCGCCGCCCAGCAACAGGGTGACTGCGGTCGGTGCGCCTTGATAGACGTCCGGCACCCACATGTGGAATGGCACCGCGCCCAGCTTGAACGCCAGGCCGCAGACCACGAACACGACGCCGAACACCAGCACGGTATGGTTGATGTTGCCGGAATCAGCAGCACGCGCCACTTCCACCAGGTCGAGCGAACCGGTGGCGCCGTACAGCATCGACATCCCGTACAGCAGGAAACCGGAAGCCATCGCGCCCAGCACGAAATATTTCATCGCCGCTTCGGTAGCGGAAGTGTTTTCACGGCGCAGAGCCACCATCGCGTACAACGACAGCGACATCAGTTCCAGGCCCAGATAGATGCTGAGGAAATTGCTGCCGGAGATCATCACCATCTGGCCCAGCAAAGCGAACAAGGCCAATGGATAGAATTCTCCGCCGAGATGGCCGCCCACCATCGCGCGTTCACTGACATAGCTGCGCGAGTAGACCAGGGTCATCGCCACCGCCACGTAGGAAACCAGCTTCAGCAAGCTGGAAAGCGGATCCGAAACGAACATGTTGTGGAAGGTGTAAACCGTCTCCCCGCTTTGGAATGCACCCAGTGTCAGTACAAAGCACACTGCCAGTACGGCCAGCGTCAGGTAATAGGTGATGTGGCGCTTGGCATCCGAAACGAACATATCGATCAGCAGCACGACCGAGGTCGCGATCAGCAGAAAGATTTCCGGATAAACAGGGATCAGATTCATGTTATTCATTTATTTGCCACTTATTTTTGTACACTGCGCTTCTAGTCAGTTGAGGGCTGAGTCATTCATCGCGCTGTGGCGACTCTTAAACTCCGTCCCGCTACTTTTCTTTACTATTCAACCGTTTTATCTAGTCAGTTGGGGACAGAGCCGCACGGGTAGTGTAGTTCGTCGCGCTTCGGCGACTCTCAAACACTCGCCGTGCGCCTCTGTCCCGCAATTTGTTAATTTAACTTGGTGATCGCCACGTGCTTCAGCAGATCGGCAACCGACACCTGCATGGCATCGGTGAACGGCGCCGGATACAGGCCCATTGCGATGACGGCGATCGCCAATACACCCAGCATGGCGAACTCACGCTTGTTCAGGTCCAGCATTTCTTTCACATGCGAATTGGTGACGGCGCCGAACACCACTCGCTTGACCAGCCACAGTGAGTAAGCCGCGCCAAGGATCAGCGCGGTCGCTGCCAGCAGGCCGATCCAGAAATTGAACTTGACCGCGCCCAGGATCACCATGAACTCGCCGACGAAGCCGGATGTGCCTGGCAGGCCGGAATTGGCCAGCGAGAACAGCACGAACAAGGCAGCGAAACGCGGCATGACGTTGACGACGCCGCCGTAGGCGGAAATTTCACGGGTATGCATGCGGTCGTACAGCACGCCGATACACAGGAACATCGCGCCGGAGACGAAACCGTGCGAAATCATTTGCACGATGCCGCCCTGCAGGCCGATGTCGTTGAAGATGAAGAAGCCGAGCGTGACGAAACCCATGTGCGCGATCGACGAATAAGCAATCAGCTTCTTCATGTCTTTTTGCACCAGCGCCACCAGGCCGATATAGATCACGGCGATCAGCGACAAGGTGATCATGAAGCCGGCCAGGTAGTGGCTGGCGTCAGGCGTGATCGGCAGCGAGAAACGCAGGAAGCCGTAGCCGCCCAGCTTCAGCATGATGGCAGCCAGCACCACGGAACCGCCGGTCGGCGCTTCCACGTGGGCGTCCGGCAACCAGGTATGCACCGGCCACATCGGCACCTTGACGGCAAACGCGATCAGGAACGCCAGGAAGATCAGGATCTGTTCCGACATGTCCAGCGGCAGCTGGTGCCAGGTCAGGATTTCGAAGGTGCCGGAATGGAAGTACAGGTACAGCAATGCCACCAGCATCAGCAGCGAACCCATCAGCGTGTACAGGAAGAACTTGATCGCTGCATACACCCGGTTGCTGCCGCCCCAGACGCCGACGATGATGAACATCGGGATCAGAGTCGCTTCAAAGAAGACGTAGAACAGCATGCCGTCCAGCGCGCAGAAGACGCCGATCATCAGGCCCGACAGGATCAGGAAAGCGCCCATGTACTGAGCAACCTTCTTCTCGATCACCTGCCAGGCGGCGATCACCACCAGCACGGTGATGAAGGCGGTCAGCGGGATGAACCACAGCGAGATGCCGTCGATACCGAGGAAATAATTGATGTTGAAGCGGTCGATCCATACCGACTTTTCAACGAACTGCATGCCCTGGAAACCGTTGTCGAACTGCCGCACGATCGGCAGGGTGACCACGAAGCTGACTGCTGCGCCCAGCAGCGAAAGCCAGCGCACCAGGGTTGGATTGTCGTCGCGGCCGACTGCCAGGACGAGGATACCAAACGCGACCGGACACCAGATCGCGAGGCTGAGAAGAGGGAAAGTTGACTGCATCATATGTATTATTTATCTACCTTGCTGAGTTTGCCGGGCTTGCTTTAGCAGCTTATTTGAACGGATACGGCATGAACCAAACCAGGAAACCCAGCACGCCGATGATCATCACGAATGCATAGTGATAGATATAGCCGGATTGCCAGAGACGGGTAATCTTCGAGAACCAGTTGACTGCCTTGGCGCTGCCGTTGACGATCAGGCCATCGATCAGGCCGCGGTCGCCTGCATTCCACAGGCCGCGACCCAGCATGCGGGCGCCGCCGGCAAACACGATGTCGTTGAACTTGTCCAGATAATATTTGTTTTCGAGCAGCGTATAGATCGGACCGCACTTCTGCTTGATCGCCGCAGGCAAACGCGGATTGACCATGTAGCAGTAATAGGCGGCAGCGACGCCGGCAATCGCCAGCCACAAAGGCGCCGAGCTGAATGCGTGTGCAACCATGCCGATCGGGCCGTGGAAGTCCGTGCGCAGCTCTTCCATTGCGTGGTGCGCTTCGTTGACGAAAATCACGTCCTTGAAGAAGCTGCCGAACAGCATAGGCTCGATAGCAAAGAAACCGATGACGGCGGATGGAATCGCCAGCAGGATCAGCGGCAGCGTCACCACCCAAGGCGACTCGTGCGGCTTCTGGCCCGGGGCCAGGCCGTGGTGCTCGTGCTCTTCTTCGGCTTCGTCATGATGGGCGTCATGGCCATCGTGTGCGGCGTGCGCATCGTTTGCCGCATGCGCCGGCGCATGGTGGCCGTGGTCATCGTGCGCCTTGCCGAAACGTTCTTCGCCATGGAACACCATGAAGTACATGCGGAAGGAATAGAAGGCTGTCACGAACACGCTGGCCAGCACGGCGAAGTAAGCGAAGCCGGAGCCGAACAGGGTCGACGCATGCGCCGCTTCGATGATGCTGTCCTTCGAATAGAAGCCGGAGAAGAACGGCGTACCGATCAGAGCCAGCGAGCCAATCAGCGAAGTGATCCAGGTGATCGGCATGTATTTGCGCAGGCCGCCCATGTTGCGCATGTCCTGGTCGTGGTGCAGGCCGATGATCACGGAACCGGCGCCAAGGAACAGCAAAGCCTTGAAGAAAGCGTGCGTCATCAGGTGGAACACTGCCACCGAGTAGGCCGAAGCGCCCAGCGCCACGGTCATGTAGCCCAGCTGCGACAACGTCGAGTAAGCAACCACGCGCTTGATGTCGGTCTGGATCACGCCGAGGAAACCCATGAACAGCGCGGTAATCGAACCGATGATCAGGATGAAGGACAAGGCGGTGTCGGACAGCTCGAACAGCGGCGACATGCGGGTCAC
>NZ_DATMRB010000070.1:0-39451 GCF_035566555.1 Collimonas sp.
CAGGATGCGGTCCAGCTCATCGACTGACAGTCCGCTCGCATACAAGCCGCCGACCACGGCGCCCATGCTGGTGGCAGCAACATAGTCAATCGGGATATGCATTTTCTCCAGCGCCTGCAACACCCCCAGATGCGCATAGCCGCGCGCGCCGCCGCCGGACAGCACCAGGCCGATGCGGGGGCGGATCTGTATATTTGTCTTTGTATTGCTGACTTCGATTGTGGCATCTGGTGTTACCGGCACGGCATGTACTTGCGCCAACCCCAGCAATGCATACATGCTTGCACCGAGAAATAACCAGAGTGGGACGTGAGGGAATTTCGACTTATTCAATTTGTTCTGCCCTTTTTGTGCGCTGAAGAATGCTAGAGGGTATTGACATTCGCTTGAGCTTTAACGGCAGCACTGACGCAGCGATCACGATGAGCGAATCGCAGCGTGTGAGCAGGTTGTTACTCTGTGGGGGCGGGAAAAAATATGGCGATGCGAGCAGTGTGGAGAACACTGCTCGCATCGCCGCGTGGCAGTAAATTACGGCAAAAAAAGTCGAGGCCGCACCATTTCGGCAGAAGAAGTGTATGCAAGGAAAATGAACGAGAGGCGCTCTCCATTCCGGCTCACTTAATGATCACAAAAGGCATATTGTGTTGAAAAGCAGGACCCGGATCCCTTACAGTCGAAGTCATCATGTCGCATCTTTGTTCGGGGCTTAATGGAGGATAAAATTTTCCGGTGAGTAATCCAATGCCGATGCTTGTCGCATAGGTGCTCAAGCCGCTTGGGGCCGGGGGGCAGGCCTTACTGCCCTCGGGCGGCTTCGTGTTTTTCCTTGCTATATTCGAGCTTGCCACGTCTGGTGAAATGTTGTTGCTGCCATCTTTTACTGCGTTACTTTTCAACGATTCGCTGTAATCGCGCGATACCGCTTTAATTGCAGCATCTATATCTGTATCGTTACTGACAGCCGTTGCCGGCGCGACGACAAATGCACATATA
Source organism: Collimonas sp. (assembly GCF_035566555.1). Taxonomy (GTDB): domain Bacteria; phylum Pseudomonadota; class Gammaproteobacteria; order Burkholderiales; family Burkholderiaceae_D; genus Collimonas. The sequence goes on from NZ_DATMRB010000070.1 coordinate 997, forward strand.
ACAATTAGCAGGACATGCAGGCGGAATGAATATTTCATCAGATCTTTCGTGACAAATTACGAACTACAGAGCAATGGCTAATAACTACCGAGTGATAGCGCGCATAGCGTTATTTAGTCAGGTGCAAAAGTAAAAAACATTCAGCGCTCAAGGTCACAAAAAAGGGGGGGTCACTATCCGGCCCGGCCTTTACTTGGTTTCAGTGTGGCCGATCAAGCATTGATTAATGATTCTCTGCTGCGATATTTCACTCTTCAGTGGACGTGAATCGAATATCGACAACTCTAGTCGGTCGACATCCTGCAGCCACTTGATGTGACGCTCTTTGGCGAGTTGAGCATATCTGCGGACTGTTGTGGCGACGGATCTTGCCCTCCACGATACTGATTATTGTAATTATTCCTGGCAGTGTTCGACTCTTCATGCGTTCCGCATTTAAAACGCTCCTTCGCCAATGAGAGTGATTTCCCAGCCCCCTTATTCAACGCGTTGTCCTCGTTGATATTCGGGATTTTTTTCTCAGTGTCTGTTAAGAGAATTCTCTTTCGTTCCGCAGGCAGCAAGCGATTGAAATACTGTGTTGCAGAAGATTGACTTTCTTTATCTTTGCTGTGTGAGATCGTTTGAGCGTGCAGCGTGGCATTCCCCAAACTCCCCGCTACAACAAGCCATGAAGCGATGTGAGAAAACCGATATAAGTAGTTTTTCATAACAGTCCGAAAAATAGAATGTCAACAATACATGACAAATTGTTATTTTATATGACTAATATGAATATTAGATGAAGGGTATCTTGCCGATGATGCGTTCGGCGCAGGGAACGGTGGAATAGAACGTTGCCGCGATGGTCACTGTCTTGCTCAAGAACGGCGGGGAGGTGATGCTATTGCGGTCGCACCTGGATAGCTTGACCCAGCGAATCAGTCAGCTGCAGGAAGCCTACGACAAGGTATGCCGCAAGAACGAGGCATTCCAGAACGATGTCCTGGCTGGCTCGATTCTGGAAACAACGGTTGACGCCGCGTATAAGGCAAAGCAGTTTGTCTAGCAGATTCGTGGCGATTTACTCTGACCCGCTTGCCGACGCTGCCCAATAGCCGCAGCGGGGAATTGCTGCCGCATCACTGGATATCGGCCGACTATTCTTTGCCATCATGGGAAGGTCAAGTCCAAACCGAGCATCCTGGCAAGGACGAAAGTGACGAGCACCAGGCCCAAGAGCGATAGCACGAAGACTGCGGCCACCTTGCCGCCTGCGCGTAGCGCCGCGCGCTTCTCTTTCTCCTTCTTTCCTTGATCGTAATGCCATTTGATGGCGAAGAACATGCCCGTGCCGAGCACGAGAACCTTGAAGGTAACCAAGACTATAGGGATCCAATCCATCATTTTGCGTATTTCCAGGCTATTACTTGACACTATCTATCGTGAGGAGCACTACCTCAAAACGCTGCTTCAACAGCTTCATTTTTTGTTCAAACCATCCTCTCAGGCATCCTGCTTGAATCTTTCATTACATCTACCTATGAAATAAGAATGGCATCCAGCGGAGTGATTTGCCGAATGCAGCTGAGAGAGGAGAAAACGTCAACGACTGCCATGCAAGGATGGTGTTGCTGCACGTCCTGATGCATACTACTTAAAAACAATTTCCATACATTGAGACAAAATGTCCCAGCCGAAAACCATACAAGATGAAAATTTGGCAGTCTGGTTGCCACGATTGGCCGGGAACAAAGGCCCACGGTTTTTGCAGATTGCGGATGCGTTGCAGGCGGCGGTGGTAGAAGGATCGCTGAAACCGGGTGACCGTCTACCTCCGCAGCGCCAGTTGGCAGCACAGCTGGACGTCGACCTGACGACGATCACGCGCGCATACGACGAAGCCAGACGCCGCAACTTGCTGGAGGGCCGCGGCGCTCGAGGCACTTATGTCGCGGCGCCGAAAGTCGAATTGACCTCGATCCTCGACCTGAGCATGAATACCCCACCACCGCCGGATGGCGTGGACTTCGACGACATGCTGAAACAAGGTTTGTCTCAAGTACTGATGAGGGCGGATAATGAATTGCTGATGACTTATCACTTGGCCGGGGGAAGCGACTCCGACCGTAGGGCTGGAGCCAAATGGCTAGCACCGATGTTTGGACATCTGGATTCTCGACAGGTTGTTGTCTGTCCGGGTGCGCAAGCGGCGATCGCCGCATTGATCCTTGCGCTGACGGAGCCTGGCGATGTCATCCTGGCAGAACCAATGAGTTATCCCGGCTTGCGTGCCGCAGCGACCCAATTCGGCCGGCGCATCATTGCGGTGGAAGCGGACAAGCACGGGATGGTGCCTGAGATGCTTGAGGAAGCCTGCCGCCAGCACAAGCCTGGGCTGGTCTACCTCAATCCGACATTACAGAACCCGACCGCCATCACCATTCCGGCGCGTCGGCGCAAGGAGCTCGCCAGCATCGCGCAGCGCTGCAAGTACGCATCGTCGAGGACGATCCCTACTGGCTCCTTGCCGATGCCCCGCCACCACCTGTTGCCACGTTTGCCCCTGAACAGGTGTACTACATCTCAACCCTGTCGAAATGCCTGACGCCCGGCTTGCGTGTCGCCTTCGTGCTAATACGCGCCTCGCACGAACGCGAACGTTTCCTGGTCGCGCTAAGATCATTTGCGCTGATGGTTGCTCCTCTGACGGCCGCACTGGCCACTCAGTGGATCCTCGACGGTTCGGCTGACGGATTGATGGAAGGCGTACGCAACGAGGCGCGCCGGCGCCACTGGATGGCTCGAGATATTCTGGCGGGGCGGTACAGCGGCGCCGGAGACGGCCTGCACGTATGGCTCGAGTTGCCGGCGTATTGGACCCCCTCACAGCTTGCGCGTGCAGCCGACAGCGAGGGCATCGCAGTCACGCCGGCGGAGGCATTCGCAACTGGCAATCGATCAGTGAATGCAATTCGGATCTCTTTGGGTAACATCAAGGACCGTGGACGCTTACAAGCGGGTCTTCAACGGCTGTCTCATCTGCTTGCGCGGCGGCCCGATTCGTTCAGCGCTGCTGTGGTTTAACTGTCCAGCAAACACTGTGCTTCATCCGGGAGTTCTCTCAATGTGGTCGCACATTGGTTTGCTGCCTCAGTGTTTATTTATCGTGAGGTCACGCGCGAAAGTGAACAGACTGAAAGAAAGCTACGTTAGCCGTGCAGCACAACGTCCACTTGGGGGCGATGACAGGCATTAGTCAAAAACAATCACCTGGCGCACCGCCTCGCCGGTATGCAAGCGGTCAAAACCTTCATTGATATCCTCCAGCCGCAAGCGGTGCGACAGCAGCAGGTTGACCGGCAGCCGTCCGCCGCGATACAGGCTGATATAGCGCGCCAGGTCACGCACCGGCACGCAGCTGCCGATATAGCTGCCCTTGACGGTGCGTTCCTCCGCCACCAGGTTGACGAGCGGCAGTCCGAACTGGGCGGCCGCCGGCGGCAGGCCCGCGGTGGTAGTGGTGCCGCCGCGACGGGTGATACGGTAGGCGGTTTCGAATGCCCGCACCGAACCGGCGAATTCAAATACATGGTCGGCGCCGCCGCCGGTAGCTTCCCTGACTGCATCGATGCAGTTCGGATCACTGCCGTCAAACACCATGGTGGCGCCCAGCCGAGTGGCGAGTTCGCGCTTGCCGGCGGCCAGGTCGATGGCAATCACCTCGCGCGCGCCTGGGCCGTATTGATGACCGCACCGACGCCCGTCAGGACTGCGCAGCCGAACAGCGCGGCTTCGTCAAATGGCAGCGCGGGATCGATTTTTACCAGGGAACGGCGCGAAACGACAGCATACTCGGCGAACGCCGAGCAGCCAAGATGATGATTGACCGCTTCACCTTGCGCGCTTGCCAGCAGGCGCGCGCCGGACAGCAAGCTGCCGTTGGCGTTGGCCCGGGCGCCGGGTTCGCACAAGGCCGGGCGGCCTTCGCCGCAGGGCAGGCAATGGCCGCAGCTGGGGACGAACACCAGCGCTACATGATCGCCAGGCTGCAGATCGCTGACGCCGTCTCCCAGTTCGACAACTTCGCCGGCCGCTTCGTGGCCAAGCGCCATCGGCAACGGCCGCGGCCGCTCGCCGTTGATGACCGACAGGTCAGAGTGGCACAGGCCGGCGGCGCGGATCCGCACCAGCACTTCGTCGCGTCCCGGCGGCGCCAGTTCGAGCTCTTCAATCGCCAGCGGCCGCGATTCCCGATAAGGATGCGGCAAGCCAGTCTGGCGCAGTACGGCGGCACGGATTTTCATATTGCATCCTCTATTCTTGGTTTTGCCCTTGGCAGCGACAGTGGCAGATACCCCATCGCGTCCAAGGCCCCGGACATTGAGACTTCAATGAAACTTCAATGGAAGAGCGGCAGATCAGGCGCCTATTTTAGCTGCTGCCAGCGGGATGAACACGGTGACGCGCAATCCTGTCTGTGTTTGCCGGTCGGCATGCGCCAGCGTGACGCGGGCGCCGATGCGGCTGGCGATAGTCTGGACGATGGACAGTCCCAGTCCCGAGCCGGTGGCGTCGTTGCCGAGCACGCGGTAGAAGGGATCGAATACGCGCGCCTGTTCTTCCGCTGCGATGCCTGGCCCGGAATCGTCCACCTGCAAGCTGACGCCGCCGGCGCTGCTGTGCATGGACAGGCTGATGCGTCCGCCCGGCGGCGTATAGCGGATGGCGTTGTCGACCAGATTCCTGACGATGGTGATCAGGTCGACTTCGGCCACCGGCACCCGCAGGCCGGCTTCGCCGTCGACGCCGATGTCGATCTGCCGGGCCTCGGCCAGCGGCATCAGGTCTTCCAGCACGCGCCGGTACACCTGCATCACGGCTACCGTGTCGCTGGGCGCCAGCGGCGCCGACTGCGCCCGCGCCAGCGCCAGCAGCTGGTCCAGCAAGCGCCGTCCGCGTTCAATCCCTTGCCGCAGCGTCGCCAGCCGCTGGCGTGCGGTATCCGGCATGTCGGCCTCGGCCAGCCGCTCGGCCTGCAGCGACAGCGCGGTGAGCGGCGAACGCAATTCATGGGCGGCGTCGGCGACGAAGCGGCGCTGCGCCTCCATGGCTTGCGCCACGCGCTCCAGCAGGCGATTGATGGCGACCACAAAGGGGCGTACTTCGACCGGCAGCCGTTCCGACGCCAGCGCATGTAGTTCCTGTTCATTGCGGCCATCGATTTCGGCCGACAGCCGAGCGATCGGCAGGAACATCTTGCGCACCAGATGCGCCACCAGCAGCAGCAACAGCGGGATCAGGATCAGGAAGGGCATCAGGGTGCGTAAGCCGCTGTCGCGGGCGATTTCGTCGCGCACCGCGGTTTCCTGGGCGACGGCGATGCGCTGCTGCGAGGCCAGGGTTTTTACCAGCACGCGGTAACGGTGATGGCCGGAGTGTACGGTTTGCATGCCGTCCCGCAGGTTTGCAGGCAACTTCAGCCGTTTCGTTGCGGGGACGCCAGCGCTGCCGTTCTGGTCGTCGAGATACTGCACGATGACGCGCGCTTCCTCGTCGCCGATCGCCACCTTGGCGGCACCCTGTTGAGGCGGAACCGGGATATGCTCCTGGTCGAACAAAGCGGCGACCTGGCGCAGCATGTCGTCCTGGAATTCATGCGCTTCGTCGAAGCCTGACACGAAGGCGAACACCCCGGCCAGCAGGGCTACCGCCAGGATCGCCAGCGACAGCCAGAGCGACAGGCGGAACTGGATCGAGTCCTTCAGCTTCCTTTGGATACCATCCATCCCACGCCCCTGACATTTTTAATGGTTGCGCTGCCCAGTTTCTTGCGCAGGGCATGGATCAGGAATTCGACGGCGTTGCTTTCCACTTCCTCGCCCCAGCCATAGATCCGTTCCTCCAGCTCGCTGCGCGACAAAATCGCTCCCGGCCTCAGCATCAGCGCCTGCAGCAGGGCGAATTCGCGATTCGACAGCTGCTGGGGCGGCTGTTCCTGGTTGCTGGCCAGGCGCGTGGCCGGATCGAGCGAGATGATGCCGTTGCTCAGCAAGGGTGTGGCGCTGCCGCCTTTGCGGCGCAGCACGGCGCGCGCCCGCGCCAGCAGTTCGGCCATCTCGAACGGCTTCAGGATGTAGTCGTCGGCGCCGCCATCCAGTCCGCGCAGGCGATGTTCGAGGCCGTCGCGCGCCGTGATGATCAGCAAGGGCAGAGGATTGTCCTGGCGCCGGATGGCGTCCATCACCTCGAAGCCGTCCTTGCCGGGCAAGCCGAGATCGAGCAGCAGCAAGTCATAGTGCTGGCACGACAGCGTATCCAGCGCGGTCTTGCCGTTGCGTACCCAGTCGACGGCGTAAGAGGCGTCTTTCAGCGCCGCCTGGATGGCCTCTCCGATCATCGGATCGTCTTCGGCCAGCAATACCCGCATGTGTCCTCCGTTATTACGCTATTGATCGATGGTTTCGGGCTTACGCTCCACCCGTATACTCTCACGCTTCACGGCCGGCGCCGCCTGCTGGCGGAACAGCAGGATGCAGGCGACGATGAAGATCAGCAGCGCCGCCGATGCCGAATAGCGGCTCAGGGCCAGTCCGCCGGCATTCAGCGGCTTGTCGAGAAAGTCGCCGACCACGGCGCCCAGCGGGCGTGTCAGGATGAACGCCGCCCAGAACAGCAGCGTGCGCGAAATCTTGGTGCAGTAGTAGGCCAGCGCCACCAGCGCCAGCAGGCTGCCGAACAGGACGGCGGCGCCGCCATAGCCGAGGCCGGCGGTATCGGCTGCCCAGTCGCCCAGCGCGGTGCCCAGGGTTTGCGAAAACATGATGGTGACCCAGTAGAACATCTCCGCCGCCGGTGAATGGACGCTGTCGACAGCCACCGACCCCAGCGTCCGGTACCAGACAAACAAGGAAATCATCAATAGCGCAAACAGCAATGATGCGCCGCCAGGATAGCCGATGCCGAGCGAGCGGTCGGCAAAGTCGGCCAGCGTGGTGCCGATGGTGGTGGTGGCGATCACCGTGAGCCAGTAGAGGAAGGGGTGGAAGCGGGTAGCGCGGATCTGGGCGGCGACCGCGACCAGGAAGACCACGCCGAAGATGATGCTGCCGACCAGGTAGCCCAGGTTCATCGACATGGTAACGGCGTCGCCGCCGGTTTCGCCTAGCGTGGTGGCGGCAATCTTGATGATCCAGAACAGCAGGGTGACTTGCGGCACCTTGCTGAGCGCCAGTTGGGTTGTCTTATCCATCATTGTTTCCTTTTCAGTTTCCTTATTTTCAGGCGCGTTGCGCCGTCAAACGTTTTTGCGTGAAGGACAGATAAGCCACCAGGCCGGCGATAACCGCCAGGAACAGGGCGCTGGTTGCTATCGTACCAAAACCCAGGCCGCCGCTGCTGCCTGGCTGCGAGAGCAGGTCGCCGCAGGAGGCGCCGAAAGGACGCGTCAATACATAGGCAATCCAGAAACAGGCAGTGGCGTTGAGCTTGAAACCGTAGCGCGCCAGGGCCACCAGTCCGATCAGGCCGCCGAACAGCAGCGCCGAATTGGCGTAGCCCAGGTTCAGCCCTTCCGCCACCCAATCGCCGGCGGCAGTGCCGAGCGCAAAGGTGAACAGGATCACGGTCCAGTAGAACAGCTCGCGCCGGGGGCTGTCGATGGCGGCGATGGACAGCGTTTTTTCGCGCGCATGCCAGGCCCAGAATGTGGCAAGCATGGCAATGCTGAACGCGGCGGTCGAGATAGCCAGCGGTATGCGTGCCAAGTCGCTCAGCATGTCGGTGACCAGGGTGCCGAAAATGCTGACCAGCACCACGCAGATCCAGTACAGCGGCGGCACATAGCGGCTGGCGCGCAGCTGGAACAGCCAGGCGCCGGCCAGCAGCAAGCCGGTCACCAGCGCGGTGCCGGCCAGGCCGAAATGGAGGTCGGCGGCCAGGTAGTCGGCGCCGGTTTCGCCGACCGTGGTGGACATCATCTTGATGATCCAGAACAGGAGCGTGGCTTCCGGCACCTTGTTGATCCAGCTATTGCCGGCGGCGGCTGTTGCAATAGTCATAAAAACTCCCGAGTGATTCTGTAAAAATTGGAGGAGGAGCCCCTCTGCGGGGGCAATGGCGGCGAGGCGCCACGGTCAGGGTAAGCTTACGCAGGCAAACTTAGCTGTCACTGAGCGCCAGCGTCATCGCCCAACAAAAAACGCCCTGACTGGCGTCAGGGCGTTGCAGGCATGGCATGCCGCGTTGGCGGCGAAGCTTATTTTGCTTCGGCCGGCTCCGCGCCCAGCTGCAGGACGCCGCGCAGCTCATCGCGGGCAGCGATGAAGCCCGTGTTGAAGTCGTCGCGGGTTTGCAGTCTGGCGGCGATCACGGTGCCGGTGATGCGGCCGCTTTCAATGTCGGAGCGGTAGTGGACGCCGCAGATGATGCGGTTGTTGGCGTACTCGGCGGCGCGCGCCATGATTTCCGCGCGCTTTTCCGGCACCATGTTGGCCAGCACGATGCCCATCAGCGTGCCCGAGGTGGCGTGGCCGGAAGGGTAGGCGCCGGAGCGCGACAGCTTGACTACCGGCTTGACCTGGTCGCTCACCATGAATGGACGCGGACGCTTCCAGATGTCCTTGTATGTATCGACCACGGCGCCTTCCGAATCGACTACGCGCTGGAAGAATCTGGCGAACACCGGCAACTGCTCGCGCTTGAACTTCACGCCCATGACGTCGGCGAAGCGCCAGATTTCTTCGCTGGCGTCGGCTTGCGAGCGCGCCGTCATTTCCGGCGTGCGCGCTGCTTGCAGGGCCAGGATTTCGCTCAGTTCAGCCTTGGTCTGCAGCGAATCGTTGGCCGGAGGCGGCGGCAACAGCTTGATCAGGTCGATTTCCTTGGACGTGATAAAGGGATTTTCTTCGCGGGCCTGGACGGAAGCGCCGGCAGCCAGGAAGGACATGACGAGCAAGGGAACGATGAATTTGCGCATGGGTATCACTTTCAAATATAAATAATATAGAAGGAGACTGGCCTTAGAAATCCAGGCTGACGGTCAGCGACAAGGCGCGTGCCGGCAGCAGCGTCAGTACATCGCCCGGGGCCGGCGCCGAAGTGGCGGTGCTGGCCGGATTGACGCCGACGATGCTGTGCTTGTCGAACAGGTTGTTGACGCCGAACTGGATCTTGGCCTTCTTTACGAATTGCAGCGGATGGCGGATGGTGTAGTTGACGAACAGGTTGGAGATCGTGAACGGCGCGATCTTGACTGCCTGGTGGACGCTGCCGTTGTCGTTGTACATGGTGCCGACGCGCTTGTTCAGCCAGCCGATATCCCAGCCGCCGCGGTTGTAGTTCAGGCCCAATGTTTCGGTGTCGCTAGGCGCGCTGGCGACCCACTGGCCGTTGCCGTACTTGGCGGTGCCGTAGGTGGCGTTGGCGTACAGGCTGAAGCCCGCGCCCAGCACCAGGTTGCCTTCCGCCTCGATACCCTGCGTGGTCGAGCTGCCGTTGGAGAAGAAGGTAGTGTTGCCGGCATTGTCGGTGAAGGAGGAATAGGCGTTGTCGAACTTGATGTGATAAGCGTCGATATCAAAGGTGAAGCGCTCCGACTTCCACACCGAACCGACCTGGAAAGTCTTGCTCTTGATCGAGGACGGCAGCGCTGTCACATTGGCGTTCTTGACGTCGAACACGCTGGTCGGCGGAATTTCGTCGCCGGTGGCGTACTGGCCGTATACCGACCAGTTAGGCTGCAGCATGTAGTGCACGTCGAGCGACGGCAGCACGCTGTTGTAGGTGACCCCATGATCGACGCTGGGCAGGCCGCCCAGGTTGCCGACGGTCTTGCCGTTGTCCGCATACTGCGTCAGCGACTGGCGGTACGAGGAATACTTCACGCCCGGCGTGATCTTCAGGTCGCTGGCTACCTGGAATTCGTACTCGACGAAAGGCTGCAGGGTAGTGGTCTTGAAGCGCTCGTGGAAGTTGGGCAGGACGGCGTCCACCCAGCTGCGCGGATCGGAAGGAATCTGATAGCGGTTGGTGTCGGCGTTTTCTGCCCACAGGCCGGTGCGCAGGATGCCGAGGCTGGATTCCTGGCTCAGGCGCAGCAGGTTGCCATAGGTGCGGTAGCTGTTGAGCTTATCCGTGCCGCTGGTGGCGGTGATGGTGCTGCCGTTATAGTTCTGCTGGTTATGGTAAGCGTAAGTGTAGAGCTTGTCGTCCAGCTTCCAGCCGTTGCCGAGATTGGACGTCAGGCCGGCATATTCGAAATCGGATGTGACGTGGTAGAAATTGTAGCCATAGTAGTTGGCCTGCTTGGGATCGTTGCTCAGCAAATAATCGTCGCCGAACTGGGCGATCTGCGCCCGCGTCGCGCCCTTTGTGTTCGGGGTATTGGCTTTCAGGTCGATATACGAGCCGAACAAGGTCAGGGCAGTACTGTCGGTGATGTTGAACTGATACTTGAGCGATACCGCATCGCGGGTCTGCTTGTTGTAAGTCTGGTAGCCGTCGGAGGTCATCTGATGCGCATTCAGCAAGAGATTCTGGGCGCCGTTGGCGCCGAACTGGCCGCTCTCGAATTCGGCGCCGTAGATCTTGGTGTCGAATGAACCATACGAATCGAAGACGCTGGTGCGCTGCTCGTTTTCCAGGTTGCGCGACAGCAGGTTGACTGAACCGCCGAAGTTGGCCGGGCCGATGGTCGCTGCCGATCCCGGGCTGCGGTCAACCACCGCGCCACCCAGGAACTGGCTAGGGAAAAAGGCCCAGGTGTGATGCGAGGGGCTGTTGGTGTCCTGGAACGGAATGCCGTCAAAGCTGACCGTATAGTCGCCGTCGGCGAAGCCGCGGAAATAAGTCTTGGTGTCGCCCAGGCCGACGCCGTTCGGGCTATAGCTGTACATGCCGGGCGTCATTTGCAGCACCTGGCTGAAATCGGCTACCGGCGATGTCAGGTTGCGGATGAAGTCGTCGCTGACGATCGATTGCGCGGAACGGGCCGACAGCGAACTCTGCGCCGGCGCGCTGCGGCTGGCGCTGACTGCGCTGCCGACCACTTCGACGGTGTTGATGGCCTCGGCGGCGCCGGAGGCGGCCAGGTCGGCGGCTTGCTGGGCGTGGCCGATCTGCGGCGCGGCGACGCACATGACAGCGAGAGCGTGAAGGACATGCAGGGTCGCGGGTTTTAAACTAGGGCGCTTCATTTCTGGGTTTCCTTTTTGGAATCGTGTTTATGAAAAATCGCTGAAAAAATATCCGGCAGCCGTGGTTCAGCCGTTTGCCTGCGGGTTTTGCCGTGCGCGGCGTCAGTTCGGGGCGAAGCATAAGCTTTGAAAATTAAGCGAAAATGAGCTGTGCGCAATCTGTCTGATTTATGTCAATCGGGCTTTGATTTCACGCGCTCGTCACAATCGGCTGCTATTTTGTAAGGTCGATTAAACCGGGCTTCTGCCGCGATGCGCATATTGCTGATTGAAGACGACTACATGCTGGGCAACAGTATCCGTAAAGGCTTTTACCCCTACGGTTTCACTGTCGACTGGACTCAGGACGGCATCGCCGCCGAGGCGGCGCTGGCTGCGGAATCTTATTCGGCGGTCCTGCTGGACCTGGGATTGCCGCGCAAATCCGGACTGGAAGTGTTGAAGAAGATGCGCGCCGACGGCAACAGCACGCCGGTGATCATCCTGTCCGCCAGCGATCGTGTGCTGAACCGTATCGAAGGACTGGATGCTGGCGCCGACGATTATCTGAACAAGCCTTTCGACCTCGATGAACTGGCTGCGCGGGTGCGTGCCTTGCTGCGCCGTAGCGGCGGCCGCACCAATCCGCAGCTAGTGCATGGCGACATCCATTTCGACCCGGCCAGCAATACCGTCGCCTACAAGGGCAAGCAGGTCGGCCTCAGCGGCCGCGAGCTGATGGTGCTGGCGGCGCTGATCGAAAAACCGGGTGCGGTGCTGTCGCGCGCGCAGCTGGTCGACAAGGTGTATGGCTGGAACGATGAAGTGGAAAGCAATACCATCGAAGTGCACATTCATGCGTTGCGAAAAAAGCTGGCGCCCGGAGTGATCCGTAACATCCGTGGCCTGGGCTATATGCTGTCCAGCTCCGACAGCCTGTGCAGCAACTGACGTGTCGATCAGGAACCGTCTGCTGTTCTGGCTGCTGTCCGGCCTCGCCATCCTCGGCGTCTGCTTCATGGTGGCCGACTACCTGATCGACCGCGCCTTGCTGGCCGATATCTACGACGACCAGATGAACCAGATCGCCTTCGCCATCCCTGCCAATTTCAGCGGCGGTGGCCTGGAAAAGAACACGCCGGCGCTGAAATACGATGGCGACGACAGCATCCTGCAGATCTGGGACAACAGCGGCAAGCTGACTTACCGCTCGCATCCGGACCTCGTCCTGCCGCCTTTTTCTACCCCCGGCTATAGCGAGGCGCCGTGGCATGGCAGCGAGTGGAAGCTGTTCGTGCGCAAGACCGACCACAACCTGATCCAGGTAGCGCAGTCGCTCGACGGCAGGCGCAATATCGCGCTCGATCATGCGCTGCGCTCGCTGGTGCCGCTGCTGATTTTCCTGCTGATCATGGGTTTGCTGATTCATTGGAGCGTCGGTAGCGGCCTGCAATCCTTGACCCGGCTCTCGCAGGAACTGGCCAAACGTACGCCAGACAAGCTGGAGCGGCTGGCGTCGCCGGAACAGCCGCAGGAAATCCAGCCGCTGACGCAAGCCATCGATACCTTGCTGCAGCGCCTGGGCGTGGCGCTCGAGAGCCAGAAAAAATTCATCGCCGATGCTTCGCACGAACTGCGCACGCCGCTGGCGACCCTGCAAATCCAGGCGCAGCTGGTAGAGCAGTCGTTAGGCAGCGGCCGCGAAGCCGGCGCTCTGGCCGATCTCAAGGCAGGGGTCAAGCGCAGCAGTCATCTGGTCGAGCAGCTGCTGATGGCGTCGCGCCTGGAGTTCGGCGGCATGCATGATCCGCATGTGCCGTTGCAGCTGCATGAAATCGTGCGCCAGGTGACCATCGATTTCATCCCCTACGCCAACAGCCGCAAGATCAATCTCGGGGTAGAGCAGCTGGATGCGGGAATCATCATGGGATCGGAATATCACATCCCGATCCTGGTCCGCAACCTGATCGATAATGCGATCCGCTACACGCCCAGCGGCGGCCAGGTGGACGTCGCCATCCGCGCCGGCAAGCAAAAAATCGTCCTGGAAATCGAAGACAGCGGGCCCGGCATCCCGCCGGAAGAACGGCAGCGCGTGTTCGATCGTTTCTACCGTTGCCTGGTGCCGCAGGCGGCCGGCAGCGGTCTTGGACTGGCGATCGTCAAGCAGGTCACCGAACAGCATCAGGCCGAGGTTTACCTGGAGCGCGCCGGCCGTTTGCCGGGCTTGAAGGCTAGCGTTCGTTTCAATGCGTTGGTTCTGACTTGAGGCTGGGCGGGGCGCAGGGTCGGCAAAGCGTCTTGCAGGCGGGAAGTCGGGATAAAGAAGGAGGATTAGCGAACGGGGTCTGGCGGAGGAAACGGCGTCGCCGCCGTTTCCTCGCCCGGGCGCAGTGTCGCGACCGTTCAAGCATTGATATTACTAACTACCAAGCAGCCGGATCCTGCTCAATCGTTGGCGACCAGCGTTACACCGCTGAAGGTCGCATAGGAATTGAGCAGCAGGTAATAAGTGCCTGCTTTTGGATTGCGGATAGTGATGTTTTCCGAGGTTGTCGAGCCATCCGATACGTACTGATAAGAGCTGGTAGTCGGTGCGGTACCGAAACTTGCGTAGATATCAGCATCGCCTCTGCCGCCGGAAGTCTTGAAGGTCAAGCTGGTGCGACCGGCAGGAACCACGATGGTGTAGACCTTGCTGGAACCGGCAGGCAGGCCAAGGCCTGTCACTGGCACGCCGCTAGTCAGCACATTGCCTGGTGGCGGTGGTGGCGGAGTAGTGCCGCCGGAACCGATGACCGAAGCAAAGTTGGCGACATTCAGGCTGCCGTAACCGCTGGCGTAATCCCATCCTGCCTTGGCGGCGTAGCCTTGGTTACCCGAAGTGATGTCGTGGAACATGCTTGGGTTGGCTGCGGCTTTTTGATAGATGGCGGTAGCCGGGAATGGCAGGCTGTTGTTGTTGGCCGACTGGACACGAGCCCAGAAGCCGGTGAACAACGGTGCTGCCAGGCTGGTGCCGCCGATTTGCGTGGCGGAGCCATTGATCAGGACCAGCGCGCCGCTGGAAGGATCTGCATCCAGCGAAATGTCAGGTACGCCACGGCTGGAGGAGGAACCAACGCCTGCGCTGACTTGCCAGCTAGGTGCCGATTCAGTCGTGCTAGGACCACCGCCGGCGCCGCCGTTTGCGCTTTGCTGGCAGCTTTGCCAGTCAGAGCACGACCACACCGATTCCGACGACCAGGCATTGTTCGAACCAGTGTTCACCTGTGTGCCGCCGACTGCGATCACGTACGGCGAAACCGCAGGATAGCTTTGGGCCGTAGCGCTGGTATCGCACTCATAAGCACCCGAGTCACCCGACGACACCGAGAATGTTTGCCCTTGCGCGACCGCAGACTGGAAGATCTGGTCGTTACTGGCGGTGACGCCCGATGACTGCGCATCGGTTTCACATTCGCCCAGGGAGACATTGATGGCCTGCGCTTTGTTGTCGCTCACGACCTGGTTGTAGGCCGAGGTCAGGTCGGCGTCGCTCAAGGTATTGGCTGCGTACAGGATCATTTGCTTGATCGTGCCGCCTGCTGCCGCCAGCGAGCTTTGCGTATCCATGTTCCACTCATCGATGCCGGAAGTATCGCTGCTGGCGCCGTTGACCACTACGGTCGAGACGTTGGTCTGCGGATAACCCGAATTGGACGTGAACGTGTTCAAGTCCGCAATGGTTTGCGACAGATCGCCCTGGGCGATGATGCCGATGGTGGCGTTGCTGGCGCTAGGCAGGCTGGCCGCATTGTAGATGGTCGGGAAATCGGTAGGATTGTGACCGGTTACAGAGAGTATCTTGGCGGCCGTGCGGACATCAGCTTTCTTCAGCATGGTGTGGTTCAGATGCACCGTTTGCAAGCCATGTACTGCCAGCACAATATTGCCCAGCGCTTGCGGCACCGAAGCATCGCTGACGTTGGCGTAGGCATTGCGGCCGTTCACGCTATAGGTATGCAGCTCGGTATTGAAGGCTGTCTTCACCGAACCGGCGGAGCCGTTGGCGCTCACCAGCAGATTGTTGGCAGACACCGTGATATTGGTGAAGCCGCTCTTGGCCAGATGGCTGACCACGGCTTGCACCTGCTCTTTGGTCGGCGCATAGGTACGCATGAAGTCTGCGCTCGACAGAGTGTTGTGCGAGCGTCCAGCCATCAGATCGGCAGTGAGCTGATCCAGTTGCACCTTGTTGCGCAGTTTCAGCGCCACCACCACGTGGGTCAATGTGCCGGCTTGCATTGCTGCGATATGTGTCACAGCGGTTCGCGCCGTGCTTGCAACCGCAGTGGCCTTGGTCGCGGTTGGCGCCCAGGTTTCTGCGTGAGCGGTTGTGGCAAACGCAGCAAGCGTCATCGCCGCGAGCGCCAGCATTTTGAAGTTGGATCTGAATGTCATTACTTTACTCCGGTTTTTAAGGGATAAAGTGACCCTGCCGACGGTGGTCGGCCGGATCTGCTCAGTGGATGCATTCCCGTGAAATGTAAGGCTCTCAAGGGAAGTCGCAATTTCCCGCAACGCCGAATGCCGGCGCTGTGAAGAAATGCCTTGTTGCCTGTCACGCACAAACGGCGGACACGGCGCAAACGCCCGGCGACGAGTTGCTGGCTGCCTGGCTTGACAAAAAATCGGCGAACAGAAAGACCACATGCGCGCTGCCGGCAGGCGCATGAACTGGTGCTGCTTCAAGGTTGGATCAGTGACGCGGTAGAACGCCCATCAACTGGGTGGGGGCAGCATGGCCTCGATGCCTGTCTGCATAGCGCAGAAGCCAGGGCTGCGAGCGAAACCGTCGGCCGACAGTCCCGAAAAAAACGGTATGGCTGATTCGAATCCAGGGCAAGGCATAAGACATTCCTCTCGAGGATTATCCGCAACTGGAGCCGCTTTCAAGGCGCCGGCTACTGGCCCAAGAAAGCAGCGCTGCAGCAACTGCTATGCACAATTTTTTTGGTTTGTTTAGTCTTCTTGGGAAAACAGACTAATGGATTTATTTCTGTGTGGCAATGTATCGGACTGTTTATTTTGTAACTAGTGTTACCATTTGTAACCAAAAACAGAAAGATCTGTCTATTTTTTCAAGCCCCTGTTTTTGATGTGGAAAAACGCTTTCCTGGAATCCCTCTGCAAGCCGGAATGCCAGGCGGCAAGCGCGTTTCCACGGTTTTTTGTATACTCCTGCGCAGAGCGGATCGGTCAATGGTCCAGCCATTTTCCTGAGGGTCTTCATGTTCGCTGCATCTGCCAAATCCCGCTCCCATTGGTTACCATTCATTGTCGCCGCCACCTTCTTCATGGAGTACCTGGACACCACCATCATCGCCACCGCGCTGCCGCAGATGGCGCGCGATTTCGACGTCGGTCCGAATGAGCTGAGCCTGGGCATGACGGCTTACATGCTGACCCTGGCGGTGTTCATCCCGGTCAGCGGCTGGGTCGCCGACCGCATCGGTTCGCGCACTGTGTTCGGCGCCGCCATCGTGGTGTTTACGCTGGCCTCGGTGCTGTGTGGCTTGTCCGGCAGCGTCTTCGAATTCACTGCCGCCCGCATCCTGCAGGGAGTGGGCGGCGCCATGATGGTGCCGGTCGGGCGCCTGATCGTGGTGCGCAACACCAGCAAGGACAAGCTGATGCAAGCGATCTCGACCATTACCTGGCCAGCCATCGTGGCGCCGGTAGTCGGTCCTTCGATTGGCGGCTTTATTACGACTTACGCTTCCTGGCACTGGATCTTCCTGATGAACGTGCCGTTCGGCATCGCCGCATTGACTGCCGTGATCGCCATCGTCCCGAACGAGCGCGGCGGCAATCGCCGGCCGCTGGACCTGCCCGGTTTCGTGCTGAGCGGCGCCGCCTTGACCTCTTTGCTGTACGGTACCGAGCTGGCCAGCCATATGGAAGCCAATCTGCTGGTGGCGCTGAGCTTTGTGCTGGGCGGCCTGGCGTTGGGCGTGACCGCCTATCGCCACGCGCTTGGCCGGACCTATCCCTTGCTGGATTTTTCGACGCTGAAGGTGCCGACCTTTTCGGTCACGGTGATTACCGGTTCGGCCACCCGCATCGGTATTGAAGCAGTGCCTTATCTGCTGCCGCTGATGTTCCAGATCGGCTTCGGCCTGTCGGCGTTTCGTTCCGGCTTGCTGCTGCTGGCCAGCGCGCTCGGCAACCTGGGCATGAAAATGTTCACCACCCGCATCATCCGGCGCTACGGTTTCCGCCGCGTTGCCGTCACCAACGTCACGATCGCTGCGCTGTTCGTGTTTGCCTGCAGCTTGCTGGCCCCAAGCACGCCGCTGCCGTGGATATTGCTGACCTTGTTCATCTACGGCCTGGCGCGATCATTGCAGTTCTCAACCTTGGCGACGCTGGCCTATGCCGACATCGGTGAAGCGCAGAAGAGCGCCGCCAGCACCTTGTGGAGCGTGGCGCAGCAGATGACGATCGGCATGGGCATCGCCTTCGGCGCACTGGCGTTGCGGGTCGCCGCCTATTTTCGCGGCGCCGGCGCGATGACGCCGGAGGCGCATTTCGTCCTCGCCGACTTTCACTGGGCTTTCGCGATGGCCGGCGTACTGACGCTGCTGACAGTGCTCGGCTATCGCGGCCTGGCGCGGAATGCCGGCAGCAATCTCGGCGGTGGCACGCGTCAGGCCGGGAGCGGCGTCGCCCGCTAGAAAAGCGCGGCGCATCGACTGCCGCCGTTCATCAAAAGCAGTTGTCGCTTTCTCATGTATTTAGTTGTACAATTGCAACAAAATTGATGGTGTGAAACTACATCGGCCGGCCCCGTCAAGGGCCGGCTTTACGTTGTGCACGCTGGTACGGCGCGGCTTGAGACAGGGGATGCAATGATTGTGGTCTGGAAGGGATGGGGTTTATTGGTGCTTGTCATCACGGCATTGATAGTAGTATTGACGACGGTACTTTTTGAGAAGGCAGGCTGGCCGGTAGCCAATGGCGCTGCGCTCGGGATGATGTTCTCGGCGGCTGCGATCTGGCAGGTCGGCAACAAGTTCAATTCGCCGCTGAAGAACCGGGTTTTACTCGACCAGCAGACTGGCGCCGAGGTGATCTTGAAGCCGGACCATTCTTTGTTCTTCATCAAGATGCAGTACTGGGCATTCATTGCCGGCGCGATTGGCCTGGTCATGCTGGTCAATCTGCTTGCGGGCCGTTCGTCCTGAAGCAACGGTTTTGAAAATAGAGCGGCACAGCGCACAGCAGGCTGCCGTTTCCATGTTTTTCTAGTCTGAGGATGTCCATGCGACCAGCAATCGAACGTAAGACAGCAAGCAACAGCGCCGTGAAATTTCCGGGGCTGTTTTTTTTCGCCTGCAGGGCTGCCGCTCCGCTGCTCGCGGCCTTGCTGTTCAGCCAGGGCGCGCATGCCGCCAGCATCAACAGCTTTTCTCCGCAAGGCGACGTCGCCCAGGTGCGCCAGGTGCGCGTCAATTTTTCCGAAGCGGCAGTGAAATTCGGCGACCCCAAGGCGCCGATGCCGTTCGACGTCAATTGCGCCGAGGCCGGCAGCGGCCGCTGGGCCGACGAACGCAACTGGATCTATGATTTCGTCAAGGACATAGGACCGGGCACGCGCTGCAGCTTCACGCTCAAGACGGGCTTCAAATTATTGTCCGGAGCTGCGTTAAGCGGTAAAACCAGTTTTCAGTTCAACACCGGCGGCCCCGCCGTGATCAATGTCATGCCGTCGGGCGAGCGCATCGATGAAGAGCAGATTTTCATCCTGGTGCAGAACGGCGCCGCTACCAGCGAAAGCATTTTGCAGCATGTGTATTGCGAAGCGGAAGGGGTGCACGAACGGATTCCGGTCAAGCTGATTGCCGGCGCGGCGCGCAAGGACCTGCTCGATCAATTTGCCGAAAAAATCAATCCCGAACGTGTCAGCACTGTGCAATGCCAGCAGCGCCTGCCTAACGACAGCGAGGTCAGCCTGACCTGGGACAAGGGAGTGGCGACACCCTCAGGCGTGGCTAGCCGCCAGCCGCAAGTATTCAAGTTCAAGGTGCGGCCGACTTTCACCGCCAGCTTCAGCTGCGAGCGCGAAAACGCGAACGCTGC
Organism: Collimonas sp.; assembly: GCF_035566555.1. GTDB lineage: Bacteria > Pseudomonadota > Gammaproteobacteria > Burkholderiales > Burkholderiaceae_D > Collimonas. Next base: position 20,274 of record NZ_DATMRB010000070.1, read on the forward strand.
CTGCGCGCCCATCCTGCCGGTACGCCTGTTGTTTACCTCGCCGGTGCCGCGCAAGCTGGCGGAGAATGTCACGCTGAGCGGCGCCAACGGCAAGCTCAAGCCATTTTTCGACAAGACCGACACCGAGGATACGGTGACGCAGCTGACCTTCAATCCGCCTTTCGCGGAAAAGTCGGAACTCAGCATCGAGCTGCCGAAAGACTTCCTGGACGAAAACGGCCGCGCCTTGTCAAACGCCTCTGCATTCCCGATGAAAACCCGCATGGCGGATTATCCGCCGCTGGCGAAATTTCCCTCGGCGCCGTTTGGCATCATCGAACTCAATGCCGACGCCACCTTGCCGGTCACCCTGCGCAGCGTCGAGGCCAGCATGATCGCGCGCAGCGCGGACGGCAAGATCCATCCGGGCAACGTCAGCAACCTCAAGGTCACGGACGACCAGAGCATCATCGCCTGGCTGACCAAGCTTAACCGTTATCACGAGAGCACCATCACCATCAACAAGAAGCAGGTGGAGACGCGCAGCCTCGGCATCCTGGCCAAGCAGGCCGGCGTCAAGACTTTGGCGCTGCCGCAGTCACCGGAAAACAAGGACGGCATCCGGCCGTTTGAAGTGATCGGCATTCCGCTCAAGGATCCAGGCTTTTACGTGGTCGAGCTGGAATCGCAAAAGCTGGGCGCGGCATTGCTGGGCAAGGCCGCGCCGATGTTCGTGCGGACCAGCGCGCTGGTGACTAATTTGTCGGTGCACGTCAAGATCGGCCGCCAGAACGGCGCGGTGTGGGTCACCACGCTGGATAACGCCAAGCCGGTGGGCGATGCCGATGTGCGGATTTCCGATTGCACCGGCACCGAGCTGTGGCGCGGCAAGACCGACAAGACCGGGATCGTCATGGTGCCGGAATTCCCGGAGGACGTTTGCCGCAACGGCGGCGATGGCGAATCGGGAAAAATCTCGGGCTTCTTTGTCAGCGCCCGCAAGACCGATGAAAAGGGCCGCGCCGACATGGCGTTTGCCTTGACCTCCTGGAACAGCGGCATCGAATCCTGGCGTTTCAACCTGCCGACCGATACCGACAAGGCATCCACCGTGCGCGCCCATACCGTGTTCGACCGCACCTTGTTCCGCGCCGGCGAAACGGTGTCGATGAAGCACGTGATCCGCACTGAGACCATGCAAGGCTTCGGCTTGCTGGCGAAGGACAAGCTGCCGACCCGGGTGCGCATCATCCACCAGGGCAGCGGCCAGGAATATCAGTTTGCCTTGACATGGCGCGGCCAGAAAAACGCGGAAACCGTATTTACCATTCCCAAGGAAGCCAAGCTTGGCAGCTATGACGTGATGCTGGACAGCGGCGCGCCCAAGAACGTCGCCGAGGCCGGCGATGCGAAAGAGGACAGCGACAGCAGCAGCGACGAGGGCGATGACGAAGGCCACGGCCGCCGCAGCTACAGCACCGGCAGCTTCCGCGTCGAGGAGTTCCGCCTGCCGCTGCTGCAGGGACGGATCACGCCGCCGAAAAGCCTGGTGGCGCCGAAAGAAGTGCCGCTCGATGTACAACTGAACTACCTCAACGGCGGCGGCGCTTCCGGCCAGTCGGTGCATGTCACCAGCCTGTTGCGCGGCAAGGGCGTGAGTTTTTCCGCCTACGACGGTTATTCCTTTTCCGCCGCGCGCAACGATGAGGACAGCGGCGCCGACGACCAGAAGATCGTCGCCGACAAATTGCCGGTGACGCTGGACAAGAACGGCGGCGGCAAGACCGTGGTGAAGGATCTGCCGGCAATCACTGCACCGAAGGAATTGCTGACGGAAATGACCTTTGCCGACCCGAACGGCGAAATCCAGACCGTGTCCAGCGTTACCCCGATCTGGCCGGCGGCAGTCGTCGTCGGCCTGAAAGCCGGGGAGTGGGTCTCGGTCAAGAAGAAGCTGACCCTGACGGCAGTCGCCCTGAATCCCGCTGGCCAGCCGCAAAGCGGCGTCTCGATAGAAATCAGCGGTTCGTCCAAGCGCACCAACTCGCACCGCAAACGCATGGTGGGTGGTTTCTACGCTTATGAAAACACCAGCACCGGCACCGATCTCGGCTCGCTGTGCTCGGGTAAAACCGACGCCCGCGGCTTGATGATCTGTACCGTGGAATTGTCGGAACCGGGCAATATCGAATTGACCGCCACGGGCAAGGACGACAGCGGCAAGGTCTCCGTTGCGGCCAGCTCGGTCTGGGTGACCAAGCAGGGCGAGCTGTGGTTCGATGGCGAAAACCAGGACCGCATCGATATCCTGCCGGAGAAGAAAAGTTACCAGCCGGGCGAGACCGCCAAGTTCCAGGTGCGCATGCCGTTCCGCTATGCCACCGTGCTGGTGGCGGTGGAACGCGAAGGCGTGGTCGAAACCCAGGTGCTGCAGCTGAACGGCCAGGACCCGACTTTCAGCCTGCCGGTCAAGGCCGGCTATGCGCCCAACATCTTCGTCTCGGTGCTGGCGGTGCGCGGCCGCATGCGCGATGTACCATGGTATTCCTTCTTTACCTGGGGCTGGAAAGAGCCGCTGAACTGGTGGCATGAATTCAAGGAATACCAGGCCCCGAGCGCCACGGTCGACCTGGCCAAGCCGGCCTACAAGTTCGGCATCGCCGAAATTTCAGTGGGCAGCGCCGCCAACCAGCTGGCGGTGACGGTCAAGGCCGACCAGCCTAGCTATGCTATCCGCACCACCGCCAAGGTCAACATCCAGGTCAACCTGCCGAACGGCAAACCGGCGGCCGGCGCGGAAATCGCCCTGGCGGCGGTGGATGAAGCCTTGCTCGAACTGGAGCCGAACAAGAGCTGGGACCTGTTGCAGGCAATGCTGCAGCGGCGCAGCTACGGTGTCGAAACCTCGACTGCGCAAATGCAGGTAGTGGGTAAACGCCATTACGGCCGCAAGGCGATACCGGCCGGCGGCGGCGGCGGCAAGTCGCCGACCCGTGAACTGTTCGATACCTTGTTGCTGTGGAAGCCGGCCATCGTGCTGGATGCCAATGGCCGGGCCCAGGTCGACGTGCCGCTCAACGATGCCCTGACCAGCTTCAAGATCGTCGCCGTGGCGCAGAGCGGCGACAGCCTGTTCGGCACCGGCGCCGTCAGCATCCGCTCGACCCAGGACCTGCAGCTGATTTCCGGCTTGCCGCCGCTGGTGCGCGAGGGCGACGATTTCAGCGCCATGGTGACGGTGCGTAATACCACTACACGCGTGATGCAAGTCAACGCCACTGCCCAGGCCATCGGTTTGGCGACACCGTTGCCGCCGAAGGACGTGAGCATCCCAGCTGGGGAATCACGCGAACTGGTATGGGCGGTGACCGTGCCGGCCGATGCCAAGCAGCTGGTGTGGGAAATCAATGCCCAGGAGCAGGGCGGGCCTAAGGTCAAGGACGCCATCAAGTTCACCCAGCGCGTGGTGCCGGCAGTGCCGGTGACGGTGCAGCAGGCTACCATGTTCCAGCTCGACAAGCCGTTCAGCATGGCGGTGGCGCCGCCGGCCGACGGCCTGCCTGGCCGCGGCGGGCTGGCGGTATCGCTGGCGTCTTCGCTGGCTGGCAACAGCGAGGGCTTGCGGCGTTACTTCGTCAACTATCCGTTCTCCTGCCTGGAACAAAAGACCTCGCGCGCCATCGGCTTGCGTGACGACGTCGCCTGGCAAAAAGTGGCCAACGATCTGCCGACCTACCTCGACAGCGACGGCCTGGCTTACTACTACCCGCCGAGCGCCAGCAATGCGGGACGCGGCAGCGACACCCTGACCGCCTATCTGCTGGCCGTCACGCAAGAATCCGGCTTTGCGATTCCGCAGCAGAGCCGCGACAAGATGCTGGACGGCCTGGCTGCCTTTGTCGAAGGCAAGATCACGCGCGATTTCTGGTCGCCCAAGAAAGACCTGGACGTGCGCAAGCTGGCCGCGCTGGAAGCGCTGTCGCGCTATGACCGGGTGCGGCCGGCCATGCTCGATTCGATCCAGCTCTCGCCCAATCTGTGGCCGACTTCGGCGGTGCTGGACTGGATCAATATCCTGCAGCGGGTTTCCAGCATTCCGGACCGCGCCAAGCGCCTGGCCGAAGCCGACCAGATCATCCGCGCCCGCCTGAACTATCAAAGCACACGCATGGGCTTCTCGACCGAGACCGACGATTACTGGTGGTGGCTGATGGCCAGCGCCGACGTCAACGCCACCCGGCTGGTGCTGACCATGCTCGACAACCCGGCCTGGAAGGAAGACATGCCGAAGCTGATCAACGGCGCCATCCAGCGGCAGTCGCGCGGGCACTGGGCGACCACCACCGCCAATGTCTGGGGCAGCCTGGCGATGCAGAAATTCGGCCAGAAGTTCGAATCGGAAAAAGTCGCCGGCGTGACCAAGGCTTCGCTGGAGCAGGGCGCTGCCGTGGCCAGCAGCCAAAGCTTCAGCTGGCCGACCACGACGGCGGAAGGCGGCAAGCTGCAACTGCCATGGCCCGCTACTGCCGCACCGGCGGAGCTCAAGCTGAGCCACGCCGGCAGCGGCGCGCCGTGGGTGACCGTGCAAAGCCTGGCAGCCGTGGCGCTCAAGAAGCCATTCTCCAGCGGCTACCGGATCACCAAGAACATCGTGCCGGTCGAGCAAAAGGAAAAGGGCAAGTACAGCCGCGGCGATATCTACCGGGTCGATCTGGAGGTTGACGCCCAGACCGACATGACCTGGGTGGTGGCGACCGATCCGATTCCATCTGGTGCGACCTTGCTGGGTTCCGGCCTGGGCCGCGATTCGGCGATCGCCACCAGCAGCGAACGGCCTAGCGGCAGTGCCTGGCTGGCGTACGAGGAGCGTAGCTTCGAATCTTTCCGCAGCTATTACGAGTATGTGCCGAAGGGGAAATTCACCATGACCTATACCTTCCGCCTTAACAATCCGGGCGAATTCAGCTTGCCGCCGACCCGGGTCGAAGCCATGTATGCGCCGGAAATGTTCGGCGAGATCCCTAATCCGAAATGGACGGTGAAGTGAAATTGAAGCAGCACACGGTTCCCGGCGCTTGCAGCAAAAACGCAGCAACGCCTGGGAGCCGGGGCAACTGGCGGCAAGCGTGGCCGCTTGCGGCGCTACTGTGGCTGGCCTTGAGCGCCGCGCCGGTGCATGCCTTGCAAAAGTTCGCTGAAGTCCAGCAGGAATTCCGTTCTTCCGAAGCCAGCCTGTATGACCGCAAGGGCCAGCTGTTGCAGCAGGTACGGCTGAATCCGCATGAGCGGCGCTTGTCCTGGGTGGCGCTGGAAGACGTCTCGCCAGCCTTGCGCAACGCCCTGGTAGCATCTGAAGACCGGCGCTTCTACCAGCACAGCGGGGTGGACTGGAATGCGGTGGCGGCGGCTGCCTGGGGCAATCTGTGGAACAGCCGCACTCGCGGCGCCTCGACCATCACCATGCAGCTGGCCGGTTTGCTGGACGACGACCTGCGGCGGCGCAATTCGCCGCGCTCCTTCAGCCAGAAGCTGTCGCAGGTGATGGTGGCGCAGCTATTGGAGCGCAACTGGCGCAAGGACCAGATCCTGGAAGCCTATCTGAACCTGGTCAGCTTCCGCGGCGAACTGGTCGGCATCCATGCCTTGTCGCGGGTCTTGTTCGGCAAGCACCCGGGCGGCCTGAGCCAGCGCGAAGCGGCAATTGCGGTGGCCCTGATCCGCGGCCCCAACGCCACGCCGGCGCGCGTCACCGAGCGCGCCTGCCGCATCCTGCAGGAACAGCATGCGGGCCAGGAATGCAAGGACCTGGAAAGTTTCACCTTGCTGGCGCTGGCGCGCACCGGCTCGAATTCCGAAGTGGTGGTGACCACCACGGCGCCGCAACTGGCGCCGCACCTGGCGCGCAAGCTGCTGCGCACGCCCGGACAATCGCTGCGCTCGACGCTGGATGCCGGCGTACAACGCTTCGCCACCGATGCCTTGCAGCGCCAACTGGCAGCGCTGACCGATCGTAATATCCAGGATGGCGCCATTCTCGCCATCGACAACGCCAGCGGCGACGTGCTGGCCTGGGTCGGCTCCAGCAGCACCTTTTCCAATGCCGCCGATGTCGACGGCGTGGTAGCCTTGCGCCAGGCCGGCTCGACCCTGAAACCGTTCCTGTACGAGATGGCGATCGAAAAGAAATGGATGACCGCGGCTTCGCTGCTGAACGATGCGGCGATCAACCTGCCGACCGCCAGCGGCCTGTATATTCCGCAAAACTACGACAAGCAGTTCAAAGGCCTGGTCAGCGTGCGCACCGCGCTCGGTTCGTCGCTGAACATTCCGGCGGTGCGCACCCTGGTGACGGTGACGCCAACCGCCTTTTTCCAGCGCTTGCAGACACTGGGATTCCAGCTGCGCGAATCCGGCGACTATTATGGCTACAGCCTGGCGCTGGGCAGCGCCGACGTCAGCCTGCTGGCGTTGACCAATGCCTATCGCGCGCTGGCCAACCAGGGCCGCTACAGCGGCATCCGCACCGCGCTGAGCGACCCGCCGGTCAAGATGAGCAAGGCGATGGACCCCGGCGCCACTTTCATCATTGGCGATATCCTGTCTGACCGCAGCGCCCGCAGCCGCACCTTCGGCCTCGAAAACGCCTTGTCTACGCGCGTCTGGACCGCAGTCAAGACCGGCACCTCGAAAGACATGCGCGACAACTGGGCGGTCGGCTATTCGGACCGCTATACCGTCGGCGTCTGGGTCGGCAATGCTTCCGGCCTGCCGATGTGGGATGTGTCCGGCGTCACCGGCGCCGCGCCGATCTGGCAGGAAGTCATGCAATACCTGCACGCGCGCGACCAGTTGCGCCAGAACCTGCCACGCAAGCCGGACGGCGTGGTGGCGCAGGAAATCAGTTACCAGGACAAGCAGGAAGCGCCGCGCCAGGAGTTCTTCCTGGCAGGTACCGAGCAGGCGCTGATCAGGACCGCCAAATCCGACGACATCGGCGTAGCGATCCGCTACCCGACCGCCGGCATGCTGGTGGCGCTGGATCCGGATATCCCGCCGGAGCGGCAGCGCATGCGGTTTCAAGCCTCCGGCGTGAAGAGCGGGACGTGGCGCCTGGATGGCAAGCTGCTGACCGCGGCGGACGCGGCGCCGAAAAACGCCAAGAAAAAGAATGGCAGGCAAGCGCCTGCGCCAAACCAGCAGCTCGCACTCGACTGGATGCCTTGGCCAGGACGGCATGTGCTGGAATTGTTGGATGACAAGCAGGCGGTGCTGGACCAGGTCCGCTTCGAGGTGCGCGGAGCTGTTGAAAGAGAGGCCGCCCCGAAGCCTGGGCGCGGCGCAAAAAAATAAACGATGTTGATATGAGCCCTACGGCTGGCGCAGGCCGCAGGGAATCGCGTCGGCTTGGCGGGAAGAATCGAGGATTTTCTGTTTTTTGCAAATTTTGTGTGCTGTATACGCTGAGCAGCCAACTATTTACAAAATCTTTACAGATGAACTGCTAATCTGAAGTTGCAGGACAGTCGGAGAGGCATGGGCCGTGGCAATTAGGCATGTTTTTGGATGCAACCATATGCCGGATTGTTTGCTTGATAAGTTGGCCGGGGCGCATATCTCGATACAGCAATGCCTATGCTGGCGCCGGCGTCAGCCAACTGATCATGAGATTGCACCTTGTAAGCGAGGTTCGACATGCAAAAAATACTGGTTCCAGTGGATGGCTCTGAATATGCATTGCGAGCGGTGCAGTACGCGAGCGCGATAGTCAAGAGCGGTACAGCTGTACAAATTCACTTGTTGAATGTGCAAGAGCATCTGGATGGCAGAATTCAAGCCTATTTGTCCCTCGAAAAAATCAAGACTTTGGAAGCCACGGCGGCGGATCATGCTTTGCAGCCGGCCAAACGGATTCTTGACGCTGTAGACGTTCCTTACGTCGCCACCACGCGTATCGGCCCCATTGCGAAAAGCATCGTCAATTATGTTGAGGATGAGCATTGCGACAGTATCGTCATGGGCACGCATGGCCGGGGAGCATTGGGCAATCTGCTGCTTGGTTCGACCATGAACAAGGTAGTCCATCTGGTGCATGTACCGGTGACCCTGATCAGATAGATGCTTGCCCGGGGCAACTCGCTCAGCCCACTGTCATCGGCAGCAGCACCATGTGTTTCCCCGTCAGGTGAAGACGTTGCTGGATTTCCAGCGGTGTCTGGTTGTGCAGCCAGGCTGTGAGGAAATTCACTTTGGCGAATACCAGCTTGCTGGCGAAGCAGACGCTGTTTGGATATTCATTCATGACCTGTTCCGCCAGCGCGGCGAATTCCGCAACAGGATCCGTACCAAAGGCGACACGATATTCGGTGGCCAGATCATGTCTTTTGCAACTTTCGGCGTAGTAGCGTAGAGACGCCTCGATCGTCTGCCGCAGGCGATGCAGCTGTTCCTGTCCTTCGTAGCTCTGGGCATCCACTTCGTCCACAGCGAGGAAGGCGAAATTCTTGAAATGCCCGGGAAATAGTCGCTGCACCCATAGCAGGGCGTGCATGCTGGCGCGGCGGTGTTTGCCCACCAGGACGATGGCGGTCGGCTGCTCATGGTCGATGGCCGGCGCCTCCTGTGCTGCCGTTGCCGCCAGTGGCGTGAAAAACAGCGCATCGGCCTTGGCCAGCTGCTCGCGCGTCTCGCTATAGTGCCGTCTGATGAGAAAACATAGTGCGATCACGCTGCTGGTGATCACAACCGTCAGCCATCCGCCTGCAGCAAATTTTTCATACAGAGTCACCGCCAGCACACTCGCGCTCAGGGTGAAACCCATGGCTGAGAGCGCCAGCCGCAGCAGCCAGTTGGGTGCGTCCTTGCGATTGCGGGAGCCGGCTGAAAAACGCATCCACGCCGTCGGCAAACGAAGTCGAGATACGGTCCCGCTACAACATTCTGGTGGTGCGCAGGATCATTGTCAACGACGATTTAAAGCCGCTCATCCTGGGATTGGCTGTGCTGCCAGGCAGAGAATGGCGCGGATATGACTCCACAAAAAATATCGGCTGATATCCCTCATTGCACGCGTCATTTTTAGGTCTTTTTTATACCGAGCGTTCGCAATTTTGCAATATCTTTATTTACATTTCACTAGACTGAATTCATCGGAAAGGGACATCAGCATGTCACATTGTTGATGCTCATTAATGCGCAGGAGGAAATATGATCATCACTATTTTCAGCGAAGACGAAAGCGCCAAACGCTCAATTCTTGCGGTCAACCTTGCAACGCTCTGTGCGCTGAACCATCGCAAGATCCTTCTGATCGACGCCACGGCACCCAGGCATGCATTGCGCTGGAACATGCAACGCGAAGTCGATGGCGCGAAGTCAAAGGTGACCGTGCGCGGCGCGGACCACATTCAATCGGAACTGGCGGATCCGGATTCGTACTACCGGATGCATTATCGCGACATTATTATCGATGCTGACGGCGCCGATTCCTGGAGTACGGAGGCGGCCCTGGATGCGGCCGATATTCTGCTGGTTCCCGTGCGCTCCGGACCAGGCGATTTGACGAACCAGAAAAACCTGATCCAGCGTCTCGAAACCCTGCAGCTGTTTAGTCCGGCGCTACGGATGCTGGTGGTTGACGTGCTCGCCCTCAGCGCTTTAGGCGATTCTGTACAGCGCGAAGTCGATGCCGCCGCGGCTTTATCCAAAAAAATTCTTGCGGCGACACTGGCGAAGGCAGTGATTCACGAGTGGATTGATGACAGCAGGACATTTGATCAAGGACTTTCGATCTTTGAGCAAGAGCCTTGCAACGAGCGTGCCATTGCAGAGTTGAGGGATCTTTATCAAGAGATATCAACGGTCAGAAATCTGCCGATGGCGAGCGCCACGAAGAGCAATGCAATACTGAGCGCAGTGCAAAGATGGATACATGAAAGAACGGGAGCCTAGGGCTACGCGGAAACTTCGTGAAAATCTGAAAAGAGAATGTCATGCGCATGGAAAAATGGGAAAACTTCTTTAGAATGTACCTGCCCTTGGTCGGCACAACCGGCCCTGTAAAACCCACTGTGGAGGCGCGCTTGCCATACAGGGTAGTGACGTTATGCCGTACCGGCGAAGCGGCACTGGTAGAGCAGATAATGCGGCAGCATCTGCGCAACAGCTGCATTGTCCAGTACCGTCGCAGCAAGCTGGCCGGCAAAGGCAGCCTGACCAGCATCACGATAGAAATTCTGTGCCTGGTCAGCGAGCGTGCCGACCTCGTGAAGCTGGTCACCCGCTTGGGGCTGGAAAGAAGTGTGCGCAGCGTCCGCTGGGAAAGCGTCCCAAGCAAGTTGATTGCCTAGTCGCGCCTGAGTCGCGCAGCTAACTGGGGCCGGAGTGAGCTTTCTGCGTGCTTCTTGCAGAAACTTGACTCTGACTCCACTTGGCGGGCCACGGAGTGTGGCCTCGTTGGCGGAAAACAAAACCATGTACGGATCAGATAAGTCTCGTAGGCGCTGGCGCAATTCTTGAGGTCCAGTTTGTTGACGACGACAACGCGTCGAGAGGTGCTGATACTTGCAGAGAGCAATAGGCGGCAAAAGGAAGCTCAAACGAAACGCTTGCAACGTCCAAACGGATCATGACAGTGAAGGATAGGAGGATCGTTGCTTGCATTTGCCGCAGCGTTTTCAGCCAGGACCTCCTTGATCACCGTTACTGAAACGCCATACCGGTTGGATAGCATCCGAACGGGCGCGATGCTGCCGGCATTTATCAGCGCCGCATACTCTGCTTTTAACACTGCGTGGCTCCAGGTTCCGTCTTGAGCCCTGGCTGTGCCTGATTTTTTAGGGATAGTCATATTGGATAGGTTCCTATGTCGTATTCCGGCGTCCCAAGACGCTGGCCTGATGCCGCTGAAATGCTAGGATGATTTGCCCGAAGGCTGCAATGGCTTAAGCCAATTGGCCACTATCTTGGGACGGAACAGCGCATGCAAACTATCGCTAAAACTGTGAATCGACAAGACCGGCGAGTTTTGCTACCTGCCCGCAGCACTTGCACTGGGTGCTTTCCGGAACCTTATTGCACTCGTGCGGATTATGGTTCATATCGGGAATGCCAAATCATTTCTTACTCCAGAAAGCGGGGCTGTCATTACTTCAACTTAGGCGGATATTAGGGATGGATCGACTTCCTGTCTATTCGTGCGCTGGGGATTTCACAAGAGTTTTCAAATTCATCATCAAGAAGAAATGATTTGTCGTTCTTGAGGCGCAATCAGTGGATGACTTTGCTGTGGCACGGACATGCCTGATCCGAGACCTCAGGGCATGGATGCTGCCTGACTGATTGCAGCCATGGCTGAAAAATCGGCGATGTCGATTTCCTCTTCTGGCGCAAACATGATTGACGCGGCCCGCCTGGCGCTCCTGATTCTGTGGCTGTGATGTGATGGACTCCGGTATGCTGCAATCAAAGTGCACATGGCTGAACCTGACCTTATTCCTCTTGGCGAATCAGCAACTATGACCTGGCGCCGCTGGGACCGGTGCTGCCAGATATTAGTCGCACTAACAATCCGCTGGTTCGCACAGAAAAGGGCAGAGTCGCGGCTGCCTGTTTGGGAGCTTAGTAGTCCTGCTACTGTACAAATCCGGCGGCAAAGCGTAACAATCAGCGTGGAATAGTAGATAGAATGTGAGTGATGCCAATTTGACTGTCGATGATTGTAAAGACAGCATGAAATGTTCTGGATCACTGGAAATGCATAATTCTTCAGGCGCGCTTGCCGATATAGATCCTGTGTCAGCCGGGTTCGATATAGACCGGGATGGTTTCGTTTCTTACAAAAACTCGCTGCTCTTTTTGCCCCCCAAGGAGCGCGGCTCCTTCCGTCTGTTGCTGAATGCCTGGCCGAAAGTCGTTTCAAAAGAAGATTTCTCAAAAAATGTCTGGGCCGGGCGCATGTCGGATGAAAGCCTGGCGCGCTGTATCACGCAACTGCGCCGGGGCCTCTCCAATCTTGGCGTGGTGCAGATCGATTCCCTGTATGGCCAAGGTTATCGTCTGACGATCCTGTCGGATAAAGTGCGGCTATTGCCGGCAATGCCGGCGACCCCGAAATCCAGCAAATCCGAGGTGGCAAAGCCGCATGCCGCACTAATCGAAGCCTGCATCCACGCCCGGCAATTACTCGAACGGCGCTCGCTGGATGCGTTTTCCCAGGCTGAATCAATACTCAGAAATGTCGTCTCCAAGGCGCCCGACTATATGGTGGCCAAACTGTTGCTGGCGCAATACGTAGCCGAGAGGGCGTTTTTCGATGGGAACATACAGCGCTCGCAGATCGACGATGCGCTTGGCGAATTGAGATCCGTGCAAGATGCCGAGCCGTATCTGCAAGGCCTGCAGTCACAGAGAGGCTATCTGCTCGATTGCCAGTGGCACTTCGACGAAGCGAAGGTGGCGCACGAACAAGCGCTGCAAATGTCGCCCGATGATGACGTCGCCTATTACCGTTACGGTTTTCATCTGCTGACCAGCAATGCGCCGTCCGAGGCTGTCGTCGCTTTGCGTTCCGCCGTTCAGCTCAATCCATTCTCGCCGAACATGGCGGTCGGACTGGTGCGCGGCTACGCTTGCGCCGGCATGGACCCCGCTGAAGTGCTGGTGCATGCGCGCAGCACCTATTCATTGCATCCGGATAGTCCTTCGGCCTACGTGAATCTGCTCTACACGCTAGCCTGGGTAGATCCGCAGCCGGAGGTCGCCCACGCGGCCCGGCATTTCGTACAAAAGAACCGCTATGCGCACGCTCTCTCGTCCAGGGCCGTGGCCTACGTGCTGGCGCGCTGCGGCGATCATGCCGGGGCGCTGGAAATCATTGAGAAGCACAACAGCATCCATGGCATACATCTGGCGGCTTTAGTCGCCATGGGCATGCTCGACGAGGCGATGGAGAAAGTGCAGGCCGCTGCCGATACCGGATTTGGTGTCTTGCCTTTTTCCATCAGCGTGCCGGAATGCGATGCGCTGAAGCAGCATCCAGATTATCCTCAGGTGTACGCCAAAGTATTTTCCAGGATGCCAAAAAGATAAATTTAACGGCAGTCTAAATATAAGGTCTTTCGTGCCCGAATCAGCATTGAATACTCGATAGAATATGAGTGATGCGGACTTGGTTATCGCAGCTTGCAAAGATAGCATGAAATATTCTGGGTCACTGGAAATGCATAATTCATCAGGTGCGCTTGCCGATATGGATCCTGTATCTGCCGGGTTCGATATAGACCGGGATGGTTTCGTTTCTTATAAAGACTCGCTGCTCTTTTTACCCCCCAAGGAACGTGGAGCCTTCCGCCTGTTGCTGAATGCCTGGCCAAAGGTCGTTTCAAAACAAGATTTTTCAAAAAATGTCTGGGCAGGGCGGATGTCGGACGAAAGTCTGGCGCGCTGTATTACGCAGCTGCGCCGGGCGCTCGCCAATCTTGGCATCGTGCAGATCGATTCGCTTTATGGCCAAGGTTATCGTCTGGCGATCTTATCGGATAAAGTGCGGCGCTTGTCCGCAGTGCCGGCGCTGGCCCCTTTTTCCCACAAATCGGATGCGGCAAAACCCCATGCCGCATTGATCGAGGCTTGCATCCACGCCCGGCAGTTACTTGAACGCCGGTCGCAGGATGCCTTCTCCCAAGCGGAAGCGATACTCAAGAATGTCGTGGCCAAGGCGCCTGACTACATGATGGCTAAGCTGCTGCTTGGACAATACGTCGCCGAGCGGGGATTCTTCGATGCGCATATACAGCGCTCGCAAATTGACGATGCTCTTGGCCAGTTGCGAGTCGTCCAAGACCGCGAGCCATATCTGCAAGGCTTGCAATCGCTGACAGGCCATCTGCTTGATTGCAAGTGGCATTTCGCTGAGGCCAGGGGCGCGCACGAACAGGCCTTGCAAATCTCTCCCGACGATGACGTTGCCTATTATCGCTACGGTTATCATCTGATCTTCACCAATGCCGGATCCGAGGCCGTCGAGGCTTTCCGTTTCGCGGCGCAACTCAATCCGTTCTCGCCCAATATCGCGACTATGCTGGTGCGTGCCTGCGCCTGCGCAAACATGGATCCAGCCGAAGTACTGGCGCAAGCACGCAGCGCATATCTATCTCATCCGGATAGTCCCTGGGCTTATGTGATCCTGCTCTATACCTTGGCCTGGGTGGACCCGCAACCGGAACTTGCCCATGCCGCACGTCATTTCGTGGAAAAGAACCGCTATGCGCACGCCCTCACGTCCAGGGGCGTAGCCTACATACTGGCGCGTTGCGGTGATCATGCGGGGGCGCTGGAAATCATTGCAGAGCACAGCAGCCTGCATGGGATACATCTGGCGGCGTTGCTTGCCATGGGAATGATTGACGAGGCAATGGTGAAAGTGAAGGCTGCCGCGGGCGCCGGATTTGGCGTCCTGCCTTTTTTACTCAACGTTCCGGAAAATGCCGCGTTGAGACAGCATCCGGATTACGCCCAGGTGCATGCCAAGGTGTTTTCCCGCATGTCCGCGGAATGACCGATATCGGCAGGAGAAATATTCTATTGTTTTATTGCTTCTTTTTTAATCAAAGCGCTCGCAGAACAACACAATCTGATTCAACAGAAATTGCAGCTCTCGATCTTCGATCCGACTGTGTGCCAAGGCACGCCAGATTTTACGTCGATGCCAGTCGAGCAGACGGAGGTAATGGGCGGGCCAATTGCCAAACCTGGATGGCAGGTTGCGCCAGGATTCATGGTTTAACACTATCCACGATACTGCCTCAATGAACAGGCGATTGTCTTTTCGGAAATGATGCGCGCTTTTAGGAAGCGATAAAATGAAATCTAGTTTTTTCCAGTGATCTTCAGTCAGTTTTTCGCCGTATATCAACATCTCTCGTCCCGCATTAAATCTGGGTAATGCACTGCGTTCATTCGCGGCCAGGGCGGCACGAGGTCGATAATGAACATCTTGGCGAGCCGCGGCAAGATTCTTCAATATGCATCCACCGTAACGAGCCATGCCTCGAATTCTCGGCGGAGCGGAGAATCAAGGCGCCTCTATAACAATGAGCGAGGCCGCATAGTCGATGGTTTTTCTGTAATCAGGCAGGCTCGGATGGGTGAGGCGGCTCAAGGTCATTAATCTATTCTTGAAAGCCAACAGATTGCATTCGGGATCTCCTGTTTTTTGCAGAATCAGATAGCGGCAAACCTCATTGATGACAACATGCACCTGGCCGACGGCATTCATGCCGTAAAGCGTGAGCGCCGCCAGTTTTAGTATTTTGTCGATGCATTCATCGAGCACTTTGTCGCTGGAAATCATTTCCATATAGTTGATGAGAGTGGTGGTCAGGAGGCCATCCTAGAGACCATGCTGTCATCAGTCCATGGCTTTGTGCGATCTTTTACAAAGCTTATCAATTCCAATCTTATTCGGTAATACTCTTTTCTCGCCAGCAAGTAAGCGCGGCATCTTTTGTTGTCTGCAGGCGTTGCCCCTCACTGCGCTGAAGGCCGGAATTCATCAAAGATTACGTCTTCCTGATGATTTCGTTAATCATTGTTTTTGTATGTCACACGAAGAAAATAATCATTTATATTACATTCAGTGCCGGCCGCAAACGGTCGGCTTCTCTCTCTCTTATGTAATGGGTGCCAGTCATGTTTCTTCGGGATGATCAGTGGGGAAAATTGGAACCGCTTATGCTTGGCAGAAAGGGCAATCCTGGAGTCAGCGGGCGCAATAATCGCTTGTTTATCGAAGCGGTGCTTTGGCATATCTCCGGCAAATGCTGCTGGAGCGAATTGCCATCTGAATTTGGCGGATGGAATTCCGTCTACATGCGCTTCAGGCGCTGGAATCAGAGCGGCTGCTGGCGCCAGATGGTGGAAGACCTGCGCGACGACCAAGAACTGTCTGGCCTGGTCAGGCGCATTGCTGCCTATGCCGAGCAGCAGACGGAAAGTGCAGTGAGAAGAAAGAACCGGAGGGTTGAACGCAAGGTTTACAGCGCATCGGTAAAGCCCGCTGGTAAAGAAAACACTGCGCCTGGCGGTGGCGAGGCGGATGCGCATTGGCTGTCGCTGGTGAACGCCGCTTGACTAGTGCTGAAGTAAAGTGGCGAAGTCTTCATCGGCAAGGTGCGTGAGTGAGTACCGGCGCAAACGTGTTGGCCATCTGGCGGCGTCATGTTTCTGCCGGATTTTTTGCCGGAGCGGTGGAACTGGTCGTAGATACTGCAGGCCGGAGGCAACGTAGCGGCTGAGAAGTGTCGGATAGTTGGGACGAATGATTACGTCTTCATGATGATTTTGCAAGCTGGCGTTTATTCGCGCTGCAACGGCGCAAAGTGCATATATCATTAGAAAAAATCTCGATGGCGCTTGAAAAGAAGCGACGGCTTCCCAGGTTAAATCTGTTTGTGAGCAGGACTAAAGCCAAGGCGATTTTCAATATTGCTGAAAATAGTTAATCCTGTGCCACTGGCGATGAAATCGATCCTGGGTAAAAAAACATTGGGCCGCGAGAGATGAAGCAATAGTTGTTTTCGAATATTCTAAGAAAAGAAAATGCAGCCCTGGCGTCGGAAAAATTCGGGCATTGCTCCCGCATCTATTGGGTTTACGGTCGATCAACATGGATTTGTGGTTTATAACGATTCGATACTCGATTTGCCGCCTAAGGAGAGAGGTGCTTTAAGTCTTTTACTGAGCGCATGGCCGAAGTCGGTTTCAAAGAAAGACTTTGCGCTGCACGTATGGAATGGGCGGATGTCTAATGAAAGTCTTGCGCGGTGCATGGCGCAGCTGCGGCGGGTGCTTTCGCATATTGGCATGATAAAAATCGATTCTCTGTACGGGCTCGGATATCGCCTGACCATCCAGTCAGATGATATTGATGCATCGGCTCAGGCGCCATTGGATCGTGACCGTCAATCCGCTACGGTCAAGATGCATCCTTCGGTAACGGCAGCGTGTTTCTACGCGCAGCAAATTCTCCAGAATCATTCGCCGGCAGCTTACGACCGGGCAGAATCGATCATCAACGATGTGATCTCTCAAGTACCCGATTACATCCCGGCGAAACTGGTGTTGGTCCAATGCATGGCTAGCCGGGCGGTCAGCGGAGTGCCTGGCAGTCCGCAAGCGATTGACGAGGCGCTGAAGATGCTGGCATCGATTGAGCGCATCGAGCCCGCCGCATCGGGTTTGCATTCGCAAAAGGCTTATCTTCTCGATGGCAAGTGGCGGTTTAATGAAGCTAGCCGCATGCATGAGCAAGCCTTGCGTCTGGCGCCGGAAAATCCTGTCACGCATTTCAATCATGGCTTGCATCTGCTCGCGACTGGCGCCGCTGCCGATGCCGTCACCGCGTTCCGCTCCGCCATCGCATTGAATCCCTTTTCGCCTGAGCAATCGATCATGCATGCGCGTTCCCTGGCCGCAGCCGGCGCCAGCGCCATCGAGATAGTCGAGCACGCGCGCGAAGCATATCGCATCCATCCGGACAGCCAGCAAGTCTATCTGTATTTACTGGGCATGCTGGCGTTTGCGGATCCTCAGCCGGAACTGGCGCACGCCGCGCGGCAGATAACTTTAAGCCGCTCTTCCTGGATCCAGGCTGCGGGAACAATCTCTTACGTGCTTGCGCAATGCGGCGACAGGGCAGGCGCATTGGAGCTGATTGCCGCACAGGCAACGGCCAGCATCAACATTCGCGTAACGCATCTGGCGGCCTTGATTGCCCTCGGGTTGATTGACGAGGCGGTGCTTAGAGTGAAAGAGGCTGCGCATGCCGGGTGTGGTCATTTGCCGATTTTGTTGAGCTTTGTTGAAAATTCCGCGCTTAGGCAGTTTCCAGAATATTCAGCCATCCTTACGCGCATATTTTCGCATCAGTCACCATCCAATACGTGATCCGCGGTTCGCCCGTGCTTGTCTGGATCCAGCGAAGCCGGCCACGGCTCACCATTTTTGCCAACGGCAAGAATATTTCGCTAGTGATAGTTGGCGGTTTTGTAGCTCGACTCCAACGGTCTTCTTGCAACTCTCAGTAGATCTCCAATAATTCCTTTAGGCAATGTATCTGAATTCGCTTTCAACAAAAGCGCATTTGCCTTTTGCATTGCATTTTCGATCTCAAGGCTTTTTCAGCAGGTAATTTTCTATTTTATCTAGTGCAAAAACAACAAATGCTTACGCCTTCCTGATGGTTTCGTTAAGCATTGTTTGGTGAGGTCGCAACTTATAAAAATCCGCCTACATTACCGATTATTGAATGTGTTGCACACGGATTTAGCAGTTCATGAAGCAATTGTCTCGATTTTAACAAGCCAGGTATAGGCGCTTGTGTCGAGCAGATTTCACATACCTGGGTTGAATTGACGATTTTTGGGGGATATAAAATGAACAAGATTTATCGGATTATTTGGAGCAAAGTCACGGGTGACTATTGTGTTGTTGGTGAGTTGGCGAAGAGCAAAGGCATCGGAGCAACTACTGTTTCTGGGGCGCAGGTTGTAGAGTTATTCAATACGGCACAACGAAATTTTCTTGTTAGGCCGATCGTTAGAGGTATTGCATCCATTTTCTTGATGGGAAGCGTGTTCAATATTGCGTGGGCCGGATCGATAGAGCTATGTACCGGCACAGCTGGGGGTTATGTCGGAGCACTAAATAATTCAACTACGTGGAATTCTGGAACCGTAGGGAGTGGTCATGAAGACCAATGTAATGCCAGCTCTGGTGCGTTTCTTTCGGAAGGCAACGGATTTGATAATGCCGCCTACATCAGTCTTGGTAATGTAGGGACGATTGGTGCTACGGGCTTGATAAGACTATATGCACCAGGTGGTTTTATTGTTGGTGGCGCCCAGTGGCTGCAAATGGGATTAAATGCAACGGCGAATGCTGCAAGTGGCGTTGCCATCGGAAACGCGGCCAATGCAGCGACTGCCAATAGTATTGCTTTAGGAGCAAGTGCTAACGCAACAGGCGCGTCTACCACTGCGCTTGGCTATAGTTCCAACGCAGCAGGTGGCTTTTCTGTTGCGGTTGGTAATTTCGCCAATGCTTCTGGAGCCGGTGCTATTGCGATAGGTGACAACTCCGCTACGGCGGCAGTTTCGGCAGCCTCGGATGGGATAGCTCTAGGTGGTCAATCTTCTGTTTCA
>NZ_DATMRB010000071.1:0-6965 GCF_035566555.1 Collimonas sp.
CCTCCGCGCGCGCCGCCCGCAGGAACAGCGGACCGATGGTAGTGATCTGGCCTTCGCCAGCGCGAAACAGGATGATGAACAGGATCGCCAGCCAGATGCCGGGCTTCTGGAAAAAATCGATGATCACTTCGCGCAAGGTCAGCCACACGCCCCTCATGCCGCCAGCCGGACGCGGCGGATTGCGCCCCGCCGGCAAGGCCCACAGATGATAGATCGCCAGCAGCAGCATGCTCACCCCCAGCATGCCGAAGATCAGGCTCCAGGCTTGCGCCACCGGCATGCGCTTCTCGAAGTAGCCGGCCAGCACCACCAGCCCGCCCAGCGAGAAAAAACGCGCCACGTTGTAGAAGCCGCCCTGCCAGCCGGCATAGGTAGCCTGTTGGGTCGAACTGAGACTGGCGATGTACAGGCCGTCGGCTGCAATGTCATGGGTGGCGGAAGCAATCGCCACCAGCCCCAGCAAAGCAATGCTGACCGCAAAATAATTCGGCAAGTGCAGCGCCAGCGCCACCAGCCCGAGACTGGCGCCGCCGAAAAACTGGAACAGCAGGACGATGGCTTTCTTGCTGCGCGCCGCTTCCAGGAACGGACTCCAGAGCGGCTTGAAGACCCAGACGAAACCCAGCATGCCGGTCCACAGCGCGATCTGGTCGTTGCCCATGCCCATGCTCTTGTACATCAGGCCGGCGATGGTCGCCACCACGAAATACGGCAAGCCCTCGGCGAAGTACAAGGTCGGCACCCAGAGTGCCGGATGGTGCTCTTTTTTTTCTTGGATGCGCATGTCGACAGCCGCCGTGGGTAAGATGGTCGCTTCCGGATTATCGAGCTGGTAGGCCATTCTGGTTCCTGAGGTTTATTGAGGACCGCTGGCCATGGACGCCAGCGGAATCCTGCCTTCTGCGGCCTGGCTGCCCGCCAGCCAGTCGGCCACTGCGTCCAGCGCGGCATCGGCAAAGCCGTAGCTGATCAGCGCCGGCGCGGCGATGTCCAGGGTCTGGAACGGATTCCACAGCGCCAGGTGCAGGTCGGGACGCCATTCCTGGCGCGCCCGGGCGCCGTAGCGCGCGCGCGTGGTGGAGGCCAGGATCACGGTGCGGCCATCGGCCGGCAGCGTACTCCAGTCGAAACTCTCGGCATCGTCAAAGGTCACCAGCTCGACGTCGTAGCGGCGCGCCAGCATGACGGCCACCGCGCTGGCCGGCAAGCCGGCTTCCGAGACGCCATCGCCGGCGGCATTGGCGCAGGCCAGCAGGCGCACCTTGGCGCCGTCGGCCAGCGCTTGCGGATTGCCGCTCACGGTCAGGCCGCGGCGCCAGGCTGCCGCCATCAGGCGCTGGTCCTCTGCTTCGGTAAGATAGCGGTCGGCGGCGCAGGGATAGGCCGTCGCCAGGGCATCGAGACGGGCCAGGCGGGCAGTTATGCCGGCCTGGTCAAGGTGACTGCCCTCCTCGGCTGCGGACAGCGCCGCCGTCAGGGCTGCCAGCGTTTCTTCCTGGGTGCCGCGGTTGCCGAGCGCCATGACCATGTCGGCGCCGGCCGCCAAGGCCTGCACCGCGGCATTGCCGACGCCGTAGCGGCCGGCGATGGCGTGCATGTCCATGCCGTCGGTGATGATGACGCCGCGATAATCCCATTCAGCACGCAGCAGACCGGTCAGGATCTTGCGCGACAAGGTGGCCGGATGCTCGGCATCCAGCGCCGGGTAGACGATATGGGCGCTCATCATTGCCGGCGCCCTGTGCGCCGCCTTGAACGGCGCCAGCTCGAGGGCATCCAGCGCGCTGCGCGGCTTGTCGACGGTAGGCAGGTCGCGGTGCGAATCGACGTGGGTATCGCCGTGGCCTGGGAAGTGCTTGACGCAGCAAGCCACGCCCTCCGCCAGGCTGCCTTCCATCCACGCCAGCGCCAGCTCGGTCGCGCGCTGCGGATCGGAACCGAAGGAACGCTCGCCGATTACCGGGTTGGCCGGATTGTTGTTGAGGTCCAGCACCGGCGCGAAATTCCAGTTGAAGCCGAGCGAGCGGATGCCGCGCGCCACCGCTGCCCCGACCGCGCACGCCAGCGCAAGGTCATTGCTGGCGCCCAGCGACATCGCCGCTGGCGGCGCCGGTAGCCAGGTAGCGCGCACCACGGCGCCGCCTTCCTGGTCGATGCCGATCAGCGCGTGCGGTCCCATCACGGCGCGCAGATCGGTGGTCAGCTTGCTCAGCTGCGCGGCGTCGACCATATTCTGGCGGAACAGGCAGACTGCGCGGATATGGTTGTCGCGCAAGAACTGCGCGGTGTCCTCGTCCAGCACGGTGCCCGGAAAACGGATCATGATCAGTTGCCCGGCGCTTTCACGCGCGCTGCGGCCGGGCTTGCTGGCGGTATTACTCATCGTGCATCTCCATCACGCCGGCACGGCGCCGGCGCAAGCTTGTTCTGTTGACTGGCTCACTGACTGGCTCACTGAGTGGCTCAGTTAGTCTTGGTGACCTTGCTCAGATGGCGCGGACGGTCCGGATCAAGGCCGCGCGCGATCGACAGCTTGGCCGCCATCACGTAGAAGGCCTGAATGGCTGCGATCGGATCCAGATCCGGCGTCGGTCCCAGCGGCAAGGTCAGGTCGCGTTCGTTGATATCGGCGGGCGCCGCCAGCAGCACGCGCGCGCCGCGGCCGCGCATTTCTTCCGCCAGCTTGAGCAGGCTGGCCTGGGTCGGTCCGCGTGTGGCGAAAATCAGCAAAGGGTAGCCTTCGTCGATCAAGGCCATCGGGCCGTGCTTGATCTCGGCGCCGCTGAACGCCTCGGCCTGCAGCACCGAGGTTTCCTTGAATTTCAGCGCGGCTTCCAGCGCCACCGGGAAACTGGCGCCGCGGCCGACCACCATGATGCGGGAAGCCGGCGCCAACACTTCGATCGCCGCCGACCAATCGACTTCAGTGGCCTTTTGCAAGGCTTCCGGCAAGGCTTCGATCTGCGCCAGGAATTCGGCATCGCCCTGCCAGTACCCTACCAGCCGCGCCGCCGCCACCAGGCTGGTGATGAAACTCTTGGTTGCGGCCACGCTTAGCTCGGGACCGGCGTGCAGCGGCAGCGTCCATTCGGCGCTGGCGGCCAGTGGCGATGCTGCATCGTTTACCAGTGCGACCGTCGTGGCTCCGCCTTCACGGAAATAGCGGATCGGCTCGATCACGTCCGGACTCTGGCCGGATTGCGATACCGCAATCGCCAACGCATCGCGTGTCAGTAGCGGCGATTTGTACAGCGTCACCAGCGACATCGGCAGCGAAGCGACGATGCGCCCCAGGCGCGCCATGATCAGGTAGGCGCAGTAATTGGCGGCGTGGTCGGAACTGCCGCGCGCCACCGTCAGCACGCCGGCCGGTTGCGCCTGGCGCAGGCGCGCGGCCAGTGCGGCATAGCTGTCGCCATCGCGCGTCAGCTGTAATGCTACGTGCTCGGAGGCCGAACACGCTTCCTGCAACATCAGTGAACTAAACATCTGTGAGACCAATCTGCTCTCCCTCTACATATACCTTGGTTAAATTGAGTTTCCGGTCCAGTACCACTAGATCGGCATGACAGCCGCTGGCCAGGCGGCCGCGTTCCGCCAGGCCGAGATGATCCGCGGCGTAGGTCGAGACCCGGCGCGAGGCGTCGGCCAGGTCGAGGCCGAGGCCGACCAGGTTGCGCAGCGCCTGGTCCATGGTCAGCGTGCTGCCGGCCAGGGTGCCGTCGGCCAGCCTGACGCCGCCCATGCATTTGTGCACTTGCTGGCGTCCCAGCATGTAGTCGCCGTCCGGCATGCCGGTGGCGGCGGTCGAATCGGTCACGCAGTACAGGCGCGGAATCGAACGCAAGGCCGCCTTGATCGCGCCCGGATGCACATGCAGCAGATCGGGAATCAGTTCCGAGTAGCGCGCGTGCGCCAGTGCTGCGCCGACCATGCCCGGCGCGCGCGCCTGGAAGCCGGTCATCGCATTGAACAGATGGGTGAAGCCAGAAGCGCCGTGCGCCAGCGCCTGGACGCCGTCTTCGTAACTGCCCAGGGTATGGCCGATCTGCACCCGCATGCCGGAATCGCTCAGCATCCGCACCACCTCCAGGTGGCCGGCGATTTCAGGCGCTACCGTAATCAGCTTGACCGGCGCCAGCGCGCTCAGCCGCGTCACTTCCTGCAAGCTCGCCGGCTGTGCAAAATCAGGCTGAGCGCCAAGCTTGCCCGGATTGATGTACGGTCCTTCCAGATGCACGCCCAGCACCCGCGCCGTACCCGGACGGCGCGTGCGGCAGGCGTGGCCGCAGGCTTCCAGCGCGTTTTCCAGGTCGCTCAGCGGCGAGGTCATGGTAGTGGCCAGCATGCTGGTGGTGCCGTGCCGCGCATGGATGGCGGCGATGACATCGACGGCGTCGCCGCCATCCATGATGTCCTTGCCGCCGCCGCCGTGCACGTGCAGATCGATGAAGCCAGGCAGGATGTAAGGATCGAGATTGTCGGCGGGATCGACCGCCATGCCGTCAATCGCCGTGATGCGGCCATCGAAATGCAGGCTGCCGCTGACCCAGCCCTGCGGCGTCAGGATATTGCCTCTCAGCGTCACGCCGGGCGGCTCGCCGCCATGGCCAGATGCGCCGCCTGCCTGGCGGCCATCGGTCATCGCCGCAACTCCGCAACGAAGTCATAGTAGTCGCTCCGGCAATAGGAATGCGACAGCTCGATCGCCGCGCCGTTTTCCAGATAGCCGACCCGCGTGATATGCAGCATGGCGGCGCCAGTCTTGATGTCGGCCAGCTTGGCCTGGTCGGCGCTGGCGTTGATGGCGCGGATATGCTGCAGGGCGCGCACCGGCGCCACGCCGAGCGTCTCCAGGTGCACATACAGCGAATCGGTCACGGCTTTCGGATCCGGCAGGTACAGGGCCGGGATGGTGGTGGTTTCAATCGCCATCACCACATCGTCGGCGGTACGCAGGCGCTTCAGGCGCGACACCACGGTGTTCGGCGACAAGCCCAGCGCCAGGATTTCTTCGGCGACGGCGATGCCGGTCTCGCGCAATAGCCATTGGGAGCCTGGCCGGAAGCCGCGCTGCCGCAGTTCTTCGCTGAAATTGGTGAGGCGCGATAAAGGCTGTTCCAGTTTGGGCGTAATGTAAGTGCCGGAACCGCGTTTCCTGATCAGCATGCCGCGCTCGCACAAGACATCGATCGCTTTGCGCGCAGTCACCCGCGAGATTTCCAGCGATTCAGCAAGGATGCGCTCGGAAGGCAGCGCTTCATCCGGCTGCCAGACGCCGCCGTTGATCTGCTCCGACAGCCGGTTGACCAGCTGCAGATACAAGGGTGTGTCGCTGGCGCCGTCCGGTTTGAGTTTTTCTATCTGAGCTAGCATGTTTGCTTCCCTTTTAATCTTTGGTCGATTAAGCGTAAGGCACCCGCTGCTGCATCAGCGTGCGGCTTGACTACCAGCGCCAGCAGCGGCTCCGGCAGGTATGGCTGGATGTGCGCGGCAAGGCCGCCGCACAGTGCAATCGGTAACTCTCCATCCGGATCGAGGGCGGCGGCCATGCGCGCTATTTCCTCGCCGGCGGCCCGCATCAGCTGACCTGCCGCGGCGTCGCTGGCGGCGTGCTGGATCACCAGCGGCGCCAGCTGCGCATAACTGGTCTGGCTGGCGTT
The DNA here is from genome assembly GCF_035566555.1 of Collimonas sp. GTDB lineage: Bacteria > Pseudomonadota > Gammaproteobacteria > Burkholderiales > Burkholderiaceae_D > Collimonas. Next base: position 5,664 of record NZ_DATMRB010000071.1, read on the forward strand.
GGCCAGCCAGGCGAACATGCTGTCGTGATGACTGTCAAAGTGGGCGCCGCGGGCCTGGTTGCTGCGGTCGCAAAAGTGGATCACGGCGCGCGCAAAGTCGCTGCCGGGGGCGCGGCCGTCCAGCACATGCTGGGCGTGGGTAATGGCGCGCATGCCAAGCCAGGCGCCGCCGGCTTCGTCGCTGGCCGGAAAGCCCCAGCCGCCGACCTCGCGCCGCTTGCCGCCGGCGGTCAGCACTTCGCCGACGCTGCCGGTGCCGATGGCGATGATCACGCCGGGCTGGCCCTGATGCGCGCCTAGCAATGTAGTGAAAGCATCGGTTTCGATCACGGTATCGCGGAAGCCTGGATTGCCGGCGCAGAATTCGGCCGCCCATTGCTTGTTGTTGACGCCGGCCAGGCCGAGGCCGATGGCCATCCTGTCGAGCGCCGGCCGCACCAGCCCAGCCGTGGCGAATGCCGCTTGCAGCGCCTCCAGCACCGCCGACCAGGCGGCTTCGACGCCATGCATCAGCCCGGAGGGACCGCCACTGCCGGTCGCCAGCAGCGCGCCGTCATCGTTGCGCGCCAGGCGCACACGGGTGCCGGTGCCACCGCCATCGACGCCAATCAGATATTCAATCATGTTGTTGCATCCATCGCTTTCATCTGCCACTAGTGGGCTGTAACAGCCGGATCATGAGTGAAGGGCGCGGATCCGGCACGCAGGGCAAGGCGCACAGCGGAGCAATAGCGAGACTATTGCGAGCATGTGCAACGCCGCCATGCGTGCTGGATACGTGACAGGCACTCTTGATTTGGTTGTTATAGCCCACTAGCATTGTTCTTATTCGCGGAAACAAACTGGATTCACTTTATGGGGACAGAAAGCGGCTGTCAACCGGCCTTTAAGTGGTATTAAAAATTAGACCGAAAAACCACTCGAAGGCCGTGTTTTCTGATTAAAACAGTACTATTTGCTACTCCATGAACTGCTCGTTGCCGACGATACCGATCTTGGTGACGCCCAGACGCTGCGCCGACGCCATCACGGCCGCGACCGACTTATACTCCACCGCCTTGTTCGGACGCAGATGCACTTCATCGATGTTGCCGCCGGCGACCACCGTCTTCAGGCGATCTTCCAGTTCTGCGCGGTTCGCCATCGGCGTCCCGTTCCACGTCACCGTGCCGCTCGGATCGATATCCACCGTGTCGACCACTGGCAGAGCCAGCGGCGGCGGCGGATTACCGGTCGGCATGTTCAGCTTGATCGCATGATTCTGGATCGGAATCGTGATGATCAGCATGATGATCAGCACCA
>NZ_DATMRB010000072.1:0-3782 GCF_035566555.1 Collimonas sp.
TTGCGGCCGCCTACCCGGCCACGGGCACGCGCTGCAGCCAAACCAGCGTGCGTGCGCTCGCGGATCAAGCCCCGCTCAAATTCCGCCAGTGCCGCAAACACATGAAAAATCAGCTTGCCCGCTGCGCTGCCCGTCTCGATCTTCTCTGTCAGGCTCTCGAAACCGATGCAGCGCTGCTCCAGATCGGCCACGATCTGCACCAGGTCGGGCAAACTGCGTCCGAGGCGATCCAGCCGCCACACGACAAGGGTATCCCCTGCCCGTAGCGCTTTACGGCACTGCTCAAGCTCCGGCCGCGCTGTATCCTTCCCACTGGCCGCTTCTTCGTAGATCACGCCGCACCCAGCCTGCTGTAGCGCGTCGCGCTGCAGGTCTAGATGCTGATCATCGGTCGATACGCGGGCGTATCCAATGCGTTGATTCATGGACGCATCCAGGACATTGAAAAATTGACGAGTATATTAACACTCGAGGACAACTTTCACGAAGAAAAATCGCAGCACTTTGATCTGTTCATAAAACTACTGTTTTGTGAGCAACCAGAAAACCAAATTTCAACGCAGGGCCACCGAATCTAGATCAGTAGTGAGTTCCTCCTGAGCCAGAAAAACACAAGGTCCAAAGGAGACCTTGCTTGGACTCATCAACCCTTCTAGGCGACCTGATTTGCGAAACGAAATGTTACCGGACAAAGACACCCAAACAATTCGAGGCGGAATGCGCACTGCAGGCGACTTGAATTTTTTACTGCCCCTGGTCCAGTCGCAGGGGTTCACTCCAAAAGTGCGTCATTTTGCGTCAACCTGTTGCGGCCGACTTCCCCGTGAACCCCGCACACCTTTTGGGCTTGGCGTTTTTGCGAACTGCGTTAAAAGGAGTGCCTTTAACGAAGCCGGCAGGCGTGGGGGGGACTGGTGCGACATGGTGCTGATGAGGTAATTGCTTTGCCCGCTGAACATCGTGGTGACAAAGCCCGTTGTGCCGTCAACGGTAGCCTACTGCCCCCGGGCAAGACGGGTAACTGTCTGGCCTGAAGCGGTCAGGACAATGCATGGAGGGCTGCAAGCGCAAATGCGGCTCTCACGCTAGGCTTGGTGGTATCGGTTGACGAAAGAAGACTTCGAGAGGCTTGAGCGGAGTGCGATGAAAGTCGCACGCTCCGTTCTTAGGGAACGGCGGCGCAGCAATGCGCTGCTGTTACCCGACGCCGGCGAAGGCCATGGCCGACAGCTTTTTTCATGGCAAGGCGACAATATCAGGACGTTAAAAAAGGCCGCGTGTGCGGCCTTAATCAATGCAGGCGCTGCCGTTACAACATGGCGGCGGGGCAGGTATACCATCAACGTCCGGCGCGCCTGAGCGCCTCCTGTTCCTTCTGATAGTCATCCCGGCAATCGGTTTGCGCCTGACAACGACTAAAACTTTTTGGTCGCATTTGTGGCCGCTTGTAGATGTGCGTAATACTCGCGCAGACCTAAAGCCAATTCTCGCCAGGCGCGACAATTGGTTGCATTACTGATGTCGACGGCAGCGACCTGAGCAAGCGAAACGCCGGCGGGTTCCCGGTCAGAATCGGCGGCAGGTCCGGGATCCTCACCTGACCAGGCGGCGTCGTACAAGCGCACAAAGCCGGCATTAACAGCAAAGTGAGCATTATCCGCTTGCGTAATATAGTTCGGAACCTGCTTTTCAATGGTTTCTCCCTTGAGGTAAATGGTCTTGATGCGGTCGACATATTTGATCTGCGTCTGCGCAACGACAACCTGCTGTGCTTTGGCGATTTTGATTGAGCGCTCGGCCAGCTGATTGACGTACGCAATGTGCTTTTCACCCTCGTCCTGCTTGCCTTTGTTGTAGCAGATCGTCCCGAACACAGCAGCAGCCGAAGCGAGGGCCAGCCAGCGTGCCCACCATGGCAACACCTCCTTCAATAGATTCATACGACCCCCAAGGAACTTTTGCATGCCGCCCAGCGCGCGCGCCGCGCGGCCCGGCTCTCAGCCGTGATGCCGGCGCCATTAATCCGTGTCGACAGCCCATCAAAATCGCCCCTATCGGCATAGGCATTGCCACCAATCGAGTGCCAGAACCATCCCGCCGAGCGGGCCGCGAAAGCCCTGTCCGTGGAAAGTCGCTGCGGGACGGCAACGCAATCAACACCCAGCGCAGCCGAACATGCTGCGTAGTTGTCGCGAAACGTAACTTGCTTCAGGCCGCCGCCGCGATAGCGCCAGCCATCGCCGGAAGCGACGTCGCCATTACCGTACCGATTGGCGTAGACGATGTTGGCGATCCGGATCTGGCGATCCAGCGGCACCATCTTCTCTCCTGGCTGGCGGCCAAGGGCGGCGGCGTGCATGGCAATACGCTTGCCAAAGGTGGCAATCAGCCCCTGCACCGAATAATCAAACGACTCGGATAAGCGAGACAGCCCGGCACTTTCGTGGCCAATCTGTGCAATGAATGCCGCACACCTTGCCGGCGTGCTGATGCCGAACTCGGCCATCGCCGCATTGATCGGTGCATCCCAGTCCGTCGCAAGCGCGGTAGGAATCAGCAAAGCCGTTGAGAGCTGGGAGGCGGACAGATTCATCGTTTCCCCAGGCAATGCCACCGGCGCCAGAACCATACGGCCAGAATCGCGACAGCCACATTCGACACCACCTCAGATTGCTCGCTCCAGAAACCAAAAGCATCCGGCCGCATGATGTTCACAAAGGACGTGAGCGCCACCAGGGACAGTGCAGAAGTACCCAGCACCTGCGTTTCCAGATGCTTGTTCAGGACCGCCCATAAGCAAAACGCTAGCAGTACCAGGTTAGCTACCGTATTAATTAGTTGGATCATTTTTTGCTCCCAGATAGCGGCGCTTCAACGTACCGATGATGTCCGCTTCGTTAATTTCCTTAAATACTTCGCGCGCCGTGGCCAGCGCAAACAGGCCAACCAGGAACTCGATACCGGAATGGGTCCGCGCGCCGGTAATGGCGAACCACTCGATCAGCACCGGCGCAATGTAGACGGCACACGCCAGGCCGGCGGCGAAACTGGACAGCTTCTGCCACCAGTTCAAGCCGTCACCCAGAAATTTCAGGGCAACGGCCGACCCCACCGCCCCCGGCAGTAGCGGCAACAGGTATTTCGTGACCCCCAGCCATACTGCCGCTAGGGTGCTTGTTGGTTCTGCCATGCCTCTTCCCATCAATGATTTGCGCCGGCAGGAACCTCACATGGCCCCTATCGACTAATTACCTTACCTAGTGACCCTATCGCCTTGATAACCCCATCCAGGCGCCCTACTAAAGCAAGCTGCACCTTTTGCTCCAGCTCCCGATTCTTCACCCAGGTATCAAACGCCTTAGATTCCAGGAAATCCCGTGCATCCGAGATCCCCATGCGCATCGCCTCCGGGTACGAGGTGCTTGAATATAAACTCAAGCTAACTGCCATATTGCGCAGGTTTTCCAGTAACTCTCTTCGCGAACTCACTAACGCAGGCTGAAACTGGAAATCGGGCCGGAGGCAACGACTCAGCCTCCGATCCCTCATGTGGTAATGCAACGAATCCCTCGTCTATTTCGACCGTCTCAAAGAAGTGCATCAGCAGCTTGTTGCCGCGGTGACGCATCGCGTATAGCCCCAAGAATTCCGATTCCGGGTATTCGCTGATAATCTGCATGCGATTTTTCAGCCACTCGAGATAGTTCAAAGAATCCGACACCGGATCTGGTGCCAGCTCACCCACGCGTGACAGTTGCGCGGCCATGGCGCCCAGCATCCAA
>NZ_DATMRB010000073.1:0-3414 GCF_035566555.1 Collimonas sp.
GCGTAGCGCGCGGCTACCTGAACCAGCCGGAACTGACCGAGCAGCGCTTCGTCGCCGACCGTTTTTCGCAGCAGCCCGGTGCACGCTTGTACAAGAGCGGCGACCTGGCGCGCTGGCAGGCCGACGGTACGCTGGTGTACCTGGGCCGCAACGACTTCCAGGTCAAGATCCGCGGTTTCCGCATCGAGCTGGGCGAAATCGAAGCGCAGTTGGCTACGCATGCGGCGATCCGCGAAGCGGTGGTGATTGCACGCGAAGATACGCCGGGCGACAAGCGCCTGGTGGCCTATATCGTCGTCAATCAAGAGGTCGATGTCGAAACGTTGCGCACACACCTGAGCGGCAATCTGCCGGACTATATGGTGCCGGCTGCCTATGTCACGCTGGAAGCCTTGCCGCTGACGGCCAACGGCAAGCTGGACCGCAAGAACCTGCCGGCGCCGGCCAGCGATGCCTACGCTGCGAGCAGTTATGAGGCGCCGCAAGGCGAGACTGAAATCGCGCTGGCGGCGATCTGGTCAGCGCTGTTGCAGATCGAACGCATCGGCCGCCATGACAATTTCTTTTCGCTGGGCGGCCATTCGCTGCTGGCGGTGAGCCTGATGGAAAGGATGCGCCAGCAAGGCTTGACGGCCGAGGTGCGGGCGCTGTTTGCGACGCCGACGCTGGCCGGACTGGCAGCGTCGGTCGGTGCGGAAAGCCGCCTGGTGGCGGTGCCGGCCAACCTGATCCCGGCCGGCTGCGCACAGATTACGCCGGCGATGCTGCCGCTGGTGAACCTGAGCGAGACGGAGATTGCGCGCGTGGTCGAACGGGTGCCGGGCGGGGCTGCCAATGTGCAGGATATCTATCCGCTGGCGCCCTTGCAGGAAGGGATTTTGTTCCATCACCTGATGGCGAAGGAAGGCGATCCCTATCTGCTGGTGGGCATGACCAGCTTCGACACGCGGCAGCGGCTGGAAACTTACCTGGCCGCTTTGCAAAGCGTGATACAGCGCCACGACGTGCTGCGCACCGCCATCGTCTGGGAAGGTGTGCCGGAACCGCTGCAGGTGGTCTGGCGCGCTGCACCGCTGGTGCAGGAAGAACTGATCCTCGATCCAGCCGATGGTGAGGTTGCCGGCCAGTTGCGTGCGCGCTTCGATCCTCGCCATACCCGGCTGGATCTTACCCAGGCGCCATTGATGCGCACCAGCTTTGCTTACGACGCTGCACAGCAGCGCTGGGTGCTGCTAACCCTGGTGCATCACCTGATCAACGACCACACTACCCTGGAAGTCATCCATGCCGAGATCGGGGAGTATCTCCAGGGACGGCAAGCGCAATTGCCGGCGCCGCTGCAGTTCCGCAATTACGTTGCGCAAGCCCGGCTGGGCGCCAGCACCGAAGCGCATGAAACGTTTTTCCGCCAGATGCTGGAGGGTGTCGATGAACCGACAGCACCCTTCGGCTTGCTGGAGGTGCATGGCGATGGCGATGGCCTGGAAGAGAGCCATGTGCGGCTCGGCGCGGCGCTGTCGCAGCGCTTGCGGCAGCAGGCGCGGCAGCTCGGCGTGAGCGCCGCCAGCCTGTGCCATCTGGCCTGGGCGCAGGTACTGGCGCGGGTCGCCAATCGCAGCGATGTGGTGTTCGGCACGGTGCTGTTCGGCCGCATGCAGGGCGGCGAGGGCGCCGACCGCATGATGGGCCTGCTGATCAATACGCTGCCGCTGCGCGTCAACATCGATGGACAAGGCGTCGCAGCCAGCGTACGGCATACCCACGCCTTGCTGGTGCAACTGATGGAGCACGAACACGCCTCGCTGGCGCTGGCGCAACGAGCCAGCGCGATCGCCGCGCCGCAGCCCTTGTTCTCGGCCTTGCTCAACTATCGCCACAGCACGCTCGGCGAACCGTCGCCGGCAGAGCAGGCCGTATGGCAAGGCATCACGCAGATTTCAGGAGAAGAGCGCAGCAACTATCCCTTGAGCCTGTCGGTCGACGACCTGGGACAAGGTTTCGCTTTGACCGCGCAGGTGATGCCTGCTGTGGGCGCAATGCGCATTTGCGGCTATATGGAAACGGCGCTGGAAGGATTGGTCGCGGCGCTGGAAGCAACGCCGGAACGGGCCATCAATAGCATCGACGTCATGCCCGCGACTGAGCGGAATGAGATCGTCAACAGCTGGAACGCCATGCAGGAACAGCATCCCGGGCAGCGCTTGCCGCAACTGTTCGAAGCGCAGGCGGCAAAAACTCCGCTGGCAGTGGCAGTCGTGCACAGGACGGAGCAGCTGAGTTATGCCGAGCTCAACCGCCAGGCCAATCAATTGGCGCATTACCTGCGCGAGTTGGGTGTCCAGCCTGACGATAGAGTGGCGATCTGCGTCGAACGCGGCCTGGCCATGGTGGTCGCCTTGCTGGCCGTGCTGAAGGCAGGCGCGGCCTATGTGCCGCTGGATCCGGCTTATCCGGCGGACCGCCTGGCACACATGTTGAGCGACAGCGCGCCACGGATAGTGCTGACGCAGGGCGGGATCGAAGGCGGCTGGCTGCAGGTGAAAGCGACGATTGCGCCGGAGTTGCCGGTGCTGGATCTGCAGCTACCTGTCTGGAACGACTATCCGGACCATAATCCCGGCGGCGGCCATCTGGCGCCGTCGGACATGGCCTACGTAATCTACACCTCGGGGTCGACCGGCACACCGAAGGGGGTGATGGTTGAACACCGCAATGTCACGCGCCTGTTTGCCGCCACCGATGCCTGGTTCCATTTCGGCGCAGCAGATGTCTGGACCCTGTTCCATTCCTTTGCCTTCGATTTCTCGGTATGGGAAATCTGGGGGGCGCTGCTGCATGGCGGCCGGCTGGTGGTGGTGCCGCTGGAAACGGCGCGTTCGGCGGAAGATTTCTATCGTCTGCTCTGCAGCGAACAGGTGACCATTCTGAACCAGACGCCAAGCGCCTTCCGCCAGCTGATTGCAGCGCAAGGCGACGGCGCCCAGACGCATCAGTTGCGGCAGGTGATTTTCGGCGGCGAGGCGCTGGAACCTGTGACCCTGATCCCGTGGTATGCGCAGAACCCCGGTTGCGCCACGCAGCTGATCAATATGTACGGCATCACCGAAACAACGGTGCACGTCACTTACCAGCCTATCGATGCTGCCGATACCGTGCGCGGTGGCGTCAGCCCGATCGGCGTACGCATACCGGATCTCAGCGTATATCTGCTGGATGCGCAAGGCCAGCCGGCGCCGGTAGGCGTGCCAGGCGAACTGTACGTGGGCGGCGCCGGCGTAGCGCGCGGCTACCTGAACCAGCCGGAACTGACCGAGCAGCGCTTCGTCGCCGACCGTTTTTCGCAGCAGCCCGGTGCACGCTTGTACAAGAGCGGCGACCTGGCGCGCTGGCAGGCCGACGGTACGCTGGTGTACC
>NZ_DATMRB010000074.1:0-3142 GCF_035566555.1 Collimonas sp.
TCCTGGAAGCCGACCAGCACCTGCTGGCGGTAGTTGGCCACCACCGATTCATAGTTGGCGTCGGCCTTGGCCAGGTTAGCCTTGTTGCGGCCGCCGTCGAGCAGGGGCAGGTTCAGCACGCTGCCCACCAGCGGTCCCAGCATCCAGCTGCGGCTGGACCACTGGAACAGGTTGTGCAGCGCGTCCGAGGCGAAGCCGCCGGAAGCGGTCAGCACCAGGCTCGGGAAGAAGCCGGCCTTGGCGACGCCGATGCGGGCGCTGGCGGCTGCCAGCTGGCGCTGCGCCTGGGCGATGTCTGGGCGCCGTTCCAGCAGGTCGGACGGCAGGCCGGGCGGCACGCTGACCGTCACCGGCTGCAGCGGTGCGCTGGCCAGGGTGAACTGGGCCGGCGCCTTGCCCAGCAGGATCGCCAGCGCATGGTCACGCTGGGCGCGGTTGCGGCTGACGCCTTCCTGTTCCGCCTGGGTCACCGACAACTCGGTCTGGGCTTGCGCCACATCCAGTTCGCTGGTGTCGCCGGCATCGTAGCGATGCTGCACCAGGCGCAGGTTTTCCTGGCGCAGCTTGATGGTTTGCTGCAGCACGTCGAGTTCCGAATCGAGCGAGCGGATCGCGAAATACTGCTGGGCGACGTCGGCCTGCAGCGCCAGCAGCACCGAGCGATACGCTGCTTCCTGGCCTTCGGCATCGAGGCGGGCGGCGCGGCTGCTGTCCGACAGGCGGCCGAACAGGTCGACCTCATAGGAGGCGCCGAGCTGCGCCTGCCATTGGGTGGAAGTGGCGCTGGCCGTACCCTGGCGGGTAGGGCCGAAGGCGGCGCCCAGCTGGAAGGCGCGGTCGGCGTCGGCCAGGCCGGCGGTGGCGCGCGCTTCCTTGACGCGTGCCAGGGCCATTACCAGAGTCGGGCTGGACTGGGTGGCGTCCGTGATCAGCTTGCTGAGTTCAGCGTCGCCGAACACCGACCACCAGACGCCGCGATCGGCGGCGTCAGCCGGCTGCGCCACTTTCCAGCTGCCGTCCAGCGCTGCCGCTTCGCGGTACTGGGCCGGGGTGTCGACCGCGACCTGTTCCGGCGGTTTGGTGGTGGAGCAGCCTGCCAGCACCAGCGCTGCCATCATTGCAGTCAGTTTCAAGTTAAAGCTTTTCATGGTCAGATTCCTTCAATTTGCGCGGTGCTGGCAATCGCAGGCGTGACGCTGCCGTGCGGCGCATGGCCCGGACCGGTATAGGCCTCGGCTTCATGCTTGTTGCCGGTTGTCCAGCGCGATGCCAGGGTGCGCAACAGTACGTAAAAGATCGGCGTCAGGAACAGGCCGAAAGCCGTCACCCCGATCATTCCCGAGAACACCGCCACGCCCATCGCATGGCGCATTTCGGCGCCGGCGCCGCTCGACAGGATCAGCGGCACGACACCGGCGATAAAGGCGATCGAGGTCATCAGGATAGGCCGCAGGCGCAGACGTGCAGCTTCGATCGCCGCAGCGTAGATGGAGCGTCCTTGCAGCTCCAGCTCGTGGGCGAATTCGACAATCAGGATGGCGTTCTTGCAGGCCAGCCCCACCAGCACGATCAAGCTGATCTGGGTGAAGATATTGTTGTCGCCACGGGTCAGCCAGACGCCGGCAATCGCCGACAAGATCCCCATCGGTACGATCAGCAGCACCGCCAGCGGCAAGGTCAAACTTTCATACTGGGCAGCCAGCACGAAGAACACCAGCAGGATCGAGAGCGGCAAGATGATGAACAGGGTATTGCCGGCGATCTTGTCCTGGTAAGTGATTTCAGTCCACTCGTAGCTGATGCCGCGCGGCAGGGTCTCGGCCGCGATGCGTTCCACTACTGCCTGGGCCTGGCCGGTGCTATAGCCTGGCGCCGGGCCGCCGTTGACGTCGGCCGAAGGGAAGGCGTTATAGCGCACAGCCTGGTCGGGGCCATAGCTTTGCGTCATCTTCAGCAGCGAGGATAGCGGCACCATTTCGCCCTTGTCGTTGCGTGCTTTCAGCAAGCCGATATCTTCGGCATGGGCGCGGAACGGCGCATCAGCCTGGACCCGAACCTGGAAGGTGCGGCCGAACTTGTTGAAATCGTTCACGTACAAGGAACCCAGGTAGATCTGCAAGGTGTCGAACACCGACGGGATAGACACCCCCAGTTGCTGGGCGCGGACACGGTCGACGTCGGCGTACAGCTGCGGTACGTTGATCTGGAAACTGGAGAACATGCCAGCCAGTTCCGGCGCCTGGTGCGCTTTCGCCATGAAGGCTTGCAGGGCGTCGTTCAGGGCCTGGTTGCCTAGTGCGCCGCGGTCTTCGATCTGCAGCTTGAAGCCGCCGATGGTGCCCAGCCCTTGTACCGGCGGCGGCGGGAATACGGCGATGAAGGCGCCCTGGATAGCCGAGAATTTCTGGTTCAGCTGCTGCGCAATCGCCTCGCCGCTTTGATCAGCGCTGCGGCGTTCGTCGAACGGCTTCAGCGTGGTAAATACGATGCCGGAGTTCGGGCTGTTGACGAAGCCGTTGATCGACAGGCCGGGGAAGGCCACGGCCGATTCCACGCCTGGCTGTTTCAGCGCGATGTCGGACATCTTGCGCATCACGTCCTCGGTACGGTCGAGCGAAGCAGCGTCAGGCAGCTGGGCGAAACCAACCAGGTACTGCTTGTCCTGCGCCGGGATGAAGCCGTTCGGCACGGTGTGGAACAGCAGCATGGTGAGGCCGATCAGCACGGCATACACGCCGAGCGCCGCTGTCTTGCGCTTCAGGATGCCGGTGACGCCTTCGCCGTACGAGGTCGAGCCGCGATGGAAGACCTTATTGAACACCGAGAAGAAACCGCCGAAGACACGGTCGATGGCGCGCTGGAAGCCGTCCTTCTTGGCGCCGTGGCCTTTCAGCAGCAGGGCGGCCAGGGCGGGCGACAGGGTCAGCGAGTTGAAGGCCGAGATCACGGTCGAGATAGCAATGGTCAGGGCGAACTGCTTGAAGAACTCGCCGGTCAGGCCGCTGACGAAAGCCAAAGGTACAAACACCGCGCACAGGGTCAGGGCGATCGCCACGATCGGTCCCGATACTTCGCGCATCGCTTTATAGGTCGCTTCCTTGGCGGACAAGCCGTTTTCGATATTGCGCTCGACGTTTTCCAC
>NZ_DATMRB010000075.1:0-11142 GCF_035566555.1 Collimonas sp.
TGAACAAGTCGACATCGCGAATTTCAAAGTCCATGCCTTTCTCGAACAGAACGAGACGGCAGCGTTGTGAAAATGGGCAGGTTGTACCCGAATAGAGAACCATCATTTTTATAGTTCCTTAGAAACAAAAGGGTGAGACCCATACGGCTCACCCCAAAACGCATATCCGCAAAATCGCGGATATGAACTACTTAACGTCTTTCCAGTATGACGCGTTGAGGCGCCATGCCAGAACAAAGAACATGCCGAGGAACAGCAGTACCCAGACGCCCAGGCGCTTGCGGGTATTCTGAGCAGGCTCGCCCATCCATTCAAGATAGGAAACCAGGTCGGCGACTGCAACGTCATATTCGACCTTGTTCATCTTGCCTGGCTTGAGCTGCTCGAAACCGACAAACTTGTGCTCCATCTTGCCTTCTTCGTGAGGATCTTTTACGTCTTCGTATTTGGCAGTACGAATGCCTTCCAGTTCCCACAGTACGTGCGGCATGCCGACGTTAGGGAAAACCATGTTATTCCATCCACTTGGACGGGTATCGTCCTTATAGAAGGTGCGCAGGTAGGTGTACAGCCAGTCCGGGCCGCTGCCGGCGCCGGATGCCTTGGCGCGGGCAATCACCGACAGGTCCGGCGGCGCGGCGCCGAACCATTCCTTGCCGTCTTTCGGCGCCATGGCGATGGTCATCAGGCCGCCGACCTTGTCGGTGGTGAACAGCAGGTTGTCCTTGATCTGCTCTTCTGTCAGGCCGATATCGCGCAGGCGGTTGTAGCGCATGGACGATGCCGAGTGGCAGTTGAGACAGTAATTCACGAACAGCTTGGCGCCGTTCTGCAGCGCCGACAGGTTATTCCCCTGCGGCGGAGCGGTATCCAGCGGATAGCCGCCTTCTTCGCTGGCGAAAGCCAGCGCAGGCAGCAGCACCAGAGTCGCCACTAATTTTTTTATCAATGCGCTTTTAAGCAATGTCATGTTCTTATCCTCTGGCTTAGTGCGGGTGATAAACAACACGGTCCGGCACCGGCTTGAACGTACCCGCCGCGCTCCACCATGGCATCAGCAGGAAGAAGCCGAAGTAGATGAAAGTGCAGACTTTCGACACATAGCCGCCGATGGCCGATGGCGGTTGCACGCCGAGGTAGCCCAGCACCACAAACGTGATCGCAAACAGGATGTAGATGTATTTGTGCCAGCTCGGACGATAGCGGATCGACTTGACCTTGGAATGATCCAGCCAAGGCAGGCCGGCCAGGATCATGACCGAGACGCCCATCAGGACCACGCCGAAGAACTTGGCGTCGAAGATGAACATGGCGCCGATGATGGCCACGCCGATCACGGTAGAGGCAATCTTGACGATGCCGCTCAGCGACGACTTCAACCACAGCAGCGCGACAAAGGCGGCGACGCCGGCTTGCAGGTAGATGATGAAGTCCGAAGTCACTGCGCGCAGGATCGAATAGTAAGGCGTGAAATACCAGACCGGTGCGATATGCGGCGGCGTCTTGAGCGAATCGGCCGGGACGAAGTTGTTGTACTCGAGGAAGTAGCCGCCCATTTCCGGGCCGAAGAACACCACCGCGCTGAAGACAATCAGGAACACCGCAACCGCCATCACGTCATGCACCGAGTAGTAAGGGTGGAAAGGCACGCCGTCCAGCGGTATGCCCTTGGCATCCAGCTTTTCCTTGATCTCGACGCCGTCGGGATTGTTCGAGCCGACTTCGTGCAGGGCGATGATATGGGCTACCACCAGGCCGATCAGCACCAGCGGAATCGCGATCACGTGGAACGAGAAGAAGCGGTTCAGGGTAGCGTCCGACACCACGTAGTCGCCGCGGATCCACAGCGACAGGTCAGGGCCGATGAAAGGAATCGCACCGAACAGGTTGACGATCACCTGCGCGCCCCAGTAGGACATCTGGCCCCAAGGCAGCAGATAGCCCATGAAGGCTTCGCCCATCAGGCACAGGAAAATGCCGACGCCGAACAGCCACACCAGCTCGCGCGGTTTGCGGTACGAACCGTACAGCAGGCCGCGCACCATGTGCAGGTAGACCACGATGAAGAAGGCCGAAGCGCCGGTCGAGTGCATGTAGCGCACCAGCCAGCCCCACGGCACGTCGCGCATGATGTATTCCACCGAGGCGAAAGCCAGGGTAGCGTCCGGCTTGTAGTGCATCACCAGGAAGATGCCGGTGACGATCTGGATCACCAGCACCAGCAGCGCCAGCGAACCGAAGGCGTACCAGAAGTTGAAGTTCTTAGGCGCGTAGTATTCCGACAGATGCGCCTTCCAGGTGGAAGTCACGGGGAAACGCGCATCGACCCAGTTCAAGGCTTTCTCGGCGATGGGGGCATCGGCCGGCAGCTGTTTTTCGTGGAATGCCATGGTTTAAGCCTCACCTTTCTCGTCTTTACCAATGACGATCTTGGTATCGGACAGGTACATGTAGCGTGGCACATCGAGATTGTTCGGCGCTGGCTTGTTCTTGAAGACACGGCCGGCCAGGTCGAAGGTGGAACCATGGCAAGGGCAAAGGAAGCCGCCTTGCCAGTCGTCCGGCAGCGAAGCCTGCGCGCCTGGCGTGAATTTCGAAGATGGGGAGCAGCCCAGATGCGGGCAGATACCGACCAGCACCAGGGTTTCTTCGTGGCCGACATGGCCGCGGTTGTTCGACTTGTTCTTGCAATAGTCGGGCAAGTCCATGGTGTAGGGCTTGAGCGACTCGGGATCGGCAACTTCAGAGGCGGTATGTTCCAGCCCTTTCAGTTGCTCGGGGGTACGCTTCATGATCCAGACGGGCTTACCGCGCCACTCGAACACTTGCATCTCGCCTGGTTTAATGCCGGAAATATCCACTTCCACTGGCGCTCCTGCTGCTTTCGCGCGCTCGGACGGCTGGAACGTGGACACAAAAGCCCCCGCAGTGGCCAGACCGGCCACTCCACCCGCCGCGCATGTAGCGACGAGCAAACCACGCCGACCGGAATCGACCTGCTTTTCGATACTCATACCAACCCCAATCAGTCAAAATACGAAAATTGCACGGAACTTCTAGCAACCCTAGATTATATCGAAGCCGGAGACTGTTTTAAAGGAAATACGTACAGTCAAGTACAAAATCACTTAATTACATCGATTCTGCCGTTAAATCTGGCACAATTCCCTTCAGATGCTCATTCTTGCACCGCAGCAAGTCTGGGCGCTCCTGAAAAGATGGTGGAAAATAACAAGAATTGACAATTTTGTCCTTTTAATCCGGTCGCGATCGCAGTATCTTACCGACTGTCAACATTAGTATGGAGAAATAGCGATATGAGCATGATGCAAGAATTCAAGACCTTTGCGCTCAAAGGCAATGTGATGGATCTGGCGGTCGGCGTCATCATCGGCGGCGCCTTCGGCAAGATCGTCGACTCACTGGTGCAGGACATCATCATGCCGGTGGTCGGCAAGATTTTCGGCGGCCTCGACTTTGCCAACCACTACTTCCCGCTGAACGGCCAGGCCGCAGGCCTGACCCTGGCCGAAGCCAAGAAAGCCGGCGCCGTGCTGGCCTACGGCAACTTCATCACCATCGCCCTGAATTTCGTCATCCTGGCTTTCGTGATTTTCCAGATGGTGCGCATCATCAACAAGCTGCGCGGCGAAGTCCCGCCTGCGCCTGCGGCCGATCCGGAAAACATCGTGCTGCTGCGCGAAATCCGCGATTCGCTGAAGAAATAGCCCTACCCTGCGGCAAGCAACAACGCCGCAGCCAAGAGCCCGCTTCCTGACAGCGGGCTTTTTTACGCCCGTCCGCCAGCCCCGCTTGAGCAAGCGCCGCCTGCAAGTTGCGTCACGAGTTCCCATGCGGTAATCTGCACATGGCGCTGCTTGTTTGCGCAACAACAAAACCAAGACACGCCGCCAAGGCGACGCAGCCGTATCTAATCTAAAGGGAGCCGAATTGCCCTCCACCGACTTGCAACCGGAACAACTGAAGATCTGGCTGGCTGCAGTCGCCCGCAAGGACGCCCTTGCCTTCCGCGCTCTCTATGACGCGACTGCGCCGAAACTGTTTGGCTTCGCGCTGCGTATACTAGTCAAGCGCGAATGGGCAGAAGAGGTTCTGCAGGACAGCTTCGTCAACGTCTGGAACAATGCAGACAGCTACCAGGCCAGCCTGGCCGCCCCGATGACCTGGATGACCACCATCGTGCGCAACAAAGCCTTCGATTTCCTGCGCCGTAGCGACAGCGCCGTCGAGATCGATGCCGACACATTCGACAAGGAAGTCATGAACGCAATGGAGAGCGCTGACCCGACACCGTTGGAAGCGCTGCAACTCACCACGGATGCGAAGGCGCTGGCAGCATGCCTGGGGCGCCTGGAGGGATTGCATCGTCAAGCCATTGCCCTGTCCTTCTATCACGACCTGTCGCATAGCGAAGTCGCGGAACAGATGAAGCTGCCGATCGGCACCGTCAAGACCTGGATCAGGCGCGGCCTGGAGCGCCTCAAGACCTGTCTGGGCACGCTGGGGGGCGCCCGATGAACATCCAGACCAATCCTGCCCTGGTAGACAAGCTGGCGGCCGAGTACGTATTGGGCACGCTCAAGGGCGGTGCGCGCCGCCGTTTCGAGAGCCTGCTGCGGCGCCACGACACATTGCGCCTGGCAGTCGCCGAATGGCAGGACCGGCTGCATCCGCTGGCCGAACTGACGCCGGCAGTGCCTCCCCCGGCCGCAGTCTGGCCAGCGCTCGAAGCCAAGCTCGGCCTGTCCGCCAAGCCGCGGCGCCAGCGCTCTTTCTGGTTCGAGCTGCGCGAAGACATCAGCTTCTGGCGCGGACTAGGCATGTTCTCCACCGCCGCCGCCATCATCCTGACCTCGCTGCTGCTTACCAAGCAATTACAGCCGCTGCCGGCGCCCATGCCAGCCTCCTCGTATATCGCGATGCTGAGCAACGACCAGGCCCAGCCGATTGCCGTGGTGACCGGCGATGCCCCAGGCGGCCGCCTGACCGTCAAGGTGATCGCGCCGCAAGCGATTGCCGCCGACAAGAGCCTGGAACTGTGGGCCGTGCCGAAAGAAGGTCCGCCACGCTCGCTCGGCCTGCTGGCCGCCGACGGCAGCGTCAGCCTGGCATTGCCGGCCAACGCCACGCCGCAGTCGATACCGCTGCTGGCGGTGACGCTGGAACCGAAGGGCGGCTCGCCGAATCCCAACGGCCCGACCGGACCCATCGTGTTCAAGGGCGCCTGGGTGCAGATCTAGCCGATCGCGGTTGCCGGCGATGTGGGCCGCAGCAGAGATGCAGCGGCCCGTTTCATTCCGGCGGTTGGGCTCAGCGTGAGCAGGCCGCGGTCATTCGCGGTTGCCGATGGTGATCACCCGCATCAGCAAGCGATACAGGAAAAAAGCAGTGCCGTGCCAGGCACGCGCCTGCCATGACAGGTTGTCGAAGGCATCGACGGCGACGGCATCGCCGTCGGCGATGCCGATCTCTATCTGCTGCCGCAACGCGCGGGAAAAATCGGCATCCCTGATCACCACGTTGGCTTCCTGGTTCACCAGCAGGCTCAAACCATCGAAATTGCTGGAGCCGACAGTGGCCCAGTGTTCGTCAACCACCGCCACCTTGGCGTGCAGCGTGGTCTTGCGGTATTCCACAATCTTGACGCCGGCCTTCATCAGTTTCGGATAATAAGACTGGCTCACCGCATCCTGCAGCCGATAATGTCCTACTCCCAGCAGCAAGGTGACGTCGACCCCACGTCTTGCCGCCTCCTCCAGCCCGCGCCGCAATTTCCGGCCGGGGGCAAAATAAGGGCTGGTCAGCAAGGCGCTTTGGCGCGCATGTCCCAGCGCCTGCAGATAGGCGCGCTGGATGGTGCGGCGGTTGCGCAGGTTATCGCGCAGCACCAGGCCCGCCAGCGCTGGTCCGTGCGCGTTGCCTGGGCGACGGGCGCGGCTGCGCTTGAACTGCTGCAGGCGCGCCAGCAGTTTCATTTCGCCCAGCCGCAGCCATTGCGCTTCCAGTTCAAGATGGATGGTGGCCACCAGCGGGCCGCTGATGCTCACCGCAAAATCCCAGCGCGGCGCCGGCAGCGGCAGACGCAAATCGTCGTCGGAAACCATGTCGTCGATGATATTCAAGCCGCCGATAAAACTGATGTGGCGGTCGACCACGCACATCTTGCGATGCATCCTGGCGACGCCGCGCCGGAACCACGGGTTGAAAGCGCGATACATGACGCCGCTGGCCTCGAATTCTCGTTGCAGCGACAGCGAGCGCAGGCGGCCGCTGCCGAGCCAGTCGGTGATCACGCGCACGGTGACGCCGCGCTGCGCCGCGCGCGTCAGCGCCTGCTGCACCGAGTCTGCGGTGGCGTCGGCGGCGAAGATATAGGTTTCCAGGTAGATTTCGACGCGGGCGGCATCGATCGCGGCAATCAGCGCCGGAAAAAAGGCGGCGCCATTGTGCAGCAGCGTGATGTGATTATCCGCGCTGAAGCTTACCGCGCGCATGCAATGGAAAAAGCGAACAAGAAGAGAGACGGCATGCGGACGATCTTTCTGAAATCATGGTTGAAGCCGGCGCAGGCGACGGTGTTTAACGCAATCTGAGCGTCGCTACGATAGGCGCGTGGTCCGACAGTTTTGCCCATTCCGCACCGTGCAGGACTTCCGCCGATTCTACCGTAAAGCCGCGCAGATAAATCCGGTCCAGCCGCAGCCACGGAAAGGCGGCAGGAAAAGTCCGCGCCGGCTTCAGCTTGGGCGTGCGTCCTATCAGCTGCTGCAGGTAGGAGCCGACGCCTTGCATCATGCCGGCGCTGGCGATGCGCTCATCGAATATTTCGGTCACGTCCAGCCGCGCCCGCAGGAAGTCGCTCAGGCGATTGCCCCAGTCGTTGAAATCGCCGGCGATGATCAGCGGCGCATCCGGCGGCGAGGAACTGCGCACCGCTTCGATCAGGGCCGCGGTCTGGCGGCGGCGGCCGCCGCCGAACAAACCCAGGTGCACCACGTAGCAATGGACATCGACGGTCGGGGTTTTCAGGACGCAATGCAGGATGCCGCGCGCCTCATAAGCATGGTCGGAGACGTCCTGGTTGCTTTGCGAGGCGATTTCGAAGCGGCTCAGCAAAGCGTTGCCGTGATGGCCGTGGTCGTAGACGGCGTTCATGCCGTAGGCGGCGTGATGCGAATCGCCGGCCAGGAAATCATGCTGCGGCTGCTCTGGCCAGTGCGCCGCGTGACGCGCCGCCAGCAAGTCGTGCCGTCCCTGTACTTCCTGCAGGAAGAAGACATCCGCCTGCATCCGCGCCAGCGCCTGCTTCAGGGCGTGCACGCGCGGTCGGCTGCCGAGCGAGGAAACGCCCTTGTGTATGTTGTAGGTTGCGATACGCAGTTTCATGGAGGGTACGGCTTACTGTTCAAGGTGATGCGGCAATTGCAGGATAGCCTCGGCGTTGGACGGCGAAAAACACGCATCGGCGGCCTCGCGGTAAGGCAGCCATTTGTATTGCAAATGTTCGCGCGGCGCCAGCGTGACCGCGATGCCGGCCGGCACCAGCAGGCCGAACACGTGTTCGGTATTCTTTGTCACACCCGGCGCGTAGCGATGGCGCCACACCGGATAAATCTCGTAGATATTCGCCACCCGCCAGTCGCTCAGGTTGGCGGCGGGTACGCTGCCGCCGTCGGCAATCGCAATGCCGGTTTCTTCCTGCACTTCACGGCTTGCTGTCGCTGCCAGCGCTTCCTCGGGGAAATCCTTGGACCCGGTCACCGACTGCCAGTAATCCAGCTTGTCGGCGCGCTGCATCAACAACACCTGCAAGTCTTCCGTGTAAATAACCACCAATACCGATTCGGGAATTTTATACATGCAAATAAGCAAAAAAATGAGGTTGCGTCAGCGTAATCCGGCAAGCGCAAGATCATGCCAGCCATGCTACACCACCGCCGCCAGCGGCTGAGTGACCGGCCACGCTTAGCAGGCTGGGCAAGGTTGTGCTGCAATGAGCCGGTCTACGCAAAGCACTACTATAAACCGGTTTCGGGAGGCGTAAAAAAAGCGCGGAAAACCGCGCTTTTTAATGACTGCTTTGTCTCTGAAAATCAGACTACTTTCGCTTCTGGCGTACGCAGGCGGATATGCAATTCTTTCAATTGCTTTTCGTCGACTTCCGACGGCGCTTGCGTCAGCAGGCATTGCGCGCGCTGGGTCTTCGGGAAGGCGATGACGTCGCGGATCGACTCGGCGCCGCACATCATGGTGACGATGCGATCGAGGCCGAAAGCCAGGCCGCCATGCGGAGGCGCGCCATACTGCAGGGCGTCGAGCAGGAAGCCGAATTTCAGCTGCGCTTCTTCGGCGCCGATATTCAGAGCACGGAACACCTTGCTCTGCACTTCCGCGCGGTGGATACGGATCGAACCGCCGCCCAGTTCCCAGCCGTTCAAGACCATGTCGTAGGCCTTGGCGATGGCCTTGCCTGGATCGGTTTCGATGAAATCTTCGTGACCGTCTTTCGGCGATGTGAACGGATGGTGCAAGGCGTTCCAGCGGCCGCTGTCTTCGTCGTATTCAAACATCGGGAAGTCGACCACCCACAGCGGACGCCAGGTGTCGTCGAACAGGCCAGCCTTCTTGCCGAACTCGCTGTGACCGATCTTGACGCGCAGGGCGCCGATGGCATCGTTGACCACCTTGGCCTTGTCGGCGCCGAAGAAAATCAGGTCGCCGTCTTGCGCGCCGGTCTGTTCCAGGATCTGCGCCAGCGCGGCATCGTGCAGGTTCTTGACGATAGGCGATTGCAGACCGTCGCGGCCGTTGGCCTTCTCGTTGACCTTGATGTAAGCCAGGCCCTTGGCGCCGTAGATGGCGACGAACTGGGTGTAGGCATCGATTTCGGAACGCGGCATGGCCGCGCCGCCAGGCACGCGCAGGCCGACCACGCGGCCGTTTTCCATGTTGGCAGCGCCGGCGAAGACCTTGAAGTCGACGTCTTTCATCACTGCGGTGAGGTCGGTGAAGGCCAGCTTGACGCGCATGTCCGGCTTGTCCGAACCGTACAGCGCCATCGCGGTAGCGAAGTCCATGACCGGGAACGGGTTAGGCAGGTCGATATCCAGCGCGTTCTTGAACACCAGGCGGATCATGCCCTCGAACATGTCGCGGATTTCCTGTTCCGACATGAAGGAAGTTTCGCAGTCGATCTGGGTGAATTCCGGCTGGCGGTCAGCGCGCAGGTCTTCATCGCGGAAGCATTTGACGATCTGGTAGTAACGATCGAAGTTGGCCACCATCAGCAGCTGCTTGAACAGCTGCGGTGATTGCGGCAGCGCGAAGAAGTGGCCGGCGTTGACACGCGACGGCACCAGGTAGTCGCGCGCGCCTTCCGGGGTCGACTTGGTCAGCATCGGCGTTTCGATGTCGATGAAGCCGTTGGCATCCAGGAATTTGCGCACTTCCATCGTCACCTTGTAGCGCAGGCGCAGGTTGTTTTGCATCTGCGGACGGCGCAGGTCCAGCACGCGGTGCGTCAGGCGGGTGGTTTCCGACAAGTTGTCGTCGTCCAGCTGGAACGGCGGCGTGATCGACGGGTTCAGCACTTCCAGTTCATGCGCCAGTACTTCGATCTTGCCGGACTTCAGGTTGCTGTTGCCGGTGCCGTCAGGGCGCAGGCGCACCACGCCGGTGATGCGCAGGCAGAATTCGTTGCGTACCGCTTCTGCGTTCTTGAATACTTCAGCGCGGTCCGGATCGCACACCACCTGCACCAGGCCTTCGCGGTCGCGCAGGTCGATGAAGATGACGCCGCCATGATCGCGACGACGATGCACCCAGCCGCACAGGCTGACGGTTTGGCCGAGAAGTACCTCAGTAGTGAGGCCGCAGTATTGGGTTCGCATGGACATATTCAGTTTTTCGCAGTTCAGATGTTGTACGGATGTTTTAAATTAATGTTGGTGCTTGCAGCGCGGAGATGTCCGGCGCGGCGCCGAATGCCGCCGCCCGCCGCTCTTATGCGCCGGGCTTGTTGCCGCTGCCCGGCGGCGTATCGACGATCAGCTTCCTGCCGTTCAGTTGCTCCGGCGCGACCACGCCCATTGAAACAATATACTTCAGGGCTTCGTCGACGCTCATGTCGAGTTCGATGGTGTCCGCGCGCGGCAGCATCAGGAAGAAGCCCGAAGTCGGATTCGGCGTCGTCGGCACATACACGCTGACGTAATCGCCGGCCAGGTGATTCTTGACGTCGCCGCCAGGGATCCCGGTCAGGAACGCGATGGTCCACGATCCCTGGCGCGGATACTGCACCAGCAAGGCTTTGCGGAAGGCATTGCCGGACGACGAGAACAAAGTGTCCGAGACCTGCTTGACGCTGGAATAGATCGAGCTGACCACCGGAATCCGGGTCAGCACCGCTTCCCATACCTGGACGATCTGGCGGCCGATGAAATTGCGCGTCGCCAGGCCGGTCAGGAAAATCACCAGCAAGGTCAGGATGGTGCCGAGGCCTGGAATATCGTGGCCCAGCGAAGCCTTGGGCCGCCATTGCTCAGGCAGCAGCAGCAGCGACTGGTCCATCGTGCCAATGATCAGGTTCAGCACCCATAGCGTGATTGCCAGGGGTACGAGAACCAGTAGACCGGTGATGAAATATTTACGCATGGCTTTCTTTGTCGGACGTCAGCTGCCAAGCAGCTGCGCCGGGTTCAACTCGTTGACTAAGTGGACGACCTCAGCTTGCCGCTGCCGTGCCGCCGGAACTGCTGCCGGCTGCACCGGTGCTGGCTGCTGCCGGCGCCGTGCTGCTGGCGGCAGCGGCAGCCGGGGCTGTCGGCGTCGCCGGAGCAGTGACCACGGTACCCGCGGGCGCCGCCGGTTCTGCTGCGCCTGCCGGCGGCACTGTCGCCCCGGCGCCGCCACGGAAATCGGTGACATACCAGCCGCTGCCTTTCAGCTGAAAACCAGCCGCAGTCACTTGTTTCTTGAATTCGGCTTTGCTGCAGGACGGGCAAACCGTCAGCGGCTCATCGGACATCTTTTGCAGCACATCTTTGGCAAAACCACAGGCTTCGCAGCGATACGCATAAATCGGCATGGTGAAACTCCGCAAATATCTTACAAAACCCTGAA
>NZ_DATMRB010000076.1:0-16263 GCF_035566555.1 Collimonas sp.
TGATCCGGTGGGCGCGCCAGCGGCAACCTACGCGGATGCCAGCAACCCAGGTTACAGCAGCTTCGTCAGCAGCCACAAAACCCGCGGCACGGTGGTGTACGTTGGCGCCAATGACGGCATGCTGCACGCTTTTGACGGCGCATTAAGCGGCGGCCAGGAGCTGTTCGCCTATGTACCCAGCTTCCTGTATCAGGGACCAAGCGCCACGCCTGCGGTGAACGGTCTGGCTTCGCTGGCCAGCGCCAATTATATCCATCATTTTTTTGTCGATGCAACACCGGTAGTGACCGATGTCGATTTTGGCAAGGCCGGCAATGCAAATACCTCTGCTGACTGGCGTTCCTTGCTGGTTGGCGGCCTGGGCAAGGGCGGCAAGGGCTACTATGCGCTCGATGTCACCAATCCAGGTGCGCTGAGCAACGAAGCCAATCTCGCCAGCGCTGTGCTGTGGGAATTTACCGACGCCACCATGGGCTATAGCTACGGTCCGCCGATTGTCGTGAAAACCGCCAAGTACGGCTGGGTAGTTATCCTGACGTCGGGTTATAACAATGCCGACGGCAAAGGTTATTTTTACATCGTCAATCCCAGCAACGGCAAATTGCTGGAGCCGCCGATTTCGACCGGTGCCGGCAGCGCCAGCGCGCCGGCCGGCCTGGCACAGGCCTCCGCCTATGTAGGCGACTATACCGATTACACGGCCGACGCCGTGTATGCAGGTGATTTGCTGGGCAATGTATGGCGTCTCGATTTAAGCAAAACCACCGGTACCGGCTACGATGCGCCGACCCAGATCGCTTTGCTGACCGATGCGTCCAGCACCGCGGCAGCGCAGCCGGTCACCACCAGGCCGCTGATTGAGGTCGACAAGAATTCATTGAAACGCTACGTGCTGATCGGCACCGGCAAGTTGCTGGCGGACAGCGATATCAAGAGCAGCCAGATCCAGACCTTCTATGCCATCAACGATGGCACAGGCACCCGCTTCGATACCAGCGCGACCTTGCCGGCCGCCGTTGGCAAGTATCCGATTACCCGCGCCAACCTGAACAACAATACGGACGTCATCACCGGCATTGGCGCTACGCCTGGAAAGCCT
Organism: Collimonas sp.; assembly: GCF_035566555.1. GTDB lineage: Bacteria > Pseudomonadota > Gammaproteobacteria > Burkholderiales > Burkholderiaceae_D > Collimonas. The sequence continues at coordinate 1,100 of NZ_DATMRB010000076.1, forward strand.
TCCGGCTGGTATATCGACCTGGCGCTGAGCGCCAACAATATTGCGCAGCGCGTGACATCGCAAGCTGCGGCAAACGGCGGCATAGTGGCATTTGCCGCCAATCTTCCGGATGGCGACGTTTGTACTCCCTCGGGCAGCAATGATGTTTATGCCGTGAGTTACGGTACTGGAAAGTCCCAGCTTGCCAATCTGGCAGCGGTGACTACAACTGGCATGAACAATGGCATCTATTTTGGGAATGTCAATGGAAGGATCAAAGTGGTGACCACAAATACCGACGGCAAGAGCAATATGAGCGATCCCGGCAGCCCCTTGAACGATCCGTTCAATCGCCTGAACTGGCGTCAGATTCCAATTACGAACTGATGGCGGTGTCTTGCTGGGACAGGCAGCGCATGAGGCGGGTGCGCGCAGCGTGAGCGATATGCACCGTTTGCCTGGCGTCGCGGTATCCCTTGTGTTTCACATGGTGATTGCGGCGCTATGGTGGCATCAGAGCAACGGCGCCGGATTCTCATCGATGCCGGCCGCCGCGGCTCAGGAAACGCGCATCGATGTTCGGCTCATTGCGGCGGCGCCTCTCATCGCTGAAGGTGCGCTGCCATCAATTGCCGGGAGCACGGGATTTGAGGAAAGGCAGTCCTCGAAGCCGCTTCAGGAACGCAATGCGATCGAAAAAACTGCACTCCCACCGCCGGTATTTTACGGGCCGCAGGAAGTTGACAAGGACGCTTTGCCATACAGTGCGCCCGATCCGGATTTGCTGACGGGTGTTGTGGTTTCGGGATTGCCGATCCGCGTGCGCTTGTATATCGACGCCAGCGGCATGGTGGTAGGTGTCGAGCATTTGCAGGCGCTGGCCGACGATTGGCCGGCGCTGGAGCGGATAGAGAGGATGTTGCGCGGCACGTCTTTCATGCCGGCCAGGCTGGCGGGAAGCGATGTGAATTCATATCAGGACCTGGAGTTTCATATTGGCCCGGAACTGAACAAAACTGCGACGGCGGACTAGGCTGCAAGAGAGCGGCTTGGGAGAAGCACAGCTGCGCGAGATGGCGGTTATAGATGGACCGCTGAGGCCGTGCCTCATGTTTCATACCTGGCCAGAAGTTTTCTATCCTTACATTAAGATCAGGATCTCCTGATATTCCCTGATCCGGACTCTCATTATCCTGAGTCCGGCACGATGGCTGCCAATGCGTTCTTTCGGATATTTCGCATCCTCCTCTTCATATAATAAGGTGGTTCAATGCACACGGATGTTTTTCATCGGCGAGGATATTTGATTCTCGGTGCGATGTTGTTGAGTTCATGGCTCTTCTTGTCGCCAGCAGTTGCCGGTCCTACCCTGGCGAAAATCAGGGATACCCAGACCATCACGATTGCCTATCGGGAAAGCACGGCGCCGTTCTCGTATCTTGATGTGGATAAGAAGCCAGTCGGCTTCACGGTCGATCTCTGTTTGAAAATCATCGAGGGAATACGGCAGGAACTGAAGTTGCCGCAATTGAAAGTGAGCTATTTGGCTGTCACGCCTTCCAGCCGCATTGCCGCCATCACTAGCGGCCAGGCCGATCTTGAGTGCGGCACCACCACCAACAACGCCGAACGCCGCAAGCAGGTGGCGTTTACCGTCCCCCATTTTTTTGCCGGAGTACGAATGGCTGTCCGTACGGACTCGGGCATCAAGAATTGGATTGATCTGCGTGGAAGAGAAGTCGTGACTACCAAAGGGACGACTACCGTCAAGTTGCTGAACGACAGAAACAAGGTAAGGGCGCTGGCCTTGACGCTGGTGGAGGGAACGGATCACGCAGAATCGTTCAGGATGCTTGAAAAAGGGCAGGCCGCGGCATTCGTGATGGACGACGTTATTTTGTACGGATTCCGCGCAAGCATGAAGCGCCCCGAAGAATTCGCGATTGTCGGCGACGCGCTCTCGGTGGAACCCTACGCGATCATGCTGACTAAAGACGACTCCGAATTCAAGGCATCGGTTGACAGGGAGATGGCGAATTTGCAGAATGACGGCGATTTTCGCAAGATATACGACAAATGGTTCATGCATCCCGTGCCGCCGCCCGGCAAGAGCGTGAACATGCCGATGGGATATCTACTGCGGGATTCCATTCTTTTTCCCACAGATAAGATCGGGGATTAAGCGGCCTGCGCCGCTGCAGTGCCCGGACGTTCTTAAATGTCCCAGCGCTGCAGCGTATTGCGGCCTCCTGGATTTCGGCGACAGATATGTCGGCCAGGACGGTTGGAGTGCTTACACGGGAACGCTTACATTACCAGTGCTTGTTCCGCCTCCTGCACTTTGCGCCTGGCCAGCGCCAGATTCGATTTACTCTTGTCGAGGACCGTATAGATGAACAGGCCTTCGTGCTTGTCTATCGGCCGCAGTACGTGATACTGCTTGCCAAGAGTAATCAGGATATCTTCGATACTGTCATTCAGGCCGAGGCTTTTCATGGTTTTCAATTTGGCACGCACTACCTCGGTGTTACCGGCTGCCGCCAGCTCCAGATCGACGCCGCTGCCGCCTGAGCCCAGGATCATCCCGCTGTTGCTATCGACAATTGCTGCCGCCAGCGTGCCATCGATATTCAGTAGTGCGTCAACAATAACTTTCATGTTACTCATATTTATCCTTGGCTTTTATAGATAGCGGCGTTGAATGGAACAGAAACATCACCGCCGGCCGACCAACGCCGGTGATGCATGAAACTGCATCAGTGGTTCAGGATTAACTGCTGGATGAAGTTGCTGACAATTTTGTCGACCGTCCATATGGTGTGTCCCAGGATGGCGTCTTGGTTGACGACGATGCAGAGCAAATAGGGATATTTATGGCCGACCGGGCGGAAAATGATTTTTCCTGTCGGGGTTTCAAGCATCAAACGATCGCAGCCATCGAAGTCGACCTCTTTACCTATCGAGCGCGCTATGGCAATCAGGGAGCTGGTCATCGCCGATAGACGGGCCGCACTGAATTTTTGGCCCGGATCATAGATAGCGATTTCCTGCCCATCCAAGGTGGTCATGACCATCGTGGATATGCCATTTTGGGACAAATCAATTCGGCTGAATACATGATGGGCTGCGGTTGTTGCAGAAACGAGATTGGCTTTCATTTTTTGTGAATTTATAGTGGCGCCAGCAGCGATGAGAAGATATCCAGTGCATCCAGCATTTGTGGTCGTTCGCGTACGTCTACGACGATCATCGGAACGGCGATGCCCAGTGTCGCGGTCAGTTGCGATGCAAACCGGTCACTTGCCTCGGTGCTGATAGGACGCGCCAGCAGCAATATGCATGGCATGTCTTCGGAAACGGAAAAAACGGTTTGCAGATATTGCTCCACCGTGCGGACCGCATTCGTTTCGTTGGCGTCGACCATGATAATCACGCCAATCGCCATGGAGAGCAGCCAGCCGCGCATGAAATCGAAACGATCCTGTCCCGGGCTGCCGTAGATATGCAATTGTTCGCCGCCGTCCAGATCGACTACGCCAAAATCGGCGCCGACAGTTGTATTCGCTTTGGCTACAGAGGAGGGGTCCATGTTAGGAACATCGCAATCGACCATCAGGTCTCCGCACAAAGAACGGATCGCGGTTGTTTTGCCTATGCCCATCGGCCCCAGAAGAACTATCCGAAGTATGCACACTATTGGGGCCTCTCCAATTCTTGCGCACGGTTCCTACCCAGCCATTGATTGATTTTTTTGACAAACATGCCGACGCCGCTTTCCTTTTGATCAAGATAAGCCGGCTGTGCGGACTCTAGAGCGATCGGCAACTCTCCTCCTTCGATCAGCACTTCTTTTTTTCTCAGTTCGTCAAGAAACATATATGCATCGCGTTCCGTCAAGCCGCCGTATGTCAGGAGCCAATGCCAGCTGACGGATTGCTTGGTCATTACTGCAAGAATTTTTTGAAAGCGGATGGGTGAAAAATCGTGTCCCAGATTGATCCATCTGGAGATGCGATAAATTCTCTGGGAGACGAAATCGGATACCTCGTGTGTTCCGATTTGCTCAATCTTCAAGTCCAGTATTCGCAAGGCCGCCCGGTCGAGTACGTTGATCAGATCTTGCAGGCGGAAATTGAGCGGCAAGCTCATGTTGCCTCTGCCCGGCGGATGATCGGGGGATTCGGAGATCCAGATGCAGATGCAGTTGGCCGGCAGCATTTCGCGTGGATCGAAGACGGAAGGGTCCAGCAAGGCTACCGATGCAAATTTGAGGTCGGATGTAATCCAGCGGAATACTGTCCTTTCATTTGCTATCTGCATGAGGAGTTCATAGCGCAAGAACTCTTTTTCAGCGAGATGACTGACAGAAATGAAAGTGGCCTTACGCATTGTGGGGACCGCGTTGATTGCCTGGAATTGGAGCGTGCACAAGAATGTCTTCTAATTGCGGATACGGCATGAACTTCCCCTAAAAAATGCGCCAGATCGCTACCCCTCCTCGATTTGCTGCATGACTGGTCCCGTGCGAGGCATTTCCTTTGCACAGCCAACTAACGACAAGGGTAAGCAATACGCGGTGGAATGGATATCAGGGGATCTTGATATTTGCGCGGGATTTGTGAAATGCCTTGTCAGGAAATCCCTATGCGGATCATGAAACTTGACTGCATTGGCGCTTGATCCGGACAGGCAATTACAGCGATTGCTATCGATTTCGAAAAGCGGCTATTGGATGAACATTCCGAGATTGGAGGAAATACTTACCCGAAATTCAGGATTGCCTGATTGGAATTTTCCTTTGCGTCGCCCATCATTGATATCCGGAAACAATCGTTGGTAACGGTATCAATTGAATGCCGGATGGAGAAAATTCCTGCTCTGAAGCGAATGCGCGCATTGCCAATGCTCAGAAGCGCAGCTGGGATTGAGCGACGTTCGTCGCAGGAAGCCCGCGTTGGCAAACGCATCGGCGGCAGTGAATATCAACGGCAAGAAATTTGTCTGGTTCGACGGAGAAAATGACATGGCAAGGAAAGCTCCAGATGATGATCCCCTGTTGCTGGCGCAAATACTGCGTTCCTTCAATTTGGACGAAACCACCAGCGCTGCAAGATTTATAGAAAGCCTGGCTTTCGATACGATTTTTCGTGAAGAGTGGGAAAGCATTTACGGCAATCAGCATCAATTGCAGTTTTACGACAGGCTTGCCGACGACATTTTCGACGCCCTGGAAAACCATGGCGGTGTGGAAAATTCTGTGCGGGAGCAAGCCAGTCAGCTGCTTGGCGAAATCCAAGGGCACTACGAATGGCTTTGCAAGCACCTGCTCGGTACGGAAAACCGCGAGATCGATCAAAAAAGAAAATCATGCCTTTTTGATGGGGATCGCCGGTACAAATATAGGAACCCTTTTAGCGAATAGAAAAGACTATTCCTCCGGATACCTTGATCTCTTTTTTTAGGAAAACACGATGCAAGGTTTCATGAAGTTATTTTGTGTAACGATTTTCACCGGCATGACCCTGAGCGCATGCGGCGGCAGCGGTGATGCCGGCGGGGAGAACGCCAATTCAGGCAGCGGCACGGCTGGTGCAAGTGCGACCCCAACAACCGATACAAGCAACACCCCGGCCGGCACAAGCACCACTCCAACCGGGCCGGGCGGCAATACCTCGGTGGTGGACGCTGCGCTTCCGCCTGAGCCGCAACTTCCCAAAGCCTTGTGCGCTACTTTGATTGCGGGCCTCAAACAGACTGCTGGTCTACTGCCGTCGTCTGTGGACGCCAGTCGCAACAGTTCCAATCCGGATACGGTCAGAATTCAGAGCGCCATCTCCAATTGCCCAGCCGGGCAGGCAGTCAAGCTGATGGCTGGCAGCGACGGACAGAATGCTTTTCTTTCCGGCCCGCTGACCCTGGCGAGCGGCGTCACCCTCTGGCTGGATCAAGGCGTGACATTATTCGCATCGCGCAGTCCGGCGGATTTCGACAAGGGGGACGGCAATTGCGGCGACGCGGCAGGTAGCGGCAATTCCTGCAATGCGCTGATCACGGCCCGCAATAGCCAAAGCAGTGGTGTAGTCGGCGATGGCATCATCGATGGCCGCGGCGGCAGTGTCCTGACATCCGGCGCCAATGCCGGGAAAATGACCTGGTGGGATGTCGCCATGTTGAATAAATCGACCGGAAAGAATCAGAATAATCCGCGCCTGATCCAGCTTTTTGGCGGCAGCAACTTTACGCTGTATCGCATCGCGTTGCAGAACGCGCCGGCTTTCCACGTAGTGCCCAGCGACGTCAACGGCTTTACTGCCTGGGGAGTAAAGCTGTTGACGCCGACCCTGGCTTACAGCAATCCGGGTTATGCCTGTGCGGCCGGGACCAGCCCGGATCCGACTACGCCGGCGACCTCGCCCAGTACCTGTTTTACACCCGAAACCACCAAGAATACCGATGGCATCGATCCGGCTCAGGCAAGCAATGTCTTGATTGCCTACTCTTATCTCAGCGGCGGCGATGACAACATCGCAATCAAGGCGCATGGCAGCCAGCTGTCGCCCGCCGTCAATCATCGCATCGTCCATAACCACCTCTATTACGGGCATGGCATGTCGATCGGCAGCGAGACGGATGCAGGAGTCGACGGCGTCGAAATCCGGGATATGGCTATCGACGGCCAAGACTCGCCGAACGGCGTGGGCATCAGGATCAAGTCGGATGACGGCCGTGGCGGCGAGGTGAAGAACGTCCGCTATCAGCAGATTTGCATGCGCAACGTCAAGGAGCCGATGATATTCGATCCCTACTACAGTCCCGGCAACCATGCTTTGACGCCGAATTTTCACGACATCACGGTTAGCGGCTTTCATAATGCCGGCAGCGCAAAATACGGTGGTGGCGTTCTTACCTTCAATGGCTATGATCTCAACGGCATTGTCAATGTATTGAAGATCACCCTGGACAGCGTCATCTTCGATTCTGCGCCGGCACTGTCGACTGCGCGGCACAACGGTGGTCCGACGCCGCCGTCGAACACGCAGTTTACTGTCGGACCCGGTCCGGTCAACTTCGCGATTTCGCCTTCTGCGTCGAACAACGTGACGGTAACGGCCGTGCAGAAAAGCCAGTTGCCGCTGACTGATTGCAGCCAGGCCTTTGTTCCATTTCCCTCGTTGGCATCGCCTTTTTAACGTGATGTGCATGCAAGGACGGGAACAGTATTGGCGCGTTTTAAGTTGCACGCGCAGGGCTGCAAATACTCCAAAGACGAGCTGGCATGCGCCCGGGATTTTGACAATTCTGTTTTATTTCGACCATTGAAATAGCTTGATGAAAAATACTGACGACTTCGAAAAATATACTGAAAATGCAAACAAGCTGCTGGACGCGGTAATGGCCAGACTTGGGCTCAAAAGCGATGCGGCTCTTTCGCGACATCTTGCGGTGACGCCACCGGTCATCAGCAAGATCCGCCACGGCCGAACCGAAATCGGTGCAGCTATGCTGATCAGTCTTCATGAGGCCAGCGATTTATCGATCGCTGAGTTGAAGATTTTTCTGAGATCAGATGGCGTATCCCGGATGTGTGATTCGTAGGCGTCGTTTCAAACCGCCATTCATCCGCTACTGAAGCGTCTAAAGAAACCGTCGAAACCGTCGCCGCACCAAAACGGGCCTGCACAAAGCCGGTTTCCGGATCAGGTGCTGACCGGCTCTGGCAAGAACGGGTTTCTGAGCCGATGTGCAGAAATATGAATCTCGATTACCCTTTTTTCCTGCCCGGAGCACCTGTCAATTTTTGTCAGGCACGATCCGTGCTCTGGTCCAGAAGTCGTTCTCTTTTCTGTCATGAATCATGAAAATAAAAAGCCATTTTCCGTCGTTCTTAGTCGTTGCCTTGATCTCGACGCTGACCGCCTGTGGGGGCGGCGACGGCAACAGTGCTGCGAACACCGCTAGTCCAGCGACACCCGCCGGGACCGGCACGGGTAACGGCGATACTTCAACGACTTCTACCTGCAGCACCGCTACCAATACCACTACTCCCACTACCGTTCCGGCCACCACGCCGGCGACAACGGTGGCTTTGATCGACATCAGCGCTCCTATCCTGGCTAACCAGAACGTCGTCCTCAATGGCGATTCCGTCGTCGATATCCCTGCCGGAACGACTACTTACGGCGGCATCATTTCCGGAACCGGGACGCTCACGGTCCGCGCCCCCGGCGGTTCGGGCACCCTGGTTCTCACCGCCGACAGCAACTTCACACTGCCAGTCTCGCAGCAAACCGAGACCGCCACGCAAACCAAGAGCCCCACCGATCCCAACCACGTGCATTACTGGGTTATCCACAATCCCAATCCGCCGGCAGTGATAGTCAACGCCGGCGCCACATTGCAACTGGGGACGCCATCATCCACCGGCGGCGGCATCGGCAGCTATATTCCAAACACTGCCGGCACCACGATCAATCTGGACAATTTCCAGATCGACGGCACCCTGGTGCTGGAATCCGGTCCGACGCTTAACATGGGCATCCTGAGCGGCAGCGGCGCCATTCAAAGGCCGCCTATCGGCTCCACCGGCGGCACCGCCCGCTTCGTCGGTGACAATCCGTTCAGCGGCGTGTACTCTCAGCTTTACGGTGGTTATTTCGGCGTCGACCATGTCATTTTTTCGATGCCGAATGCGACCATTTTCAGCAACGAGTCGTTCATCACCGCAGCCCCGGAGGGCTTGTTCGGGGACACCGCGGCGCACCTGCTGAAGTATCCAAAAACCATTTGGGAAAGCCACTACGGCGACGATATCAATACCAACTCCGGTTTGGTGATGTTCACGGGCATCTACAGTTACAGCAACAGCGGTGACCAGCTCAAACCAGCCTTGAGCGATCCCAGCTTGAATACCATGCTGGTGCAAAATGTCTCAGGCAGCCTTACCGGAGGCACTAACTCCAGTTTCCGCGGCATCAATATCGAGGGCGGCACGACCCAGTGGGGCGACGGCACGACCAATCAATTCTTCCTGCCTTCGGCGCCGTCCCCCGCTGCCTCCAACTCCGCTGTAAAAAATGCCTATATCAATCTACACAGGGGGGCGACCCTGGTGTTCGATTACAACGGCAAGTACAGCTGTAACGTCGGTATTACAGGCGGTGGCGGGGGACCGGACGCCGACGGTTCGAGCGGAACCGGCAATCTCATCATCGCTGCCACCGCCGGCAACTACGCGATACTGGCCATGCCGCAGAACTACAACGGCATCACTACCATCGGCGCCGGCGCCACGCTCCAGATCGGCAACGGCGCACCGGTCAGCGCGGTACAGGCGACGGTGGGAGCGCCGACCGCCGCCGCGCCGTACGGTGCCATCTTGCGCCAGACCACACTGGCTACCTACACGGGAGATAGCAGCTTGCTTACCGCCGAATCGGCCAACGGCAGCCTCAGCGATGCCATCGTCGACAACGGCACGCTGATTATCGTCAACACATCGACTGCCATCACCCTATCCAACATCAGCGGCAGCGGGTTGATCAAACAAGCCGGCGCCGCAAGCACCACCCTGTCAGGCGCTAACAGCTACAGCGGCGGGACCACAATCAGCGCCGGCGCGCTGAACGTGGCCAGCGACACCGCGCTGGGCAGCGGCAGCGTGATCAACGGCGCTACCCTGGCGACCGCCAGCAGCCAGCATGCGCTCAATGTCGGCGGCAACTACACGCAGACTGCGAGCGGCAATCTCGCATTATCGATCGGCAGCGCGCCAGATCAGCTCAAGGTCGGCGGACAGGCGCTTCTGTCTGGCAGCCTGACGCTCAATTTCGCGGCGGCGCCGGCGCACGGGAGCAGGTTCGTGGTGGTGCAGGCTACCGGCGGCGTGAGCGGCGCCTTTGCCAGCATCAACGGTAACGTCGGCGGCGCCGGGCTGGCCTTGGCAGGCGGCCAGGACGCTACGAGTTACTACGTCACGGTGCCATGAACAGATGCCGCTTGACTGGCGTGCCTGGCGCCGATTGCAGCATAGGGAATTTCCGGGCATGCAGTGTGCGGATCCTGCATAAGAATCAAAGATTCCTGACACATCGCCTCCTTCCGCTCACTACTCCTGCGAACACGCAGATTTTATAAGTTCAAATAACTATGTCTGATCCCGTCCGCCGTCGCTTTGCGCTTTCCGCTGTATCTTCCCTTTTGCTGCTGCCCGCCGCAAGCGTAATCCCCGTCGCTGCTTATGCAGCTTGCAGCACTGCCGGCCGTTCTACAATCTGCGACAGCAGCGCGGCGAATCCCTGGACAACTACGATTGGCGGAGGCAATCTGACGGCCGAAGACGGCAGAACGGTCATAGTCGGCGCAGGCAGCCGGATCGCGGTCGGCGATGCCAATGCTATCAGCCTGCGCGACAATGCAAACATACGGGTGCAGAACGGCGGCGCGGTAAGCGCCAACGGGATCAAGAGTAACGGACTATATAAGAGCGGCGCCAATACAATAGAGTTTCGCAGCAACAGCACCTTGACTGTCGATCAAGGTGGCCAGGTCCTGGCGACCGGCACCGAAGTCAGCGCCGAAGCAATCAATCCGCAAGGCAGCGGTAATCTCATCGTCAACAATGGCACGATCAAGGCAGATCATGCCGCCGCCATCTGGTTTCAGAATGCGAGCGGGTTGAACACGGTCATCAACAATGAAACAGGCGTCCTCCAGGCGCCAGGCAATGTAATCGGCGCATCCGGCAACGGCGCGATCGACTTTACCAATAAAGGGAGGATCGTCGGCAACCTTGTTTTCTCCGGCGGCAATGACATATTACGGCTCTATACCGGCTCGGTCATTACCGGTAGTTTCGATGGTGGCGGAGGCAATAACACCCTGTTTCTGAGTGGAACAGGCAGCGCGTCCCTGCCCGGCAGTATTACGCATTTTTCGTCGCTCATAAAAAACGATACGGGAACCTGGACGCTGACCACTCCCATTACCGGAGTTGGGGTTGTCGAAGTTCAGCAAGGCACGCTGGCATTGAGCGCCAACAATAGTGCATATACCGGAACGATGAGCGTCGATGCGGCCGGCACGCTCGAAGCACGAGCGCAAAATCTGCCGCTTGCGGTCGCGGATGCCGGCCTGGTGCGCTTTGTGCAATCCGACAACGGAACCTACGCCGGCATCATTTCCGGCACCGGCGCGGTCGAAAAGACCCAGGGCGGCACATTAACGCTGGCGCCGACGGCGTCTGGCGGCAATACGTATTCCGGCGGCACCACGCTCACCGGCGGCACCGTTGCAGTCGGCGTCGACAACGCGCTTGGTGCAAACACCGGTGGACTGACCTTCAACGGCGGTACGCTTCAGCTTCTGCAGAGTTTCGATCTCGCCGGCTCGCGTGCAGTAACGATAAATGCAGCGGGCGGCACATTCGACACACAGGGTTTCGTATCCGCGCTGACGCAAGGCATGACCGGTTCCGGCAGCTTCAACAAAGCAGGAACAGGAACCCTGACGCTCGCAGGAAGCAATACATATACTGGCGGCACTACGATCTCGGCTGGCACGCTGCAGCTTGGCAACGGTGGCAAGAGCGGCAGCATCGTGGGCGATGTCGCAAACAATGGCGCGCTTGTTTTCAACCGTGCAGACAACGTGACTTTCGCCGGCGTGATCTCTGGTAGCGGCTCTGTCGCGCAGGCAGGCGCCGGCATGACGCTGCTGAATGCTGGCAATTCATATTCCGGTGGCACGATCATCTCCGCCGGAATACTCGCGGTGGGCGACGCCTCCCGCGCGAATGCAGTATTGTCCGGTGGCGGCAACACGGTCATCTCGTCCGGCGCCACACTCGGCGGCTATGGCAGCGTCACGGGAACGGTGACTAACAGCGGCACCGTCGCGGTAGCCAATGCTTTGTCCGTGTTTGCCAATTCGGGCAACGGTGGCTTTACGATCAACGGCACATTGGTGAACGCTGGCCTGGTGCAAATCGGCGGTCAAACGATTGGCAACCGGCTCAACGTGGTCGGCAACTATGTTGGCCAGAACGGCAACATCGCCCTGAACGCCTACCTCGCAGGTGATGGCTCGGCCTCGGACCGCTTGGTGATCAGCGGCGGCGCCGCCAGCGGATCGTCCAGCTTGCGCATCACGAATGTCGGTGGCCCCGGCGCGGCCATAGTCGCCGATGGGATTGAAGTGGTGCAGACCGTCAATGGCGCGACGACCGCGGCAAATGCGTTCTCGCTGGCCGGACCGCTCAAGGCCGGCGCATATTCCTACTATCTTGCAAAAGGCGGTGTGACCAGCGGCACCTCTGAAAACTGGTATCTGCGTAACACCGTGGCGCAAACGCCGACACCACCCGTGGTCGCGCCACCACCAACCACAACCTTAAGTACGCCTCCAGTTGTGCCCCCGGCCACGCCACCAGTTGTGCCCCCGGCCACGCCACCGATTACTCCGACAGGACCAACGCCATCGACCGGCTCCGGCACAATTCCGCTGTATCGTCCCGAAGTACCTATCTATGCGGAAGTTGCCAGCGTCGCCCGGCAGCTGAATATCCAGCAGCTCGCTACTTTCCATGATAGGCAAGGAGAGCAATCGTTGTTGACCGGGAGCGGCGAACTGCCGGCAGCTTGGGGACGTGTCTGGGGCAGCCATGCCAGGCAAGGCCAGGATGGTGCTGTCTCGCCCCGCTTCGATGGATCGACGACGGGAATGCAGGTCGGCCACGACCTCTATGCCGATACCGGCGCTGATGGACAACGCAATCATTACGGTCTGTTTGCCGGTTTTGCGCATGCCACCGGTAATGTCAACGGTTTTGCCATGGCCGTGCAGAACCTTGATGCCGGCAATCTTTCTATCGACGCATATAGTCTTGGCGGCTATTGGACTCGCGTCGGCCCCAGCGGCTGGTACACGGATACGGTCCTGATGGGAAGTTCACTGTCGGGTAACCCGCGTTCACACGATGGCGTGGGCGCCGCCACACACGGCAGAGCGCTCATCGGATCTATCGAAGGAGGTTTGCCAATCCGGCTCGGCGCCAATGTGATCGTCGAACCACAGGCGCAAGTGATCTGGCAAAGCCTGTCGTTCAATGACTTGAATGATAGTGTCTCGACGGTGGGCTTTAACAAGACCAATGCCGTCATGGCGCGCATCGGCGTGCGGCTGCAAAGCCGCTTTGAAACAGCGGCAGCAGCCTGGCGGCCGTATCTGCGGTTGAACCTGCTGCGCAGTTCCGGTTCGCACGACACCGTTGCTTTTGACCACACGACGATGATTTCCAGCGGCACGAATCGGACAGCTGGCCAGCTGAACACTGGTTTGGTCGCAACAATTAGCAAATCGGCCAGTGCGTTTGTCACGGCCACCTACACTGCCAATCTCGGTGGAGTGCAACAGCGCACGGTCATGGCGGATGCAGGCATGCGGTGGAGTTGGTAGCTTGCGGTAAAGATTGCATCATGGTCGCACGGACTAAAGTCTTGGTAGCAGCTCGCGATTCGATGCAAATTATCCAGCTAGTGATTAGTTTTGGACGCAAACCAGCATTGTTTTGAAAATGCCAGCGGATTTACTCACACGGAGTTGGAAGAAATGATTTTTTCATTACGCAGAATAAGTAGCCTTATTTGTGCAGCAATGATAACCACGTTGGGTGCTGCGTTCGCAAGGGCGGATTCCTTTACGCATCCTGGTGCCTTGCATACCCAAGCCGATCTTGAGCGAATGAAAACCAAAGTCGCGCAAAGTGCACAGCCTTGGCTTGATGGATGGAATATTCTTATCAAGAATCCTCATGCATCGTTAAACTGGGTGCCACGTCCTGTTGATGTGGTTTACCGGGGCAAAGACGGTGCCGGTCATCCAGAGAATTACAGCGCGCTATTTAACGATGCTGCGGCAGCCTATGCGCTTGCTTTGCGCTGGAAGATAAGCGGCGACGATGCCTATGCCGACAAGGCTGCTTCCATCCTGGACGCTTGGTTGGCAACGCTGACGGGGATAAGCGGGAGTTCAGACAAATTCCTGGCGTCCGGAATCTATGGTTATCAGCTCGCCAATGCGGCAGAAATCCTGCGCACATACAAGAAATGGCCTGAGAATAATTTCAATAGCTTCAAAACGATGATGCTCGACGTTTTTTATCCTATGAACCATGATTTCCTGGTCCAGCATAACGGTGCGAAAATCGACCATTACTGGGCCAACTGGGATCTCGCAAACATGGATTCGATGATCGCTATCGGCATACTCGCTGATCGACGAGACATCTATGACGAGGCGATCGAATACTTCAAGCATGGTGAGGGCAATGGCGCCATCAATCATCTAGTATGGAAAATATACCCCGAAGGGCTAGGGCAGACGCAGGAAAGTGGGCGTGACCAGGGTCACAATTCGCTGAACGTTTCCTTGCTGGGCGCCTTTTGCCAGATGGCGTGGAATCAGCGCGACGACCTTTTCGGTTATGAAGACAACCGCGTCCTGAAGGGGGTTGAATACATTGCAAAATACAATCTCGGCGAGGATGTTCCCTACACACTGTACCGCAACAGCGACGTGACTCAGGAAAACATTTCCAGTGCAGGTCGTGGCGATAGTCGTCCGGTCTGGGAATTGTTCTACAACCACTATGCGATTCTCAAAGGAAAAAATGCACCCTATACAAAGGCGTTTGCGGAAAAAGTGCGTCCCGAGGGAGGCGGTGGCAATTACGGTCCAAACAGCGGCGGCTTTGACCAACTCGGCTACGGGACGTTGGCATATACCTTACGCTGAAGGCAGCGGTTATTTTTTTACGTACGATTTTCGAACGCCTGAAGCGTTAACTGCCATCGAATTCATGCGTTTAGGGTTTCTTATGGTCGCGCCAATTTGACATTGTTTGTTCCAGCAGCGGTATTGTTTAGGCCAAACTTTATTGTTTGAGTAAAGACTTTTTTGTCTGGCCATAACTCGAACCAGGGACCTGTGGATTTACAGTCCTCCGACAGACTTTATTACCACCCGACAGACTTTATTGTTTGTGATCAATACTCATCCCAACATAGAAAAAGCGACTAATAATATCTTCTTCACAATTTGTGGATCCTCGCCACGAGCGAGCTGTGACGATGCATTACTTAGTTGTGCATCGATATAGGTGGCTGCAAACTCTGATGACATGTCTGCAG
>NZ_DATMRB010000077.1:0-17674 GCF_035566555.1 Collimonas sp.
TTTCACTCGGAGAATGCGGCGCTCCTGGCTGAATTGCAGTAGC
Source organism: Collimonas sp. (assembly GCF_035566555.1). Taxonomy (GTDB): domain Bacteria; phylum Pseudomonadota; class Gammaproteobacteria; order Burkholderiales; family Burkholderiaceae_D; genus Collimonas. The sequence continues at coordinate 44 of NZ_DATMRB010000077.1, forward strand.
GGGCTGGCAATATTGGTGAGCAAAGAAGACACGACCAAACTCCTCGAGGGAACGATTTGAGCTTGGATATTAGCAGATTTTCATTATCACAATTATCATTTTGTTGTTATGCGACAATATTTTACAAAGGCCCTACATCAATGGCACGAGCGAAAACCTGCCGTAATCCGGCAAGGTCCCTGGATTCTCTGACCGCAGCGCCAAGCGGTTCCGCAGAGAGAGTAAATCAAGTTTAAGTAATAACTTAAGCGTCAGCTTCCGCGAGATATCGACATCGTAATATCCAGGCGGCGCATTGTCATTGCGCCGTTCCCTGCGGTTGCCAGCCCACCTCTTTGCTGGACTCCCAGCCGCCGCCCAGCGCAGCAAACAGCAACACACAATTCTGCAGCCTTTGCCCCTGCACCCGCACCAGGTTCATGCTGGCCTGGGCGTAGGCGTTCTCGGCGCTGAGCAGCAACAGCACATTCGACTTGCCGGCGCTGTAGCTGGCGCGCTGCAAACGCAGCGAGGTGCTGGAAATGGCCATGGCGTTCTGCGCCAGGCGCAGCGATTCGGTGTCGTTGTCGATGGCGCGCAAGGCGTCCGCGACCTGGCCGAATGCGGTCAGCACGGTTTGCTTGTAGGTCGCCAGCTGGGCATCGTAGGCGTCCACCGCTGCCCGCTTTTGCGAAGCCAGCGCACCGCCCTGGAACAGAGTCCAGTTAGCGCTGGTGGAAGCACTCAGCAGCCGGTTCGCCGTATTGAACAAGGTATTGACCAGGGTCGACTGATAGCTGTCGGACAGCGACAGCGTCAGGCTCGGATACAACTGGGCGGCAGCGATGCCGATGGCGGCGCTGTCGGCGTGCAGCAGCGCTTCCGCCGACAGGATGTCCGGGCGCTGGTGCACCAGTTCCGACGGCAGGCTGACCGGCAGCGAGGCCGGCATCTTGAAGCTGTCGAAGTCGAAATCCGGGGTACGCCACTGCGATGGCGCCTGGCCGACCAGCACCGCCAGCGCATGGCGCGCCACGCTGATCTGCTGATGCAGGGCCGGCAGCTGGGTGCGATCGTTCTCCAGCTGCGACTGCGCCGTCAGGACATCGGTCTGGGCTGCCGTGCCGATGCGGAACGATTTCTGCACTAGCTCCAGGTTCTTTTCATCGTTCTTGATCAGGTTTTCAGTGGTCGCCAGCAGTTTTTGCGAGGTCGCCAGGGTGATCGCTTGCGTCACGGCAGAACTGGTCAGCGTCAGGTAGGCCGCAGCCAGCTGGTAATGCTGGTTTTCCGCGTTGGCCTTGGCTTGCTCGACGGTACGGGCGGTCTGGCCGGCGATGTCGAAGGTGTAGCTGATCTGCGGACCGAGCGAAAACTGGTTGGTAGCATTGCTGGCAGGACGGTAACTATATTGGTTGCCGCCATTGCCGGAGATGCTGCGGCCTGCGCCAGCGCCGACGCTCAGCACCGGGAACCAGGTGGAGCGGGCTTGCACGATGCCCTCCTGCGCCTGCGCCAGGGTGGCGCGTGCGGCCGCCAGGGTCTGGTTGGCGGCGACCACCTGGTCGAGCACGGCCGGCAGCGCCGGCGCCTGCAGCAGTTCCCACCATTGCGCCGGCAGGCTCTGGCCGGCGCCAACCACCGCCAGCGAAGCGCCGCCGTTGCCGGCTGCCGGCGCCTGCTCGTTGTCGTAGCTGCTGAAGGTGGGCGCCGCCGGCCGCACAAAGTCGGGCCCGGCGGTGCAGCCGGCCAGCAACCCGGCTGCGGTGATCGTGAAAACCAGCTTATTCATAGCGTAACGCGTCGATAGGGTTGAGCAGCGAGGCCTTGCGCGCCGGGTAGAAGCCGAAGAACATGCCGATGCCGGCCGAAAAGCAGAAAGCGCCGATGATGACGGTGGTATGCAGCAGGGTCGGCCAGCCGGCCACATGGGCGATCACCTTGGATGCCACGATGCCGGCCAGCACACCGGCGCCGCCGCCGATCAGGCTAAGCAAGGTGGCTTCGATCAGAAACTGCAGCAGCACATGGAAGCGGCGCGCGCCGATCGCCATGCGGATGCCGATTTCGCGAGTGCGCTCGGTGACCGACACCAGCAGGATGTTCATGATGCCGATGCCGCCTACCAGCAAGGAGATTGATGCGATGGCCGCCAGCAGCAATTCCATGACGCGGCTGTTTTCATCGGCCACTTCGGCAATCTCGGTGAGGTCGCGCACGCTGAAATCGTCGCTCTGCTCGGGCTTGATGCGATGGCGCCGCTCCAGTGTCTGCGTCACCTGCTGCAAGGCGGTCTTGACCTCGGCGGCGCTGCGCGCCTGGATATACATGGTTTGCACGAAGCCTTGCAGCTTGGCCTGGATGTTGAACGGATTCGGCGGCGCCGGATAGACCGTGCCGCCCTGGGTCATGGCGGTGGATGGCTGCGCCACGCCCAGCACCCTGACCTGGGAAGTGCGGAAAGGGATCAGCGCGACATCGTCCTGGTCCTGGCCGGAGGCAGAGTGCCCCTTGACCGCCAGCACGCCGATCACTTCCATCGGCACATTCTTGACGATCACGGTGGCGCCTATCGGGTCCTGCCCTTCGCCGAACAGGTTGTCCACCACGGTCTGGCCCAGGATGCACACCGTGCGTCCTTCGCGCTCGTCGGCCTCGCTGATCAGGCGTCCCGCCGACAAGCCCCAGTTGCGGATGGTCAGATAGCTGGGAGTGACGCCCTGCACGCTGGTCGACCAGTTTTCATCGCCGTTCTCCAGCTGCGCCGATTGCCGGTTGACATAGCTGATCACCGCCACCGCCGGATCTTCCTCCAGGATGGCGGCGCCGTCCGCCACCTTCAGCGACGAGGCGCTGCCGGAGCCGCCGCGCACGCCGCCGCCGCGCGACGAGCCCGGCAGCACAATCAGCAAATCGGTGCCCAGGCTTTTCAATTGCGCCTGCACCGCCGCCCTGGCGCCCTCGCCCACTGCCAGCATGATGATCAAGGCGCACACGCCGATAAAGATGCCGAGCATGGTCAGGGCTGAGCGCAGCTTGTTGCGGCCGATGGCGCTGAAGGCCGCGACAAAGGCCATCGTCAGGAAGGACAGCAATTCGCTGACGCTCAATCCTGACGCGCCTGGAAGCGCCGCCGGCTGCAGCCGGACCGGCCTGGATGCGGCAGCCGGCGCTTCCTTGCGGATATCCGACAGCACCAGGCCGTCGCGCAGCGTAATGATGCGATCGGCAAAATCCGCCATCTCCTGTTCGTGCGTGACCAGGATCACGGTCAGGCCTTGCTCGCGATTGAGGTCGCGCAAGGTGCCCATGATTTCGTTGGCGGTGGTGGAATCGAGATTGCCGGTTGGCTCGTCGGCCAGCAAAATGGCGGGCTGGTTGATCAGCGCGCGCGCCAGCGCTACCCGCTGCTGCTGGCCGCCGGATAATTGATTGGGGCGGTTGTCCAGCCGTTCGCCCAGTCCCAGCAGGCTCAGCGTTTGCTGCACACGATGGGCGCCGTCCGCCAGTTGGCCGGAGTAAAACAGCGGCAAGGCCACGTTCTCGGCAGCGGTGGTGCGCGGCAGCAGGTTGAAGCTCTGGAATACGAAGCCGATGCGGCGGCTGCGGATCTTGGCCAGCGTCTGCTCGTCCAGCGCGGCGATATCGACGCCTTCCAGCAGATAAGTGCCGCCGCTGGTCTGGTCGAGGCAGCCGATCAGGTTCATCAAAGTCGACTTGCCGGATCCGGAAGCACCCATGATGGCGACAAATTCACCGCGCTCGATCGCCATGCTGACGCCGCGCAGGGCATGCACCTCTTGCGCCCCCAGCTGATAAGTACGGGTCAGGTTGCGGACGTCGATCACCAGGTCGCGCTGCGCGGGCGCTGCGGCGGCGCCGCTGAGCGCCGCACTCATGGCCTGCCCGGCCCGCGCCGGCCAGTCTGGGCGAAGGGTGACTGCACCGGTGCACTCTTGGCTTCGACAGCGCGCACTTCCTTGACAATCACCTTGTCGCCAGCCTTGAGGTCGCCCTTGACCACCTCAACCAGTTCGCCATCGTCCAGTCCGATCTGGATACGCACCAGGTGCGGCGCGCCGTCGCGCAAGACCCAGACCCGGGCGCGCTTCCTGGGCGAGGCTTGCGCCTTGTCGGCGGCGGCGGCTTCCGCCTCTTCCTGCTGGTCATCTGCCTTGGCGTCTTTGCTGTTCTTGTCACCCTGCTCCGTACGCGGATGGTCTGGCTCACCTCTGGGCTGGCGCTGTGCGCCGTCGCCATTGCGCTCCCAGCGATGCTGCCCGCCTTGCTCGCCGCCGCGGCCGGTCCGTGCACCGGCGACGTCGCGCCGGATGGCGCCGTCCTTGCCGCCGCGGTTGCCGCCTCGTTCAGCGCCGCGTTCAACCCCACGGCTGCCGTCCCTGCCGGTATCGGCGGCGCGTTCGCTCCGCTCGGGGGTAAAGCGCACGGCCGCCAGCGGTATGCGCAACACGTTTTCACGCGAATCGGTGACGATTTCGGCGTCGGCTGTCATGCCTGGAAACAGCAGCAGCCCGGGATTGTCGACCTCTACCACGACGTCGTAGGTCACCACGTTCTGCACCGTGATCGGTCCGCGGCGGATCTGCTTGACCGTGCCTTCAAAGGTCTTGTCCGGATAGGCCTGCACCGAGAAGCTGACGTCCTGGTCGGCCTTGATGCGGCCGACATCGGCCTCGCTGACATTGGCGTCGACCTGCATCTTGGTCAAGTCTTTGCCGATCAGGAACAAGGTCGGGGTTTGCAGACTGGACGCCACCGTCTGGCCGACGTCGACGCTGCGGGTCAGCACAGTGCCGGTCACCGGCGAGACGATATCGGTGTAGCCAAGGTTGACCTTGGCCGATTTGAGCGAAGCTTCCTGCGCCACGATGGCAGCCTGGTCGAGATCCAGCTGGGCATTCGCCTGCTTGAAGACATTGCTGTCGTTATCGACGATTTCCTGGGCCACAATGCCGTCCGCCAGCAGTTTGCCATCGCGCTCGAACACCGCCTTGGCGTACACCAGCGCCGCCTGATCCTTGCGCAACTGAGCTTTGCTGCTATTGAGCTGGGCGGCGTTCTGGTCGACCACGACTTGGAAAGTGGATGGATCGATCTTGGCGCAAATCTGGCCGGCCTTGACTTCCGTGTTGTAGTCGCAAGACAGCGACTTGATGGTGCCCGACACGTAGGAACCTACCTGCACTGTCACGCGCGGATTGATGGAACCGGTGACATTGACGGAACGCTCGATGTCGCCCATGGTCACCCCGGCTGTCACATATTGCGGCCGGGCGCGCATCCCGGCCCACCAGTAATAAGCCGCGCCCGCTGCTGCCAGCAGCACGATCAACCCCAGCCAGAACCCGGCCTTCCCGAGCGGAAAACCTGAGCCGTTCCGGCCCGACAAAATTTTACCCACGCTAGTACCTTTTGCGATTTATTCGATGCCACGTCCCCTGGCCGCCGGTGTCCGGCGACTGGTAGACATTAGACATGCCTCATGTAAATCGCTGATTGCAGGCCAGGCTTTTTTGTATCTGGCATGCGCACAATTGTAAGCAAGTATTGCGCGCCAAAATTTATCTTGCCGCCGGCAAGCCGCCTATGAACGGAAGCGGGCCGGCATATCGTTGCCTGCCGGCCGACACACCCATTTGTTACATTTTCCCGGAAAAAGTGTAACAATTTGTGACCGGAGAGGCGGCAGAAACGGCAGCCCAACCGGGCATGAGCTGGCGCTTTGCAGGGGGCGGCCAATGGTCCGGCCTTGTCGCATGAGGCTCTTCGGCCGGCCTCTCCGATTCTTGCGGTTTTCCCGCGATTGCGCGGCGCGCGCAGGACCTCAAAAGCGCTGCCGGTGACAGCTTTTTGTGTCACGTAGCTGAAATATAACTGCGCTATCTTCGCTCGCAGTTATATACCGACACTTCAAGCACACCAGAGGAAAGCATGAATAAGAATATGATGAAAGCCATCCCGGCGGCCCTGCTGCTTGCCGGCCTGGCAGCCTGCAGCGGCTCCAGCAGCAACAGTCTCACCGGTCCCCCGATCAGTGCGCAGGATGCCGCGGCAACCGCGACACCGATCAAGCACGTGGTGGTGATCTTCGGCGAAAACATCTCTTTCGACCACTACTTCGGCACCTACCCGAACGCCACTAATCCAAGCGGCGAGCCGGCTTTCACCGCCGACAGCGGCACGCCGGCCGTGGCCGGACTGACGCCGGCGCTGCTCACCGCCAATCCTAACGCGATCAACACTGCCAACGGCACCGGCGCCGCCAACCCGTTCCGCCTGGACCGCGCGCAAGCGCTGACCGCTGACCAGAACCACGGCTACACCGCGGAACAGAACGCCTTCAACGGCGGCGCCATGGATCTGTTCCCGAAAAATACCGGCACCGCCTCCAGCGGCACCGGCACCGGTCCGTTCTATACCAAGGGCCTGGTGATGGGCTACTACGACGGCAACACGGTGACGGCGCTGTGGAACTATGCCCAGCATTTCGCCATGAACGACAACTCCTTCGACACCGTGTTCGGTCCGTCGACGCCTGGCGCGCTGAACCTGATCTCCGGCCAGACCAACGGCGTGACGCAGATTGTCGGCAGCAACAGCTCGGCCCTGGTGGCTGACGGCCAAGGCGGCAAGACCATGATCAGCGATATCGATCCGTCCGCCGATACCTGCTCCTCGGCGACCAGCACCGCCACCATGAGCGGCAAGAACATCGGCGACCTGCTGAACGCGAAAAACGTCAGCTGGGGCTGGTTTGAAGGCGGCTTCGACCTCACCGCGGTCAACGCCAACGGCACCACCGGCTGCGCCCGCAGCTCTTATTCGGCGGTACTCGGCGGCTATACCACTGATTACATTCCGCATCACCAGCCATTCCAGTACTACGCTTCAACCGCCAACCCGAAACATGTGCGTCCCAGTTCGGTGGCGGCTATCGGCACCAGCAACGACGGCGGCGCCAATCACCAGTACGACACCAACGACTTCTTCAGCGCGGTCACTGCCGGCAATTTCCCTTCGGTCAGCTTCCTCAAGGCCCAGGGCTATCAGGACGGCCACGCCGGCTATTCCAATCCGCTGGATGAACAGGCATTCGTGACCAAGGTCATCAATTTCCTGCAGCAGCAGCCTGACTGGGCCAACACTGTCGTGATCATGGCCTACGACGATTCCGACGGCTGGTACGACCATGTTTCCAAGGTCGTCAACGGTTCGACCACTGCTGCCGACACCTTGAACGGCGCCAGCACTTGCGGCAGCGGCACGCCGCTCAACGGCATCAACGGCACGCCGGTGCAAGGCCGCTGCGGCTACGGTCCACGCCTGCCTTTGCTGGTGGTTTCGCCCTACGCCAAGGCCAACTTCGTCGACCATACGCTGACCGACCAGTCTTCTATCCTGCGCTTCGTGGAAGACAACTGGCTCGGCGGCACGCGTATCGGCCAAGGCTCGTTCGACGCCGTCGCCGGTTCGATCCAGAACATGTTCGACTTCACCAGCGGCGGCAAGACGCCTAAGCTGACCCTCGATCCGACCACCGGCCTGTCCAGCTGAGTTGCAGCCTGTGCTCGATTGATTCTCGCTTGAATCCCCGCCGATACGCTGCCTCTGCAGCGTATCGGCGGATTGTTTTCATAACGGCGCCGCTCTGGCGCCGTTGACCATTGTTCCGATGAAACGCTACTCCACCCTTTTTTTGACAATCTCCGCTGCGCTGCTGGTATTGGCTGCCTGCGACCGCGCCGCACCGACAGCACCGGCAGTATCGGTGGCGCCAGCCGCGGTACCTGTCGCTGTACCTATTTATCGCGTCGCTCCCGGCGCCGGTCACACGATGGAGCTGAGCGCGGTCGCCCAGCTTGGCAAGAAAATATTTTTCGACCCTTCCCTGTCCGGCTCCGGCAAGCTAGCCTGCGCCTCCTGCCACAGTCCGGACCACGCCTATGCGCCGCCCAACAATCTGGCGGTGCAGCTGGGCGGCCCCAAACTGGAACGCCAGGGCTTGCGCGCGGTGCCCTCGCTGCGCTACCTGGAACACACGCCGATCTTCACCATCGGCCCCAACAGCTCAGTGCCGGACAGCGATACCGTTGCCGCTGCGCCCGTCGCCGGCGCCGACATCAAGGTCGCCGCCGTGGCCAAGAGCAGCCAGCCGAACGCAGCCCTGCTGGCGGCGGAAGCCAATGTGCCGATGGGCGGGCTGGATTGGGACGGTCGCGCCGACACCTTGCAAAACCAGGCGCAGGGACCGTTCCTGGATCCCAATGAAATGGACAACAAGAGCTCGGCCAGCCTGCTGGACAAATTGCGGCATGCGCCATATGCAGAGGACCTGCGCAAGCTGTTCGGCGCCAATGTCTTCGACAATTCCGGCCTGGCGCTGAGCGAAGCCTTGTTCGCCCTCGGCCGTTTCCAGATGGAAGATCCAAGCTTTCACCCCTACGACAGCAAGTACGACTACTATCTCGCCGGCCAGGCCAAGCTGAGTGCGCAGGAAAGCCGTGGCCTCAAGCTGTTTGAGGACCCGAAAAAAGGCAATTGCGCCTCCTGCCACATCGACAAGCCTTCGCGCGACGGCATGTTCCCGCCCGCTTTCACCGATTACCAGTTCGAAGCGCTGGCCGGTCCGCGCAACAGAGAACTGGTAGCCAACCGCGATCCGGCTCACTACGACCTCGGCTTGTGCGGCCCTATGCGCAGCGATTACAAGAAACAAGCATCTTATTGCGGCCTGTTCAAGACGCCGACGCTGCGCAACAGCGCCAGCCGCGGCGCGCTGTTCCACAACGGCGTGTTCAAGAACCTGGAAGATCTGCTGCATTTCTATGTCGAGCGCGAAACCGATCCCGGCAAGTGGTATCCGAAACGCAAGGATGGCAGTATCGACAAATACGATGACCTGCCGCCGCGCTACAAGAAGAATGTCGACGTGGTGGATGCGCCGTTCGACCGCAAGCCCGGCGCGCAGCCGGCCTTGAACGACGACGAGATCAAGGACATGGTGGCTTTCCTGAAAACCTTGAACGACGGTTATCAGGCCGGAGCCGGACAGGCTAGTGTCGCCAGATAAGGCGCTTACTTGGTTTCCGCCTCGACCACAGCTTGCAGATCAGCGGCGGCCATGCCTTGGCCAAAGCTGAACTGCAGCCGTCCGCCAGCCATGCGTACACGCATCGCGCGGTGTTTCCTGAGATAGCGGATGCCGACCCAAGCCGCCACCAAGCCGGAAGCCGCGCCAACCATCAGCGCCCAGCGCGGACCGAAAGTATCCGCCACCCAGCCCACCACCGGTGCGCCAAGCGGCGTGCCGCCGAGCGCCAGCGCCAGCAGGATCGCCATCACCCGCCCGCGCATGGCGGGCTCGGTCGTCAGTTGCACCATGCTGTTGGCGGTGGTGGTGAAGGTCTGTGCAGCGATGCCGATCAGCACCAGCGCCAGCGCAAACAAGCCATAACTGGGCATCAGCGCCGCCAGCACCAGGCCGCCGCCAAAGATGCCCGCGCCTGCCAGCAAGAAGGCCATGCGCGGCTTCTCGCGGCGCGCGGCAAGCAGCGCGCCGGTGACCGACCCCAGCGCCATGATCGACGACAGGAAGCCATACTGGTGGGCGCCGGCGTGGAATACGCTGACCGACACGGTTGAAATGAAGATGGGAAAATTCAGTCCGAAAGTGCCGATCAGGAAAAACATCAGCAGGATGGCTTTCAGGTCGGGCCGCCCCCAGATATAGCGGAAGCCCGCCGCCAGGCTGCCGCGGACGGGAGCGGCGCGGGCGCGCAGATGCAGCTCGTCCTGCCGCAGCAGGCAGAGCGAAGCCAGCACCGCGGCAAACGAGACGGCATTCAGCAGGAATACCCAGCCGGCGCCGATCACTGCGATGAGGACGCCGGCGACAGCGGGGCCGATCATGCGCGCGGCATTGAACGAAGTCGAGTTCAAGGCCACCGCATTGGACAGTTCGTGCTCTTCCACCAGTTCCGAGACGAAAGTCTGGCGCGCCGGCGCATCGAAGGCGGTGACGCAGCCCAGCAGCAAGGCGAACAGGTAGACCTGCCACAATTGCACCACGCCGGCCACGGTCAGAATTCCCAGTCCCAGCGCCAGTGCGCCCATCGCGGCCTGGGTCACGATCAGTAGCTTGCGGCGGTCGAAATGATCGGCGGCGTAGCCGGTCAGCGGCAGCAGCAGCGCCTGCGGCCCGAACTGCAGCGCCATCACGATGCCGACAGCGGTGGCGTTATTGTGGGTGAGCTGGGTCAGGACGATCCAGTCCTGGGCGGTGCGCTGCATCCAGGTACCGATGTTCGACACCAGCGCGCCGCCAGCCCACAGCCGGTAATTGAAGTTGTTGAGCGAGCGGAAAGTGCCGCTCAGCATGGCGCGCATCCGTCTGTGCTCTGGATGGCTGGCAAATTCATCGGCGGCTGCCGTCCAGCAAGGCAATGATCTCCTGGCTGTCGCCGCGCTCGCCCAGGCGCGGGAAGATGCGGGTGACGCTGTTCTCGTGCGCCTCAGCGCTGGTGTCAGTCATGGCGTCCAGCGCCAGCGTGACGTTGAAGCCGTGCTCGTAGGCCTGGCGCGCGGTCGATTCGACGCCGATGCTGGTGGAGACGCCGGCGATCACCAGCTGCGTGACGCCCAGATTTTTCAGGTAGGCATCGAGCCCGGTGCCGGTGAAGGCGCCCCAGGTGCGCTTGCTTACCAGGTGGTCTTGCGCTTGCTGCTTCAGTTCCGGCACCAGTTCGGCCCAGTCGGCAGGCAGCGCGTCCAGCTTGCGCGTCTGCTCCGCCCGCCCCGGCGCGCCGCCGGTGACGTTGACCAGCACCACCGGCAAGCCGTGCCGACGGAAAGCGGCGGCCAGCGCAGCGGCATGCTGCACTATCGGGCCTATGGGATGTGCGGTCGGGAAAGCGACGATGCCTTTTTGCAGATCGATGATGAGCAGGGCCGTCTTTGGATCAAGTGTGCTTACTGGCATGGGATTCTTTCTGTGGATTCGGTTAATCGGAGGGTTCAAGCATCGGCCAGCCGTTGCAGCAATTCGATGCTGCTGGCCAGTTGCGCCAGCTCGTGCGGCGCAAATTTTGTCTGTATGGCATGGAACAGCCAGTCTTCCCTGGCGGCCCGGCTGGCCCGGATCATTTCCCGGCAGGCGTCCGTCAGCGACAAGATGGTTTGCCGGCCGTCGGCCGGATCTGCCGCGCCGCTCACCAGGCCGGCGGCTTCCAGCACCGCCACGGTGGCGCCCATCGATTGCGGCCGCACGCCTTCCGCCTTGGCCAGCGTGGTGACGGTAGCCGCACCGTCGCGCTCCAGCCGGAGCAGCACCGACTTTTGCGCACCGGTGAAATCTCCCGCGTGCGACTGTTCGCGCAGGCGCCGGCTGAGGCGGCCAAGCAAGACCCGCAGCTCTCCTGCCATGGCTGATGCGCTTGCGATTTCTGGATCGTGTGCTTGATTCATGTCGCCTAGCTTAGCATATACGAAGATAAACTACAAAGCTTTCCTTCATATATTATTTCAGGACTTCCCCCTTGCAGCCTGATCGGCTACATTGATTCATGCCGCTGCGATATGCCTCATCTGCGAGCGCGGCCTCGTCCACCCCACTCAAAGAGGTAGTGCAAATGTCAACTAACCAGGCAAGATTCGTATGGTACGAGATCATGACCAGCGACACCAAGGCAGCCGAAACGTTTTATGCCAGCGTGGTCGGCTGGAAGATGCAGGATGCCGGCATGGGCGGCCCACCCTACACCATACTGTCGGCCGGCGACATCATGGTCGGCGGCCTTATGGAGGTTCCGGAAGAGGCACGCGCCATGGGCGCAAAACCTTGCTGGATGGGTTATATCGCGGTCAGCGACGTCGATGATTATGCGGCGCGGGTGATCGCCGCCGGCGGTGCGATCCGGCGCGCCCCCTGCGACATCCCCGGCGTCGGCCGCTTTGCCGTGGCGGCGGATCCGCATGGCGCCGGCTTCCTGCTATTCAAAGGCAACAGCGAGGCCCAGCCGGAACCTGCCGCGCCAGGCACGCCGGGCCACGTCGGCTGGCATGAGCTGCATGCGGGCGATCTCGACAGCGCTTTTGCCTTCTATGCAGGCCTGTTCGGCTGGACCAAGGCGGAGGCCATCGACATGGGGCCGATGGGGGTCTACCAGACCTTCGCCAGCGGCGGTGCGCCGGTCGGCGGCATGATGACCAAGACCGCCGACATGCCGCAGCCTTGCTGGCTGTACTACATCAATGTCGAAGCCATCGACGCCGCGGTGGAACGGATTAACGCAGGTGGCGGCAAGGTCCTCATGGGGCCGCACCAGGTTCCGGGCGGCAGCTGGATCGTCCAGGGCTTCGATCCGCAGGGCGCCCTGTTTGCGCTGGTGGCGGCAAAGCGCTAGCGGCAGACCGATGCCTGCGCCGCAAAAGACATATGGATATGCGAATCGATTATTTGCTGCGGCCAGGCTTAAGCGGGTGTAATGTTGTTTTTGACAGGCGCCGCCTGCGAAAACCATGCACCCGCTCCGTTACCAAAGCCATCTTATGTCCATCGCCATCGACACCGCCATTCCGCCCGGAATTTCCTCCCAGGCTTTCCAGATCGCGCCGATCGGCGGCCCGCTGGGCGCCGAAATCACCGGCCTCGACCTCAGCCAGCCGCTATCCGGCCTGGATCTGGCGCGCATCCGCACAGCGCTGGTCAAGCATGGCCTGCTGGTGTTCCGCGAGCAGCGCATCACGCCCGCACAGCACATTGCCTTCAGCCGCCGCTTCGGTCCGCTGCAAGTACATGTGCTGAATCGCTTCCACCTGGCAGGCCATCCGGAAATCCTGATCGTTTCCAATGTCATCGAAGACGGCAAGCCTATCGGCCTGGTGGATGCCGGCGCCGACTGGCATTCCGACCTGTCCTACATGCCCAGGCCCAGCCTGGGCTCGCTGCTGCACGCGCAAGAATTACCGGCGGAACAAGGCGACACCTTGTTCGCCAACATGTTCAACGCCTACGAAACGCTGCCAGCCGATGTCAAACTGCTGCTGGAGGGCCGGCGCGCCGTGCACTCCTATGTCTACCGCTACCGGCGCCTGCAAAAACTGTCGCCCTGGCGCGCCGACCTGACGCAAAAGCAGATCGATGAAGTGCCGGAAGTCGAACATCCGGTGATCCGCATCCACCCCGAAAGCGGGCGCAAAGCCTTGTTCGTCAGCGAAGGATTCACCTCGCATATCGTCGGCCTGCCGGCGGATGAAAGCACGGCGCTGCTGCGCTTCCTGCACGAACACACGATACGCGCGGAGAACGTCTATCGCCACCAATGGCGCGCGCATGACATGGTGTTCTGGGACAACCGCAGCACCGTGCACTACGCCGCCATCACGCCGCAGCATCTGCGCCGCACCTTGTACCGCACCACGGTTGAGGGCGATGTGCCGGTCTGAAACCGCAGGGAATCAGGCAAGCAAACGGCAAGGAATTGCCCTCTCGCCGCAGTGACGCATGGTTGCCTGCTTCAGGCAAGATCGGCTGGTGCCGCGTCGCGCACAACGATCTGCTTCGGAATCAGTTTCAGGTCGAAGAAAGTGTCGGCAATCACCTGTTGCTCGGCCAGTATCGCTGCGCTGATCGGCTGCGTGCCGAAAGAAGAGCGCGCCACCAGGACATCCACAACAGATTTTGGCAAGCCCCACACGGCAGACAGCTCCGTCGCCAACTCGTTCCTGTGGGCACTACCCCAGAGATCGATCTTGTTAAGTTCTTCAATCGCAATATGCAAAACATCGCGGTTCTTCAGCGAGTATTCTTTGGATGAAAAATAGTAAGCGCGGTTTTTGACGACACCCGTTGCATCGGCCAGGATGCGGGCCGACAAGGTTTTCTCGGCGGCGGCCAAGAATGGATCCCAGATTACCCAGGCGTCGACCGCGCCCTTCTGGAAGGCCGCCCGGGCATCGGCCGGCGCCAGCCAGACCGGGTTGACATCGGCGTAGTTCAAACCGTGTTTTTGCAACAGCTTGACCAGAAAGTAGTGCACATTGGAGCCCTTGTTCAAGGCAATTTTCTTCCCTTTCAGATCTGCGATGGTTTTAATCCCAGAAGCCGCGGGAATCAGCACTCCCTCTACCGCCGGTCGCGGCACGGTCGCCGCCACATACACGATCGGCGTACCGTTAGCCTGCGCAAAGATGGGTGGCGCCTCACCGACATCACCGAAATCAATCGAGCCGACGTTGAGCGCTTCCAGTTGAACTGGCCCGGCGCTGAACTCTATCCACTTGACAGTCACACCCAGCGGCGCAAGTCTCTGCTCCAAGGCGCCGCGCTTCTTCAAGAGACTAAGCAAGCCTTTTTGATAACCTATGCGCAGTTCCCGCTGTGCGGCGCGCGCAAGCAACGGCGACAGCGCCGCTACTGTCGCAAGCCCGACGCCGGCTTGCAGCAGGCGGCGGCGATAGCTGGCTTTGCCGGCGTTCGGCAATCCAGGTTTCTTATTGAATTTATTAGCGATGCTCATCTTTTCCTTCCTTATCAGCGGCCCGATCCAGCATGGAGCTTAATAAGAAGGAAAATCAAAACCAACGATTACTTTTCTCTGCGGATATCTGAAATTCGAATAAGGCCGTGTGCCGCCATGCAAGCGCATGGCGACACACGGGTACTCACCGATTTTCGTATTTGACTAGCCGCGGTAATAGCGCGCCGGCGTGAACGGCATGGCGGCCACTTCTACCGGCACCGGCTTACCGCGCACCAGCGCATGCAACTGGGTGCCGAGCTTGGCGAATGCCGTCTCGACATAGCCCATCGCCACCGGCTTATCCAGCGTCGGCCCGAAGCCGCCGCTGGTGACCTTGCCGATCACCTTGCCGTCGGCGTCGACCAGTTCCGCGCCCTCGCGCACCGGCATGCGTTCCAGCGGCAACAGCCCTACCCGCTTGCGGCTGACGCCTTGCGCCAGATGCTGTTCGACCTGCGCCGCGCCGGGATAGCCGCCGGCACGGGCGCCGCCGGCACGCCGCACCTTGGACAAGGCCCAGCTCAGGCTGGCTTCGACCGGCGTGGTGGAGACGTCCATGTCGTGCCCGTACAGGCACAGACCGGCTTCCAGGCGCAGCGAATCGCGCGCGCCGAGGCCGATAGGCGCCACTTCTTCTTGCGCCAGCAGCAGGCGCGCCAGCGCTTCCGCCTGCGCATTCGGCACGGAAATTTCAAAACCGTCTTCGCCGGTATAGCCGGAACGGCTGATGAAGCATTCAGCGCCGGCCAGCGTGACCTTGCCGGTTTGCATGAAGACCATTTGCGCGGTTTCCGGCGCCAGGCGCGCCATTACCGCAGCCGCTGCCGGCCCCTGCAAAGCCAGCAGGGCACGGTCGCCCAGTTCTTCGATCTGGCAACGGCCGGCCAGGTGCTGGCGCAGATGCGCGGTATCCTGCTGCTTGCAGGCAGCGTTCACCACCAGGAACAGATGGTCGCCGCCATTGCTGACCATCAGGTCGTCCAGGATGCCGCCTTGCGGATTAGTGAACACGGCATAGCGCTGGCGGTTGGCCGGCAGGTCGATGATGTCGACCGGCACCAGCGATTCCAGCGCAGCAGCCGCGTCCGCGCCGCTCAGGCGCAGCTGGCCCATGTGCGAGACGTCGAACAAGCCGGCTTGGGCGCGGGCGTGCTTGTGTTCCTTGAGGATGCCGCTCGGGTATTGCAGCGGCATGTCGTAGCCGGCGAAAGGCACCATCTTGGCGCCGAGTTCGATATGCAGATCGTAAAGTGCTGTGCGCGCCGAAGCTGTAGCGCTGCTGGTATCAGACATGAGGATTCGTCCTTTTCATTTTCACATGCGCATGCTGCGCAAAAGATAGCGTGAGACCGGCCGGTCCAGTGCAAACGGCCAGCGGGCCCGCCTGGGCGGCTCCGCTGGCTCTACTGCACTGTCCTGTCAGGCTCCTTACTCGTAGTCCGACATCGGCGGGCAGGAACAGACCAGGTTGCGGTCGCCGTAGACGTTATCGATACGCCCGACCGGCGGCCAGTACTTGTCCTTGCGCAACGACTTCAGCGGATACACCGCCTGCTCGCGCGTATAGGCCCGCGACCATTCGTCGGTCAGGTCCTGCGCGGTATGCGGCGCATGGCGCAGAGCTGTCTGCTCGGCCTGGATGTCGCCGTTCTCGACTGCCCGGATTTCTTCCCGGATGGCGATCATGGCGTCGCAGAAGCGGTCCAGTTCTTCCTTGGATTCGCTTTCGGTCGGCTCGATCATCAGGGTGCCGGCCACCGGGAACGACATGGTCGGCGCATGGAAGCCGTAGTCGATCAGGCGCTTGGCGACATCTTCCACCGTGATGCCGGTCTTGTCCTTCAGCGGCCGCAGGTCGATGATGCCTTCGTGCGCCACCAGGCCGTTGCTGCCGGTGTACAGGATCGGATAATGCGGCGCCAGCCGGTGCACGATGTAGTTGGCGTTGAGGATGGCGATCTCGCTGGCCTGCTGCAAGCCCTTGGCGCCCATCAATGTGATGTAGGCCCAGGTGATCGGCAGGATGCTGGCGCTGCCCCAAGGCGCGGCAGAAACCGGCGCGATGCCGTTTTCCAGCATGCGATGGCCTGGCAGGAACGGCGCCAGGTGGCTCTTGACGCCGATCGGGCCGACGCCTGGACCGCCGCCGCCATGCGGAATGCAGAAGGTCTTGTGCAGGTTCAGGTGCGAGACGTCGCCGCCGAACTTGCCCGGCGCGCACAGGCCGACCATGGCGTTCATGTTGGCGCCGTCGATATACACCTGGCCGCCATGGGCATGGACGATTTCGCAGATCTCGCCGATGGCTTCCTCGAACACGCCGTGGGTCGACGGATAGGTAATCATCAGCGCCGCCAGGTCGCCGGCGTGCTGGTCAGCCTTGGCGCGCAGGTCGCCGACGTTGACGTTGCCTTGTTCGTCGCATTGCACTACCACCACCTGCATGCCAGCCATGTGGGCAGTAGCTGGATTGGTGCCGTGGGCCGAGCTCGGGATCAGGCAGATATTGCGCTGGCCTTCGCCGCGGCTCTGATGATAGGCACGGATCGCCAGCAGGCCGGCGTATTCGCCTTGCGAACCGGCATTCGGCTGCAGCGAGACCGCATCGTAGCCGGTGCAGACGCACAGCATCTGTTCCAGGTCGGTCACCAGCTGCTGGTAGCCCTGCGCCTGGTTGAGCGGCGCGAACGGATGCAAGGAGCCGAACTCAGGCCAGGTCACCGGAATCATTTCGGTGGTGGCGTTGAGCTTCATGGTGCAGGACCCGAGCGGAATCATGCTGCGGTCCAGCGCCAGGTCCTTGTCCGCCAGTGCGCGCAGATAGCGCAGCATCTGGGTTTCCGAGTGATGGCTGTTGAATACCGGATGGCTCAGATAGGCGCTGCTGCGCGCCAGCGCGGCCGGGATGCGCTCTGCCGCTTCGGCTTCCAGCGTATCGAACGCCGGCAGCGCCTTGCCAACGGCAAAGATGCTCCACAGCGCCTCGACATCGGCGCGCGTGCTGGTTTCATCCAGCGCGATGCCGATACTGCCGTCATCGATAGGACGCAGGTTGATCATCTGGCTGCGTGCCGCCGCGTGGATATCCTGGGTGTGACCGCCGGTATGCACG
>NZ_DATMRB010000078.1:0-3869 GCF_035566555.1 Collimonas sp.
ACCTGTTTGTCGCCGGCCCGCTGGATGCAGAGACTTGGCGCATGCAGATCGTCGGCCAGGAACAAATCGATGTCGACGGCGACCAGCGTACAGCCTGGCATGTGATTCGCATTCCGGAGCCAGGCTCGCACGAACAGCGGCTGGATATCTGGCTGTCGCCGCAACAGGAATGGTATCCGGTCAAACTGCGCTTTACCGAAACCGATGGCGACTATCTCGACATGTCGCTGTCCAATCTGAAGCCGCTGAATCCGAACGGGCTGAATTAGGCCAGGCTGGCGAACCGGCATTATTTTTTTGGGAAATCATGAAATCATCCACCTTGTCCTTGTGCCGTCTTGCTGCCGCTGTGGCGTTCTGCGGCCATCTCTTGAGCGCATCCGCGGCCGGCGCGGATCATCCTGCCACCAAATACAAAACCGACCTGCCGCCGTCCGCCGATCTCGAATATGCCATCCAGGCCAAGCAAAGCGGCATCACCCTGGGCGGTGAAGGTACGGTCAAGTGGCAAGTGGCGGACAAGCGCTTCAGCGTTAATTCGGAGACCCGCGCCATGCTGTTCGGGAAAATACTGGAGTCGTCCAGCGAAGGTGCGATCGACGATTTCGGCCTGGCGCCGACGCAATTCATCAACAAGCGCTATCGAAAACAAGCCACCACCACCACTTTCCATCGCGACAGCGGCACCATCGGCTTTTCCGAATCCAGCGACAGCTACCCGCTGAAGGGTGGCGAACAGGATCGCACCAGCATCATCTGGCAACTGATTTCGGTAGCCCGGGCCGCGCCGCAACAGTTCAAGCCAGGCTCAAACTGGACCTTCTTCGTAGCCGGCATGCACGATGCCGAGGCATGGACTTTCAAAGTGATCGACACGGCAAAGATCAAGACGCCGATGGGCGAACTCGAAACCGTGCACATTTTCAAGGCGCCGCCGCCGGACGCCAAGGACCAGCAGCTGGACATCTGGCTGGCGCCTTCCCTGGAGTGGTATCCGGTGCGCTTGCGCTTTACCGATCCGAACAAGGATTTTGTCGAACAGACTCTGCAACAAGTCAGCAACAAGGGAGCAAAATAACATGACTACACCAAACGGCGCCATCGTCCTGTTCAGCGGCGGCCAGGACTCCACTACCTGCCTGGCCTGGGCCCTGGCGCGCTATGAACGGGTCGAAACCATCGGCTTCGACTACGGCCAGCGGCATGCCGTCGAGCTAACCGTGCGTCCGGTCCTGCTGCAGAAAATCCGCGCGCAATTTCCACAGTGGGCCCATAAGCTGGGCGAAGACCACATGATCGACCTGTCACTGATTTCAAAGATCTCATCGACGGCCATGACAGAAGACGTCGAAATCGTGATGCAGGAAAACGGCTTGCCGAATACTTTCGTGCCAGGCCGCAACCTGCTGTTCATGACGGTGGCAGCCACCGTCGCTTACCGCCGCGGCTTGAATGTGCTGGTGGGCGGCATGTGCGAAACCGACTTCTCAGGCTATCCCGATTGCCGCGACGACACCATGAAAGCCTTGCAGGTCGCGCTCAACCTCGGCATGGCGACGCAGCTCAAGCTGGAAACCCCATTGATGTGGATCGACAAATCGGAAACCTGGAAACTGGCGCAAGATCTTGGCGGCGACACCCTGGTGGATCTGATCCGCGCCGATACCCACACCTGCTACCTGGGCGAGCGCGGCGCCTTGCATGACTGGGGCTATGGCTGCGGCACTTGTCCGGCGTGCGCATTGCGCGCGCGCGGCTACCAGCAATTCAGGCAAGGTTCCGTTGCCTGAGTCGCCGGCCCGGTAAACAATCGCCGGAGAAATTCCGGACGCTCAAATACAAAACGGCGGGTAGATTTTCATCTACCCGCCGTTTTTTTAACGATCAAGCGCGATCAATCAAGCCGCGATCGAACGAGACAACTCCCCTTTTGCTTCAGGTGCAGCAAACTGATTCAGCAACTGTGCTTCCTTGGCGCGCGCCGCCGCCAGATGCCGTTCCTTGACATGACCGTAGCCGCGAATTTCCTCCGGCAGGCTGGCAATGGCAACAGCGCTGGCCAGATTGTCGGCAGTCAGTTTCGGCAGCAAGGAAGCGACGGTCTCCTTGTAATGCACGATCAAGGCCCGCTCTTCCTTGCGCTCGGCGGTGTAGCCGAAAATATCCAGCGCGCCGCCGCGCAGGAATTTCATTTTCGCCAGGACACCAAAAGCACGCATCATCCATGGACCGAATTCCTGCTTGATCAGATGGCCATGGGCATCGTGCTTGGCCAGCAGGGGCGGCGCCAGGTGGAACTTGAGCTTGTAGTCGCCTTCAAACATGGCGGCGATTTTCGCCTTGAACGCGCCGTCGGTATACAAGCGCGCCACTTCGTACTCATCCTTGTAAGCCATCAGCTTGAACAGATACGTGGCTACCGCCGTGCTCAGACGATGGCCGCCATGCTGGCGTTCTGCCGCCTGCACCTGCTCGACAAAAGCACGGTACTGCTCGGCATAGGCAGCGTCCTGGTAGGACGTAAGGACAGCGACACGGCGCTTGATCAAGTCATCCAGGTTAGGCGTGCGCTTGAATTCGATCACCTGCGCCGGCGTATCGCTGAGGCGGGTGCGTTTTTCCAGGCCCGCCAGATCGATCGCTGCCGTACGGCCCCAGACAAATGCCTGCTTGTTGAAAGCCACTTGCAAGGCGTTCAGTTCGATCGCCCGCATCAGCGATGCTTCCGTCAGCGGCACCCAGCCCTTTTGCCAGGCATAGCCCAGCATGAACATATTGGTGGCGATGGCGTCGCCCATCAAGGCCGTGGCGATATGACCGGCATTGATGAATTCGACACGGTCGCTGCCGCAGGCGGCGCGGATGTCATGCTCAGCGGCGGCATCAGGCGATTGCCAGTCCGGATTCTTGACGAATGCCGCGGTCGGCGTCCGGGTTGAATTGATCGCTGCGTAAGTCCGCCCTTCGCCCATGCGCGACAGCGCGTCGCGATTGGCGCTGACGATGGCGTCGCAGCCGATCACCAGGTCGGCGTCGCCGGTGCCGACACGGGTCGAGTAGATATCGTCAGGATGATCGGCCAGCCGCACGTGCGACATCACCGGGCCGCCCTTTTGCGCCAGGCCGCTCATGTCCAGCACCGAGCAACCCTTGCCTTCGACGTGCGCCGCCATGGCCAGGATCTGGCCGATGGTGACCACGCCGGTGCCGCCGATACCTGTCACCAGGATACCGAAAGGCTTGACTGTGCTTGGCAAGACCGGCGATGGCAGGACTGCCACCGGGGCTGCGGCCGCGGTCGGCGTCGCCGCTATCTTGGCAGGCTTCTTCAGGTTGCCGCCTTCGACCGTGACAAAGCTCGGGCAGAATCCGGTAACGCAGGAGAAATCCTTGTTGCACGAAGACTGGTTGATCTGCCGCTTGCGGCCGAATTCGGTTTCCAGCGGTTCCACCGACAGGCAGTTCGACTGCACGCTGCAATCGCCGCAGCCTTCGCATACGGCTTCGTTGATCACCGCGCGCTTGGCTGGATCCGGATATTCGTTGCGTTTCCGGCGCCGGCGTTTTTCCGAAGCGCAGGTCTGGTCGTAGATCATGGCCGAGCAGCCTTCGATCTCGCGCAGTTCGCGTTGCACGGCATCCAGTTCACTGCGATGGCGAATCGTCACGCCTGGAGCCCAGTCGGTGCTCGATCCGTATTTTTCCGGTTCGTCGGTCACTACGATAATCGGCGTCACGCCTTCCGCCGCGATCTGGCGCGAAATCATGGCCGGATCGAGTGGACCGTCGAACGCCTGGCCGCCGGTCATGGCGACTGCATCGTTGAACAGGATCTTGTAGGTGATGTTGACCTTGGCCGCGACCGATGC
>NZ_DATMRB010000079.1:0-2578 GCF_035566555.1 Collimonas sp.
CCGGGAGCAGGAAAAATAAGGATGCAGTGCCGTTTATCTGGCCAAGGCACTGATTTCATTCATTTTTTCCAATTCCCGGCGGGATTTATTGTATAATTTGCGGTTTTCCACCCCCGGCAAGTGATCGACAATCGGGTCAAGGAGCAAGACGACCGACGAAGTGATTGATTGGCTACCACTCAATTGAGGCAATTATGAAAGACGGCATTCACCCAAATTACCGCGAAGTTCTGTTCCACGACGTCTCGAACGATTTCAAGTTCGTCACACGTTCGACCATCCAGACTCGCGAAAACATCACCCACGAAGGTAAAGAATACCCTCTGGTGAAGATTGAAGTTTCGTCGGAATCGCATCCGTTCTACACCGGTCAACACAAGATCGTTGACACCGCCGGCCGCGTTGACAAGTTCCGCAAGAAATTCGGTACTGTCGGTTCCAAGACAGCGATCGCGAATCAATAATTCGTCCGCATGTTCAAAAAGGCAGCTGCGGCTGCCTTTTTTTATTTATCAGATTTCGCGACGGCAGCTCCCTGCAACAGCTAACTCTTTGATAAATAGTAAATAATTGTATGTTCGCTTGAGAACGTCCAGAACAAAAATTACTCTCAGCAATAGCGAAGTCCCCCGCTATCCGGCACAATACCCAGCAATTCAACATTGATCAAACACCATTGTGATGAAGCCCGTCCGTCTCCCTGCTTCCGCCACCAGCGCACTGCCACGCTGGGGGCTGTGGGCACTGGGATTGTTGTATATTCTGCCGGGCCTGATCGGGCGCGATCCGTGGAAAAATGAAGACGCCTCCAGTTTCGGCATCGCCTGGACCATGGCGCATGGCGGCTGGGCCGACTGGCTGGCGCCGAACATCGTCGGCTTGCCGATGCCGGCTGAAAGTCCGCTGACCTACTGGATCGGCGCGCTGTTCATCAAGCTGTTCGGCTGGCTGCTCAGCGATCCTCTGGCAGCCCGGCTCTCCACCGTGATATTTTTCGTGGTCGGCTCGCTCTCGGTCTGGTACGCCACCTACCTGCTGGGCCGGCGCACCGAGGCGCAGCCGCTGCGGCTGGCCTTTGGCGGCCAGCCCGAACCGCGTGACTTCGGCCGCACCCTGGCCGACGGCGCCTTCCTGATTTACCTGGGCTGCCTGGGCCTGCTGTCGCACAGCCATGAAGCCACCGCCAAGAGCCTGCAGATTTCGCTGGTGGCGTTTTCCATCTTTGTCGCGGTGCGCCTGTTTGAAGCACGCAGTATACGCAGCGCCGCCCTGCTCGGACTGACCTTCGGCCTGCTGATCCTGACCCGCGGCTGGGTGCTGCCGCTGGCGCTGCTGTGCGGCCTGCTGACGCTGGCCTTGATGCGGGAAAAAGCCATCATCAAGGACTTGCTGCTGGTGACCCTGCCGGTGACGGTGATGGTCGCCGGCCTCTGGCTGGCGGCCACCTGCGCCCTGCTGCCGCTCGGCGTGGATCATTTCTCCGCCTGGGAAAACTTCAATCTGCAGCAGCTGAGCTGGCCGACCTGGACCGCCATCTCGTACTACTTCAAATACGGCATCTGGTTTGCGTGGCCGGCCTGGCCTTTCGCCGGCTGGGCCGTGTATGCCTGGCGCGAACAGCGCTCGACTCTGCATATCGCCCTGCCGCTCACATTCTTCATCAGCCTGACGGTGGTGCTGCTGCTCAATCCGCATCCGGAAGAAGGCATCTTGCTGCCTTTGCTGCCGGCGCTGGTGATCCTGGCCGCCTTCGGCCTGCCTACCATGAAGCGCGGCGCCATCAATGCTGTCGACTGGTTCTCAGTGATGACCCTGACCGCCTGCGCCGCCTTCATCTGGCTGGCCTGGATCGCCAAGGAAAGCGGCTGGCCGGCGCAGATCGCCAAGAACGTCTACAAGCTGGCGCCCGGCTTCAAGCCTGAGTTCAACCTGATGGCGCTGGCAATCGCTATCCTCGGGTCGGTATTCTGGATCCTGCTGGTGAACTGGCGCCTGTCGCGCCGGCCCTCGGTATTGTGGCGCGCCGTGGTACTGTCGTCCGGCGGCGTGATCCTGTGCTGGCTGTTGCTGACCACGCTGTGGCTGCCATGGATTAACTATAGTAAGAGTTATGCCGGCGTCGCTGCTCAGATCGACCAGCACCTGCCAACCGTCAAGCAATGTGTGGATACCAACGTCGGCCCGGCGCAACGTGCTTCATTTGCCTATTTCGGCGACATCCCGTTCGGCGAATACAACCAGCCGCATTGCGATTTCCTGCTCTACCAGGACAATGTCTCGGTCAAGTCCGACGATGCCATCTGGCGCGAGTTCAAAGGCAACTGGAAGCTGCTGTGGACCGGTCGCCGGCCGTCCGACAGGGATGAACGCTTCCGCCTGTACCAGCGCGTAGCCAATTGAGATCTGTTGCCAAGGAAATATCCTGTATCGGCAGGGGATTCGTGAGGCAAAGCCCGCATGCACAAAGGCTATTGATCGCACCGCCGAATTAAGTCATAATAGCGGACGCGTTGCCGAGATGGCGGAATAGGTAGACGCACGGGACTCAAAATCCCGCGCTGGAGACAGCGTGCCGGTT
>NZ_DATMRB010000080.1:0-43040 GCF_035566555.1 Collimonas sp.
CCCAATGCAACATTGCTGCCGGCCACGCCGGCCAGCGAGCCGATGGTCTGGTTGCCGCCGGCCGAGATGTCGAAACCGGCTCCCGCGCCGGCCACGTTCACCGCGACAGTTGGCGCCAGGCTGCCGCCGGCGCCGATCGCCAGCTTGCCGGCATTGATGGTGGCGCCGCCGCTGAAGGTGTTGGCGCCGGTCAGTGTCTCGGTGCCGCTGCCTTGCTTGACCAGTCCGCCTGTGCCGCCGATGACGCCGCCGAAGGTTTGGTTGGTGGCATCGCCGAAGGTCAGGTTGTTCGCCCCGAGCGCGACCGTGCTGCCAGCCACGCCAGCCAGCGAGCCGATGGTCTGGTTGCCTGCTGCAGAGATATCAAAACCTGCGCCGGCGCCGGCAACGTTCACCGCCACTGCCGGCGCCAGGCTGCCGCCCGCGCCCAAGGCCAGGGTGCCGGCATTGATGGTGGCGCCGCCGGTAAAGGTATTGGCGCCAGTCAGTGTCTCGGTACCCGTGCCTTGCTTGACCAGTCCGCCAGTGCCGCCGATGATGCCGCCGAAGGTTTGATTGGTAGCGTCACCGAAAGTCAGGTTGTTGGCGCCGAGCGCGACCGAGCTGCCGGCCACGCCGGCCAGTGAACCGATGGTTTGATTGCCGCCGGCCGAGATGTCGAAACCGGCGCCGGCGCCGGCAAGATTCACTGCGCCGCTAGCCGCCAGGCTGCCGCCGGCGCCAATAGCCAGCGTGCCGGCATTGATCGTGGTGCCGCCGGTATAAGTATTCGCCGCCGTCAGGGTAGTGGTCGCGGCGCCGTTCTTGATCAGGCCGCCGGCGCCGGAAATCGCGCCGCTCAAGCCCAGGTTATTGCTGCCGCCCAGGCTCAGGTTGGCGCCGCTGGCCAGTGTGATGGTGTTGCCTAGCGTCAGGCCGGTGCTGGTGTCCAGCGTCGCCGAGCCGCCCACCGCCAGCGTGCCGCTGCCGATTGCCGAGGCATTGCCGAGGACCAGCCCGCCGCCGTTCAGGTTGGTGCCGCCGCTATAAGTGTTGGCGCCGTTCAGCGTCAGTATGCCGGCATCGTTCTTGGTCAGTCCGCCGGTGCCGTTGATGGTGCCGGAGAGGGTCAGGCCATTGGCGCCCTGGACCGTCAGGCCGGCGCCCTGCAAGCCGATATTGTTGGCGACATTGAGGCCGGCGGCGCTGGCCTGGATGGCGCCGCCGTTGGCCGAGATCGCTCCGGTGCCGAAAGAAGCGGCGTTATCGAAAATCGCCAGGCCGCCGTTCAGCGTCGCGTCCTGGAAGGTCTGCGCGCCGCTCAGGGTCCAGCTGCCGCTGTTCATGCCCAGGTGCTGGAAGTTGATGTAGGTGCCGCTGGTGATCGTGCCGGAGCCGCCGGTGCCGCTGCCGGTACCGGTGGCGGCATTCTGCAGCAGCAGGGTATTGTTGCCGCCGGCGCCGCCGTCGATCGTGCCGGTGGCGGCGAAGCCGAGATTCAGGCCGACCACACTGAGCAGGTTGAGGCCGAGACTGCCGCCGGCGCTGACGGTGGAACCGGTCACCGCGGTAAAGGTATTGGTGCTGGCGGCGCCCATCGAGACGCTGCCGTTGATGGCGCCGGCATTGACGAAGGTGTTGCCGGTGCCGGGCGTGCCGGAAGCCTGGAACGCCACCCGGCCGTTGATGGCGCCGCTGCTGGTGTTGACGAAGTTGACCTGGCCGCCGCCGTAGGCCGCCACCACCGGCGCGTCCGAAGCCAGCACCGAAATGCCCAGCAAGGGCGTGCTGCCGATACTGCCGCTGTTGGAAAGATTACTGACGCCGCCGGTGCCGTTCTGGACCGCCAGAGCGACGCCGTTCAGGTTCGTCAGGCTGACTCCCAGCAGGCCGGTGGTGCCTTTCATGGTGCCGCTGTTGTTGACGGTGACGGTGCTGGCGGCAGCGTTGCCGATCACTGTCCCGGTCGAGAGCAGGCTGCCGATGCCGAGCAGCGAAGGATCGATGGTGCCGCCGTTGTTGAGGGTGACGTTGTTGCCGGTCAGGGTCATCGCATTGCCGAGCAAGCCCAGCAGCACGCCGGCGCTGGCGCCGGTATTCACGTTGACGGTCAGGTTGTTGGCTGCGCTGCTGTACGAGGGCGCCAGCAGGTTGGCGGCGCCGCTGCAGGTGACGGTGGCGCCGTCGGCCGGATTGGCCGGGGTGCAATTGGCCCAGGCTGCCGAGCCATGCAAGGCCAGCAAACCGCTGGCGGTGAGCGCCAGCAGGGCTGGCAGGCGCGAGCGCTGCAGCGCGCCGCTGCCGGACTTGGGACCGCTAGACACCAGCTGGCTGGCAGATCCCTTGCCGTTGGATTTGGCCAGCTCTGACACCACCACCAGCGCGCCTTGCGATTTGCTCCACACCACTCGATAGCTCTTGCTCATGGAATTCTCCGGAAAAAAAGAAAAACGGTCCCCCGGCGCCGGACGCAGGTGCGGCGCTTGAAACAGGGTGAAAATCAGGGTTGCTGGATCTCAGGCTAAGCCGAGAGCGGGGGCGCGATACAGGGTAGTTTCGGATTAGCTATTCGCGGTGCCGGCAGCGGTGTCCGATGAAGCTATCCCCAGCGCATGGCTGCGGCGACGCAGTCTTCCATGAAGTTGAACATCGCCTGCGCCAGAGCCGGCGCAGGGTCTGCGATAACCGGGTAAGTCTGTCCTGTCATGACTTGATCTACTCCCCAATCTGGTTCGTACGGCAAGCTGCAGTCGGCACATTCGAGCGCAAATGTCGGTTGAAAATGTCCAGGAAGGGACAAATTGGCAACAATTAGCTGTTTGTCCAGTATAGCCAGTCGGCAAAAAAATAAAGCTGTCACTTTTACCAGCTTGATATTGGGCAATGTTTATAATTGGAAACATAAAATGCTGTTGTTTTACCAATAACAGCTGCGGGGCTCCAGGTTTCGCCCCTCGCCTCTACGCAATCCCTCTGTTTACGCCGCAACAAAAGAAAATCTCTGTTTGCATGTAAACTTGCAGCACATTTTTCAGGGATACCCATGTTTACTTCTACCGCTGCCGAAATTGATGTCGATTACGCCCTCCTGGCGCGCCAGGCCGCCAGCATCCTCGACAATGAACGCGACCAGAACTCCAATGCGGCGCAGTTTTCCGCCTTCGTCTACCAGACCATCGCCGACCTCAACTGGGTTGGTTTTTACTGGGTGCGGCCACGCGGTACGGCGAGCAGCCACGGCGACGAGCAGGAATTGCTGGTCGGACCGTTCCAGGGCAAGGTTGCCTGCGCCCGCATCCAGTTCGGGCGCGGCGTCTGCGGCGCGGCGGCACTCAGCCGCGAATCTGTGCTGGTGCCGGACGTGCATGCATTTCCCGGACACATCGCCTGCGATGCGGCCTCGAATGCCGAAATCGTGATCCCGGTGCTCAAGGACGGCAAGCTGTACGGCGTGTTCGATATCGACAGTCCCAGCCTGAACCGTTTCCGGCCGCAGGACTTGCAAGGCCTGGAAGCCTTGCTGGCGGTATTCGTGGCGGCGACGGATTTCGAGTAAGCGCCGGGCAGTGCTTCAGGAAGACGGCCGGCGGAGTCAGGCGCTGGCCAGCCACTCGCGCCGCTGCCCCAGCACTTCAAACAATTCCACGATGATGGCTTTGACCTTGTGCACGGCGTTGCTGAGCAATTCGGTGTCATGCCAGCACAGCGACAGCTCGCGCGAGAACAGCCGGTGATCGACCGCGGCCAGCTTCAGCTTGTGTTCGTCCAGCTCGACGTGGGCGGCCGACCACGGCAGGATGGTGACGCCAAGACGGGCGATGACGGCGGCGAACAGCAGCGCCGTGGAACTCGCTTCAAAGCGTACCTCGGACGCCAGGCCGGCTTCGCTCAAGGCCCAGTCGACGCGACTGCGGATCGAATTCGGCGCGCTCGGCAAGATCAGCGGCATGCGCGCCAGCTCAGCCAGCTTGATGGGCGCGGACGGCAGCGGGAAATCCGGCCAGGCGATCAGATGCAAGGCTTCGCTGATGAGCCGTTGCATGGCGACGCCGCGCGTTGCGACGGCGTCGGCCACCACCGCCAGCTCGACCCGGCCGCCGCCGATCAGGCCGCTGAGGTCGGCGCTGGGGGCTTCGATCAGTTCCAGCACGATGCCGGGAAAGCGCTCGCGCACCAGGCGCGCCAGCGGAATCGCCAGCACCCGCGAGGTGCTGGACGGCATGCCCACCGACACCTTCCCTTGCGGGAATTCGGCATCCTGGCGCAGCAGTTCGCGCGTGCCGTCGGCTTGCCGCAGCAGCTCCAGCGCATGGCGGTACAGGGTGAGGCCGGCGGCAGTCGGCGCCACTCCATGCACGCTGCGCTCCAATAACTGCATGCCGAGGTCGCGTTCCAGGTTGCGCATCTGCTGGCTGACCGCCGGCTGGGCGATATGCAGCGCCTCGCTGGCGTGCGTGACGTTGCCGCATTCAACCACCTTGACGAAATACCGCAATTGCCGCAAATCCATGTCCGCTCCCTGGCGTGTTGATCCTGTTCCGTCATCCTATACGTTAATCCTATGAAGCAAGCGGAATAACATATTTTTAAATTATCGACCGTTTTTCTATACTTGTCCCACAAAAAGCGGGCACGGCGACCAGCCGGAGTCGCATCACCATGGCCGCAAAGGCCGACAAGGAGACAAGCATGGACAAGGCAATCGGATTAACGGCGCCCGGCGTCAAGCCGCGGCGCACGCCTCTCAGCCGCGAACAGATCGGCGGCTTCTGGGCGGTATATTCAGGATGGGTGCTGGACGGCGTCGATTCGGTGATCTATGCGCTGGTGCTGATCCCGGCGCTGACCGAACTGCTGCCGGCCTCGGGCATCGCTGCTACCCCCGGCAATCTCGGCATGTACGGCTCGATCCTGTTCGCGCTGTTCCTGATCGGCTGGGGTTTGTCCTTCATCTGGGGGCCGCTGGCCGACCGCTTCGGCCGCGTCAAGACGCTTGCCGCCAGCATCCTGATCTACTCGGTATTCACCGGCGCCGCTGCCTTTTCCCACAACGTCTGGGAGCTGGCGGCATTCCGCCTGATCGCTGGCATCGGCGTCGGCGGCGAATGGGCGCTGGCCGGCACCTATGTGGCGGAAAGCTGGCCGGAAGACCGGCGCAAGATGGGCGCCGGCTATCTGCAGACCGGCTACTACGTCGGCTTCTTCATCGCCGCCTGGCTCAATTACACGATCGGCGCCGCCTACGGCTGGCGCGCCATGTTCCTGTGCGGCCTGGCGCCGGCCTTGCTGGCGATCTTCACGGTATTGCGGGTGAAGGAACCGGGGCAGTGGCGCAAGGACGCACATGGCAAGGTAGCTGCCAGCGCGACCGTGGTGCGCAATTCTTTCCGCGAGCTGTTTACGCCGGCCTTCCGCCGCCGCACCATCACCAGCGCCTCGCTGGTCGGCGTCGCGGTGATCGGCTTGTGGGCCGGCTCGGTGTACGAAGCCAGCGCGGTGGTGACGCTGGCGACGCGCGCCGGCATTGACCATATCGGCGCCGTGCACCTGGCCTCGATCGGCGCGGCGATCCTGTCGTTCGCCACCATACTCGGCTGCCTGGCAGCGCCCTGGCTGGCCGAGCGGCTGGGCCGCCGGATGGCGCTCGGCATCTACTTCGCCGGCATGGCGCTCTCCATCGTGTTCGCCTTCGGCTGGGTGTTCTACCTGGCGGACGGCCTCAAGCTGTTCATGGTGTCGCTGCTGTTCCTGGGTTTCTTCGGCGGTAATTTTGCGATCTTTTCGCTGTGGCTGCCGGAGCAGTATCCGACCCGCATACGCGCCACCGCATTCGCCTTCAATGCATCCATCGGCCGCTTCCTTGGCGCCGGCGTCAACTTCCTGCTGGCGGCGGCGATCCAGTGGCAGGGCTCGCTCGGCTTGCCGGTGGCCTGGACCGCGGCGGCCTTCGTGGCCGGGCTGCTGATCTTGCCGTTCGCGGTGGAGACCCGTGACCAGCAGCTGCCGCAATAACCGCCATCAATTGACTGGAGCAACAGATGCAAGCACTACAAGGTATCAAGATCGTCGACCTCAGCCGCGCGCTGTCCGGACCATTCTGTTCGATGGCGCTGGCCGACATGGGCGCCGATGTAATCAAGGTGGAGTCGGGACCGGCCGGCGACATGAGCCGCGGCTGGGGCCCGTTCGACCGTGGCGTCAGCACTTACTACCTGTCCTGCAACGCCAACAAGCGCGGCATCTGCCTCGACTTGCGCAATGCGCAGGGGATGGCGGCGCTGCAGCGGCTGATCGACGGCGCCGATGTCGTCATTGAAAACTTCAAGCCGGGCACGATGGACGCCATGGGACTTGGCTACGCCGCGCTGAGCGCACGCAATCCGCGCCTGGTGATGGGCAGCATCAATGCCTTTGGCGCCGACGGCCCGTTGAGCGGGTGGCCCGGTTTCGACCAGATCGCCCAGGGCTATTCCGGCATGATGAGCCTGACCGGGTTTGCCGACGGTGACCCGACCCGCACCGGCACCGCCATCGGCGACATGAGTTCCGGCATGTGGCTGGCGATGGCGATCCTGGCGGCGCTGCTGGAACGCCAGCGCACCGGACGCGGCCAGCATGTCGGCAGTTCGCTGCTGGCCAGCCTGGTCGGCCTGCTGAGCGTGCACGGCCAGCGCTATTTGAGCCTGGGCGAAATCCCGCAGCGCACCGGCAATGCCCACTCGGTGATCGCACCCTACGGCGTCTTCGAGACCGCCGACGGTCCGCTCAACCTGGCGCCGATCACGGCCGACATGTGGCTGCGCCTGTGCCAGCTGCTTGAACTGCCGGCGCTGCCGGACGATCCGCGCTTCGCCAGCAACGAATTGCGGGTCGCTCATCGCGACGAACTGAAGAGCCTGCTGGAAGCGCGCCTGAAGACGCGCAGCAAGCACGAATGGAGCGAACGTTTCGTCGCTGCCGGTTTGCCGGCCGGACCGATCAACACCCTGGCCGAAGTATTCGCCGATCCGCAGGTCTTGCATTGCCGGCTGGTCGAAAGCACGCAGCATCCAACCCTGGGCGAGCTGCGGCAGGTAACGACGCCAGTGACCAGCTATGGCGCCGATGCGGACTCCGCGGGCAGCCGCCGCGCACCGCCAGGCCTTGGCCAGCACACGGTGGAAGTTTTGCGTGAAGCCGGGTTTGATCCGGCCGCGATTGAGGCGCTGCTGGCCTCCAAGGCTGCGTACCAAGAGACAGCGGCCGCGGCGGCAGAAATGGAGGTAATGCAATGAATAAGCCAGACAACGTCGCCACAGTCACCAGCCGCATCATCGAGGAGCGGATCGGCCATGTCGTGTTCAGCAATCCGGCGCGCCGCCATGCGCTCAGCGCGGATTTGCTGGCGGCGCTGGAACAACGCTTGCTGCAATTGGCCGAGCAGCGGGTGCCGGTGCTGTTGCTTGGCAGCGGCATCGGCCAGGAAGTCTGGAGCGCCGGCCACGATCTGAGTGAACTGGCGCATGACCGCGATCCGATCGCTTACGGCAAGCCGCTGGAGCGCGTACTGCGCGCGATACGTGCTTATCCTGGCGTGGTGATCGCGCTGGTGTCGGGTTCGGTGTGGGGCGGCGCGGTCGACCTGGCGATGAGCTGCGACCTGGTGGTGGCCGACCGCAGCGCGCGCTTCTCCATGACGCCGGCCAATATCGGCTTGCCCTACACCACCAGCGGCCTGCTGCGTTTCTTCCACAACCTGCCTATCCATGTGCTCAAGGAGATGTTCTTTTGCGCGTTACCGCTGACGGCCGAGCGCGCGCTTCAGTTCGGCGTCGTCAACCGCCTGGCTGAGAGCAGCGGGCTGGAGGCGGAAGCGCTGGAGATGGCGCGCGGCATCGCCGCCAAAGCGCCGCTGGCGGTGTGCGCGGTGAAGGAGCAGCTGCGCATCATGGAAGACATGCAGCCGCTGCCGGTGCAAGCCATGGAGCAGATCGCCGAGCTGCGGCGGCAGGCATGCGCCAGCGCCGATTTCAGCGAAGGGCTGATGGCGTTCAGCGAGCGGCGGCAGCCGCGGTTCCGCGGCGCCTGACTGGCGGCAGGTAACGCTGCGGCGGCGCTGGCATGCCCGTGCTCTTGCCGTCAAAAGCAAGTGTCATTAAAACAATAGAACCAAAGTACATGGCGGCGCAAGACTGAAACAATCCTGATACATGGAGGCCGCGCCGGCCTTGGCAAATTCCGCTACCATCTCTCCACGCCGTCAATAACTTGCGTGGGGCCTGCTCAACATGTGGATCGTTCAAATAGCGCTGCGGCGGCCCTATACGTTTATCGTCATGGCGCTGTTGATTTTACTGGCGACGCCGGTGGTCTTGCTGAAAATGGCGACCGACATCCTGCCGGACATCAACATCCCGGTGATCAGCATCATCTGGAACTACAACGGCCTGTCGGCCCAGGACATGGGGCAGCGCATCGCCGCCAGCAACGAGCGCGGCCTGACCACCACCGTCAATGACATCGAACACATCGAGTCGCAATCGCTGGCTGGCATTTCCATCATCAAGATTTTCTTCCAGCCGACCGCCAACATCCAGACCGCGATAGCGCAAGTGGTGGCGGTGGAGCAGGCGCAACTGCGGCAGTTGCCTCCTGGTATCACGCCGCCGCTGATCATCAAATACTCGGCTTCCAGCATTCCAGTGATCCAGCTGGCCTTGTCCAGTCCCAGCATGACCGAGCAGGCGCTGGGCGACACTGCTCTCAATTTCCTGCGGCCGCAGCTGATTACCGTGCCGGGCGCAGCGATACCCTATCCTTACGGCGGCAAGTCGCGCGTGATTTCGGTGGACCTGGATACCAAGGCGCTGCTGTCCAAGGGGCTGACACCGACCGATGTGGTGAACGCCGTCAATGCGCAAAACCTGATCCTGCCCTCAGGCACCGCCAAGATCGGCGCCACGGAATTCAATATCAGCATGAACGGTTCGCCAGACACGATTGCCGGCCTGAACAATATTCCGGTGCTGGCGAAGAACGGCGCCACCACCTATCTGTCGGAGGTGGCGCGGGTGCGCGACGGCTTTTCGCCGCAAACCAATATCGTGCGCCAGAACGGCGAGCGCGGTGTGCTGATTTCAGTGTTGAAAAACGGCGGCTCGTCGACCCTGGATATCGTCAGCACGCTGCGCGCCATCCTGCCGGTGGCGCTGCAGTCGCTGCCGGAAGACCTGAAAATCACGCCCTTGTTCGACCAGTCGCTATTCGTCAGGGCCGCCATCAGCGGCGTGATCAAGGAGGCGGTGATCGCGGCCTGCCTGACCGCCGCCATGATCTTGCTATTCCTCGGCAACTGGCGCAGCACCTGCATCATTGCCGTGTCGATTCCGCTTTCCATCCTGTCGTCGGTGCTGGCGCTGTATGCGCTGGGAGAGACCATCAACATCATGACCCTGGGCGGACTGGCGCTGGCGGTCGGCATCCTGGTCGACGATGCCACGGTCACCATTGAAAATATAGAACGCCATTTGCATCAGGGTTCCGACCTGCACAAGGCGATCCTCGAAGGCGCCGGTGAAATCGCGGTGCCGGCCTTTGTCTCCACGCTGTGCATCTGCATCGTGTTCGTGCCGATGTTCTTCCTCACCGGGGTGGCGCGCTACCTGTTCGTGCCGCTGGCCGAGGCCGTGGTGTTCGCCATGCTGGCGTCCTATGTGCTGTCGCGCACGCTGGTGCCGACCATGGTGATGCTGATGATGGACCAGGCGCATGCCGATCCGTCCGCCAAGCCTAGCCTGCTGCAAAGAGTGTATCGCCGCTTCGACGCCGGTTTCGAGCGTTTCCGCGGCGGCTATATCGTGATCCTGGCCAGCCTGCTGACCCGGCGCAAGATGTTCGGCTCCCTGTTCCTCGGTTTTTGCGTATTGTCCTGCGGCCTGGCCTTCGTCTCCGGACGCGATTTTTTCCCGAGTGTCGATGCCGGCCAGATCCGCCTGCACATGCGGGCGCCGACCGGCACCCGCATCGAAGAAACGGCGCGCCTTGCCGACGAGGTGGAAAAGGTCATCCGCGAGATCATTCCCGCCAGCGAGCTCAACACGGTCCTGGATAATCTTGGACTTCCCTACAGCGGCATCAATCTCTCTTACAGCAATGCCGGCACCATCGGCACCATGGATGGCGAGATCCAGATTTCGCTGACGGCGGAACACCGCCCCAGCGCCATTTACATCGAGCGCTTGCGACGCGAGCTGCCAAAGCGCTTTCCGCAAATGGAATTCTATTTCCAGCCAGCCGACATCGTCACCCAGATTCTCAATTTCGGCTTGCCGGCGGCGCTCGACGTCCAGATCAGCGGCGCCAACCTGCCTGTCAACTACGCCCTTGCCAGCAAGCTGATGAAGCAGGTCAAGCAGGTGCCGGGCGCGGTCGACGTCCACATCCTGCAAAAGCTGGACCAGCCGACGCTGGCGCTGGACATGCAACGGCTGCAGATCAAGCAGCTCGGCCTGAATCCGCTCGACGTCGCCCAGAATGTGCTGGTGTCGCTGGCCGGCAGCTTCCAGACGGCGCCGGCGTTCTGGCTCAATCCGGCCAACGGCGTGGTCTACAACATCGCGGTGCAGACCCCGCAATACCAGGTCGATAGCCTGGATGCCTTGCTGCGCACGCCGGTCGGCAGCAGCGGTGCGGCGGCCGCCGCCGGCAGCGGCGCCATGCCGACCCAGTTGCTCAGCAATCTGGTGCAAGTGGCGCCGGCCGCGCAGCTGGCGGATGTGTCGCACTACAACGTGACGCCGGTGGTCGATCTGTATGTCAGCGCCGAAGGGCGCGACCTCGGCGGCGTCTCGGGCGATGTCGAAAAACTGGTCGACCAGCTGCGCGCAGAGCTGCCGCGCGGCACGCATGTGGTGATACGCGGCCAGGTCGACACCATGAAATCGTCATTCATCGGGCTCGGCATCGGCCTGCTGATGGCGATCGTACTGGTGTACCTGCTGATCGTGGTGAATTTCCAGTCCTGGGTCGATCCCTTCATCATCATCACCGCCTTGCCGGCAGCACTGGCCGGGATCGCCTGGATGCTGTTCCTGACCGGCACCACGCTTAGCGTACCGGCCTTGACCGGCGCCATCATGACCATGGGCGTGGCCACCGCCAACAGCATCCTGATGGTGTCGTTCGCCCGCAAGCGGCTGGACGAGGGCGTGCCGCCGCTGTCGGCCGCGCTGGAAGCGGGCGCCACCCGTATCCGTCCGGTGCTGATGACGGCGCTGGCCATGATCATCGGCATGATCCCGATGGCGATCGGCTTCGGCGAAGGCGCTGAGCAGAATGCGCCGCTGGGCCGCGCGGTGATCGGCGGCCTGCTGTTTGCCACCGTCTCCACCCTGTTTTTCGTGCCGATCGTATTCGCCGGCATTCACCGTCATCTGGCGCACCGGGCTGGCCGCCGGCATGCGGCCTTGCCTGCAGCAAAGGGAGATCTCTGACATGTCTGAAAAACGCCACGCCGCTCTCGGCATCCACGGCGCCGAACCGGCCGTCCCCGGATCCGGCACCGCGCCGCATTCGCCGCGGGCCGCCATCCGCAAGCGCGCCAGGCTGATCGCCGGCGCCATCCTGCTCTTGCTGCTGCTCGGCGCGGTGGTCACGGTGGCGCTGCGCATCGTGCACGCGCGCGCCTTGGCGGCGGCGACTGCTACCCATGCGATTCAATACGTGACCACCATCAATGCCAAGCCTGCCGCCAGCAGCCAGCCTGTGACTTTGCCGGGAACCCTGCAGGGCGTCATCGAATCGACCATTTATGCGCGCAGCAGCGGCTATGTGCTGCGCTGGTATAAAGACATAGGCGCCAATGTCGCCAAAGGCGAATTGCTGGCCGATATCGATACGCCCGAAGTCGACCAGCAATTGTCGCAGGCGATCGCGGCGCGCGCGCAGTCCGCCTCCAGCCTGGACCTGGCCAAGAGCTCGGCCGAACGCTGGGAAGCGCTGCGCAAGAAAGACGCGGTAACCCAGCAGGAGCTGAACGAACGCAGCAGCGCCTACACCCAGGCGCAAGCCAATCTGGCAGCCGCGGATGCCAATGTGCGGCGGCTGCAGAAGCTGGAAGGCTTCAAGAAAGTGACCGCGCCGTTTGCCGGCGTGGTGACGCGCCGCAGCGTCGATGTCGGCGACCTGGTCGATGCCGGCAACGGCGGCGCCGGGCGCGCCTTGTTCAGCCTGGCGCAGGTCGACCAGCTGCGGGTCTATGTGTACGTGCCGCAGGCTTACGCACAACGCATCAAGATCGGCGACCCGGTCGACATCGTGCAAAGCGAAATGCCCGGCCAGACTTTCCACGGCGCCGTGGTGCGCACCGCCGGCGCGATCGATGTCGCCACCCGCACCATGCAGATGGAAATCAATCTGCCGAATCCTGAGCACAAGCTGCTGGCCGGCGCCTATGTGCAGGTTGCGCTGCCGGTCGGCGGTTCCTCCGAGGTACTGACGGTGCCGTCCAACGTGATCCTGTTCCGTCCTGAGGGAACCCGGATCGCCGTGGTCGACGCCAGTGGCCGCATCAAGCTCAAGCCTATCGTGATCGGCCACGATCTTGGCAATTCTCTGGAAATCCTGAGTGGTATCAGCGCAGCCGACAAACTGGTGCTGAACCCGCCGGATTCGCTGGCCGACAACGATGCGGTGACGATAGCGCCGCCTAAAGCCGCGGCGGCGAAAGCGAAATCATGAAATCCGCGCGCTGCCTGGCACTGCTGTCTGCCGCGGCCTGGCTGAGCGGTTGCGCCAGCGGCCCGGATTATAAAAAACCGGAACTTGAGATGCCCGCGGCCTGGCAGTCGGAGCAGCCGTTTCACGCG
Source organism: Collimonas sp. (assembly GCF_035566555.1). GTDB lineage: Bacteria > Pseudomonadota > Gammaproteobacteria > Burkholderiales > Burkholderiaceae_D > Collimonas. Next base: position 12,825 of record NZ_DATMRB010000080.1, read on the forward strand.
GCGATGCCGAACGACAGCGCATTGAAGGGCAATTGGTGGGAAACATTTGAGGACGCCAGGCTGAACCAGCTGGAACAACTGGCCCTGGCGCAAAACCAGACCTTGCAGATCGCCGCCGCGCGCCTGGAGCAGGCGCGCCAGCAAGTGACGGTCAGCGCGGCCGGCTTGTTTCCCCAGGTGAACCTGCAGGCCGGCGCTGATCGCGCAAAGATCTCGGCCAACCGGCCGCTGAGCGCCTACAGCACGCCCAACCAGTCCACCGTGCAGAATAATTTCCAGCTCGGCTTCGCCGTCAATTATGAAGCCGACCTGTTCGGCCGGGTACGCCGCACGGTGGAACAGGCCAAGGCGTCGTCCGAGCAGGCCGCTGCGGATTTTGAGAATGCGCGGCTGGTGCTGATGTCGGAACTGGCTGCCGATTACTTCAACCTGCGCGAGCTCGACGCCGAAATCGACGTGGTGCGCCAAGGCATCGCCTTGCAGCAGCGGGCGCTGGAATTCATCACCGCGCGCCACGATCTCGGCATCGCCTCGGGCCTCGACCTGGCGCAGCAGCAAGCGCTGCTCGATGCCAACCGGACCCAGCTCGAACTATTGCAAAACCAGCGCGTGCAATACGAACATGCACTCGCCACCATGACCGGCACGCCGGCCCCGCAATTCAAGCTGGAAGCGGCGCTGGCCAGGCCGGTGCTGGCGCCGCCGCCGGTCGGCTTGCCTTCCGACGTGCTGCAGCGCCGTCCGGACGTCGCCTCCGCCGAACGCGCCATGGCCGCCGCCAATGCCGGCATCGGCGTAGCCAGGGCGGCCTACTTCCCGACCATCCTGCTGCAGCCGAACGGCGGCTGGGACAGCAACCAGATCGGCAATCTGCTGAGTGCGCCCAGCATTTTATGGTCGCTCGGAACATCCCTCGCGCAGAACCTGTTCGATGCCGGCAAGACCCGCGCCGGCGTCAAGATTGCCGAAGCCTCCTACACCGCCGCGGTAGCCAACTATCGGCAAACGGTGCTGGTCGCGATGCAGGAAGTTGAAGACGGCATTGACGGCCTGGCGCTGCTGGGCCGCGCCGGCATGCAGGCCGAAGCCAGCGTGCACAGCTCGCAGCGCGTGCTCGATCTGGCGAATGACCGCTATAGCGGCGGCCTGGATACCTACCTGGACGTGATCACCGCCCAGCAAACGCTGTTGACCAATCAGCGTCAGGCGGTGCAGATCCACGGCCAGCTGCTGCTGACCTCGGTCTATCTGGTCAAGGCGCTGGGCGGCGGCTGGCAGGCCGATGCGGTGCAAGCCGCCAGGTAAAGTCCTGCCCTGACACGGCGGGCGCATGACAGTTAAGCCGGCAACGGCCGCAGCGCAGGGCGGGAACACAGCCACCAGACCATCGCAGCGGCCAGCGCCGTCGCGGCGACAATCCCGAGCACTACATGCATGGCAGTTTCGAAGGGCTGCAGCGCTGCGATAAACGCACCGAAAATTGCCACCCCCAATGCAGCACCGGTTTGCCTGGCCGAGTTCAATACAGCGGCGGCCACGCCGGCGCGGCTTTTTTCAACGGTGCCCATGGCTGGCGCGGTCGCCGCCGGCGAGACGAAGCCGGCGGCCAACCCGATCGCCAGCATCGGCAGGATAGCGATCGCATACGGCGCCTCTGGTCGCACCAGCAGCATGCCCAAGGCGCCGATGGCATACAAGCCGAACGCCAGGCACATTGACCAGCGCGCGCCGAAGATGCGGGCCAGGCGGCTGGAAATCAGCCCGCCCAGCGCGACCATGACGGTCATCGGCAGGAACGCCAGTCCTGCCTGCAGCGGCGAATAGCCGGCGGCCCTTTGATAGTAGATGCTGAAGGTGAACAGGACACCGTAAAAGACAAACGCCGATATCAGGGAGGCAAAGGCGGAGGCTGCGAACAGGCGGTTCCTGAAGAACGCCAAGGGCAGCATGGGGTGAGGTTGCCTGGTTTCGATCCTGAGGAACAGAAAGCCGGCAACGCCGCAGAGCACGATGCCGGCGCCCACGGGCGGCGAATGCCAGCCCAGCGCCGGGCCTTCGATCAGCACCGCGATCAGGCTGCCGAGTGCAATGATCGCCAGGATCTGCCCGGAAAAATCAAAATGGCGCGAGCGGATCGCCTGGTCGCGCGCGACCGACCATGTCAGGCCTATGCCAGCCAGACCGAGCGGCAGGTTGGCAAAGAAGATGCTGCGCCAGCTGAACCAGTGGATCAGCACGCCGCCAAGCAGCGGACCGCAAGCCATGGCGATGCCGCCGCATCCCATCCAGACGCCGATCGCCGCGCTGCGCCGGGCCGGATCGGGATAGGCCTGGTTGATCAGCGACAAAGAACAAGGCACCAGCATGGCGCTGCCGATGCCTTGCAGCGCGCGCGCCAGCGCCAGTGTGCTCAGATCCGGTGCAAAGCCGCAGAGTGCCGAGGCCAGCGTAAATACGGCCAGGCCGGCCAGGTAGATGTTCCTGGCTCCCAGGCGGTCGCCCAGCGTGCCGCCGGTCATGAGAAAGCTGGCGAATGTCAGCGTGTAGGCGTTGACGATCCATTGCAGTCCGCTGACATCGCTGTTGAGCGTACTGCTGATCTGCTCCAGGGCGACATTGACGATCGAGGCGTCGAGCAGCACGATGGTGTAGCTGATGCTGGTCGCCGCCAGCACCTGGCGCGCCCGGCGGCCGCTGTCGGCCGTGCTCACGGCAGGTCCTTGGCTATCTTGCTTCCGTGTTGCGCTGTCATTGCTGGTCTCCAGTCAGGGTCTGGAGACCAGTGTACTTTTCCCTCTGCGGCTGATGCTTCGACGCGTGGCGAAGCGTGGGGCTGGCAGAGCGCCGCGGCTCACTCTCCGGGCGTGAAATACTGCCGGCGCTGGTGCTGTTCCTGGTGCATCGGGAACATGGTGGCGTAGAACTCGGTCCAGCCGCCCATGCGCACCCGTACCAGGTTGTAGCGTTCCGGATCGTTCACCGCCGCCTGGTAGGTGGCCAGGTCGGCACAGGTGAGGGTGATCAGGTTGGAGCCGGTTTCGCCACGCGCATAGGCTTTCACGAAACGCTGCAATTCCTGCAAGGGAAAGTCCTCTTCGATATTCATGTCGACCGGCGAGGCATTCGACAAGCCATATTCGATGGAATCGACGCGCCAGCTTTTCAGCGCCTGATAGATGTTGCGGAAAGCCGGCGCGGGCGGCAGGTCTTGCGGCGCCGGCACCGGCGACAGGTCAGATGCGATCGGCATGCCGTTGCGGCGGCCGTCGGCCGAAGCGCCGCAGGACAGGCCGTCGCCGACATAGCCCTCGAAGGTGCCGATGCCGGGCGTGATCACGAACTCAGCGCTGCCATAGCTGCTGGCGATGCTATCGAGCGCCGGCTGCAATGCCGGATGCGGCTGACGGATCACATCGACGCAGATGCGCACGGTGTGATCCATCAGCCAGGCGCCGAGGGCGTTGACCTCGGCATCGCCACTGCCCCACTTGGGCAGCGCCAGCGCGGCCGTGCGCAGCTCCTGATAGCGGCGGCCGCGTTCTTCGGCATCGGCCGGGCCCAGCAGCTGGCTCTGGTAAGGTTCGATCATGTTGAAGCCCCAGTCGTTGATCAGGCAGTCGACCAGTTCCGGCAGGGTAGTCAGGGCAGTGGCCGGATCGAACACCAGCTTCTGGATCGCATACAGCGAATCGATGGTGTTGGAGACGCCGACGCACAGCGGCGCGATCATGTTGAAGCGGGCGCCGCCGGCGGTCAGGTCGCGCCCGGATTCGGCGCAGCCTTCGATCAGCGCCGACAGCAGCGGGCTGGGGCAGATGCCTGCCAGGTTGCCGAAGCCGCCCAGGATCACGTTGTAGCTCTGGATGGTGATCCACTCCAGCTGCTTCAGGAAAATTTCCTGCAGCTGCCTGAAGCTGGCGATCTCGGCCGCCGGCGGCGAACGGAAGGTCTGCTTCAGTCCGCGCAGGTAGACCGGGCCGGCCTCGCCATAGCAGGCGCCCTGGTTCAGGGTCTGCTCCAGCGCCGTCATCGGCGTCACGTTGTTGAAGGAAAAGCCGGTGGCGCCGGCCAGCATCGGTTCGTAGCAGCCATCCGCCGCATAGTCGCGCGACCAGCGCAGCGTCACCTGGCTGCCGGAAGCATGCAGCGCTTTGCACAAGCGATCGTCCTGGTACAGGATTGGATGAGCGCCGCCGGCCAGCAGGCATTTGGCGGCTTCATCCATGATCTCGTCCGGAATGCCTTCGTACACCCGCAACGACAGCGTCGGCGCGTTGACCGGAATCCGCCGCGCTGCCTTCAGGCACAGCATGGTGACCGGATTGACGCCGCCGGTCGGGCTGGCGTCGTCATTGGCGATATAGCCGCCGACTGTGATCTGCTGCACCCATTGATTGATGCCGCCGCCCTGCGGAAAATTGCCGCCGTAGCCGCACACGGCAGTGGTGCCGTAGTTGACGTAGTCGGTCACCAGGCCGCGGTTGACGAAAGCGTTTTCACCGATCTTGAGCCACAGGCAATCGATGATTTCCTGCGCCCGTTCGGGCGCGATATTGTCACGTTGCAGCAAGGGCCACAGGATCTGGTCCAGCCGTCCCAGCGAAGTCAGTTCGCCCACCAGGTGCAGGCAGCAATGGAAGGAAAACACCAGCTGCACGCCATCCAGGAAACTGACCGGGGCGTCGCTGCGCAGGTGGCGCAGGCGGGCAGCGACGTCGCGCATGTTGTTGGCGTTTTCCGCCGTGCCGGAGAGCTGTGCCGCGTTGGCGGCGGTCTCGGCCAGGGTCGCCCAGTTGCCCAGGTATTCCTGTACCCCTTCCAGCGACAGCAACGCGGATGCATAGAATTCCAGCCGCTGCAGCAACACGCCGTCGCCGGGCTTGTCTTCTTGCAGCAGGGCCGTCGCTTCCATCTGCTGCTGCAATTCGGCGATCAGGCCGCCCAGGCCCAGCGTCACCAGTTTCTGGTAATGCGGCACCACATGGCCCATGGCCGACCACTCGTTGAGCTGGCCCTTGAGCCAGGCCGCCACGGTTTCATCTTCGCTCAGGTAGGGCACCACTTCCTTGCCGCGTCCCAGCGTGAAATCGGGAATCACGCCGACCACCAGTTCTTCCGGATAGATGCGCAGCAAGCCGTTCTGGCGGGCGATATCGGATTGCGGGCTGGACAGCAATCCGGCCAGTGTCTTGTGATTGGCCAGCGCCTTGCGCAGCGCCACCGAAGCAGTCAGCGACGGCGCTTCCACCTCGCTCACCAGTTGCGACAGATGCGGCAGGCGCGGGAAAGGATTGCGTTTCAGCCAGCCGTCGTTCCAGTGGGAGAATGCCCGTCCCAACAGGGCCAGCAGGCGCGGGCTGGGCGGATCGCCGGCAATGTATTTGCCTTCGCTCATCTGGTGCAGATAGTCCTGGCCGTTGTAGAACAGGTAGCCGTTCTTGCTGCGCACCTGCCAGTGCGGATCTTCCTGTACGTCGTCGACGACGGCCGCCGGCACGTTCAGCTCTTGCGCATTCGGCACATACCAGTAGCTGCCGGCGACACCCTGCACCACGCTCATCAGGCGGTCGGCCGGGCGCTCCGGCAGTTCGCCCATCATGTGCTTGATGATGGTTTCGAAGCGCGGCTGGTCGTTGCAGAAGGCGACGAACATCAGTCCCTTTTCGCGCGCGGCGCTGCCCGCATGTTCGCCGAACGGCAAGGCCTGGCGCAGCAGCTTGAGGTTGTCGCCATTACTGTCGAGCACATGCACGCGGCGGATGTGCGCGTTATGGTCGTGCTGCGGCAGGATGGCGCCGGCAGGATCGCGGCCCAGCATGGCGTCCTGGGCGTCGGGCAGCATGTCGCCGATGCTGCTCCACTCGAACAGGAATTTCTGCGTGAAGCCGTAGCATGCGCCCTGGAACTCGCCATCGACCAGGATGTCGGCCGCCAGGCTGACCGGATCGCTGGGATTGGTGATGCCGTCCAGGTAGCGTCCACCCATCACCTTGCCGTCCGTCCGTTTGCCGATGGCCAGGATCTCGATCTGCGCTGCCAGCGCCTGCAGTCCCGGGCGCACGCTTTCCATCAGCTGGGCGGCCGCCGCGGCATTGTCGGCCTTCACGTAAAGCAAGACATCGCCGCCGCTGTCGCGCAGCTTGGGCGAGCTGTTCAACACCGTGCGCGCTACCGGAATGGCGCGATCGTGCCAGCGGCCCCACAAGCCGGGGTCGAAGGCTGCCACCAGGCCGGCCTTGGCCGGCGATGCCTTGGCGGCCTGCGCCAGCGTGCGCACCAGGCTGAGCAATGCCGCTTCGGTGGCTGCGCTGTGATCGTGCAGGGTGATGGTGGCGATCTGGCCGAAAATGGCACGGGTCAAGAGGCCGTACTGGGAGTGTCTGATAGCGTCGATAAACATCTTGAGATCCTTATCTGAACGTGGCGCGAAGCCGTGAGAAAGCGATTGCCGCTGGCAGCGGACCGGTGTGGCTAGACTATTTTTTATTTCTCCGTGGAAATTTATTCTATCGGAAAGCCATGCCGCGGATAGCAGCAATCTGCAGCTACTGTCAAATTTGACAGTAGGCGCCCCGGTTATATTGCAATGTGGAAATATTAAGTCTAGTCTTTATGCAAAGCAGCCAGGCTCGGGGCTGCTCTCCGAATCGACGGGGGTGATGATGAAAAAGCTGGGAATGGCTGACCTGATCCATCCGCTCACGCTGGATACCTTCATGACGCGCTATTGGCAGAAGAAGCCCTATGTGGGCCACGGCTCGCCGCAGCGTTTCGCCGAAATCGCCGCCATTCCCGAGCTGGCCAGCATCGATGCGCTGCTGGAAGCCTGGCGCGGCGACGCCGATGCCTGGGCCCCGCGCGATACCAGGAATCCGCTGATCAACGCCAGCGCGCGGCAGCTGCCGGCGTTCTATGAAAGCGGCTACACGCTTTATCTCAGCAAGGTCGAGGACCATGTGCCGGCGCTGGAACCGATCGCGCGCAAGCTGGAGCGCGACCTCGGCCTGCGCCAGGACGACGTCTATTTCGAAGCCTTCATTTCCAAAGGCACCGGCTCAGGATTTCATTTCGATCCGAACGTCACCATCAACATCCAGCTGATCGGCAGCAAGCAATGGTGCGTCGCCGAAAACAAGCACCTGGTCAACCCGCATGTCGGCTGGTCGGCCGGCGCCGAGGTCAATGAACACATGCAGCGTTATGCGCGCCAGCCTTTCCCGACGCGCATGCCGCCTAACTGCCGGCGCTTCGAAGCCAAGCCCGGCACACTGGTGTACCTGCATCCCGGCTACTGGCATTGCACCCTCAACCACGAGCCTTCGCTCTCGCTGCTGTTCACCATCAATCCGCCTTCCTGGACCGATCTGCTGATGGATGAAATCAGGGACTTGATGCTGAAGCACGACGGCGGCCGCGAACTGGCCTTCGGCCTCGCTTCCACAGCCGGCCGCGAGCAAAAGCGGCAACGCCTGCAGCAGTTGATCGAAGCCGCCGGCGCAGCAGTGGCGCAACTGTCCGCCGACGACTTGCTGGCCGACTGGGGCGGCACGCTGACCGCTTCGTTTGAACGTAATCCGCAGATCGTCTGCCGCGTCGACGCCGGCCGCGGCGGCCAGGACGATGTGCTGGTGATCCAGTCCGGCCGCAAGCAGGAGCGCAGCGTGCTGGCGCCGGATGCGCGCCAGGTGCTGAGGTGGGTCAGCGCGCGGAAAAAATCGTTCCACGGCCATCAGGCCGCCGAGGCGACCGCAGCCGTGGCGACTACGCGGGTGGCGGAAATACTGGAACAGTTTACAGATGCCGGCTTGATCTTGAGGGGAGGGTAGTGCCCGAGGCGAGGGACTCCTGCGGCGTCGATGCCGCGGGAGCGCCAGGGTTGCTAGCCGCACCGGATCCGGGATGAGCGCCGCAGGGACGTAGGGTGGGCAGATTTTCTGCCCACGCTGGATTTTCTTCCCGATTGACCGGCGCTGCCGCTACGCAATCACAAGAACTTGTAGCTGGCGCCGACTGTCAGGACGCGACCGCGCGGATCGCCCTGCGTGATGTCGAAATACGGACTGCTTGGGTCCCACGACGGCTTCTGGTTGAACAGGTTTTGCACCCCCAGCCTGAGCGTCAGGTCGCGCACGCCCTTGTAGCTCAAGGTCCAGTCGACCGTGCTGTTATGCGCGACCGCGGCCGGGAAATCGTCCTGCATGCTGTTCTCGTCAATCTTGTAGCCGCCGGTGTAGTACCAGCTCAGGGTGCTGGAGACACTGCGGTAATCCCAGGTCAGCTCGGTGGTGCCGCGCCATTTCGGCAGCGCGCCGAAGGTATTGACGCCGCTGCCGTCGATGGCCGGCTGGCCGGCGACGCGCGGCTGGCGGAAATCGATCAGGTAGGTCCAGCCGCCATGCAGGGTGAACTTGCCGGCGCTGGCGGTCGGGATCACCTGCCGTACATCGATATCCAGGCCGGAGGTGACGCGGTTGCTTTGGTTCTGGTACTGGTTGCTGATGGTCAGCAGCCGGCCCTGGGCGTCGCGCGTGACCCGTCCCGGGAACTGCGCTTCGTTCAGCAGGATGTAGCTGGCGTCGTCCGGTCCGATGATGCCGCTCTGCTCGATATGATAGTAGTCGAGCGACAGGCTGGTGTTCCTGGCCGGCGACAGCACTACGCCGAAATCGAGGTTCTTGGAACGTTCCGGCTGCAGCTTGGGATTGGCTTGGTAGACGCCGGTGTAGCCGACGCTTTTGCCAGGCGTGACCGGATCGCGCGGATCGATCGCCGAGCCGTAGCTGATGGCATTGCTGCTGGTGATCTCTGGCAGCGAAGGCGCGCGGAAGCCGCGCGAGGCGGTGCCGCGCAACAGCAGCCAGTCGGTCGGCTGGAAGCGCAGGCTGAGCTTGGGCGAGAAGGCGGTGCCGAAATCGCTGTAGTGGTCGACGCGGCCGGCGAGATTGGCTTCCAGCGTCTTCAACACAGGAATCTTGAACTCCGTATAAGCCGCGGTGACGTTGCGCGAACCATTGATGATGTCGATCGCAGGGCGCAGTTCGGTGCCGGACAGGACCGCGCTGGAGGTATCGGAATTGATCGACTCTCTGCGGAACTGGGCGCCGCTGGCAAAGCCGAGGTCACCCGCCGGCAAGGCCAGCAGCGAACCGGTGATTGTCGCATCCAGTGAGCTCAGCTTGGATACCGCCGGACGCAGCGTCGCCAGCCGCAAGGCATCGACGGCGCTGGCCGGATTACCGGTCGCCGCCAGGTTGTAGCCGCCGTTCGCCAGCAGCTGCTGGAAAGCATAACGGTTGCCGAAGTTGCCCACGGTTTCTTGCAAGCGGCTTTCCGAATGCAGCCCCGAAACGTCCCAGTCCCAGCCGCCGTCGAGGCTGCCCTTGAAGCCGAGCATGGCGCGGCTGAACTGGCTGACGTCGGTCTTGCCGCGCGCTCCCACATCCCACAGATTGGTATTGACCGCCGTCGGCCGGCCATAGGGATTGGCCGGATTTCCCACCGGCAGCGTGGTGTCGACCGGCACCAGGCTCTGGCTGGCGTTGTTCCATGCCCGCAGATTGCTGCTGATCGCCAGCGGTCCGCCGAAGACGAGGCTGGCCGAGCTGCGGCTGTACAGCAGTTCGCTGTAGGCCTGTACATGGTCGTTGATCTGCAGCGTGCCGTGCAGCAGCGCGTGATAACGCTCGATAGCCGGCATCAGCGTGTCGTACTGCGCCGGATTGTAGGCCCACACATCGCCCTGCTTGCCGGGCGTGATGGCGCCCCACGGCACGCGTTGCACCGGCCCGACGGCATTGGCGAAACCTTGCCGCGGATCGTTGTTGTAGTAATTGGTCGGGGTCCAGCCCAGGCGTCCGCCCGGCTGGCCGCGGAAATCGGCGTTGCTCAGGTAGCCGACATCGCTGGCGCGCAGCTCCTGGCGTTGCTGGCCGTCCAGCGAGAAGTACACGTTATAGCCGTCTTTATCCAGATCGCCTTTGCCTGCCAGGATATTGTAGGTGCGCTCGTTCTGCCCGGTGCCGCTGGCGGATTTTCCCAGGCTGCCGCCGGTCTCGATACCCTCATAGCTTTTCTTCAGGATGATGTTGACCACGCCGGCTACCGCATCCGAGCCGTAGACCGCGGAGGCGCCGTCCTTCAGTACTTCGATGCGTTCTACTGCGGCCAGCGGCAAGGAGTTGATATCGACAAAGGTGTCCTGCAGATCCTGTGCGGTGGCGTAGTTCGCCAGACGCTTTCCATCCAGCAGGATCAAGGTGTTTTTCTGCCCCAGCCCGCGCAGCGATACGCCGGCGGTGCCGGCGGAAAAACTTCCAGTGTATTGCTCGTTGAAGCTGTTGCCGCTGTTGGCGGAAATGGCGCGCAGCACGTCCGGCAAATTAGTCTTGCCGCTGGCCTGGATCTGTTTGGCGGTGATGACCTGTACCGAGCTGGCGCCGGCAGCGGCGGCGCCGCGGATGTTGGAACCGGTCACCACCACCTGGTCGATCTGGCCAGCCTGCTGAGCTGGGATTGGATCGGCAAGCTGGGCAAAAGCCGTGTGGCTGGAAAGAAGAGCGCTGATCATGGCAGCGAGTCGTGTGAGTTTCATGGCAGCGTTTTGATAAATGAGTCAGTTGAAAAAAATCCCGGCATGCCGGGACGCCGTCGGCAGCCGCAAGAGCGGCGCAACGGATTTGAACAAGGCGACAATATGTATCGTTACGTTTCAAAAAGTAACGAATATTTTCAGATGAGAATATGCGCTGTGCTGTAAAGTCTTGGATGCGGCAGATGTCGCGCTGCCTTGATGCGGAGGAAGAAGGTCATGTCAGCCACGGACATTTCAGACGGATGATTCGATCTCGCCGGCGCTCAGTCGCAATCTAACCAACCCCTCGCAGAAAGCGGACCAACATGCTTCCGATCATCGCGCCAATCACGTTTAACACGCGGCCAGTTTCCCGCCGGCAGATCAGGGATTGCCGGCGTTCCGCATCCGTCAATGCAGGAATATCCAAGTGAAGGGCGTCACCATTCACCAACTGCGCTGTTTCGATGCGGTGGTGGAGGAAGGCGGCTTTCAGGCGGCAGCGGAAAAATTGCACCGGACTCATCCGACCATTTGCACTGCGATCAAGGTTCTGGAAGAACAATTGGGCATTTGCCTGCTGGACCGCAGCGGCTATCGCGTCACCCTGACCGAAGCCGGCGAGGCATTCCATCATCGTGCCCAGCTGTTGCTGCGCGAAGTCGAGGGACTGGACGGGTTCGCCGCCAATCTGGCGGCAGGTGAAGAGCCCGAACTGCGGGTCGTGATCGGCGATCTTTGTCCGCTGTCGGCGATTGTCGGTCTCCTGCGCAAATTCTTCGATGGCCGCAACACGCGCTTGCATCTGCACTTCGAAGCGATTTCCGGTCCGTGGGAACGCTTGTTCGACGGCGACGCCGATCTGATCGTCCATCATATAGACCAAAGCGATTCGCGTATCGAATTCATCGAGCTGTCCGAGGTGCAACTGGTGCCGGTCGTGGCGCCGGGATTCATTACTTTCCCGCTATCCGGCGGCGTCACGCAGCGACAGATGCGCGACCGCCTGCAATGCATTATCCGCGATACGGCGCGCCATTCTCCGCAGCAGAATTATTTTCTGATCGACGGTTCTCCGCGCTGCACGGTCGGCGATCAGTTCATGAAAAAGGAAGTCATACTCCAGGGCATGGCATGGGGGCACATGCCCTTGTATATGATTGAGCAGGAACTGCACGACGGGCGTCTGCTGTCGATCGCCGGAAAGCACTTCCCGGGCAATAGCGTGAAACTCGCCGTCGCCCGGCTGCGCAACGGCTCGCACGGCCCGATCGCCAGCCGTCTATGGGACTATATTTCAGGGCAGGCCGAAAGCCTGCGTCTGGCAACATCTGGCCTGACAGGAAATCTACCATGCATGAATGCCCGGCAGACGCCATGAAAAAATTGCTCGCGCGGGTTACAGCAAAACGACGATTTTTCCCTGTACCGAATTCGATTCCATCAGGTCGTGCGCCTTCGAAATCTCGCTGAAAGAAAAGGTTTTCTGAGGCAATGCCTTATAGATCCGGTCGGTGGCCCGGTCAACGATGGTCTGCATCGGGATGGACGACAGCGGAAAGTCCTTGGCGCCGAAGTTGAAGCTGGCAAAAAAGCTGAAATTCACGGAAGACGGCATATCGGCTAACGGGTTGAACGGGATGGGATCGCTACCGCCGAGAAAGCCGGCGTTGCAGACATGGCCTCCTTTCTTGACGCCTTTGAAGGAGTCCAGCATGGTTGAATTGCCGATGATATCCATGACGCTGTCGATGCCATCGGGATACAGCTGGCGGATCTGCGCGCCGGTATTGCCGTCTTCCAGTATCACGTGCCTGGCGCCCAGCTCTTTCAACAGCCCGAAGCTGTCTTGGTTGCGGGTGGATGCCAGCACCTGGACTTCCTCAGTATTGGCAGCGATGTTGATGGCCGCCTGGCCCAGGGCAGAAGTGCCGCCGCGGATGAAGACGATATCGCCTTTCTTGAGTTTCAGGTTATCGTGCAAGACCGCCCACGCCGTCGCATAAGACTCCGGCAGGGCAGCGAAATCTTCCCACGGGATATTGGTATGCACGACGAACACGTTGGCGGCAGGGACGCTGGTGAATTCCGCATAGCTGCCGTTGGTCTTGCGCCCCATGCCGCCCATGATCGCGGCGACGGTCTGGCCTTTCTTGAGCTTGCCGGACGGATCGTCCTCCACCTGGCCGACGCATTCGATCCCGGTGACTTTGGCGACGTCGCCGAACAGTCCGCGCCGCATATAGGTTTCCGCGCGGTTGACGCCAAACGCCTTGACCTTGATCAGGACCCTGCCAGCCTTGGATTGCGGTACAGGGATGTCCTTGATTTCCAGCTGGTCGCTGCCGCCGTATTGCTTGATTACTATCGCTTTCATATGGGCACCTTGAATTTATTCAGAGAGAATCTTGCGTTTGTGATTCTGCGCAGGCAGCGGCTCATTTGAAACAACAAAGTTTCAACACTCAATGTAGATTTCCCGCTCCGCAGATGGTGTTATGGCTGGAGTCTGCTCTAGGGTGACGCGCTACCAAGGGTGGTCAGCCACCCGCGAACGGATGAATGCTCTTCTGATAGAGGAAAAATTCGATGGGATTTTCGGTTTCAGGCAAGGCGCCGTGCTGGCGGCCTTGCTGGTCGACCTTTCGCTGGCCGCGTGGTCGTCCGGATTACAACGAAACCGCCGGATGCTAAGCCCAGCGCTCTTATTTATCCGGCTCGGCAAAGCGACCGGCCTCGGCGAGAAACTGCTGCACGGCCGGCGGCGTGCCGGCCGCCTGGCAAACCAGGGTCAAAGGCGCCCGCAGTTTCGCGCCGCTTTCGAGAATGCGGCAATACCTCACCTGCTCCGAGTGAAAGCCATGCATGGATGCGGGCACGATCGAAACACCGACACCGGCGGCGACCAGGCAGATATTGGTCAGCATGCCATCCACTTCGACCGCGATGTCTGGCGTGAACCCGGCCTGTACGCAAGCTTCGATGAAATTGGCATACATCCCAGATGCGCCCGGCTTGCGGACCAAAATGAATTGCTCGCCGCGCAGGGATTTTAAAGAAATCACCGGCATTGCCTTCCCCGCGTTTTTTTTGAGAAGTGCATGTCCCATGGGGAGGACCAGCAGCATTTCTTCCTCAACCAGGCGATGGAACGCCAGTCCGGCAGGCTGGCTGACCGGCATGCGCAGGAAGCCGGCATCGAGTTTTCCTGACGCAATGGCGGCCGTCAGTTCGGCGGCGTTACCCTCGCTGAATTTCATCACCACGGCTGGCCTTGCGTTGCGATAGGCCTGCAAAATCCGCGGCGTCAGCGGATGCGCCGCGGCCGAGCTGGTCAAGCCTACTGTAATGATCCCTTCGATGCCGTTGGCGGCGCGCGCTGCCCGTTGTGCCGCCTGGGTGACATTGGCCAGTATCGTTTGCGCTTCGTGCAGGAAAGCCGCGCCGCCGATGCTGAGATCGACCCCTTTCGGGTGGCGGTGGAACAAGGCAAATCCCAATTCCTGTTCCAGCGCGCGGATCTGCTGGCTGAGCGGAGGCTGCTGCATGTTGAGCCGGCGCGCCGCGCGGGTGAAATTGCGCTCTTCGGCGACAACCACGAAATAGCGCAGATGCCGGAGTTCCATGGCTGCCTCGATTCGATATGTTTAAAGTATGGAGTAGCCCATTTTATTGTATTTTACATTCCGAGAACGCGCTCTTACTATCAACAAGGGCAGCGCACGCAGATCCGGCTTATGCCAGCGCCCGACGGGCACCTCTTACCAACCTTACCGAGACTTTCGCAATGGACAACATAAAACGTCGCACCCTGTTGGGCATCGGCATGCTTGGCGCAGCGGCGCTGGCCAGTCCGCGGCAGCTGTACGCCGCCGCATTGTCGGCCGGAGAAACCGAGATTCCGCTGTGGCCAGGCGACAAGCCGCCCGGCGGCAGCGGCCCGCAAGGAGCGGAGCGGACCAGTGCGAAAGGATCGGTGACCAATGTTTCGCAGCCGCGCATGGTGGTGTATCGTCCGCAGCGGCCTAACGGCTGCGCCATGCTGGTGATCGCCGGCGGCGGCTACACGCATATCGAGCGCGGCACGGAAAGCATCCCGGCGGCGCGCTGGCTGCAGTCATTGGGCGTGACCGTCTTTGAACTGGTCTATCGCCTGCCCGGCGAAGGCTGGATCAACACCGCGCCGTTCCAGGATGGACAACGGGCCATGCGCCTGATCCGGGCCGCGGCGTCGAAGTACGGCCTCGACGCCAAGCGCATCGGCATCCTGGGCTTCTCCGCCGGTGGCCATCTGGCCGGCACCACCGCGGCGGAGCCGGACGCACCGCGCTATGCGGCGATAGACATGGTTGACCAGTTTTCCGCGCGCCCCGATTTTGCCGGCCTGATCTACCCGGTGCTGACCTTCATGCCGCCCTACGACAATACGCATTCGCGCCGCGAAATCGTCGGAAAGCATCCGGACCTGGCTCAAAGCGAAGCATTTTCGGTAGAGCACCATGTCGGCGCCCGCATGCCCGCTGCTTTCCTGGCGCAAGCCGCGGATGATCCGATCTCGCCGATCCAGAACAGCCTGCTGATGTTCAATGCGCTCAAGGCCGCGCAGATTCCGGCGGAAATGCACGTGTTCCAGGAAGGCGGCCATGGCTGGGGCTTGGGACCCGAGGGCAGCCTGGTGCATGCCTGGCCAGCCTTGTTCGAGACCTGGGCCAGGCATAACGGCTGGCTGGGACCGGTCTGAGGTCTGCGCGCAAATGAACGCCAAAGGAATTGCCGTGAATCTGTCTCAGCTGTCTGTATCAGAACTGCGCCTGCTGATGGCGCAGGTACAGCAAACCGGCAAGTCCGAAGAGCACGAGGATCTGGCGCAGGCACGTGCCGCAATCCTGGCCATTGCGCACGATGCTGGCGCGTCATTGCAGGATCTGTTTGCCGCGCCGCCAGCCGATCCCCGCCACGCAATCCGCTGATGCTGGCCAGATGCATCGCCCGCCGGCGCATTGCGGGCGCTCCGGCCGCCTTTTCCAGCTTCTGGTAGCATGCTGTTCGGGCACAGACTTGTGCCGCTGCGAAGATTCGCCCAGAGGCCGGTTTCAGCTGCCGCAAGCGTTGTTTCTCCCGCAAGACCCCGACATACATTCTTCATCCAGATAGGAATCACCATGAGCATTACTACCAAATGGATAGACATCGAAGCCGCCGACGGCACGTTCGGCGCCTACCTGGCGATCCCGCACACCGGCAAAGGTCCCGGCATCGTGCTGCTGCAGGAAATCTTCGGCGTCAACGAACACATTCGCACGGTTGCCGAGCAATACGCCAACGACGGCTACGTGGTGCTGGTGCCGGACCTGTTCTGGCGCATCGAAAAGCGCATCGAACTGGGCTATGACGACGCCGGCTGGAAACGTGCTGTCGAGCTGATGCAAGCCACCGATGTCGCCAAGGCGCAAGCCGACATCGCGCTGACTGTTGCCGCCCTTAAGGCACAGCCCGCGCTGGACGGCAAGCTGGCCGTGATCGGCTATTGCTTCGGCGGCAGGCTGGCGTATCACGCCGCAGCCGACGGCCTGGTCGATGCCGCGATTGCGTATTACGGTGGCGGCATCCAGAACCAGCTGCAGCGCGCCGACGAGATCAATGTACCGTTACTGATGCATTTCGGCGCCGCCGACAGCCACATTCCGCTGGATGCCGTGAAACAAATCGCCGAGCGCTTCGAAGATAACGACGATGTCGAAGTCCATGTCTATGCGGACGCCGAACACGGCTTCAACTGTTCGCACCGGGCCAGCTATAACCAGCGCGCCTCAGCAGAAGCACATGGCAATTCCTTGACTTTCCTCAGCGATCATCTATAAAGACATGCTTGGCCGGCGGCGGGTTTCGGTCGAAGCCGCCGGTCTTGTAAAAAACGCCATCCTCAGGGACCGGCGTTGCACGGATCAGTTTTTGCATCCCGGCTGACTTTGCAAGAATATTTTCATGCCGCCACAATATTCCTTCTTGTGAAACGTCTCCAGTGGCATGAACCCAATATCCCCTACCTCGCCCCCATCCACGCTGTTCTCCCGCTACCAGAAATTCGTGGTCGGCATGCTGGCCTTCCTGCAGTTCGCGGTCATTCTCGATTTCATGCTGATGTCGCCATTGGGCGCACTGATCATGCCGGCGCTGGCGATCGAGCCGAAGCAGTTCGGCCTGGTGGTGTCCGCCTATGCCTTCAGCGCCGGCATCTCCGGGCTGCTGACGGCCGGTTTCGCCGACCGCTTCGATCGCAAGAAACTCTTGTTGTTCTTTTATACCGGTTTCATCATCGGCACCTTGTGGTGCGGGCTGGCGCAAAGTTTTGAGATGCTGCTGCTGGCGCGCATCGTCACCGGGCTGTTCGGCGGCGTCATCGGCTCGGTCGTGCTGGCCATTTCGACCGACTTGTTCCCGCCGCAGATGCGGGGACGCGTGATGGGCCTGATCCAGACCGCCTTCGCCGCCAGCCAGGTGCTGGGCATTCCGATCGGGCTGTACCTGTCCAACCGCTGGAACTGGCATGTGCCGTTTCTGGCGATGGCGGGCCTGGGCGTGTTCGGCGGTCTGTTCGTGGCCTGGCGCATGCAGCCTGTCAATGCTCATCTCGGGCTGCAGCAGGAACACAGTCCGTGGATGCATCTGTTTCACACGCTGACCGAGCGGCGCTATCTGATGGCCTTCGCCACCACGTCGCTGCTGACCACCGGCGGCTTCATGCTGATGCCTTTCGGCAGCGCATATGCCGTCAACAATCTGGGCATCAGCCTGCATGACTTGCCCACGGTCTATCTGGTCACGGGCTTATGCACCATCTTCATGGGGCCTTTGATCGGCAAGGCCGCGGACGCCTTTGGCAAATTCAGGGTGTTCATGCTGGGCACCGCGCTGTCGATCACCATGGTGCTGATCTACACCCATCTCGGGCCGACCTCTTTGGCGGGTTTGATTGTGGTTAATGCGATTCTGTTCGTCGGCATCTTTTCGCGCATGATTCCCTACCAGGCGCTGGTATCGTCAGTGCCGTCGGCGACCCAGCGCGGCTCGTTCAGCGCCATCAGCGCTTCCATCCAGCAGCTTTCGGGAGGCGTCGCTTCCGTCGTCGCCGGCCACATCGTCACGCTCGGGGCGGATGGCAAGCTGCAGCATTTCGACGTGCTGGGCTACGTACTGGTCGGCACCTCGCTGGCAGCCTTGCTGCTGCTCTGGCGTCTCCAGCGCGGTCTCGGCAACGCGGCGACGCCGCTGCCTGCAGCGGCTCCTTAATACGAAAGCTTGTTCATATTTCTCTGTGAACAAAGGGGGGAGATTTCCTTGCCAGGAGTAGGGTGAGCACGCTTTTGTGCCCACGCTGATACCGATACAGCGCGGGCACAAAAGCGTGCCCACCCTACGCACGAGAATATTTTTGCATCTGTAGCAGATTCCGATGAATCATAAAAACGCCAGCCGATACGGGCTGGCGTTGGTGGCGCAGGCTACAGTGCCGCCGGTATTGCTAAGGCGCCGCAGTCGCCGCCGGCGTGCGCGGCGGCGCGTTCTTCACATAAGTGTCGAACCAGCGCAGCATTTCATACACCAGCTGCTCGTTCGATTCCTTGGCCGCATACCAGTGCGGTTCATGCGGCAGCATCACCAGGCGCGTGGTGCCGCCGTTGCCGCGGATCGCCTCGTACAGCTTGCTGGCCTGCAGCGGCGTGGTGCCGGGATTGGCATCGTCGGCGCCGTGCACGATGAGGATGGGCAGCTTCATCTTGTCAGCGTAGAAGAAGGGTGAAACCTTCAGGTACACATCTTGCGCTTCCCACACCGAACGCTGCTCGCTCTGGAAGCCGAACGGCGTCAGCGTCTTGTTGTAGGAGCCGCTGGTGGCGACGCCGGCGCGGAACAGATCCGAATGCGCCAGCAGGTTGGCGGTCATCAGCGCGCCATGGCTGTGGCCGGTGACGCCGATACGCTCGGGATCGGCCACGCCCAGCCGTACGGCTTCGTCAACCGCGGCCTTGGCATCGGCCACCAGCTGTTCCATATAGGTGTCGTAGGCTTTCTTCGGATCGCCGACGATAGGGAAGGCGGCGTTATCGATGATGGCGTAGCCCGCCAGCAGCAGCAAGCGGTATTGGCGCAGGCGCGTGAAAGTCTCTTGCGAGCCGGTGGTCTGGCCTGCCTTGGAAGCATCGGCGTAGTCGAGCGGGTAGGCGTACAGGATGGTCGGCACGCGCTGGCCTTCCTGGTAGCCGGGCGGCGTGTACAAGGTGAACGACAAATCCAGGCCGTCGGCGCGTTTGTATTTCACCAGGCGCTTCTTGATCTGGCGCACCACAGGCGTCGGATCAGGAATACGGGTGATGGCGGCGCTGCTCGAGGCGAAGGCGGCCTCGCCGGCGGCGGCGTCAAGCGGCGCGCCGACGGTGCGGATGAAGGCATTCGGCGGATCCATTACCGACTGGCGCCAGGTCAGGAAATTCTGCGCTCCTGCTCCCGCGAATCCCAGGAACTGCTCATAAGAGCTTTTGTCGCTGCGGAACAGGCGTTCCGATTTCAGCGTCTTCAGGTCGAGCTTGTCGAGGAACGGACGGTCGCCCTGGGGCGAAGCGCCGGCGCCGCTGAGGAAGATCGCATCGCCGTCCTGGCGCAGCACCGCGGCGCCGTTAGGCAGCAGGCGCCGGACCGGGCTGCCCGGATTTGCATATTTCTCGTCGGTCGACAGATCCCACAGCAAGCGTGGCTTCTGCTTTGCATCGTCGACATTGATCAGGAAACTGCGCCGCCAGTGGCGGTTGAAATCGTAGTCGGTCAGCAGCGCAAGATCAGGCTGTTCGGTCCAGGAGATGCCGACATAGCGTTGCTCGGTGCGCGTGAATTCCAGCGGCGCGGCATCGAACGGCGCCTTGGCCAGCATCAGCTTGTCGCGCGCCGGCACCTTGACCTTCCAGTCGCCGCCGTCGAGCGCTTCAGCCCAGATCAGAGTCGCCGGGTCGGTGGCGCGCCAGGAAAAGTCGCGCGGTCCGAGCGCCACGCCGCCGATCGGCACCCGGTCTGCCAGCGGCAGCGAGGCGATCTGATGCACTGCGATGTTCGGGCGCTTGGCAAGATCCCAGACTTCCACCTGGTGCGGAAAGCGGTCGAAGGTGGTGACGTAGGAATACGGCTTGCGGATGGCGCTGACCAGCACATGCCGTCCATCCGGCGCTGCCTCCACCGTTTCGTAGCGGCCCACGGCGCCGACCGGCGTCACCGCCAGGCTGCCGGCATCCACCACCGCCAGCTGCGACGCTGCGTAGTAATCGAACAGATCCTCGTCGTGCTGGTTGCCCAGCGTATCGCGGTTTTCGTAGGTGCTGCTTTGTCCCTTGCCGCCGTCCGATTCCTGGATGCTGGGGCCGGCCGGGATCACCGGTTCCGCTGGCGGCGGGCCCATGCGCGCCGGCACCAGCTTGACCAGCAGGGTTTTCTGGTCGGGCATCCATTGCAGCTGGTCTTCCAGCATCGGATTCAGATGCGCGCCCGGCACACGGCGGACGGCGCCGCTGCTGGCGTCGCCAACCCACAGGTCGACCGAATCGGCGCTGATGTTTTCAAAAGCGAAGCGTTTGCCGTCGGCGCTCCACAGCGGCCGGCCAGGGCAGGCATCGGCAGGCAGCGCAATACGGGTCTGGGCGCCATCCGGAATATGCACCAGTTCAAAACTGGTGGCGCAGGGCGTGATGCCGTAGCCGCCCGGCGTATCGTGCTTGCTGTGGTTTTTCGGTTCGACGCGCACCCCGGCCAGGCGCAGGAATGGCGCCGCCACCCGGGAAATCGACGGGTAGTCCTGCCAGGACACCAGCAGCATGCGGTCGTGGGTCGGGCTCAGCACTGGCATGGGCGGCGACGGCGCGCGCATGACGTCGAGGATGTTCTTGGGCGGCTGGCTGTAGCCGGAGCTGGCTGCGATTGCCGGCGCAGGGGCTGCTGCCGGCGCAGCGAGCGCGGCCGACGCAACGCCGCTGGCCAGCAACGTGACCCAGAGACAGGTCAGGGGAGATTTTATTGCCATTAATGTCCTCAGTTTTGTTTCGGATGCAATATGGAGTGTGTCGGCTTGATATGCGACCCTATTGATATTGCCATTTGAGACTGAAAAAAGGGCCATCTTTAGCGATTTTTTTAACAATTCGATGCGCCGTCGGCGGTGACGGCGTGCCGGCCGCGTGAAATCCGGCACGGGTTTGACAATGGCGAGCGACGTGATAATATACGTTTCATATATGAATCGTATAAAAGAAGGATGATCATGGGTATCGTTAAAATCTCCGACCTGATGCATGACAATCTGCGCACCGCAAGCGATGCGCTGAGCCGTTCCATCAATGCCCAGGCCGAACACTGGATGCGCATCGGCATGCTGTCCGAACTGCATCCGGATCTTTGCCATGGCGAGATCTGCCAGCTGCTGATGCGTGCCAGGCAGGCAGGCGACCAGAGCCTGGCGTTCTTTACGCAAGAACTGCCGCCTCCGGTTACGGCAGCGGCGCCAAAGACCGCGCGCAGGGTAGCGCGATGAGTCGGGCGGGCCACATCAAATCGCCGGCGGATATTGCCAAGGCGCGCATCGCCGGCGGCCTGGCGGCCGACGTGCTGCAGATGATCGCGCAGCATGTAAAGCCTGGCGTCAGCACTGAGGCGCTCGACCGCCTGTGCAACGACTACATCGTCAACGTGCAAAAGGTGATACCGGCGAATGTCGGCTACCACGGCTTTCCGAAAACCGTGTGCATCTCCGTCAACGACGTGATTTGCCACGGCATCCCGTCTGAGCAGGAAATCTTGAAGGACGGCGACATCGTCAACATCGACGTCGCCGTCATCGCGGATGGCTGGTTCGGCGATACCAGCCGCATGTATTACGTCGGCGAGCCCAGCGCGCTGGCGCGCCGGCTGGTCAACACCACCTACGAGGCAATGCGGGCCGGGATCCGCCAAGTGCGCCCCGGCGCCACGCTGGGCGACGTCGGCCATGCAATCCAGAGCGTGGCGCAGCGGGAAAAATTCAGCGTCGTGCGCGAATATTGCGGGCACGGCATCGGCCAGGTCTACCACGAAGATCTGCAGGTTCTACACTACGGCAACCCGGGCGAAGGGCTGCGCCTGAAGCCCGGCATGGTCTTCACCATCGAACCGATGCTGAATGCCGGCAAGCGCGAAACCGAGGAACTGGCCGACGGCTGGACCGTGGTTACCCGGGACCATTCCTTGTCCGCGCAATGGGAGCACATGGTTGCAGTGACGGAGGATGGCTTCGAAGTGTTGACGCCGTGGCCGGATGGTACCGGATCCTATCCGGCGATTGCCTGAGCGGCTTTGGCCGCGCCAGGCGCTGACGGAAAGCGGACAGGAGGCAGATCTGCCTCCTGTCGGAAGTCCATCATTACGTAGAAAAATCGTTCGCTGACCGTCAGTCGTTTCCCGACAGCAGCGCGATCCTGGCTGGTAGTTCCGTTTTCAGGAATTCGATATACGCTCGCACGGCAGGAACCACCCCGCGCCGGGTAGGAAACACCAGGCGTACTTGTCCGGCTGGAGGGCGCCAATCAGGCAGTACCCGTTGCAGCGATCCCTGCTCCAGCTCTTCCGAGCAGATGTGGCAGGGCAAGGCGATCACGCCCATATGCGCAAGCGCCGCTTTTTTCAGAAGCCGGATATTGTCGCTCCTCATGCGCGCCCTTAGCTTGACGATCTGCTGTTCGCCAGCCTGGTTCTGCAGGCGCCAGGCCGGCACATCTTCCTCCATGCCAAACACCAGCGCGTCCAGCGCGGCCAGGTCAGCCGGGTTTCGCAGCTGTCCGGCATGCTCCATGAAAGACGGACTCGCATAGAGTCCCCAAGGCGTCACGCACAAGTTGGCCTGGACCAGGCTGGAACTTTCCAACGGCAGGGAATTGATGCGCAAAGCGACATCGATTCTTTCGTCGATCAGGTCAACGTTGCGATTGGTAATCTGGGTCATGACCTGGACTTTGGGAAATTTCGCCATGAAGCGCGGCAAAAGATCGCTCAGCACCAGGTCAACCATGCCGTCGGGAGCGCTGATGCGGATTGTCCCTACCGGTTCGACCAGGGTACGCAGCACCACGTCTTCGGCTGCCTGGGCTTCGGTGATCATCGCCACGCAATGCTGGTAGAACTCGGCGCCGACATCGGTCAGCGCGATCCGGCGCGAGGTCCGGTGCAGCAAGCGGACACCGAGCAATTTCTCCAGTTCTGCAATGCGCCGGCTCAACCTGGATTTCGGTATGTCCAGGGCATCTGCCGCTGCGGTGAAGCCGCCGTGGTCGACTACCTGGACAAAGAAGTACAGATCGTTCAGGTCGATAGTCAGTTTGCTCATCAAAAGTTCCGCCTTTATCGTTCTATATACAGAACGGAAGATCACATTTTAGCTAATTTATCTTCATTTTCTTTGCGCATAGTATCGATCTCACGGTAAGACATGCTGGAAACAGTTTCAACAGAATGCCGACACCGTCGCCATCCCGGCTCATACTTTTACTGAAAGCGCAAAATGAACATCTCGAAACTACTCATTACCGCAGCGCTTGCCGCTGCCGCCGGCTCCGCCCTTGCTGAAGCCACTTATCCACCCGAAGCTCCTTTTGTCTCGAGCAAGACACGCACGCAAGTCATCGCTGAACTGGAACAGGCGCGCGCCGATGGCAGCATGAATTACGCGGCCTCTGCCTATCCGGTGCTGGAACCTGTCGCATCGACCACCACCCGCGCCGAGGTCAAGGCGGAGCTGAAGTCTGATGCCCCGGTTGCCAATCGCGAGCTGGATGAATTGCACGATAACGTTGGCCACTGAGCGGTGGCCATTGACCGACCATCAAGCAGGTCAGGTGGCGATACGCAGCACAGCACGTATTGCCACCGCATTGAATCACGTTTTTCCGTTAGCCTCATCAACTGAGCCCATCGTTATTTGAATCCCTAAAAAACCATGCAAACTTCTCCCGCACTGTATCGCGTCGGCCGTATCCTGCTGGCTTCATTGTTCGTCATTTCGGGCGTGCTCAAGATCGTCGACTTTTCCAGCGTGGTTGGCTATATGGATCGGATTGGCGTGCCGTTTGCCACGCTGGCCGTGCTGGCCGCGATCCTGTTTGAGCTCGGCGGCGGCCTGGCGATCCTGAGCGGCTGGCGCGTCCGCCCGGTGGCTGTGGCGGTGGCCGTGTTCACGGCAATCGCAACGCTGACCGCGCACCGATTCTGGCAAGCCGATCCTGCCGGCATGCAGAACCAGTTGAACCATTTCCTGAAGAATATCGCCATCATCGGTGCGCTCCTGATGTTGGCAGCAACCGCCGATGGTTCATTGGAAAAGAAACAAGATATGCACTAAGCTGCGGCGCGGCGCGCAGCCCGGCGATCCAGCTGGAATCCATGGCGGCGCCGGTATTTTTGTTATGCTATCGTCTTTAGGCTGGCCGGGCCACTGCCTGGGCCGGCGGACACCATTGACGGAGCAGCATGTATGGCCTCATTGCAAGAGCAGTTTTTGAAAGCTGGCCTGGTTGACAAGACGAAAGCCAAGCTGGTCAACCAGGACAAGAACAAGCAGAAGAAGGCCGAGCGCCGCAGCGGCACCGCCAGCGTCGATGAAACGCGCCTGGCGGCGCTCGAAACGCTGCGCAAGAATGCCGAGCGCGCGCGCGAACTCAATGCCCAGCGCGATGCGGCCGCTACCCAAAAGGCGATTGCGGCGCAAATTACCCAGATGGTGCAGCAGAATCGCCAAAGCCTGGGCAAAGGCGACATTGCCTATAATTTCACTCACGACAAGAAGATCGAACGGCTGTACGTCTCGGCTGCGGTCCAGGGGCACCTGATCGCCGGGCGCCTGGTGATCATCTGCCAGGGCGCGAGCAGAGACCTGGTGCCAAGAGTCATCGCCGACAAGATCGCCGAGCGCGATGCTTCGATCGTGGTGCGGGTCAACAAGGCCAGCACCGAAATCGATGCGGACGATCCGTATGCGGCCTTCCAGATTCCGGACGACCTGATGTGGTAGTCCGGCGGCAGCCCGGTTCAGGGCGGCACGCGCTTGTATAAAAAATGGCGCGCGCCCGCCGGCCGACCTTTCCGCTCTCCCAAACCAGATGCCAGCCCGCATGGATTCCCGATAATGCGGGACGGTATGTCAAGTCAGCGCACGTGAGCTGGTCAAATTTCCACACAAACGAACAGACTGACAACAAGTCCGGGTAATGGACAAAATTTGGTCGAACAGCAAAGAAACTGACAAAAACTGTTAGCGCTAACATCAATTCTCGAATGTTGCCTGCTGGCACAATATTTGCTGTTTTCTGACCATTTGAACGTTGCCAGATAAGCTTGTGGTCAAGTCGTCAAGTCGGCGCCTCGACGGGGCATAGTTCTCGCCTGTCATGGACCGGTTCAAGCTGGAGGTGATCTGCTGTCGTCAGCCACCTGGGCTTGAAAGCTAGCTGCTTTCCGCGGACATGACAACGTCTGTTTGGAAAATACACATATGTTCAGCGCGCGTTTGAATTTGTTAGGCAGGTTTGAGTTTTTCAATGCTGAAACCGGCCAAAAAATAAAACTCGCCTATACAAAGCTTGCCCTTCTGCTGGCATATCTCGCGCTGGAATCTCGAACTCATACGCGTGAATCACTTGCTGATTTGTTGTGGCCTGAATTGGATGAGAATGACGCCAAGGCCAACTTGCGTCGTGCGCTGTTCAATCTACAACAGGCGTTTGCGCAGGCTCAACTGGAAAAATCGCTGCTCTATGTGGATCGCAGCGTTATCCATCTTGCAAAAGAGCGATTTTCAGTCGACGCAGACGAATTCGAGAAATGGGAAAAAATCGACTGCATAAAATTAGTCGATCATCACCTGGGACTTTACCGAGGCCCGTTGTTAGATGGGATTTTTCCTGCCGGCGAGAGGCTGACCAATTGGCTGCAGCTTAGAAGAACACAATACGAACAAAAGAATATTTCGCTGCTTGAGCATGCCATCGTTTTGCACGCAAATTCAGGTGAATTTGACGCGATGGAACGGCGATGCAGACAACTCATTGCCGTAGATTTTCTAAATGAATTGGCGCACTCTCATCTGATACGCATGTACCTTGAGACGGGTAATGCGGTTGCAGCACGAAAAATATACAGTTCGTACTGCAATATGACCCAGCAACACCTTGGGACTTCGCCTCCCAAGCACCTTACCTCGTTGTTCGATAAATCCGTAGATCAAACGCCGGCAGCAAAGTCGCATCCTGCTTTAGAAAAACCTGAAAGCAAGCGAGAGTATCGGCTGGTCTCCACCCTCTATCTCCAACTATTTCCACTTGTTCAATGTGACCAGGAGACATGGCTGCGCATGAGCGGCGCGGTCATTGTGCGGCTGCGTGGATTGCTGTCGAAGTACTGCGCTACCTTTCGACAGCAATCGAGTTCTATCGTCATTGCCTATTTCGGCTTTCCGGTTGCAAACGAGTTTATAACGGAATGGTCCTTGGCCGCGGGGCTATCGATTCGTCAATTCATCGCGGGAGAGTTCCGTCATGTCGGTATCCGGAGTGCAATTCATGCCGACGTCATGATGACGGGGCCAGGCTATACCCTGCCGGACATACTTGGGGAGTGCACCACGATAGCGCGTAATCTGGCAGAGTCTGCCCCAATGGGTGCGCTTCTTGTGTCAGAAGAGACTCGGCATGGAATTGCCTCGCTGTTTGACATGAAGTCTGTCAATGACGCGCCAAATAAAGCATTCGAGGTCCATGCGCTACGAGAACCGCATAGCGAGTCGCTCGCTTCCACCCAGGCTAATCGTTCTGGTTTCGTGGGACGTGTGGATGAACTTCACATGCTAGGGTTGGCGTGGACAAAGGCCACGGATGACGGTGGGGCATTTGTACAGATAAGCGGAGAAGCGGGGGTTGGCAAATCCCGCTTGATACTGGAATTTCTTGATACAAAAAATGCGCTCTTCGACAATGCGTATTGCGTTCGTTTCCACATCGGGAATTTGCTATCGCCATTGCATCCTATCCTCGCACTGTTCCGCTCGCAGGGAGGGGGTTTGGAAGACTCTACATCCACGGAGAGTATCGACTCAGATAACAGCGGATTAGCCTTGTTAGCCAGTGTCCTGAAGCAGGACGAAGAAAATGTGCGCGGCTATTCAATCCTTGAACGCGACAAATTGTTTTCCATGATTGTCAGCAGTCTAAAAAAAAATCGCGAAGGATCTCTCACCATACTTGCGCTTGAGGATATCCAATGGGCAGATAAAATTTCGCTCGACTTTATCGCTTGGCTCAGAGAGAAAGGCAATTCACTAGGGCTATTTTTAATCATCACGCGCAGGAGGCATCCTAAAAGACCTGGCCCCTTTCTGAATCCTGGTGTCCTGATGGATTTAAAGCCGCTTGATATGGCTGAGGCAAGTAGTTTGGCAGCGCAGTTTCCTCAATTTGTTGATGCCTCTCCGGCATGGCAATCCCACCTGCTTAAAATGGCGGATGGCATTCCATTATTTCTTGAAAGCCTACTTCAAAATCCCAATCCTGAAGTCCACTTCACATGCCCAAAGCCATTGCGTAACCTCTTGATGGAGAAGATAGACATGCTTGGAGAGGTACGTCAGGTGCTGTGCCATGCTGCGTGTATAGGTTTCCAGTTCGGTTTACATGTTTTGGCTGAAATTGAATCGGTCAGTGTCCGCAAATGCCGGCAATTGATCAAGACACTGATCGCATCGGGCTTGATTGAGGAGAAGCCGGAAGCGGGCCATTTTCAATTTCGTTACAGACTGGTACGAGAGGTGGCATATAGCATGTTAACGTTTGAAGAACGGCAACAGATACTGGCAAAGATTGTTCCGCCAAATCCGGCCGCAAGCGCTCATCCGCAATAACGCTTCAATCCATCTTTCACTCCTCGTGAAAAATCGATAACAGCGGCAAGAAATAACAAGAAGCAACCGCGCTGCCACCGATGAAAACCAGAGCGGCCATCAAGCTCTTCCCGCATGGCTCTCATTTGCATTTTATTCCCGGCTCACCAACAAGCTTTGCTTCCACCAGACACGATCTGCGTGACGATATCAATTGTTAACTATTGTTAATAGTGCTAAACCACTATCTCAATTCACGTTTTTTTCACGATTTATGGACGCTGCATAGACGATGGGTGGAGACACTAAACCTGACAACCGAAAGCGCCAGAGGCTAAACCGCCGGCGGCGCAATACACCATCAGCGGTGAAATTCTTGTAGCCCAATTGACGTATCGAAATCGAGATAAGCGGGGAGAACGATCAATGTCTTTTTTTTATGGCAGCTTCAAAAGAACGCATTATTTTGCGTTGAATTACCGGTCTGGCGACAGGACTTTCCCTCCACCAAGCGATGGATGAATCAAGCTCGCATCGGTCGATGTTAGTTACCTCATCTACACAGCGATAGTTAGCCGACGCCTATTTTTCAGATACGGATTACCCGTTTTTCCAGAAGCCCCCGCTGGTTGCAGCAGGGGTGAACTGAAATTTTTGTAAAAAATACTCACTATTCCGGCTTCGCGCTCATGGCCCTTGCGCGCCTGCATGTCGAGCCTGTTGCCGTTTCCCCGTATTCCCTACGCAAAGGAGAAGTTATGAACAAGATTCACAGCAAGGTCTGGAGTCCCGCGCTGAACCAGTTCGTGGTCGCCTCAGAGATAGCCGCATGCCGCCGCAGTGGCAGGCCGGGACAAGACCGGCGCCGTTCATCGTCGCGCAGCCTGAACTCGGCGGTGTTCACCGTGCTGGTGGCGTCAAGCTGGATCGGATGGTCTTCACCGGTACAGGCACAGGCAGTGGATTGCACCGCGGCGCCTTACAACGTCTATAACGGTACGGCCTCGTGCATGGGCTCGGGGGCTACGGCCAGCGGGACCGGAGCCACTGCGCTCGGTTCGATCTCCAACGCTTCTGTATTGGGTGCGCTCGCGGTGGGTTACGCAGCCCAGAGTACAGGGCAGAACGGTGTAGCCGTCGGTTTTCAAGCCTTTGCCAACTCCATCAACGCCATTTATATCGGAGCGCGCACGGTGCCGAGTTCAGGGGCGACCGCTGGCAGTGCGATCGCCATCGGCACCGACGTAACGTCTTCCGCCGCAAATGCCATTGCGCTGGGTTCGACCTCCAAGGCGACAACCCAAAGTGCCGTAGCCATTGGCACCAATGCGAATGCTTCCGGCGGTACCGCCGGCCTGGCCATGGCTTTGGGCGCAGGTTCCAAGGCGCTGGCCTCGAATGGCGGCTCCCCGATTGCCATTGGCGGCAACGCTAATGCAAGTGGCAGCGCCGGCATCGTACTACCCAATGGCAACACGACCACGACTTTCGAGGCCGCTGCGCTCGGCAACCAGGCGACCGCTACCGGCATGCAAAGTGTGTCGATCGGCAACCTGACCAATGCCACGGGAACATGGAGTACAGCCGTCGGTTCCATCGCCAGCGCATCGGGTGAGGAATCCACCGCCATCGGCCAGATGGCGCAAGCCACGGGAGCCTATGCGACAGCATTGGGTGTGGGCGGCACCGCCGCGGCAACGGCGGTGAGGGCTTCGGGCGCCGGTGCGCTGGCGCTTGGCGGCAATGCCACCGCCGGCGCCGATGCGGTTGGCGCCAATTCCATCGCGCTAGGCGGGCAGTCGAGCGCCACGCAAGCCAACGCCGTGGCCATTGGTTTGCTATCGAACGCCGCTGCGGCAAATGCCTCGGCAATCGGTAACGCGTCGAAGGCACTGGCAGTGTCCACTGTCGCTTTTGGCGATAGCAACACCGTTGCTGCGGGAGCTGGTACCGGCTCCATCGCCGGCGGCCATAACTCGCAGGTAACCAGTGGCACCGGCGCGATAGCCTTGGGCGAAGGGCAGGTCGCCAACGGCAATGGGGCGGTGGCGATCGGTGATCCGAATGTGTCCTTTGGTACGGGCGCCGTCACGATGGGAGCGAATAACACCGCGGCTGGCAATGCGGCCGGGACTGCTGCAGCCAATGGCGCCGTTGCGATCGGCAACAGCAACAGCGCGATTGGACAAGGCTCTATCGCTTTGGGCAACGCATCGACTGCTACGGTTGCCGGCGGCATTGCGCTCGGAGATACAGCGAATGCGGTGTTGGGCAACGGCGTGGCGATCGGCGCCAATTCAAAAGCTAACAATGCCAATGATGTGGCGCTCGGTGCGGGCTCGGCTACTGCGGCGCCGCATACGGGTGTCACCGCCCAGTTTGGCGGTACGGCGGCAGGCATTGCCAATGCCGCTAGCGGCGTGGTGTCGGTCGGTGCAGCGGGCAGCGAGCGTCAAATCCAGAACGTCGCCGCCGGCGTGATTTCAGCGGCCAGCACCGATGCCATCAACGGCTCGCAGTTGAATACGGTCGTCACCGGCGTCAATAACCTGGGCACGACCACGGCGAGCACCCTGGGCGGCGGCGCTGCCTATGATCCGGCAAGCGGCAATGTCGCCGGCTTCAGCCAGCCGATCAATAGTGTTAGCGCTACCGGCGCAGTGATCGGGCCGACGGCGCAGACCACGGTCGCGGGGGCGCTGACGGCGCTGAA
>NZ_DATMRB010000081.1:0-30147 GCF_035566555.1 Collimonas sp.
TCATCCCATTCGGTGACGGTTTTTTCCAGCACGGCGGCGACCGAGACCGATGCCGCGGCCTGCGGCGGGGCGGCCGGCTTGGCGGCGCGGCTGCTGAGGGTGACGGTGGCGGCGGTAATCAGGACCAGGGCGCCGATCGCAATGGCAATCGCATTGTGGGAAATGAGTGGTGTCGAGGTTTGCATGTGGGGCTCCTGCATGTTTGAACACGAATGAAACAAAGGGACTGCCGATCGCGTTGGAGGGACTGCCGCGAGCGCAACGGCGTTGTCCGTCATTGCCGAAGCCAACAGGCGCAAGCATTGCAAAAACAGCCCTTGGAACAGCCTCGATGTATGCAGCAAGCCATCAAGAGAAACTGAACTCCAAGGATATTTTCTGGCGGCCAGATCGCCGACAACTGCCTTTGCTCTCCAGGCAGCGTCCGCTATCGGACGCTGCCGAAAATCGATAACCGACTATTTGAATAGATAGGCTTCCAGCGTTACTGTGGAAATGTGGCAGGTAGCGCTGCTGTCGATGACGCTGAAAATGGCGTCGGTGACATCGTTCACGCTGAGCATCAATTTGCATTGCTCCGGCGTAAAAAACACCTTGCCTTCCATATATTCACGAAAATCGGTGTCGACTTTGTCGAGAACGATACTGGTGACCCGCACGCTTGAAGGGCGCGCAAATTCTTGCAAGGATTTGGTGAAGCCCTCGATGGCAAATTTTGAAACGGAATAGGCCATCATGTTGGCGCTGCCGCGCTGCCCCCAGATAGAGGAGAGATTGATGATCTTTCCATCTTTTCTCTCGCACATATCGGACAAGACGGCTTGCGCCAGAAGAAAATAGCCCTTTACATTGGTCGCCAGCGTTTTATCCCATTCTTCTTCTGTGCAATTGAGCGCATTGCCGAAGTAGGAGATGCCCGCGACATTGACCAGTATGTCAATGCGGCCAAAGGTTTTTAAGACATCGCCGATTTTCTCTGTCACCGCTTTGGCGTCGCGGACATCGAAATCGACAAAGCTCAATTTGGCATCGGGTAGTTTTTCCTCTAAAAACTCGGCGCGCTCGGTAATCGGTTTCCATGATGCCGCCACTACTGAATAACCTTCTTTCAGTGCGCGAATCACGGTGGCGCGGCCAATACCCCGGTCAGCGCCGGTGACGAATACTGTCTGATCTGTTTTTTTCATGGTCTTGCGCATATCCATATGAGATTGTCTGAAAATCAGGCGTCCCGATTGAACTTGACGCCCGCGGAAGTCGATCAAGCTTATCTGGTGGGGATTGCCGAGGCTGGCGCCTTGTTGAGCATCATGGTCAGTACGCCGGAGGAGAAAAATACGCCGGTGATGACAAACAGTGCGCCCACCAACTGAGCGACCAGCAGCTTTTCACCCAGGCTGACGGCGATGATCATGGTAAAGATGGGCACCAGGTCAAAAAACACCGAGGTTTTGGCCGGCCCGATGGTCTTGATGCCATTGTTCCACCAGAGATAGGCAAGGACAGTGCCAAGGAAGGCCATGACGCCGATTGCGGACAGATTCAGGACCGATGGAATGTGCGTCACGCCGGTATGCAGCAGCAGCGCCAGGGCGCCAATCGAAGCAGCACCTATGGTCATGGTGACCGCGGTGACCTGGATCGGCGTCATGCCTTTGACCATGCGCTTGCCGATGACCGCGTAGACCGCCCAGCAGAAATTGCCAAACAAGATAAAAGCATCGCCGATCACGAAGTGCATGTTTATCAGGGCATCCCACGAACCGCCGGTAACGACGATTACCACGCCTATCATGCTAAGGGCAAGTCCAAAGGATTGCCGCCATGTTATTCTTTCACCCACTACCAAAGCGGCTAGGATCACGGTCAAAGTGGGGTTCAGGGTCATGATCAGCGCGCCGTTTACCGACGACGTGGTCTGCAGGCCATAAAAAAAACTGACGTTGAAGCCAAAAATCCCGATCAGCGCCATGGCGACTAAAGGGATGATGTTCTTTTTGGCGCCAGCCCAGTCAAAACCTTCTTTGAGCAGCATGTAGATAATCATAAAGACACTCGCCACGCCAAAGCGCCAGGCTGCCGCGGCTAAAGGACTCATTGAAACCATCAGGAATTTCCCGAGGTTGAAGTTGGCGCCCCAGAAGAATGTGGCGGCGACCAGGAGTAAATAAATTTGACGATGCTTCATTTGAAGAATCCAATCTGATGAGTTAAATATGCGAATGATCTTGACTGTTTTCGATATTTAAATACAGGGCGGTTTATTAAAAGTTATTTTTTAAAAGTGAACTATGGACTGGGATGACATCAAATACTTTCTTGCGGTAGCAAGAAGCGGCGGACTCACCGTAGCGTCCATCGAATTGAACGTGAGTCCGGCGACAGTGTCGCGCCGGATCGAGGCGTTCGAACGATCGCTGAACAAAACCTTGTTCATTAAGCGGCAAACAGGTTATTTGCTGACAGATGATGGCGAGAAGGTGCTCAACAGCGTCGGTGCGGTGGAAAGCGCCGTGATGCAGTTCGAGCGGCAAACGCTGCAACCTTCGGAGCAGGAGGCTTTCGACGGACTGATCCGGATTGCGGCCCCTGAACTGATCGCCGCCTATCTGATTGCACCCAGGCTGAACGAGTTTTTTGAAAAATATCCGCTGTTGCGCGTCGAATTGCTGACCGGCCTTGACCAGGTGAACCTGTCGCGGCGCGTGGCCGATATGGCGCTGCGCATGACGCCTCCCGCCAAGGGCGAGGAAGGGGAACATATCGCGCATGCATTGGGGAATATGAATTTTGCTCCCTATATCTCAGCCAGGCAGGCCAATAACGCCGATTGGCGCGACTTGCCCTACATTTCCTGGGATGAGGCGCGTAGCCACTATCCGATGTCAACCTGGATTGCATCCACCTATGCGGGGGCGCAACCGCTACTTACCAGCAATAGCCTCAATGTGCAGCTGGCGGCCGCGCGGCACGATATCGGCTTAAGCGTATTGCCCACCTTCGTCGGCGACACAGATCCGCAGCTGGTCAGGGTGGCGCTGGAAACCCCGATCGTTTCCCGGCCGCTGTGGATTGTGTACCACCGTGATTTGCGGGGAAACAAGCGGGTTGGCGCGATGCGCGATTTTTTAACTGAAATTTTCAATGATATTGAGGATACGGAGCCGCAATAGACGGCGCCGGCAGAGTGCAAGCCGGGAAAATGGCGGAATGCCATGCCGGCCCTGAGCTTCCCGCAACATCGTTTTTCAACCGCTCGCCGGTTTTCTGCCGGCGTATCTCCTGCCTGCGCATACCCCTCGTTTTGCTGCTCCCGCATTGCCTGCGGCGCCCCTTTATCCGGCAACCAGGAAGGAAAAAAAAGACCGGCTGTTTAATACACTAAAGGTATTAGTAATAAAGCATTTCTACAAAAATTGCTGCGCCGCATATATTGATTACTCGCAAACCCACAAGGAGTAATTCATGTCTGCCCAATTCGTTCTGATTTCCCGTTTCCCACTCGCAGCACAAGCATCGGAAAGCCTGCGCACCCTGCTCAAGGACACTGAATCCTGCCGCTATCTCTTTGATTTCGAAAAGACAGAATTGCTGCAGCTGCGTGCTTTCAGTGACCGCCTTGAATTTGCTAACTCTTTTGCAACATTGCAAAAAGATCTGGAGCAATTCACTGAGTTCATGGTCGCCGACGTGCAGCGTGAATTGGTGGAAATGGTTGAAGCGCCAAAGCCGGTCGCGACCTTGCTGCCGACGAATCAGTACATCCAGCTGCGGCATGTCGAAGTGCCGCCCCAAAAATTCGGCATTTATCGCGCATGGCGCGAAAAGACCATCTTTGGCGTAGTTCGGGAAAACGCTGAAGTGGAAACCTTCCTTGCCTATCACTCGGTGATCAGCACCCAGCCAGGGGTGATGTTCATTTCAGGTTTTTCGTGCGAGCCGGCCGTCTACCAGGCCATCTTTTCCAGCGAAAAATATAAGGAGATCGTACGCCAGGCGGGCGACACCTACATCACCGGCGGTACCAACGGGCTGTATACCCGCTTGTATGCGCGTTTCGACCTGTAAGCAATCTGAGCCGCCAGCCTGGTTCGTCCATTTTGAGAGGGAGTAATACCATGAAAAGCCGTATCTTTTTTGTTGTGGGTGACAAATTCAATGCTTTTGCCAAGGGCAAGGAGGTGCTGACGATCAAGCAGCTCAAAGCCTTGCTTGAGGCGCCGAGGTCGTTCATCAATACCCATAATGTCTTGATTCTGGGACAAGGCGTGCAGTTTGAAGATGTCGATGCCATCCTGCAAAGCCATAATGCCGATCCCGAGTGCAAGGATTCGTTTGAAATTTCTGACCTGCGCCGCATTTCCGACCGCGCGGATTCCCAGATTTCACACAAGCGCTATGGCCACAATACGCTGATCGGCATGCCCACCAAGCTGACAGAAAAGAAATTTGAAATCCCTTTCAACATCGATGAGCGCTGCGAATTAATGGGAGATCATCAAACCGGCCAGCATGTGCAGGGGATGATCTTGATTGAAGCATTCCGGCAGTCGTTTCTGGCGGTGACCGACAGGTTTTTCCCGTTTAACTGCAGCTGCGGGCAGAGTTATTTTGTCATCAATGAACTCAATACCGAGTTTCACAATTTTCTGTTCCCGCTGCCGGCGCACATCACCTACGACATCCTGGAGCAGGATGCCAATGAGCGTCGGGCCAAGTACCGTATCGTGATGGAGTGCATCCAGAATGGCATCCGCTGCGCCTCTTCCGCTGCTTCGTTCACCGTCTATCCGGCCGAGGCCATCAACAACAAGGAAGCCGAGCTTGCCCATTCGGTGACGCAAGCCATGATTTCGGCGCATCGCCTGCCGGCGCAAGACGCCTTGCCGGCTGAGCGCGAGGAGCAAGGCGATCTGGAGATGCAAGCATGACAGGCGCCACATTCAGTCTTGCGGTCACCACCCAGGGACCGCTCTATCCGCCCAGTGAAATCATGGATAAAGACGGGAACTTCATCGTGGTCGGCCGCATCCCCAAGGCCGACGGGACGATACCTTGGGGTGGAGCGATTGTCGATGGGGCGACCGTTGCCCCTGATTTTGGCGAAGCAGGGGTCTTCCAGGTGCTGAGCTGGATCGATCAGGAAAAACTTGGCGCTTTAGCCTCGGAGGTCTTGTTTACCCTGCCTTTGCCGATTCCCGCCAACAACTACAAGATGCTGTTCGCACCGGAGCAGCGGCCGGGCGCGAACCTCGAGAGCAGGCCGAGTTTCCCGTTGCACGAAGCGCCAATCCCGGACTTCAGGGCCGCAGACGGCAGGCGCGAGATCAAGCCGATCACCTTGGGCGACTGGATGCAAGCCCGTGGCGATCTGGAAATCACCATCGATGAAGATGGAAGCAGCGCACTGTTCGAGTTCAGCTTCAGCAGCCTGGTGCCGAACAGCCTCTACACCGTGATGAGCTTGCGCCAGCTCGATCTCCATCCAGGCGGCGCTTCCAGGCCGGGGCCGCTTGGCATTCCCAATGTCTTTATCACCGATGTCGATGGCAATGCAACGTTCTGGGCAAGGTTGCCCGATCCGTTTCCTGAGCCAGGCACGGCCGGGGCCAATCGGGTGATCAATGTCATCGTGCTCTATATGAGCGCGCAAATGAGTCACGGCGGAGCAATCGGCTTGTATGGCTTGGGCGGCGATATCCATGCCCACCTGAAGTTGAAGGAAATGGCATTTTCCGACTTGCGCACCAAGAGCGTATAGGTTCTTAAATTTTTCGGGGTAACTGATGGACAACAAGCGCTTTGCCTTTTTTGACGTCGACGATACTCTTATCTCGATCAAGAGCATGTTCGATTTTTTTTCCTTCTGGGGCGCCAGAACCGGTGCACACGCCCTGGTCGACGAATTCGAACAATACTTCGCTCACGCCAGAAAGAGCAAGGTTGCCCGTGAAGAGCTGAATCGCATGTACTACCGCTTTTTGCGTGGAACCTTGTTGTCCGATCTCGAATCCGCTGGGCGGGATTGGTTCGCTGATCGCTTCAAGGGCGCGGACGCGCCCTATATCAAATCGACGCTTGCGCGGCTGCGCGTCCACCAGGACAAGCAGGTAGAGGTGGTCTTCGTCTCCGGATCGATGCTTCCGCTATTGCAGCCGCTGGCTGATACGCTCGGTGTAATCCACTGCCTTTGCGCCAAACTGATTCTTGATGACGATCAGCGTCTGACGGGCGAAATTGGCACGCCTCAAACCATCGGCGACGGCAAAGCGGAAGCCATCAGGATTTTTGTCGAAGAGAAAAAAATCCAGGCGTCTCAATGCTACGGATACGGCGATGATATCTCCGACTTGCCATTGCTGGAATCGGTAGGGCATCCGGTTGTTGTCGCGTCGAATGGGCTGTTATTCGACATCGCAAAGAATCGGCGCTGGGAAATCATCGCTCATCACTAACTTGCGCTGCAGCGTGAACGTTGGATGGCGCTGGTGATGAAATCCAGTTTTTCCAGCACGAAGCTGCGGTTCTCGTCGGTCCTCCACAGGATTTGGATATTCACTTTCATCTCGTTGTCGATGGCAGCCTCCAGCGGCGCAAAGACAACGCCGGCTCTTCCCGCCGAACATATCGAGGCCGGCATGAAAGCCACGCCCTGGCCGGCCGCAATCAGGCTCAGCAGTTCGACATGGGATTTTGGCTCAAGTCGTCTTTGGCTCGCATAACCGTATTTTCTGAAAATCCTCTCGCAGCGATCATAGTAGGGTGGATTGTCGAACCTGGAAAACCGGTACAAGGGGGTTTTATCCAGGTCCTGGAAATTGACTGCGGTCTTTGTCGCGGCGGGATGTGATGTCGCCATCGCCACCATCATGGTGTCGAAACCAAGTGTTGCCGAGGAAAATTCATCGGAATAGCTGCCGATCTCGCTGACGATCGCCAGGTCCAGTGTTTCGTTGAGCACCTGCTCCACCAGATCTTTTGAGCAGGCTCTCTCCAGACGGCCAAGGCAGGGAGAATCAGCGCCGGAAAAGAGCGGCGAAAAAGATGGAATCAAACTGAGGTCCACCTTGTTCGTGAGTCCGATCCGGACACTGTTCAAATCATCCCCCAGCGCATAATTGCCGAGTGAAAAAACGGTATTGCGCAGACTGGTCAGCAAATCATATGCCTCGCGCTGGAAATATTCGCCGGCGGCAGTCAATACAACATTCCTGGTATTTCTTGTAAAGAGTTTCACGCGCAAGATATTTTCAAGACTTTGAATCTGCCGTGTCAATGGCGGCTGAGTCATATGCAGTTTTTCTGCCGCTTTTCTGAAATTCAATTCTTCAGACATCACAATAAAACACTGTAAATTTTTTATTGTTGGAATGCGTTTGGATAAGATGGACATAAGACAATTTATAAAGAATGACTTATTGGCTGGGCCGACTGCAATCCAGTAATCCTGATATAAGCACACACGAGATAAAGAGCGCGGAGATAAGCATGAGATGCTTTTCATGGGCTGTCGCGATTGCTCGTACTTACTTGATTCAGATAAAGAAAACCCGCCAAATTGTAATTGGCCTGTTCTTTACTCCATACCGTAACCACCATGGCGGCTACGGTTGGAAAACTGTTCGCATGTCGGTTCTGTGTCAGATAGCCAAGCAGACAATGAGGGTATCCTCATCGTATTCTTGACTCCTAGCTGTAATTATTTTTCGTGCACGACGTAGCGGAAAAAACTGTTACGGGTGCAGGCTGTCATCTCTGAATTTTCCATTGAAATTCTCGCTATGTGATATATCGCGGTTTACCCGCTCCTATGAATCGTAATTGCAGTTAGCCCCATTTGTCTGCCTCCTCCTTATTGTCTGGTCGTACTGGCTTCGGTAGCAAACGCCGCAGTTTTTGATTTCGATTTTCTGCGCCCTGAATCGCCAGGCCTCCGATACCGTCATGCTGCTGTCTTTGCGCTAAAGCCCTGCCGCCTCGATATTGCTTCCAGCATGCCTCGATACATCGATTATCTATTCTTCGGTAAATCGACGGCTATTATCTTTTAGGGGCGGTGTGGAAATTTCCCCTCATCTTGAGGTGCAGGCGATGCCGCTGAGCGCTATTACTGGATTCCGTCCAAGCAAATTCGGAAAATATCGGCTGATACTAATGCACCGCTCCTCCGTTAACTGCTCATGGGCCCACTAATCGTCTAAATTATAGGTTGGGGAATGTCTCGGATAGCGGCGGCAATTGATTCATAAATGAAAAATACATTTTCACAAATATAATTTTTATCAATAAAAAATGTCGCATATATTAGACCAAATTTAGGCTTCGCTTTGAAGAGTGGAGAGGGGTTCCTGCGTCTAAATCTGAATAAAAAGAAGCCAGATAAAATCGAGAAATACGCACCGTCTTTACCGGGAAAGAAGGGCCGCGTGTCAGTCGATGTGGATCATCAGGCGGTATCACATCAGAGCAGCGATAGCGACAAACGGCGTTTCAGGAGTTGCCCAAGCGCTTGTTCCATGAAATGGGAGGATGGCTTGGCCCAAGGGATTCTGACGCGTATTCCTATTCATTATTGTTAAAGAGGCATGCATGAATGTTTCCGATGCCGTCCGTAGCCGCAAGAGCGTGCGCGCCTTTCTCGACCGGACCGTGCCGCAGGCCCTGCTGCGCGAAGTCCTCGGCCTGGCAGCCCGTTCGCCTTCCGGAGGCAATCTCCAGCCATGGCGCATCGATGTGCTGGTGGATGAGCCGCTGGCTGCTTTCAAGGCCAGGATGGCGCAGCGCATGAGCAAAGATGTCTCGCCGGACGCCTCTGAATACCCGATCTATCCGGATAAGCTCGGAGAGCCCTACCGCAGCGCGCGATTCAAGCTAGGGGAAGCCATGTATGCGCAGCTCGGCATCGCCCGTGAGGACAAGACAGGACGCCTCAGGTGGCTACAGAATAATTATCGTTTTTTTGGCGCGCCGGTTGGCTTGTTCTGCACGGTGGATCGCGGCATGGGGGCGGCGCAGTGGTCTGATCTCGGCATGTATCTGCAAACCTTGATGCTCTTGCTGCGCGAACGTGGCGTCGACAGCTGCGCGCAGGAAGCCTGGTCGATCTACCACCAGACGGTGCGTGAATTTCTGCAAACCCCGCCGCAGCACATGCTTTTCTGCGGCATGGCTATCGGCTATGCCGATCCTGCCGCTGCCGTCAACCGCTTGCAGTCCGAACGGCAGCCGCTGGAGCAGTTCACTCGACTGTGGGGATTCGCGCCATGAGCCGCCGCCTGCAAGCGCAGTGTCCGGAGCCAGGCTCGGCTTAGCGGCGTGCTGCACTCAGTTAACCGGTTCCAGCGCCAGCATGGCGAAGGTCGCCAGCCAGTGTTCGCCGGCATATTCGCCGCTGACCACATTCGGCAGGCCGGCTTCGATATGGCGCCGCGCTGCTGCGCTCAGGGTGGCGGCTGCGGGATCGTTTTCCGGCAGGCGCCGGGCGATCCGTTTCATGCACCAGGCGCGGCTCAGGTTCAGGCCGTTCAAGTGGGTGATCTTGGGATCGCTGTGGTCGCTGACCTCGGCTGGATTCATCAGGCGCTCGATGTCGCTCAGCGCCGGCAGGTACTGGGCGAACCAGTCGGGGAACACATCGGCTTCCAGCACGTCCGACATCAGCAGTGCGGCCGTCAGCGCGGCCGACAGGAATTCATCGCCGCCAGGTTCGTAGTGCGCCGGATAATTGCTGTCGCCCATGTAGTAGCGGCAGGCGGCATTGACGACGGCATTTTCCAGCTCGGCATCCTTGCGGTGGCGAGCGAAGTCGAGAATCAGCTTGAGGGCGAAGGCGCTGTTGTAGTGGGTGCCGACCCGGATGGCATAACTGAGCTTGGCGAAATAGCTCAATACGCGGCTGCGGATTTCCGCCACCAGCGGCTCCATCGCGGCGAGCCAGGTTTTTGCTTGCGGGTGCTGCCAGCTATCCAGTTCCTGCGCCAGCGCCACGATCCAGGCCCAGCCGTACGGGCGCTCGAAAGAAACCCGTCCCGGCGCCTGGAAGTAGGTGAGTTCCCGCTGCATGTTGGCGGCCGTGAAGTGTTCTTCGAACAACGCCGTGATTTCGGCTTGTTGCGGCAGCGTCGGATACAGGCGGGCGCAGCGCGCCAGCAGCCAGTAGCCGTGCACCGCCGAATGCCAGTCGTAGCAGCCGTAGAACACCGGATGCATGGCGCGCGGCGACACAATGTCGTCAGCGCTGTTGAGTACGTGCATGACGTGATTCGGATATTCATGGCGCAATGAGCGCAATGGCAGCGCCGCGAAAGCCGAGGCCTGGTCAAGTGTGAGATGCATGCTTGCTCCTTAACGAAATACGATGAAATACATCAGCAGGATATTGGCCGCCAATAGCGTCACGGCGGTAGGGATCTGTATCTTGATCACTTTGTACTTGTCCTTGAGCTCCAGCAGCGCCGCCGGCACGATGTTGTAGTTGGCCGCCATCGGCGTCATCAGCGTGCCGCAGTAGCCGGCCAGCATGCCGATGGTGACCAGCGGCGCAGGGTCGGCGTGCTGGCCGGCGATCAGGAACGGCAAGGCGATGCCGGCGGTCATCACCGGGAAGGCGGCAAAGGCGTTACCCATGATCATGGTGAACAAGGCCATGCCGACGCAGTAGATCACCACCAGCAGGAAACGGCTGTCGGGATTGACGAACAGGGTCACGACTTCCTGTACCGATTTGCCGGTTTGTGCAGCAACGAAGACGCCGCCCAGCATCGCCAGCATCTGCGGCAGGATCGCAGCCCAGCCGATGGCGTCGACCAGCCGGCGCGACTCGCGCACTGCCTGCAGCGGCGTGCCGCCGGTCAGCTTCCATCCGGCCAGGATGGCGCACACGCTGGCGACGCACAACGCGGCCAGGGTCAGCTGTTTCTGGTCGAGCAGGTAGACGCCGCCGATGGCGACATTCTTCAGCAGCACGGTGCACAGCACAGTGATCAGCGGGATCAGCAGCGCCGGCAGGAAGATCCAGTTGCCGAGCCGGTTGGCGGAGGCCTGGCGCTCGGCGGCGCTGCGTTGCAGGTAGCTGCCGGCAGACAGCAGGCCGCAGCCGGCGATCAGGGAAATCACCACCACCACTACGCCGATGACACGATAGGCCATGGGCTTGCCGAGCCCGGCCACCAGCATGTCGCCGAACAGGAATACCGAGCCGAACAGGAACCAGAACAGCGCCGTGGTGAGGCGCTTGGGATTGCCCTTGTCGCGCAGCGTCATGCCGACCAGCAGCATGACGATGATGCCGACCAGGTAGTAAATTTCGTTGATGGTCAGTAGCGTCTTCATGCTGCCACCTCCGCGCCTTCGGATTTTTTCCAGGCTTCGACATCGCGCCGTATGCTGGCGTCGAGCCGGGTCAGGCGCGCCATGTGGATGATCAGCGCGGCGATGGCGGTCGGGATGGCCCACAGGCCGAGATGCAGCGGTTCGATATTGGTGATGCCGTTTTCCTTGAGGAAGGCATCCATCAGCAGCACGGCGCCGAAGGCGATGAAAATGTCTTCGCCGAAAAACACCGCGATATTGTCGCAAGCGGCGGCATGGGCGCGGATCTTGTCGCGGATCGGCAGCGGCAGCTCGCCGTATTTGGCGACAGCAGCGCCTTCCACCATCGGCGCCAGCAAGGGCCGCACGGTTTGCGCCTGGCCGCCGATATAGGTCAGGCCGAGCGCGCCCAGGCCCTGGCGCAGCACGAAGTACAGCATCAGGATGCGCGCCGAAGTCGCATTCGCCAGGCTGGCGATCCAGTCTTGCGCGCGCTCTTTGAGGCCGTAGCTTTCCAGCAGGCCGATGACCGGCAGGATCAGCAGGAAGGTTGCCAGCGAACGGCTGTTGACGAATTTTTCACCGAAGGTTTCCAGCAAGGTGCCGAGGTCCATGCCGACCGACAGGCCGGTCGCCAGGCCCGCCACGGTAACCACCAGCAAGGGGTTGAATTTGAATGCGAAGCCAGCTACCACGATCGGTATCCCTATCAGCGGCAGTAATTCCGTTACGGTCATTGCTATCTCCTCATGTTGATGGCGGTCGTTGCTGCGCCGCCGATTTTATTGACTACGTAATCCGTTGAAGCAGCGCTTGAGGCTTATCCGAGCAGAGGAAACAAGGCGTCGCCGCTGCTCATCTGCGGTGCGCGGATGGCGATGCCTTGCTGCTTCAGTTCGGCTTGGATGCGCCGCGCAAATTCCAGCGCATGCGCACCATCGCCGTGCAGGCAGATGGTATCGGCGCGCACGGCGGCCCAGCTGCCGTCGATGGCGTGGACCTTGCCTTCGTTCACCATATGCATGGTTTGTGCCAGTGCCTGCTCTTCGTCTTCGATCAGAGCGCCCGGCGTGC
The DNA here is from genome assembly GCF_035566555.1 of Collimonas sp. Lineage (GTDB taxonomy): Bacteria > Pseudomonadota > Gammaproteobacteria > Burkholderiales > Burkholderiaceae_D > Collimonas. The sequence continues at coordinate 12,385 of NZ_DATMRB010000081.1, forward strand.
CGCGCTTGACCAGGCTGCCGTCGGCCATGTAGCCGCGGTCGGCAAATACTTCTTCCACTGCCGGCAGGCCGGCGCGATGGGCGGCGGCGATCAGTTCGCTGCCGGCCAGGCCGAACAGCGCCAGCGCCGGATCGACGTCGCGGATCGCCGCGACGATGGTGTCGGCCAGTGCGGCGTCGCGCGCCGCCATGTTGTACAGCGCGCCATGCGGCTTGACGTGCGCCAGCTGCGCGCCATGGGCGCTGGCGATCGCCGCCAGCGCACCGATCTGGTACTGCACGCCGCTATAGATTTCGTTGGCCGGCAGTTGCATTTCGGTGCGGCCGAAATTGTCGCGGTCGGGAAAGCTCGGATGGGCGCCGATGGCGACCCCTTGCGCCACAGCCCATTGCACGCATTGCTGCATCATCAGGGCGCTGCCGGCGTGCCAGCCGCAGGCGATGTTGGCTGAGCTGACCAGCGCCAGCAAAGCCTCGTCGCTGCCGTCGCTTTGTTCGCCGAGATCGGCGTTGAGGTCGACCTGCTGTCGTTTTTCTTTCCTGGGCATCGTCTGCTCCTATTTTGCCGGACGCAGCCAGTGCATCGCGGTTTCGATCTGTTGTAGATACAAAGCGTCGTCGCGCAGCGCTGCCCGCGCGGCGTCGGCATCCGCTTCGACAAACTGCAAAGTGCGGTTGAAGCGCAGCTGCGACAAGCGGGCCAGGTCGGCGCCGATCACCACACCGATCTTCGGATAGCCGCCGGTGGTCTGGGCATCGGCCATCAGCACGATAGGCTGGCCGGCCGGCGGCACCTGGATCACGCCCGGCAACACGCCATGCGACAGCAGGTCGCCGCTTTTCTTGATTTTCAGCTCCGGGCCGCTGAGACGGAATCCCATGCGATTGCTCTGTGGCGTCAGGGTCCAGCTGCTGTTCCAGAAGGTCTTTTGCACGGCGGCGCTGAACAAGTCGTATTCGGGACCGGGCATGACGCGGACCTCCAGCGTTTCGGTATCGTCGGCGTCATACCAGGAGGGGGCGCGCACGCCAAATGCGGCGGCGTTGTGGACTGCGGCAGCCGGGTTGTCCAGCGCACCGGCGGAGAGGCCGTCGCCTTCAGTCAAGGCACGGCCGCCATGGCCGCCGAAGCCGGCTTGCAGATCGGTAGCGCGCGAGCCCAGCTGCGGGGCAGAGTTGATGCCGCCGGCCACCGCCAGGTAGGTGCGCATGCCGTGCCGTGCTGCGTTCAGTTTCAGGGTCTGGCCGGCGCGCACCCGTACGCTCCACCACGGCAGCAGCGGCTGGCCGTCCAGGGTGGCGCCGAAATCGGCGCCGCCGAGGGCGATCCGGCTGTCGACCGTAAAGGCCAGTTCGCAGGGGCCGAGGGTAAATTCGATGGCGGCGCTGTCGCGCGGATTGCCGACCAGCAGATTGGCGATAGCCAGCGCGGTATGGTCCAGGGCGCCGGACTGGCAGATGCCGAGATGGCGGAAGCCGTTGCGGCCCATGTCCTGGACCGAATTGATGCGGCCGGCGCGGATGATCTTGATCATGCGATCACCTCGCTGGCGACGAAGCGCACGCGGTCGCCCGGTTGCAGCAGGGTAGGCGGGCTGGCGCCGGGATCGAACAGTTGCAGCTCGCTGCGGCCGATCAGTTGCCAGCCGCCCGGCGAGGCCGCCGGATAGATGCCGGTCTGGCTGCCGCCGATGCCGACCGAGCCGGCCGGCACCAGCAGGCGCGGTTCGCTGCGGCGCGGCGTGGCCAGCTTGGGGTCGAGTCCGCCCAGGTAAGGAAAGCCGGGCTGGAAGCCGATGAAGTAGACGATGTATTCCGCCGCGGTATGGCGTTTGACGATTTCCCCCGGCGCCAGGCCGGTATGGCGCGCCACCTGTTCCAGGTCGGGACCGCTGTCGCCGCCATACACCACGGGGATCTCGATCTTGCGTCCGGTCTTCTGGCTGATCGAATCGGCGTCCCAGGCAGCCTGGAGTTTTTCCGCCAGTTGCCGGCCATCGCTGGCCAGCGGATCGAACAGGATGGTCAGGTTGTTCATGCCGGGCACCACATCGCGCACATGCGGCCAATGCGCTGCCTTCGCCGCGATGGCCCACAAGCGTTGCTGGCATTCGAGAGTAGCGCTGGCCCCGGTGTTCAGTATCAGAGCATTTTCGCCAAGAGCTTGTATGACGGGTTGGGTCATTGCGGCTGGATTCCTTGTGCACGGTGTCAGCACGGCGAGACTGAGTCCGGGACGCTCTGCCTGAGCGGCCCTGCCGTCAACTGATCAGATCAACATTAAATTGCCCAGAAAATAATTGCGAACAGCCGTCGTCCCACGATCCTGCATCCTCTGTCCCCAACCAGCTTACTCTTTGTAGACCAGAGTTTAAGCAAAGGGCAATATCGTTCATCAAAAATAAAATGTCAATAAATTGTATGTAAATAGTCTATATTGTTGTTGGATTAGCGCCTGTCTTATGCCTCGAATTCGGCGTCGAATTGAGGCAACTGGCTGTATGATTTGGTTTTCTTGGCGTTTAGTGAGATACATATGAACGTTAGCGCACCTAAAATCCTGTCTTCCGCCCATCTGGCGTCGGAAAGCAGCGTCGAATTGTCTGAGCTGGAATATGCCTTGATTATCGCGGGCAATGCCTTCAACCGCTGGATGTCGCGCTGCATGTCGGCGGCTGGAGTCAAGGATATGACACCAGTCGAAGTCTCCTTGTTGCACCACGTGTGCCATCGCGAACGTAAAAAAAGCCTGGCCGACATCTGCTTCGTCTTGAATATCGAGGATACACACATTGCCAGTTATGCACTGAAGAAGCTGGTGAAGGCGGGTTACGTCAAGAGTGAAAAAGTCGGCAAGGAAGCCTATTTTTCCGCTACCGAAGACGGTTATGCGCTCTGCCTCAGATATCGGGAAATGCGCGAGGAGTGCCTGATTACGGTGCTGTCCGATACCGGCCTGTCGAACCAGTCGCTGGGCGACGCGGCCAAGCTCCTGCGCACCGCGTCCGGCTTGTACGACACGGCTTCGCGCGGGGCGACATCTCGCTAGGCGGCAGCCCATAAAAAAAGGCGCTCGCAGCGCCTTTTTGCTTATGTGGATATCTTATGTCGATGCGGCCAGCGCCTTGTCCAATAGCGCGTGCAGCTCGGCGAACTTGGGTTCGCCTACGTAACGCTTGATGATATTGCCTTGTTTGTCGATGACGAAGGTGGTCGGCGTCAGCTTGACATCGCCAAAGGCGTCCGCCAGCTTGCTTTGCGTATCCAGCGCGACCTGGAACGGCAGGCTGCGGGTCTGGGCGAAATTGACGACATAGTTGGGCTGGTCGTAGCTCATTGCCACGGCAACATAATCCAGGCCCTTGTCCTTGTAGGCATTGTAGGTCTGCACCATTTTCGGCATCTCGGCGACGCAGGTGGTGCAGCTGGTGGCCCAGAAATTCACCATCACGACCTTGCCGCGCAAGCTCTTCAGCGAGACCTGTTCGCCTTTCAGATTGGTGAAACTGACGTCCGGCGCGGCATGCGTATCCGACATCGACATGTAACCGCCCACAGCCAGCACTACCACGGCGGCAGCGCCCGCCAGCTTGATCCAGAGCCGCTTGCCGGCTGTGTTTTCAGTTTGAGCTTGCATGACAGAAATCCAATACGGGCGAGGCCCGGGAACAATCATTATAGCCATCCGTTACGGGTTTTGCCGGAAAGTCTGGATTTGCCGATTGTTAGTTATCAAATTGCCAGGGGTAAGCCTGATAAGTGGCTGCCACCGCCGGCGGGATCGGTGCCTCGATACCGGCGCAAATCGCGCGCAGGATATCGGCGCTGGTGATTTCCAGGGGATTGCCGTCCTCGGCCGCCGCCAGCAGCGCCTTGATCAGTTGCGGCTTGGCCAGCGGCGCCAGCTGGTTGGCGTTATCCAGCGCCAGGCGCACGCGCGGGAAGCTGAGGCTGGCGCCATCGCAATAATCCTGGGCCGCCAGCTGTAATTCAGGGCAGGCTTGGGCGCCGCGCAGGAACGCTGCCAGCCGTGCGGCTACGTGGTCGGCGCGCGCGGCTGGCACTGCCACATGCGCTACCAGCGACAGCAGCAGGGCGGCGTCGGCGCGCAAATCAGACAGCCGATTGAATCTGATCGGCACCAGCCGCCCGGCGCGCGGCGCCAGGCGGCGCGTCAGGATGGTTTGCAGCACAAATTCGGCCAACGTGATGCGGCTGTCGGCGGCGATCAGCTGCTCGACAATCGTCAGCAGGCGGTCGCGTGCGGCTTGCGGCAGCTGGCGCAGGGCCGGTGCCGCCAGGTCGACCAGCGGCAGGCGGGCGCTGAGCGGCAGCTGGACGATGGTCTCGGCCAGGAAGCTGGTCAAGGCAGCCTGCTGCGGCGCTTCCTTCTTGAGGAGCGCCAGTTGCGCATCGCGCTCCGCGCCTTCGCCCAGCAGCAAGGCATAGACGACTGCACAAGCGCCGGCTGGATCGCGCACGGCGCCATCGAGCTGCGGCGACAGCGGCGAACGGCTGCTGCTGTTGCCGAATTCGAGCGTGGGTGTCGCTGCCACGGTAGAGACCGAGGAGGGCAATTGGCTTGGCGCTACCGCACTGGCGAAGCCGGCCGCGGCAAACGGCAAGTCGGCCAGGCGCGCGCTGTTTTCAGCAAGAGGCTGCGGCAGTTCCGGCGCCTCCAGCGGTCCCACGCTTCTGCCGTAAATCCTGTGCAGGCGCTCCGTCAGTGGCGGATGGGTGGCAAACCAGCCATCCAGCAGGTTGGGGCGCACGCTGCCGAGAAACAGGTGTGATAGCTGTTCAGCGTTCTGGTGATCGATCTGCGAGCCGATCCGCTTGCCGTCGGTGAGGCCGCCGATCTTGCGCAGGGCGCCGCCGATGCCTTCCGGGTTACGGGTGAACTGGACCGCGCTGGCGTCGGCCAGGAATTCGCGCTGGCGCGACACCGCCGACTTGATGAGGCGGCCGAAAAAGATGCCGATGTAGCCGACCACGAACAGCGCCAGGCCGGCAAACAGCATCACCAACTGCCACGGCGGCCCCTTGTCGTCGCGGCTGCTGCCAGAAAAACGGCCGAAGTTCATCAGCTGCTGGCCGAAGCCGGCAATCATCTGGATGCCGAACAGGACGCCGATCAGGTGTACGTTCAGGCGCATGTCGCCATTCAGGATATGGCTGAATTCGTGGCCCACCACGCCTTGCAGTTCATCGCGCGTGAGGCGGTTCAGGGTGCCGCGCGTGACTGCGACTACTGCTTCATTCTGGTTGTAGCCGGCAGCGAAGGCGTTGATCGCATCTTCATGTTCCAGCAGATAGACTTTGGGACAGGCGATGCCGGACGCCAGCGCCATTTCCTCCACCACGTTGAGCAAGCGCCGTTCCTGCAGATCGCCGGTAGCCGGCGCGATCAGGCGGCCGCCGGCCATCAGCGCCACGGCGTCGCCGCCATCGCGCAAATTGAAAGTCTGGATCAGGGTGCCGCCGCCGATCAGCGCCAGCGTGATCAGGGTATTGATGGCGAAGAAGCCTTTCGGATAGCTGCGCAACATCTCATGGTGGCCGCCGAACTTGAAATTCCACAGCAAGGCCATGGCCAGGTTGACGGCCAGCACGATGGCGATTACTGCCAGCGCAAACAGGAATACCAGTTTTCGGGTTTCCTGGCGCGCCTGGTGCTGCTGCTCAAAGAACGTCATGGTTCAGACCGCCAGCGGCGGTGCAATCAGAATCAGGATCACGGGCGGATCTTAAAAGGTCACCTTGACGGCCTTGCGTTCTTCCGGTGCTTCAGTCGCCTGCAGCAGTTCCGCCTGCTTGAAAGCGAACATGTTGGCCAGGATCGAACCCGGAAACTGTTCGATCGCCGTGTTGTATTCCATCACGCTGTCGTTATACGCCTGGCGCGAGAAGCCGATCTTGTTTTCGGTGCCGGTCAGTTCCTCGGTGAGCTGCATCATGTTTTGATTGGCCTTGAGGTCGGGATAGGCTTCCGACAAGGCAAACAGCTTGCCCAGGCTGGCGCTGAGCGCACCTTCGCTGGCCGCCATCTGCTGCACGGCGGCGGCGTCGGTGGCGTTGCCGCCAACCTTGGCGTTGGCGGTGACCGCCTGGTTGCGCGCCGAAATCACCGCTTCCAGCGTTTCGCGCTCGTGCTTCATGTAGCCCTTGGCGGTTTCCACCAGGTTCGGGATCAGGTCGTAGCGGCGTTTCAGCTGCACGTCGATCTGCGCGAAGGCATTCTTGAAGCGGTTGCGGAAGCTCACCAGACGGTTATAGATGCCGACAACCCAGAAGACGATGACAAGCACAATTGCCAGAAAGATGATGAAGCCGATCATGTTTTTCCCCAAAAAAAAGCCGCCGGACATTTGTCCAGCGGCAACGTTACTTGAGTAGCGGGGGAAATGCAAGCCACTTGCGGCCCGCGTTCCCCTTTTAAGGCTGAGCGGCCGGCTGGGCCGCATCCTTAGGCGCTGATGACGAATCCCTAGGTGCGGATGACATTTGCATCAATTCATCCTCAGTGATGTATTCGAACACCTTCACAACTTTTTGCACGCCGCTGACGCCGGCAGCAATTTCACCGGCACGTTTGCCTTCGCGTTCGGTGACCCGGCCCATCAGGTAGACGTTGCCGCGCTCGGTGACGACCTTGATCGAATTGCCGAACACGTCCTTGGCGTCGACCAGCGAGGCGATGACCTTGCTGGTGATGAAGGTATCGTTGGAGCGCGAGGAGAAGCTCGACGGCGCGCCGACCGCCAGTTCATTGGCGACGGAGTGGACGTTTTCGATTGATTGCGCTTCCTTTTCCGCCGCGGCCTTGGCGGCATCGTCACGCACTTCGCCGGTCAGCAAGACCTTGCGGTTGTAGCTGGTGGCGTTGACATGCCCATCCTGGCCGACCACTGACGGAATCCGGGTTTCGGCCTTCACCATGATGGCTTTGTCCTCGGTCTGCGCGCCCAGCGTACGCCGATCGGTCGCCGCGAAACCGCCGGCCACGGCGCCGCCCAGCGCCAGCGCCACGCAGCCTTGCAAACCCATCACCACGGCGCCGCATAATGCTACCGCGGCCAATGGCCGTTGCAGCTTGCTCCAGCGCGGATTTTGCCTGTCAATCATTCGCATCTCCTCCAAATAAAGCGACATCGATGCCGTCGCATAAGCAGTGAATCGTCAGCAGGTGTACTTCCTGGATGCGCGCGGTACGGTCGTGCGGCACGCAGATATGCACATCTGCTTCAGTCAGTTTCTTGCCGATGGCGCCGCCGCCTTTGCCGGTCATGGCCACCACCCGCATGTCGCGCTCCAGCGCCACATCGATGGCCGCCAGGATGTTGGCCGAATTGCCGGAGGTGGAAAACGCTAACAGCACATCGCCGGCTTGTCCAAACGCTTGCACTTGCTTGGAAAAGATTTCGTTGTAGCTGTAATCGTTGCCGACCGCGGTGATGATCGAGGTATCGGTTGTCAGCGCCAATGCCGGCAGCGGCAGGCGTTCCCGCTCAAAGCGCCCGACCAGTTCGGCCGCGAAATGCTGGCAGTCGGCAGCCGAGCCGCCGTTGCCGCAGGCAAGAATCTTGTTGCCATTGGACAGCGCGGAGAACATAAGTTCAACTGCGCTGGCAATCGGCGCTGCCAGGACTTCCGCTGCGCGGGCCTTGAGTTCAGCGCTTTCATTGAAGTGCGCCAGGATACGTTGGTTTATCATGATGTCGGTATTGAGGGTGGAATGCTGCCGCCGTACAGCAGTGGCGGCCGGGTTTCTGGTTAATCTGGCGCTGATTATAGCCTCTAGGCTTCGAATGCCTGCCTGATCCAGTCTATGTTGTCGGCGTCCATGGCCAGCACGTCGAAGCGGCAGGCGGGCGGCTGTGCATAGCGCTGCAGGAAAACCTGGGCGGCGAGGATCAGCCGGCTTTGCTTGGCGGACGTCACGCTGGCCGCCGCACCGCCAAAGCGCTGGCTGCGGCGTTGCCTGACTTCGACAAACACCAGCAGCTCTTGCGCGCCTTGAGAGGACGCCGGTTGCGACATGATCAGATCGATTTCACCGCCTTTGCAGCGGAAATTCCGGGCCACCAGCTTGAGGCCGTGGCGCTGCAGATAGCGCAGCGCCTGGTCTTCCGCCAGTTTGCCGCTGGCCTGGCTGCTCGAAATGGGCGTCTGCATCAGGCGGCCGGCGTCGAACTTACTGGGCCTGCTGCGGCACGACGACGCCGTTCTGGTAGATCGCAGCCGGTTCGAGGCGCTCGAAACTCGGGGCGCCGACGCCAAAGCGGACATTCAGCTTGCCGGTGACGCCGTCGATCTGGAATACGCTATTGCGGGCGGCGATTTCACGGGCGATGCGGAAGGCATCGATGCCCAGCGCATACAGGCGTTCCAGGTCGGCGTTGCGGCGCTGGCCGGCAGCTACTTCCTGGCGCGGGTAAACCATCACTGCCGGGTGGTCCGGCTGCACCTGCCATGGAATATCCACCAGCTGCACCCCATTCAGCTCAGGGATCTGGTGCTCGGGGCTGTTGTCGTTGAGGGGCAGCGGATTCAGCTGGGAAATGCCGAAGATCGGCGTCTGGTCGCCGATGGCAATGCGTATCTGCTTGGTCTGGTCGGCATTCAGCGCGGCAAACAGCAGGCGCGGCATCTCCCCTTCCACTTTTTGCTGCAGCTGGGTCAGGGCATCGACATTGAAGGCGCCGTTTTCCAGATTCAGCGTCACCACTTCGGCGTGCAGGCCGCTGCCCAGGATCTGCTGGACGAAAGCATTGGCAACGCGTTTTTGCCAGGCGGCGCTGGTGCTCAGCACCAGTACCTTGCCGGGCGCGTAATCGGCGCCGACCCAGGTGGCCACCTGGCGCGCCTCGGCTTCGATCGAGAGGCCGGCCGGCAGCAGCTGCGCCGGCAGGGCGCCGCCGGAGTCCGGCTGGGTCAGGGCGATGGTCGGCTTGTCCACATGGCCGTTCTGGAGAATGGCGGTGAGGCCGGTGCGCGACAGCGGACCCACCAGGATATCGTATTTTTTTCCAGCCTCGGTGTAAGCCGCCAGCATGTCGGGCCCGGTATCGGCGGCTTCGATCACGCTGACCGCCAGGCCGCTCTTGTCGCGTTCGTAGGCGTTCAGGAAGCCGCTGCGGACCGCATCGGCGGCGGCGCCCAGCGGCCCCGAGCGCAATGGCAGCAGCAAGGCGATGCTGGCCAGCGGGATGACATTGGCGTCGGCATCGGCCGCCGTAACGTCGACCGAGGTTGTATTTGCCAGCGCAGGCGGGCACAATCCGTTCAACAGGATACCCGCCGCTAATGCAAGCTTGACCCGTTTAGCCAGCTTCGCCCATTTATATAACATTCATAACTCCCCATGACTCATCAATCTGCCAGCGCCTTCATCAATCCAGTGATATTGGACGAGGTGGCGCAGCAAGCGTATCCGGCGTCTACATTATATGTGCTGGCCACACCGATCGGGAATGTCTGCGATATCAGCCTGCGTGCCTTGCATGTATTGTCCATGGTCGACGCCGTGGCCTGTGAGGACACCCGAAATACCGCACATTTGCTGGGACGCTATGGCTTGTCCAAGACCTTGCTGGCGGCGCATGAGCACAATGAGCGCGAAGTGGCGCAGAAGATCGTGGCGCGCCTGCAGGCCGGCGAACGGATCGCCCTGGTGTCCGACGCCGGCACGCCGGCGGTGTCCGATCCGGGCGCCCGCATCGTCGACGCCGTGCTGAACGCGGGTTTGCGCGCCTTGCCGCTGCCGGGGCCGTCGGCCGCCGTGACGGCGCTGTCGGTCAGCGGCCTGGTCAACGATCAGTTCCAGTTCATCGGATTCCTGCCGAGCAAGGCGCGCCAGCGCGAGATTGTCCTCGCCGGCCTGGCCGGCGCCAGCGCCACGCTGGTGCTGTACGAAGCGCCGCATCGTATCGTCGAAACCGTCGATGCCCTGCTGCAGGCATTCGGGCCGGAACGCCGCATCGTGCTGGCGCGCGAGCTGACCAAGCTGTTCGAAAGCGTCCACCGCTGCACGCTAGGTGAGGCGCCGGCGTGGCTGGCGGCCGAGGCTAACCGGCAAAAAGGCGAATTCGTGGTGCTGGTGGAAGCGGCGCCGGTTGCGCTCGACGACAGCGCCGAAGGCGAGCGGGTCCTGCAGATCTTGCTGGCGGAATTGTCGATCAAGCAAGCTTCTGCCCTGGCGGCGCAAATCACCGGCCAAAAGAAAAATGCCCTGTACGAGCGGGCTTTGGCTTTGAAAGACGCTTAGGTAAGAATAAGATGTGCTTAATGTTTTTTTGCTATGGATGAAATCTGCCATGTTTCCATCCGACAGGTTTGAATCAGATGTGTGCCGGAATATAGGCACAAAAATGACCATGCGAGGGTGTAATTTAGCAACGGCGGCGGCGCGACAAATTAGTTCCTGCATGGGGTTCGATAGTAAAATCCGCCACCTTGTGCAACGCGACAAACAATTTTTAAAAAAGCAATCAAATTGAAGTAAGCAGGCTTGGGATACGGCCGGACTTGCCCTTGTTCCCTGATGGGGCCTTACTAATAAGATGAGAGAAAACATGAGTACAACGCAAACCAGCAGCAGTCCAGGATTCAAGTCTTCCCGGTTTCACATCATCACGCTGGCTGCTCTGGGAATCGTGTTCGGCGACATCGGCACCAGTCCGCTGTACGCGCTGAAAGAGTGTTTCAGCACCGACCACGGTATTCCGTTCACGCCGGATGCGGTGCTGGGAATTATCTCGATGCTGTTCTGGGCGATTACCATCGTGGTCTCGCTCAAGTACGTCTTGTTCGTGATGCGTGCCGACAACAACGGCGAGGGCGGCGTGCTGGCCCTGATGGCGCTCTCGCTGCGCACCGCCAAGAGCGGTTCCAAGCGCGCCAAGACGCTGATGATGCTGGGTGTCTTCGGCGCCTGCATGTTTTATGGCGACGTCGTGATCACGCCGGCGATCTCGGTGCTGTCGGCGGTGGAAGGGCTGGAAATCGCGACGCCGGGACTGACGCGCTTCGTCCTGCCGCTGTCGCTGGTGATCCTGATCGCCCTGTTCCTGATCCAGAAGCACGGCACCACGGTGGTAGGCAAGCTGTTCGGCCCGGTGATGTTCGTGTGGTTCATTTCGCTCGGTTTGCTGGGCATCTACAACGTCGTCAAGGCGCCGGAGATCCTGGTCGCGATCAATCCTTACTATGCCGTCGCCTTCATGCAGCAGCACGCGCTGCAAGCATTCGTGGTGCTGGGTTCGGTGGTGCTGGTGCTGACCGGCGCCGAAGCCCTGTATGCCGACATGGGCCACTTCGGTATCCGTCCGATTCGTTTTGCCTGGCTGTTTACCGTCATGCCTTGCCTGATGCTGAACTACTTTGGCCAAGGCGCCAACCTGCTGCTCAATCCTGCCGCGGTCCAGAATCCGTTTTACCTGATGGTGCCGGACGCCTTGCTGCTGCCGATGGTGATCCTGGCGACAGCCGCCACCGTGATCGCGTCGCAAGCAGTTATTTCGGGCGCGTTTTCGCTGACCAGCCAGGCGATCCTGCTGGGCTTTGTGCCGCGCATGCGCATCTTGCATACGTCGGAAGATGAGCGCGGCCAGATCTATGTGCCGGTGATCAACTGGATGCTGCTGTTGCTGGTGGTGGGCGTGGTGCTGGCCTTCAAGAAATCCGATAACCTGGCCGCCGCTTACGGCGTGGCGGTGACCACCACCATGCTGATCACCACGGTGCTGGCAGCAGTGGTCATGCGCACGGTCTGGAAGTGGAATCCGTTCCTGGTGGCGCTGGTCATCAGTGCTTTTTTCATTGTCGATTTCGCCTTCTTTGCCGCCAACCTGCTGAAGATCGTCGACGGCGGCTGGTTCCCATTGCTGCTCGGCGGCATCGCCTTCTTCCTGTTGATGACCTGGTACGCCGGCCGCATGCTGTTGCGCGAGCGCAGCAAGGACGAAGGGATTCCGCTGGAACCTTTCATCGAAGGCCTGCTGGCGCATCCGCCGCATCGGGTCGATGGCACCGCGGTGTTCATGACCGGCAACAAGACCACCGTGCCGGTAGCGCTGCTGCACAATCTGAAACACAACCGTATCCTGCACAAGCGCGTGTTCTTCCTCAAAATCAGCATCTGGGACGTGCCGTTTGTCGAAGACAGCAAACGCCTGACCCTGAAGGAACTGGGCAGCGATGTCTACGTCCTGCGCGCGGCTTTCGGTTTCAAGGAAGCGCCTGACGTACAGACCGTGATGGCGCTGACCACGGCGCAGTTCGGCCTGGAGTTCGACGTGATGGATACTTCCTTCTTCCTGGCGCGCGATACCGTGATCCCGAGCAAGATCCCAGGCATGCATCTGTGGCGCGAAAAGCTGTTCGCCTGGATGTACCAGAATGCGGCCAAGCCTTCCGACTTCTTCCACATCCCGATCAACCGGGTGGTCGAACTGGGCACCAAGGTAGAAATTTAAGCTGTCGGCAAAGAAAATCCCCGCAAACCTCTATGGTTTGCGGGGATTTTCTTTTTTAAGCGTTGGATGTGGAAGAGAGCTGCACCTGGCAGCGCCACAATTGATGGCCCGATGCCAGGTATTTCCCCTCAAACGGCGTGATCGGCTGAGCAGGAAGATATGGTTCGCAGCCGACCGCCAGACCGCTTAACTGCTGCAAGGCGCTGGCGCACTCCTCGACATAGATTCGCCAGTTGCTGCGGCATTCCAGGATGCCGCCCAGGGAGACGATGGCCGGAAACACCGGATGGCCATGCCAGCGCCGGCTAAGCTGGCCGATTTTCGGCCACGGGTTCGGATACAGCAGGTAGTGGCGCGCCGGGAAAATCTGTGCCGCCAGCAGCAGGCGCCAGTAGTCCACCAGGTCGGCGCGGATGCGGATGAAGTTGTGCGGCAGCGCCGCCGGCCCCGGCCATAGCGTGTTGCGGCCGACCCGGTCGGCGGACTGGTCGACGCCGATCACGAAATGATCGGGATACTGCGCCGCCAGATGCATGGTCGAGAGGCCGACGCCGCAGCCGGCATCGAGAATCAGCGGCAGGCTGCCGGCAGTGCGCCAGGCGGCGATGCTGTAGTCGAACGCGCTTTGATTGTAGGAACTGACGGGTTTTTGAAAGGTATGGGCTGCATGCTTGGCGACGGTGGCCGCAAGCTGGTCGTGGACGCCGCTCTGGGCGCTGTGAATCGGGCTGGAATTGGCGTACATGTTGACGTACCGGATGCAATGTAAAAGGTACGGCAATATACCTCAAGCGCCCCGCCTGGCCCATTAACGCCGTAGCTATCGGCGATAACGGACTGGCTGGAGTGAGTTATTGAACGGCGGCAGGCTTACTGCAAGGTGACGGGCTGGCTCATCATCGAGTCGTAATTGCCCAGGAAAGCATCGATATCCTCGATGCTCGGCTCGGTCGCGATCAGGTCTTCGACCCCTTTACGGAAAAATTCAGCCAAGGCACCAGCAATGAAAATCTCGCGCTTGAACGATTTATCGACGATTTCATAGCCGCCGAAACGTAAAGCTTCGCGTTGTTCATCGGCACCAAATTCGACGACGCTGTATTGGTCACTGTTATAAATCAGGTTCATATGCGCTCCCGGTAGTTAGAACAGAAGGTAATGATCGAATAAGCAGTTTTCAAGCCAGCTAGTGAAAATATTGTTGTTAACTCCTTCTCTGAGGCATATGTTTCCGCTTGGACAGACATATTTCAGTGGTAAAAGAATTTTTGCGCTCGATGCAATTACATAGTACGCCACAGGCTGTTTTTGTCACGTGCTAAATATTGATCAAGGCAATGCATTTCTTCTAAGAGCTCATAAAATATTTATATATCACTTGCTGACGACTGATAGCGTCACATAACTTTACTGCTGGCTATGCCTGGCCATGGCCCAACAATCATTCCTGCCATTCAAACATGATGTGCTGATGCGATCCTGGCGTGATGGCGATCTTGCGTTCTTTCACCTGGCCATTCTTGGCAGCCGTCAGCAGGTAGCTGCCGGCGGGCAGCTTGGCCAGGAAAAATGGTCCGTTGGAAACGGCGTCCAGCACCACGTTGCTGCTGGCATCGCTGATTTTTACATGGACGTCGGCGGCATACTCGTCCTTGGGCGATGCCTTGACGACGAACTCAAGCTCCAGCGGATAATTTTTTGCCTCTTGCTGTATCAAGGTCGATTCGTCCAGGCCTATGCCGCCAGACATATAGGTGGCGCTACCTTTGGTGACTGCGACAGGAGCGGCGCTGGCATTCACGGCCAGCGTAGCGGCGAGCAGCGCGCCGAGTGCGAGAAGAGTACGCTTATTCATGATGATTCCTCCTGAAATGCGTTGGGCTGCGAACTGTGCCGGCCCATGAAACCCAGCATACGGCTTGAAAATTAAAGCTGACTTAAATCCACCGGGAAGATGGATCAATCGCTGGAATTGATACGGATGCAAAAAAACATCTCGTCCTTTATCCTACCCGACTGGCTGGGGCATGCTCGGTTTACCGGACTGTCAATGCTGGCTGCGTCACATAGATGTCGCTCGCTTGCTCCGCGGTCAAGCTTGATGCAACGCACGGCGATATTGGATCGCTTCTGCGACATGGCAGGCGGCAATGCTTTCAGCTGCATCCAGGTCGGCGATAGTGCGGGCCACTTTCAGCACCCGGTGATAACCGCGCGCCGACCAGTCGAGGCGCGCCATGGCGGTGCGCAGAATGTTTTCGCCGGCGCTGTCGGGTTTGCAATAGTCATCGATCTCATTGGCCGACAATGCGTTGTTCTGCTTGCCCTGGCGCGCCAGCTGCAGCGCATATATGCGCTCGACGCGCGCCGCGATGAGCGCCGACGGTTCGCTCTCGGCGGCCTTCAGCAGCTGATCATGAGGCAAGGCCGGCACCTGGATCTGCATGTCGATGCGATCGATGAGCGGACCCGATATCTTGTTCTGGTAGCGCAGGATACTGTCGGGCGTACAGCGGCATTGCTTGACCGGGTGTCCCAGATAACCGCAAGGGCAGGGATTCATGGCTGCGATCAGCTGGAACCGCGCCGGGAAGTCGGCCTGCCGGGCTGCGCGCGAAATCGTGATGCGGCCGCATTCAAGCGGCTCCCGCAACACTTCCAGCACGCGGCGCTCGAATTGCGGCAGCTCGTCCAGGAACAGGACGCCGCGGTGGGCCAGCGAAATTTCGCCGGGACGGGGCGGACTGCCGCCGCCCACCAGCGCCACGGCCGATGCCGTGTGATGCGGCGCCCGGTATGGCCGCACCTTCCAGTTGGCGCTGGCAAAGCCGCTGGTGAGCGACTGTACGGCCGCCGATTCCAGGGCGTCGAGATCGCTCATCGGCGGCAAAATGCCGGCGAAACGCGCCGCCAGCATCGACTTGCCGGTGCCTGGCGGACCGATCAGCAGCACGCCATGACCGCCAGCTGCGGCGACTTCCAGCGCGCGCTTGGCTTGCAGCTGACCTTTGACATCGCTGAAATCCTGATAGCGCGGGGGCTTCCGCAGCAGCGCCGCAGCATGGCGCGATAGCCTTGTCTCTGTTTGCTTAGAAGAAAAGTGGGCACACACTTGCAGCAAGCTGTCGGCTGGTAAAATGCGGGCGTCGGTGACCAGGGCTGCCTCGTCGGCATTGGCTTGGGGCAGGATGAAGGCGCGGCTTTTACCGGCTGGCGCACTGGCGCCGGCGGCCGTCATGGCGAAGGTCATCGCCAACGCGCCGCGTATCGGCCTGAGTTCGCCGGAGAGCGACAGTTCGCCGGCGAATTCGTAGTCATCCAGTTCGTCCGCCGGAATTTGTCCAGACGCGGCCAGGATGCCGAGCGCAATCGGCAAGTCGAAGCGGCCCGATTCCTTGGGCAAATCGGCAGGCGCCAGATTGACGGTGATGCGGCGGGAAGGGAATTCAAAACGGGCATTTTGCAGCGCCGCGCGCACCCGGTCCTTGGATTCCTTGACCTCGGTTTCGGGCAGGCCGACGATGGTGAAGCTGGGCAGGCCGTTGGCCAGATGAACTTCCACCGTGACTGCCGGCGCTTGCATGCCTGCCAGCGCGCGGCTTTTCAAGACAGCCAGCGTCACTGGCTGGGTATTACGGGTGTTTCAATTGCGCTTCAAGCTCAGCCACGCGAGCTTCAAGCGCTTCGAGCTTGGCGCGGGTGCTGGCCAGCACCTGGGCTTGCACGTCAAATTCCTCGCGCGTCACCAGGTCCAGCTTGGCAAAGCCCTGGCCCAGCATGGCCTTGACGTTCTTCTCGATATCCTTGGCAGGGGAGTTTTCGATGGCCTGGTTGATCTTGGCTTGGATGTCGTCGAAAAAATTGGGTTTGTTCATGGCTGTGCTCCGGCGGTAAATAAGAAAAATGATAACCGATACGAGCAAACCCTACATCGGAATTGTGCGTGCGGGCGGCAGTTTAAGCCTTTACTGACCAAGTTATTCCCTAACGGGCTTTAAGCCAGCTGCTTGCGGTATTGCAGGAAGCCGGAACGCTGAGCGATACGGTCGTACAGCTGCATCGCCGTGCTGTTGGTTTCACGGGTCAGCCAATGCACGCGGGTGCTGCCGGCAGCTTTGGCGGCTGCGTAGACATGTTCGATCAGGCGCCGGCCGAGGCCGCTGCCGCGCTGCTCGGGGGCGACATACAAATCCTGCAGGTAGCAGGAGTGTTCCACGGTCCAGCAAGAGCGATGGAAAATCCAGTGCACTACGCCGACCGCCTTGCCGTCGATCGTCGCCAGGGCGCCAGACATCGGCTCGCTGGGATCCAGCAGGCGTTGCCAGGTGATGAGACGGGTGGCGGCAGGAACCTCGGCTTCATAGAAGCCAAGATAGCCAAGCCATTGCGCTTCCCAGGCGGCGAAGTCTTGTTCGCTCAGCGGCTTGATGACAATATTTGGACGGGATGGGGATTGTGAAGCCAAGACGATCTCCTGTTGAAATGAATGAACTCGCCAACATGTGCAGCGGAGCCGGTTACAAAACAGGGTTCATCGTAGCGCTTGAAGTTGGTATCATCAAAGATCCAAGATTGGTTATATTTATAGGTCCAATACGGAAAACTTTGGATCTGCGGCGTGCAATGATAGTCTTTCATAAAAGACAATCATCAAGGAGCGATATGACTTATTTAAAATTACTGATTCTGAGCGCGGCATTCTGTTTCTCCGCTGCTGCGCAGGCGAACGAGCCGCAGGCGGCGGAGCATGATGCCGTTTTCAAGGATTTTCATTTTGCATCCGGCGAGACCCTGCCGGAACTGCGCATCCATTACCGCACTTACGGCACAGCGCAGCGCGGCGCTGACGGCAAGGTCAATAACGCCGTGCTGATCCTGCATGGCACCGGCGGCTCCGGCGCCCAGTTCATCCGGCCGGAATTTTCCGGCGAGCTGTTCGGTCCCGGCCAGCTGCTCGATGCCTCGCGCTATTTCCTGATCCTGCCCGACGGCATCGGCCATGGCAATTCCAGCAAGCCGAGCGATGGCTTGCGCGCCAGGTTCCCGCACTACGGCTATCGGGATATGGTCGAGGCGCAGTACCGGCTGCTGACGGAAACCCTGGAGGTGAATCATTTGCGGCTGGTGATGGGGACGTCGATGGGCGGCATGCAGACCTGGATGTGGGGCGAGCAGCATCCGGCATTCATGGATGCACTGATGCCGCTGGCCAGCGTGCCGACCCAGATTTCCGGCCGCAACCGGGTCTGGCGCCGCATCATCATCGACGCCATCCGCAACGATCCGGC
>NZ_DATMRB010000082.1:0-39939 GCF_035566555.1 Collimonas sp.
ATAGGCGTACTGAGTGCTGCTGCCATCGCCGGCGATCACCTGGACCAGTCGGCCAAGTTCATCGTAGACATAATTTGCACCGGCAGCGTGGGCAATACCGGCACACATAAAAACAGAAGTCAGAACGGCAATGACATGGCATCGTAATACAAGCTGCAAAATCAATGAAACCGCTGAAAATGCACTTTGCGCAACATGCTGCACGCGACGTATCGCCGCGCGGTTCGAATTCGCCATCTGCCCTGCTCCCTGACCCAATTTTATTATTACCGGCAACAAAACAACGCCGGCGAACTCTTCCATTCAAGCTATTTTCAGCAGTGAAGCAAATGGCAAATTGCGAAGCTACATTTTGTTACGCATTGAAATATATCTTTACGCCAACATTATGATTGATTAACAATTGCCTTAATATACCTAGAATAAAAAAAACCTTATTGTAGAAATTTTGCAACGAGGAAATATTTACACAAAAGAAATATTGACTAGAGCTAATTGGAAGGGTAGTAATAAAACAACCAGTCGGCATACCGCTCAAGCTGATTGAACTGCTCGAATGGCGCTACATAACCGCTGCGCCGAATCGGTCGATCTGTAGATGCACTATGCAGACCCATAATGCCTCCGTCAGGGGCGGAAATCAGCACCCAATCAGCCTTGCCAACCGGATCAGGGTAAGCCGAACGTAGATAACGACGTGTATCTGGATAACGTGGATCCTTCAGAAGTGCATCCAGAGTTGGAGGAAAGCGCTTTTGGCCAGGCGGGGTAGATTCAACATACAACTGGATAGCGGTGCGATATTGCCGACCAACATCAAGCAGGCGCTCTTCCGCGGTACGCCGAGCGACCAAGGCGCTGCTGGTCGCAACTGCAGACGTCAGCAGGGCCACCATGGCAAGAAATATCAGGAGCGCCAGCAGCGCAAATCCTTGCTGCCTTAGTGGCGACATCAAACCGTGCGGCGCGGGAATAGTACGTTGAATCTTTCTCATGACGCTATAACTGACCGAACGCGATGCCATCATGAGTGGCGCCAGAAGCACCACTGTGCAAATCAAAGAGCTTGCCCAATTTGACATCTTCCGGGGCGATCAGTACCCACGTGGCGGCACTGTTTGTAATGGGATCCACAGGTAGAGCCCGCAAGTATTTTTTGTCGACCAGTTCGTCAAGATCGTCTGGGTAGTGCCCTGTGTCAGAATAATACTGGTCAATAGTCTTGCGTACGACGCGAAGGTTCTCCTTCAGGATCACTTCCTTCGAGTAATCAAGACTATGAAAATATTTCGGCACCGATATTGACAACAGTAGCGCCACGATCGACAGGACAACCAGCAACTCGATCAGGGTAAAACCCTGCCCGGAATCCGCCCGCGCATTGCGATGGAATGTTTGGCGCATCTCGCTTACCATTTTCGATAAGCGATGCCATTGAGACCAGTTGCGGTCGACAAGGAGTAGACGTCGAATACATCCGCGCCTTCAGCGGGCGCGTCGGGCTCACTGGCATAGCTTCGCTTACCCCAGGTGTCTGCATTCGAGACTGACGCGTCCGACATCAGCGGGTCACGAGGAATGGCCCGCATAAAATATATCTTATGCTTGGCCGGATCACGAGCATCTTCGACACCACTTACCAGCACATCCAAGGTTGCTGGGTAGCCGCTGGCGCCAAGTATGCGGGCGATGCGACCGTTGTCGTAGGCACGTTTGTAGTCATCGATTCCCATTCGAATTTCGCGCAACGCGCGCGCTAGCGCCACCTCACGTGTGCGCTGCACCTCGACTTGCGCAACCGGCAATGCAATCGTCGCCAGAATCGCAAGGATTGCGAGGCTGATCAATAGCTCAAGCAATGTAAATCCACCCGGCCCGAGCAATCGCCTCTGGTACGCAAACATTTTGCCCAAGGGGAGGCTCGTCATGGCGCTGCCGTCACGGCAATAGTTTGTGTAGGAGGAGTCAACGCCAGTGGATTTCCGCCGACCACCGAAGGGGTGATCGATAGCACTTTGAGTTGCGTTGAAGGTGTCACTTTCAGCGGTGTTACATTTAACGTAACCAACGCAGCCTGGCCCGTAGCACCAACAGCAACGCTGCTGCTACGCGCATCGCTAACGAAAATCTGACCAGTCGACGCATCAATACGTTGCGTGAAAGTGGTCGCAGTGCCATCGGAGTTCAAAAACGCGCCTTCAGTTGCTTGATCGATCCGCAATGCAGTGGGGTCGTAGCCGATGACGAGATTAATACCGCTTACGCCTTGTCCGCTCGTCAAAACAAGCTGTTGTTGAGCGCTAACACCAACAACTCCTTGCGCTGCCCCAACCCAGGCCAATGCATTGGCACTGGCGACGCCCGGAACGCCCGCACCGTTAGGGTCGGCAATTGCTCCGCCGCCTGCATTTCCGGGATTTCCTACATTGCCGGCACCAGCACCACCCATAGTTGGGTTCGCAGCCCCTCCACTATTAGCCCCCGCCGCATTTGTACTGGCGGCTCCAGATGGCGTCGACGACACCGCGGGTGCAACACGTGTAGTGCTATCAGACCTCGGGCTGAAACCGCCAGAGCCAACGCCATGCAGGCTGGATTCGGTACCACTCTGGAAGTCGAGTAGATGCGCAGCAGGCAATGCACTGTTGCGTATCAGATGCGGGGTAATCGAAAGCACAATCTCCGTCTTGTTGTGCGTGCCGTTGTGATTAGAAAACAATCTGCCTAGATAGGGAATGTCGCCCAATCCCGGTATCTTCGTCACGGTGTCGGTATCGTTGTCGTTGATCAAACCGGCCAGTATCTGATTTTCGCCATCCTTTAACCGCAATACCGTCGAGGCGGAACGTGTACCAATCTGATAGGCAACGGTGCCTGCCGTCGTGGTGATCTGATTGGCGATATTACTCACTTCCAATGCCACTTTGATCGAGACTTCATTGTCGATGGTAATCACCGGAGTTACTTCAAGCTTCAGGCCGACATCAAGATACTGAACGCTCTGCGAGACAAATCCGGTCGCGGTCGCTGTAGAGGTGATGTTCGGCACACGATCGCCGATCAATATCTTTGCCGACTCTCGATTCTTGACCCGAATGCGTGGATTGGCCAATAACCGGATATCCGTATCGGTCGCGCTCAGGTTGATCGACAACGGATCGATAGTTGCACCTGTCGTACTGGTATTTGCATGAATCAGGTCTGCCAGCGTTACGGCGCCGCCACTGGTCGATGCGAGAGGCGACAGCGAAAGTTTAGTTGGATAGCTGACACCAATGTTTTTGAGCAGATTGCGATTGATCTCCAGGATTTCAACTTCCAGCATGGTTTCCGGCGTTGGTAAATCAGCCATGGAAACGATCTTTTCAGCCATTTCGATGGCTTCCGGCGTGTCACGCATGATGATCATGTTTTGATTTTTGTCGACCACCAGATCACGCGTTTTGAGAATTGTTTTTAAAGTGTTCGCCAATTGTTCAACATCGGCATTCGCCGTGTAAAACGTATGGACACTCAACGCCTGGTAGTCTTTCTGTTTTGCAGGCAGGTTCGGATAGATCATGATCGCATTGCGGCCGATGACACGCTGTTCCAGCTGGTTGGTCATCAGTACGACATCAAGTGCATCCTTGATCGTCACCCCTTTTAAAAATATCGAGGTCCGCTGATCACTCTTGATATCCTTATCAAGCACGAAATTGATGTCCGAAGTACGCGATAGTACTTCGAACACCTGTTTGAGCATTGCGTCCTTGAATTCAATCGACAGCTTGCGATTGAGCGCGGCCTGCAATTCAGGATCCATCGCCGGCTTGGATGCTTTGTCCATCACCGCTTTCATCAGACGCCGTGCAGCGTTGTTGTAAGGGTCTTCGGCCAGCACCGAATGCGCTATGCGCGTAGCCGCATCGTAATCTTTGGCATCAAAGGAAAACTGTGCGTCCAGCATCAGCTTTGCCAACTGTCCATCACGATCAATTTTTTCCAACTCAGCAGCAGCACGGCGATTATCAGGATCAAGTACCAGAATCCTGCGTAACAGTTGCGTACGCTCAGCTGCTGACGTTGACATCGATTGCTGGCTCAGCCAACGGTTGATGGCACGCTCGCGCAGACTAAGATAGGTTACTCGTAGCTGCGCATCCTGCGGATTCCTATTTAATGCTTCCTGCAGTTGCGCCATGCTGTCTTCAATACGCCCTTCATCGAATGCTTTGCGAGCACCTTGTTGTACCGCGATCTCACCGCAGGCAGAAACCGAGGCAATCGCGGCGACGAGTACAATGGCACGGCTGCCCGCTTGCAAAATGGTCGTGGCAAGCGGAAAAACGGCAAGAAAATTGGAACAGCGGATGCGGCCGAAATTCATGTAGGTCATTCAATCTGAAGGAAGGATTGCTCATGCGTCGGCAGATACTCAAAGGTAATTGTCGATGCGGTGATGGAGACAACTTTATAATCGTCGCCAACGGCATCAGATGCCTTGACGATGAACGTGTTGTCATTTTTTTCCAGGAATACGGTCCAGCCTTTTCCGCTGTCCTGCTTACCGAGATACTTAAACGGTAATTCGCGCGGGGCTTCCTGGACAGGTGCTGTGCTAGCTACCTGTATCGGCGCAAAGGAATGCGCAGCAAACAAATTTGCACGGGGCTCGGTCACACCACGCCCAATCAAAGACTCGCGCGGCAGTACAGCCAATAACATCGCTGGCGTCGTCGCCGCTGATACTTTGCCGCTGGCAGTTTTACTGACTACGGTACCGGCAGCGGAAGATTGGACGCTATTGTGCGGATCTCGCACTACCGCAGGCGCAACATCTGCGCTTGGCGCACGGTCTCCAAACACTGCTATCGCGGCGGCGGCCAACAATAGGATGGCCAGAATCCAATGGCGCCGCGTCATCGCTTAACCTCGGTTGAAGGGACGATCGCGGAGGGTAATTCTGTTGCGTCAATCACGCCATGCGATACAGGGTTAGCTGTCAACAGTGACGCAGCCGGCTTTATTCCGATTGCTTCTAACGAGGTACCCGGCGCAGTTGGCAATAAATACAATGTGAAGCGTACCTTTGCTTCGACCCCATCTGTTGCTACGGCCTCACGCCGGAACGCAATAGCATCCAGTGATGCAAACGGCAGCTCCAGCAGTACATCTTCGCAAAATGCCTGCAACGCCGGATAGGCACCTTTTACCGGCAGCGTTACTTCATAAGTTAGAAAGCCGCCTTGTGGACTGCTTCCGACCCGGTACTCTCCTTCAGGTAACGCCACTGCGTGGTGACGAGCAATCGCAAAGATGGCCTTGATATAGTGTTCCGTACGTTCTGCATGGCCCAAGGTATCAGTGAATAGCTGTTGCCGCTGAGCAGTCTGGCGCGGGCCGTCCGCAGCGACCTTTGAGGCAATGTCACCGCGTCCGTGGACCCAGTCGCGAACGTCTTGTGCTACCTGCTCACTATGGCGCTGCTCCCACGCCAGGCCGATCGTAAAATACGCAGTACCAAGCGCAAGCAACACCAAGCCAATCCAATGCAGCAGACCCGCCCGCCTGCAAGCGAGGGACAATTGCAATGCGATGTTACGTATCGAAAACGCTGTCATCGAAAAAGATTTCATTTCATCGTCTTTCCGTTGGCAGTCAGCGATAGCGTGACCGAAAAGCGAAGGACATTATTAGGATCCTGGGCATCCAATTGATGTCGTTTCATGCTCACTGCCGAAAAAACAGCTTGCTGTTTCAGGCTCGCTACATAGTCCAGCATCGCTTCCGGTGAAGCAGCCTCGGCTGTCAGACGTAATAGCTGGTGTTCGGGATCAGGATCCAGCGATAGCAAAGCAATCTCCGGAGGCGTGGCGACTTCAATTGCATCGAATAAATCGCGCCATGGCAAATTTAAATGACTTACCGCCTCATTGATGGCTGTGACCTGGGGAGCACTTAATATCACGGCTGGTGCCCGATGGGCCACAGCCGAGGCAGCGTCCTTTTGTCGTTCTATAGTTAATCGCGTCTGCAGCCGTTGATACTGTCGCTGCCAGCCATTGGCGTGCCACAGTGCGCCAGCCGCTAACACTAGCCCCGATACCAGCAATGTCAGCCCGAAAGCGCTGCCACCCAGACGCTGGCGTCGAGATGGAGCGAAATCAATCGTCAACAACTTCACGCTACTGGCTCCTGTATCGGACTATTTGGACGTAACGCCACAATATTGACGTCACCAATACGCTGGCCGTGTAAGCTGTCGATTGCTCCGCCTGCTACCTGACTGACATACAGCGTCGGTGGCAACGGCCGGTCCCAGCGCAGCGACTCGCGCATCAACAACGCTTTCAACGCCTCGGCGCTTTCCGGGGGAGATCCTATTGATAAATTGACGGCCGTGATATGTCTGCCCGTGCCGGCTGAGAGCAATAAATGCCGACTGCCAATCCTGGCAAACCAACTATCGGATTGGCGCATACGATGTGCACAATCGTTCCAGATCCAGACACTTTCTGGCTTCACCCCTCCGGAGAACCAGCCGCCAGTTTTTAAGCCGGACAACAATGTCGTCATCAATACGCGCGGCACGGCACACACCAGGAAAGGTCGGCCAACAGCCCAATCGGCTTGCATGACCCAGTCTGCCGCCTTGTCACCGAACAAGGTCGCAAAGCGCAATGTGGCAATCGTCTGTAGATCGGTGAAACTATTCACCTGTTCGGGCGGCGTCACGATGAAATACCGCGTCAACCGGTCGTCGATACTGATAGGCACTTCCCGGCCGCGCGGCACATGAGCAGACAGCAATTGCTGCAAACGAGACTGTAAAGTGGATGCAGCAATCTGGGCGACATAGGCAACACTCGCGCATACCCGCCACGAAGTCTTCCGAGTACGCGTCGCCAACGTCAAGGTATCGACGCCCAGCAGAAGCTGGAAGCGGTCAGGATTGAAGCGTGACACGCTTGACCTCTTCTAATGTGGTGATTCCTCGCCGCGCCAAGTCGAGTGCCACCTCGCGCAGGCTACGGGTACCGTGCCGGGCAGCGGCATCCTTAATCTGGCGCACCGGCGCTTTTTCGACAATCAGCTCACGGATTTCATCGTTGAGAGACAAGATTTCTGCAATTGCCGTGCGACCTTTGTAACCAGTACCTCGACAATCACCGCAGCCTGTTCCCGCACGCAAGCGAAACGCGCTAACATCAATCGCCGACATCCCAAGACGTTCGAGTTGTTCCGCATCAGGCACGACATCGACAGCACAGTGCGGGCAATTATTACGTACCAGTCGCTGAGCCCATATGCCATTCAAGGCGGAAACGAAAGCATAAGGATCAATGCCCATGTGCGTAAAACGGCCAAAAACGTCGAATACATTGTTGGCATGGACAGTTGTCAGCACCAAGTGCCCTGTGAGCGCCGATTGCACCGCAATCTCTGCCGTCTCACGGTCACGAATTTCGCCCACCATGATCTTGTCCGGGTCGTGACGCAAAATCGAACGCAACCCGCGTGCGAAAGTCAGTCCCTTCTTGTCGTTGACAGGGATTTGCAGAATACCGGGAAGTTGATATTCGACCGGATCCTCGATCGTAATGATCTTGTCGCGACCGTTATTCACTTCGGTCAACGCGCCATACAATGTGGTAGTTTTGCCAGAACCAGTGGGTCCCGTCACCAACAACATGCCGTAGGGTTCATCCGCCAGCCGACGTAAGGTACGTAGCGATTGCTCATCGAACCCCAGCGCTTCCAGTGATAGGGAACCATAGGATTCAATCATCGCGCGTTTATCTAGAATCCGGATCACCGCGTCTTCACCGTGGATGCTCGGCATAATCGACACGCGCAAATCTATATCTCGACCACTGGATTCAACCCGAAAACTGCCATCCTGTGGGGTACGGCGCTCTGAGATATCCAGTTCGGCCAGGACTTTCAGACGCGAAATGACTTGCCCAGCCAATTCACGCCCACCAATTGAGCGTGCATGATCCAATACGCCGTCGATGCGGTATTTGATGGTGAGGCCTGATGTCGTACTTTCGAGGTGAATGTCGGAGGCAGCAGCCTTCAGCGCGTCATACAGGGTCGAATTAACCAGCCGTACTGCAGGACTGGCGGCGACATTGAGCGACGCAAACGACAACACCTCCGCCGAACGCCCATCGCGGTCGCCATCACTTCCATCGGCGACGATGTTATCGACCGCCCGAACAAATTGTTCCTGTTTACTTAAATAAGCCTGAATATCAGCCCGCAGCGCCAGATGAAACGACAGCGGTTGCGGGCAACGAGCGCTGAGCCACGTCTGCAAATCAGCATCGAATGGATCGCCGATAACGGCCAAGACACTGCCAGCCTGTTCTAACAGTACAACTTGCCGCTGCATGGCATCGGCCAGCGATAATAGAGAGAACAAAGGCGTCGTCAAATCCATGTCGGCAGTTTCTATCACTGGCCAACTGAACATGGCTGCCAGTGCAGCCACCGCTGCACGCCCCTGCTCGGGATAACGCTCTTCAATCTCGGCCATGACCGATCGACCAGCCGTTCGCGCAGCAGCGCGCAAGTCTCGCAAGATGGCGGCATCAATCAACAATCCGGTCTGCGGACTCGGCATTGCTGCCGCATGGTTGGCCTGCGGCATAAACGCTGCCGTCAATGCGACAGAAGTGGGATCAAGGAAGGTCATTGTAATGTCGTCGCCAAGTCAAAAATCGGCATATACAGCAGGACGACGATGCCCCCCACTACAAGCCCGATGACCATCATCAAAATCGGCTCGAATGCCCTTGTAAAGCGATCGATGAAGCGCGTGATGTCGCCTTCGTAGAAGTTCGAAGCCTGGATCAGCATGTCGCCAAGCTGACCTGAACGCTCACCAACACGCAGCATTCTGTAAGAAATGGCCGTCGTCAGCTGACACTCCTGAAACGAGTCAGAAAACAATGCGCCCGATTCGATGGCGGCACGTGCCTGCTGCAAATGCATCAGTACGCGACGCGAAACAACACCTTCGCTCATCGCCAATGCAGAGACAATCGGAATGCCGCTTTCTAGCAACATGCCTAATGTTAGATATAAGCGGGAAGTTTCATAGAGGCGTATGCGTACGCCCACGCCGGGCAATCGCGCGGCCCAGCGCGACAATGCACCTGTGCGCGACAAATGCCAGAACGATCCAGCTACTATCGCCACCAGGAACAATGTTATTCCTCCGACCATCGCTGTATTGGTCGACACGAACGCACCAAATTTCAGCATCAACGCCGACATAAAAGGTAGTTCCCGGCCTGTATCTTGATAAATGGTGGCGAACCGTGGCACCACGTATCCGCCTAAGAAAGCCGTCACGGCCGTTCCGACCAGCAATAGAATCGCCGGATAGATCGAAGAACTGATGATTTTGTTACGCACAACATCAACACGCTGCTGATAAGCGACATAACGTGCCAATACTGACGGGATATCACCAGTGCTTTCTGCTGCTTTCATCAATCCAACCAGTAGCGGCGGGAAGACATCAGGCAGAGTGGTCAATGCGTCGGAAAAACGAGAACCGTCTCGTATGGTGTTGATAAGACGTTGTAGAACAGTGCGCGATTCGCTGGCAGCATCTTTTTCGATCAGCCCTTCCAACGCCTCCATCAATGTCAGGCCTGCAAGTAATAGAGCATGTAATTCCTGACAAAACAACAGCACCGAGAACTGGCGTCGGCGCCAGCGTAACCCCGACATGCGTTGACCAATCGCTTGCAATGTAACGATCTGCAGAGATTGGCTTTCTAACTGACGTCGAGCGTCCGCCTCGCTAGCCGCCTCAATGATCAGGCGCGATAGTTCGTTTGCCGGTGACAGAACACGGATATCGAATCGCATGGAAAGAACGTCGAGGTAGTCGTTGGATACAAATGATCGACTTACGGCAGCACAATATCGGCGTCTTCGCCTGTACCACCTGGCTGTCCATCTTTGCCATAACTGACTATTTCCATGTCGCCGCGCGCGCCAGGAGTCCGATACAAATAGGGATGCCCCCAGGGATCGAGTGGAATGGCGGTCTTCATATAGGGTCCATTCCATTTGGCGGCATCGTTCGGCGGCGCTACCATGAGCGCTTGCAATCCCTCTTCATTCGTTGGATAACGTCCTACATCCAATCGAAAAGTGTCCAAGGCCTTGTCGAACGCATCCATCTGGCTTTTAGCGACCGTCACTTGCGACTTGCCAACCTGAGAAAAATACTTGGGCCCAACGTACGAAGCAAGCAGCCCAATAATCACCAGCACCACCAGCAACTCCAACAATGTAAAGCCGCGTACCCGTCGGGGCAACGAGAACAAGCGCGCGTTTGACGAGATGAAAGAGTATCGGATAGGCATGGCACTCAAAAAGAGAAAGATCAAAAGGTGGACGAAGGCATGGCGCGAGCGGCTTTATCAGGACTGGCCAGGCAATCGATAAGTCTTACCGCCGGTGACCGGGGGCAGCATCTGTTCTGCCACCCGTGAGGCTTTTCGCTGCGCCTCTGTGGGCATCAATGCTTTCAACGACTCGGGACTGCTGGTCAGCGATTCGAGGAATGTGATTAAATCCTGCCGCTCCGGTGGTGTTAGTAATAATGGATGTCCTTGCTCATTACTGCGGTAAAACACTTCCAAATCGACCGCCTCAGCCAGCGTTTTAACGCTACCGTCGTGCATATAAGGCGCCGTCATCGCAACATTGCGTAAAGTCGGCGTACGGAATGTACCAATATCTTGTGGCTGCAGCGTCACCACGAAACGCCCCAACTCGGCAAAATCATCATCCGTCAGCACAATATCGTCGATGGGTACACCGCGTAATTTTTCGGCCGACAATTTTACGGTCAACTCGGCAAGACGCGGCGCGATCTGGTTCAAACCGACTGACAATGCGTGAAATTCGTTATCGGTGAAGAGCGCGTTTCCTTTATCAATCGTGTGGCATTTGACACATGCCGCCGCACCGACGAACAGCTTGTAGCCCCGCAGCGCCCCCTCCGACATCGCATGCGCATCGCCACCATAAAGATATCGGTCAAACGGCGAGTCACCGACTATTAAGGTCTTTTGGTAAGTCGCCAACGCGCTCACTACACGATCGATCGTGATATCGCTCGCCGAGCGCGCGTCGAAAACACGCTTGAAATCCGCCAGATAATCCTTATCGCGACGAATCACCGCCAGCACGGCGTCGTGATCCGGCTGTCCCATTTCTCGCGGATTAATCAGTGGTCGCAAGGCCTGATGCTCAAGTGTATCTTCGCGACCATCCCAGAACTGGGTCGGGTTATAACCGACGTTCAACAAGCTTGGCGCGTTACGGGTGCCCACTTTATTTCCCACGCCACGCGACACGTCGAGGCCGTCAGCAAAGTACTTGTCTGGTTGATGGCAACTGCTGCAACTATGCAAACCATCAGCGCCCAATCTGTTGTCGTAGAACAGCTTGGCTCCCAAACTCACCAATCGACCATCCCTGACTGGAACGCTGGAAGATATTGATGCCCCTGATGAGGAGGGAAATGGCGGCAAGCCTAGTAAGCGGTTGAGGCCTGATTGACCGGTAACGGGAGAGTTCTGCGAGTAAGCCACCGGCAAAGAAACGCTTAGCAAACAAACTAGTCCGACAAGCACGCGATGGCCACAAATTTTTCCAAAGATGTTCATGCTTCTCGCGCCGCCGCTTCTCTACTCAGGCCATGCCTTCTCTTGCGCATACGCAGCGAAAATAAGGAAAACCAAGATTTTTTAGTTAGACATGTAGCTTTTGGCTACAAAAAGTGGGCAAAGTTTATCATGAGAAACTTGCAGGGATATAAATTTTACCCACAGGAATGTTGTATATAGACAACGATTTTACTGCAAACAATGCCACATGATTATGAACTCAGCGTTTTGCTTAATCACCCGACTTTCGTCGCCCCCATTTTCATAGAGCGCAACTGACAGAAAGACGCAATCAAGTTTTTATTGGCAGTTTCGTCTTTACTCGGACTCGTATGGGCGTAAAAACCTGATTTTAAGTTTGACCTCGGGAAAACGGCAACCTCGGTAACTTGCCCGGTTCTCCCTTGGTAACTATTTGATTTATATAGGATTAGATGGTTACCATTCAAAGGTAATCTTTGGTAACTGAAAAGGTAACCCCCACTCTAAGTCTTTGATATGTATAACTAGTATTTTTATTTATATTACCTTCTACTATGGTAACCAGATTACCCCAAGGTTACCCCGACGTTAGCTTTTATCAAAACCTTCAAAGCCTTATATTACAAGGCTTTACGGCCGATTTTTAAAAAAGGTTACCAATGTTACCGTTTTCCCGAGGGGGGTCTAATTATTAGCGACCATTACCCCTAGACGAAATAGTCGGCATGTTCCATTGGCATTTCGTTCCTGTCACTATATGCTCAACTCATGTTTGTCGACCATATTGATACAAAACGAACGCAATTTCTGTAAGCGAGTGAATGCACGTCATGGCCCTTCTTATGGTCTGAATTTTGGAACTGACGGAAAGCCGCTGATACGGAATTAAGACGACGTGTCAAGAAACCAGTTGTTATGTTGAGAATATCCCATTGAATTAACAAGATGACTAAATCTGCGACACCGAACTATAGTCGTAGCGCGAATTTGTTTCTAAATAACGACAGATTTTTAGTGTATCTTGAGCCTTCTATGACTTTTTTAAAAATCATTTACGCAATCCCCAATTTTTACTATCAGAAGACTTAACTCATTGATTTTAAATAAAATTGATTTCCGGCCTCGGGCACCAAATACTAAAAGGCTCTCAGCGATGAGGGCCTTTTTCATTATTTCTGCCATACCTCAGAATATTGTAGTATCGCTGGTATCGCGGATTACCTTTTGACAATCAATTGCTTGGGGTAAAAATGAGAAATGTATTGCTCACACTCGCTGTGATCATTTCGGCCAGCGGCTGCGCCACGCAGCCAACTCCCATTAACAGTGCCCGCTCGGTACCGATGGAACGGATATTCCGTGCCGATGCGCTGCCGCTGGCAAATAGCGCCCGCGCAGTATTTGTAAGGGATGGCGGAACCTCTGGCGCCGCCGCATACCAGCAGCTGTATATCGACGGCAAAAAAGCGGCCTCGTTGAATCCGGGTGAAAAAATCGAATTCATGCTCACGCCGGGCCAGCATGTTTTCGGCGCCCTGCCGGCTGACGTCTTTAACACCCAGTTGCTGAACACGATCAATCAGGACCTGAAGGCTGATCAAAGCTATTTCTACCGCATTCAAACGGAAAGCAATTCCTTGCGTGCAACTGTCCAGCGATTTGTACCGGGCTATCAATAGGCCGGGCCGGCGTTGACTCTGCATCCTGCCGCTCCCGGCCGCAGAATCCGGAATGGTTTACACAGCTGGCCCGGACGACAAAATGCCGGGCAACAGCCCGGCACTTGACCTGCACCTACTGTTTACTTGGCGGCGACAGTGATGGCCGATGTGTCGACGCTCTTCACGCCCTTCACTTTTCCAGCAATATCCTTGACGTGATCGATCGCATCCTGGGTTGCCAGGGCGCCGCTCAGCACCACTACGCCGTGCGTCGTCTTCACGCCGACGTCAAAGCCCTTGCTCACGCTATCCGCCAGAATTTCGGATTTCACCTTGGTGGTGATCCAGCTGTCGGAAACCACCCGCTTGGTCTTGGCGACGTTCTTGTCGACCTTGTCCGCGGCCACGCCGTTGGATGGCGTGGTCAGGTTATTGTCGACGCTCTTGACTCCCTCCACCTGCTTGGCGACCGCTTCCGCTCTGGATTTTGCGCTCGCGCTACTGGCGGCGCCGTCCAGCGTCACCACGCCGTTGGTCGTCGTCACGCTGACGTCAGACTTGCCCATACCGTCGGTCGTCATCAGCTTGGCCTTGATGGTGGTGGTAATCCCGGCATCCGTCACCGTGGCGCCGACGCCATCGCTGTGCGCCTGCGGGGCGGCGGCATCGGCAGCCATCGCGGCAGGGCCGGCAAGGCTGACGCCGAAAGCCGCAACGATCAGGGCGTTGCGAAGGGATTTTTTGTAAAGGATGGATGTATTCATATGATTTCTCCTGTGTATTGTCTGCGGCGCTGACCTTGCAGAAATGTGAGTCAGCAAGAGCCCGGCAGAACAAAAGACGGCCGTGCCGCCCTCTGCTGCCCATGGAAGCTGCTTAAGTCCATGGCAAGAGTTTGCCGCAGCAGGCAGATACTGTCCGTTCGCTATCACACATAGGGAGGTATTAACGCCGGATCGCAGCGGCAATCCAGCGCCAGGCATGCCTGCTAGCCCGCAGAGGGAGACAAGGCAACGCTGCGCGTCACCCCCAGGGACATCAGGCGTTGCGCCATGCAGAAAATAAACAGCAGGACGCCAATCACGATTTTGGTCCACCAGGAACTGAGCGTGCCGTCGAATGCGATCAAGGTCTGGATCAGGCCCAGGATCAGCACGCCGGAAAGGGTCCCCGCGACGTAACCATAGCCGCCGGTCAGCAAAGTGCCGCCAATCACCACCGCGGCGATCGCATCCAGCTCGGTGCCTTGCGCATGCAGGCCGTAGCCGGACAGCATATAGAACGAGAACAAGACCCCGGCGAGCGCCGCGCAAAAGCCGCTGAAGGCGTACACCAATACCTTGGTGCGCCCCACCGCCAGGCCCATCAGCAATGCCGACTGTTCATTGCCGCCGATGGCGTAGACGGCGCGTCCGAAGCGGGTGTAATGCGCAATATAGATCGCCAGCGCCAGCATGATCATGGCGATCAGCACGCTGGGCGAGACGAAGGCGCCGAACACGCCGATCCTGGCCTGCGACAGCGTCACATACAATGGCTGGTCGATCGTGATGGAATTGATGCTGATCAGGTAGCACAGGCCGCGCGCCAGGAACATTCCCGCCAGGGTGACAATGAACGCCTGCAGCTTGAAAAAATGGATCAGCGCGCCCATGAAAGCGCCGAAAGCGCTGCCGATCAAGAGCACGCAGGCAATCACCAGCAGCGGCGGCCAGTGCCAGTACTGCAGCAGGTAGGCCGAGATCATGGTGGTCAGCGCCAGCACCGAGCCGACCGAGAGGTCGATGCCGCCGGACAGGATGACAAACGTCATACCGATCGCAATCACCAGCAGGAAGGCGTTGTCGATCAGCAGGTTGAGCACTACCTGCAGGGAAAAGAAGCCGGTATAGGCGACCGAGCCGAGGCCAAACATCAGCAACAGCAGGACCACCGTCACCATCGATGTGAAATAGGGAGATGCGAGCAGCGCGCGGAATGTTTTCATCATTCTTTTCCGGTTGAACGGCGAACCCTGGACCCGGCGCCAGACAGACGCGGCATCAGATGGCGGAATTCCTTCGATTGCGACAGGCAGACCGCAAACACCACCACCGCCTTGACCACCATGTTCACTTCCGGCGGCACGCCCATCGAATAGATGGTGTAAGTCAGCGCCTGGATGATCAGGGCGCCGACCACGCTGCCGGCCAGGCTGAACTTGCCGCCGCCTAAAGAAGTGCCGCCGAGGGTCACCGCCAGGATGGCGTCCAGTTCCATCAGCAAGCCGGCATTATTGGCATCCGCGCTCTTGATGTTGGAACTGATCATCAGCCCGGCAAGACCGGCGCAGGCGCTGCAAAACATGTAGACAAAGAAAATCAGCGCCGCGGTGCGGATGCCGGCCAGCCGTGACGCCACCGGGTTGATGCCGACCGCCTGGATGAACAAGCCCAGCGCCGTTTTTCGCATGAGCATGGCCACCACCAGGAAAACACCGAGGGCGATGTACAAGGAAAACGGCAGGCCGAACAGATAGCCGCTGCCCAGATAGAAAAACGGCTGGTAGTAGACCGTGATGATCTGGCCGTCGGTCAGCAGCTGCGCCAGGCCGCGGCCGCCGACCATCAGGATCAAGGTAGCGATGATCGGCTGCAGGCCCAGCGAGGACACCAGGAAGCCATTCCAGACGCCGCACAGGAGCGCGGCCCCCAAGGCCGCTGCAATCGCCCATGCCATGGGTATGCGGCTGGCATATTCCGGCACGCCGCCGTGCATCTGCAGCGTGCCGCCGATCAGCAAGGCCGCAACGGTGCCGGAAATCGCCACTACCGCGCCGACCGAGATATCGATGCCGCGGGTGGCAATCACCAGGGTCATGCCCAGTGCCGTCAGTATCAAGGGCGCAGCACGGTTGACGATATCGATCAGGCTGCCATACAGATGGCCGTCTTTCCACTCGAGACGGAAAAAACCGGGGATCATGAAGAAATCAACCGCCAGCAGCAGCGCCAGCGCGGCCAAAGGCCGGAACAAGGGATGCCGCGCAAAATCCACAAGCTGTCCGATCGGCGCGGAAGGCACAGATGCCGGCTGCCCTTCCTTGACGGCGTCCGGGTCCAAGGGAATGCTCATGCGGACTCCCCGGCAATCACCTGCAACACCGAATCCTCATCGAGCTCGCCGCGCAGATATTCGCCGCAAGCTTTGCGGTCGCGCAACACCAGCATGCGGTCGCTGACCCGCAATACTTCCGAAATCTCAGAGGAAATGAAGAGTATCGCCATGCCCTTGCGGCACAAGGCGATGACGTGTTCCATGATCTCCTGCTTGGCGCGGACATCGATGCCGCGCGTCGGCTCGTCCAGGATCAGCATGGCCGGGTCGGTAGCCAGCCAGCGCGCCAGCAGAGCTTTCTGCTGGTTGCCGCCTGAAAGCGAGCTGATCGGCGTTTCGATACCCGGCGTCTTGATGCCCAGCCATTTGACGTAGTCGTTGGCCAGCGCCTGCTGCCGCCTGCGCGGGATCACGTGCAGCAAGCCCGCCCTCGCCTGCAACGCCAGGATGATGTTCTCCCGCACCGACAGCTCCAGTATCGCGCCCTCCTTCTTGCGGTCCTCAGAGCAGAATCCGATGCCGGCGGCGATTGCATCCCGCGGCGAATGGAATTTTTCGATTTTTCCTTTTATCTGCATCGTGCCGCTGTCGGGCTTGTCCGCGCCGAACAGCAAACGCGCCGTTTCGGTCCTGCCGGAACCGAGCAAGCCGCACAAGCCCAGCACTTCGCCGCCGCGCAGGTCAAGATCCAGCGGCGCCAGTATGCCATTCCGCCCCAAGCCCCTGGCCTGCAGCACGGCTGGCTGGCCACCATCCACCTGTGGCTCGGCACGACCGCTGACGACATCGGGATTGGCCGGCGACGGCATTGGGCTGCCGACCATCTTGTTCACCAGGTCCAGCCGGCTGAGCTGGCTGGCCAGGTATTCGCCTTCAAGCAGGCCATTGCGCAAGACCGTAATGCGGTCGGAAATTTCGTAGGTCTGCTCCAGGAAATGGGTCACGAACAGAATCGCCATGCCCTGTTCGCGCAGCTTGCGCAAGACTTCGAACAGCAGCTTCACCTCGGCGTCGTCAAGGCTGGAGGTCGGCTCGTCCAGAATCAGTACCTTGGCTGAAATGCTCAAGGCACGCGAAATCGCCACCATTTGCTGGATCGCCAGCGGATACCTGGAGAGTGGGGCCGCCACGTCGATCCTGACATGGAGGTCGCTCAGCAGCTGCTGCGCCTGCAGCTGCATGGATTTCCAGTCGATCGCACCGTATTTTTCCGGGTAGCGGCCGATGAAGATGTTTTCAGCGACCGACAGGTTGGGGCAAAGATTGACTTCCTGGTACACGGTGCTGATGCCAAGGCTTTGCGCCTCCAGCGTCGAACGCGGCTGCACCGGCTGGCCATGCAAGAGTATGCGGCCGCTGTCGGGCGCATAGACACCGGTCAGCACCTTGATCAGGGTCGATTTGCCCGCGCCGTTCTGTCCCATCAATGTATGGACTTCACCGGGGTATAGCCGCAGGGCGACATCGTTGAGCGCCGCCACGCCGCCGAACGCCTTGCAGATGCCGCTCAATGCCAAGGCTGGCGCGGCGCTGTCCTGCGCCTCGCCGGTAGTGCCGATCACCGTTTTACTCATCCGCCTGCGATCCCCAGATGCTCATGCAAGATGGCGCTCAGCGCACCATCATGAAAAATACGACAGCGCGCAAGGCGCGCCGTCATCCGGATCGTCGGTTCAGTATTTGCGGTTCGGGAATTCCTTGGCGGCGACTTCCGCCGGGAATACGCTCTCCTCGGTGGTAATCCGCTTGGGCACTGTCTCGCCGGCCACAACCTGCTTCGCCACTTTCATCAGCTGCGGTCCGAGCAAGGGGCTGCACTCCACCGTGACATTCAGCTTGCCGGCCATCATCGCTTCAAACGCGCCCTTGACCCCATCCACCGAGATCACCAGGATATCCTTGCCGGGTTTCAGGCCAGCCTCTTCGATGGCCTGGATCGCGCCTATCGCCATGTCGTCGTTGTGGGCGTACAGCACATTGATTTTCTTGCCGTCGGTCTTGAGGAAGGCTTCCATCACTTCCTTGCCCTTGGCGCGGGTGAAATCGCCGGTCTGCGAACGGATGATCTTCAGATGCGGATTGGCGGCGATGGTTTCGGCGAAGCCGCTCTTGCGGTCGATTGCCGGCGCCGAACCGACCGTGCCTTGCAATTCGACGATATTGATATCGCCGGCAGGCATGCTCTTGGCACGCTCCAGCAGCCAGCGGCCGGCGCGGCGGCCCTCTTCAACGAAATCCGAACCGATGAATGTCACGTACAGCGACTTATCCTTGACGTCGACCGCGCGGTCGGTCAGGATCACCGGGATCTTGGCGGCTTTGGCTTCGCCCAGCACAGTGTCCCAGCCGGATTCCACCACCGGGGAAAAGGCAATGACGTCGACTTTTTGCGCAATGAAGGAACGGATCGCCTTCACCTGGTTTTCCTGCTTCTGCTGTGCATCGGCGAATTTCAGCGTCACCCCGGCCTGCTTCGCCGCATCCTTGATCGACGCGGTATTCGCGGTGCGCCACTCACTCTCCGCGCCCACCTGCGAAAATCCCAGGACCAGCGCCTTCTCGGCACAGGCGCTGGACGCGATTCCGAATCCTAGCCCCAAACAAAGCGCTGCGTTCAACATCGTTCTGCGTGTCATTCTCATTGCTTGTCTCCGTTAATTTATCGGCATTTTTCTGCAACGCAAATCGCTAGTCTGACCGGCGCGACAGCACCATCCTTCCGTCATTATTTTTTTACGGTATAAAAGATTTTGGGGGATGTGCGCGCACCATACTAGGAGGGAAGCTGCGGACTATCCAATGAAATTTTTCAATGGCGAGATACCCATTTCGGTATCGGTTCTGCACAATTCTCCGGACAAAAAAAAGCCCGCTAACTTTCGTTGCGGGCTGAATCCAAACCTTGAGAGGTGTTGGAGGAGACAGGATCACTATATCGCAGCGCAGCATATTCGTCTGCTTGATTGTTGTGATATCTGATATTCATCATACAAATATTAGCTTGACGGTATTTGCGCGTTGCATCAAGAGTCGCGCCGACCTAGCGATGGCGATGGTGCTCGCAGCTCGCCGACAGCCGTCAGATTAACTCCTCAGCGGCCGACGCTTCCTCAACGAGTTCTAATTATCTGAGCGCTGTATGTCTGTCTTCCCATTCATATCAATTGTCATCCGAAACATTTTTGTTTCACCCGCTCGTAACACCGTTTCTCTTTGAGTCCAATCATCTTTCCCGATCCCACATAAACCTTTACCAGACGGATCACGGCCAGTTCGCAGCAGAAGCTCTCCCGGCTCGACATAAAAGCTAGCAGTTTCAGCGGTATCCAATCTTGCTGACAAAACATTGTTAATGGATAGCGCATAAAAGCAGCCACTGCCCAAATGCCCAACGTCACGGGTAACGACAAGCTTAGAGGTGGTGCTGCCCGTCTTGTTTTGGTAAGCCAGCAATCGATCTTGCGGCGCTGTCTTTATTTCTGACATGGATGGAGGTGTAGTAGCGCAGCCAGCCATCACAGCCACGAACCCAAGCAGCCCAATTATTTTCAACATCGCGTCCCTTTAAAATTTTATTCTGAATTTTGATTGCCCTGCACCTTGGTTGCGACTTGCATCAAATTTACCTTTGAGAACCTTGGATTTGCATTCGGCAGAATCATGCCGTTTGTTGCCGTCTTGCCTCAACAACGACAATCTTTCGCATCACCATATATTTACCCCTAAAATTGCCGGGAGCCATCTTTGCAGAAAATCAACTATCTTGCAAGTGATTTTACTGACAACATCCCGAAGCATTGACCGCACAGCGAGATGAATGCAGAGAATCTTCTGACGGAAGGTCTAACTTACTAATAGGGAGCCGCTGCAAGACAAATGTACCGACGTCAAACAGGTATAAGAGATTCTGGGGGATTGCGGTTTCGAGGTATTGGCTTCCGATGAAGAGCTAGCCAGCGTTTCACAAACCAAAAAGGTCAGGAAAGAGAGATACCAATGGGGCTTGAAAGAGATAAACGGATTTGCTACAAGCCAGATGAACCCAAGACCAGCAATTCATCGATAGAAAGAAAAACGGGTAAGTCATTGAACAAATAAGAATAACTCTTATCAGCCAACAACTTACCCATATATTCTTGGAGGAGGCGGTGGGAGTCGAACCCACGATACAGGTTTAAGCCCATATGCTTCCTTAGCAGGGAAGTGCCTTCGACCACTCGGCCACGCCTCCAGACTTAGACGGCTTTAACAACGCCGCGTTAAGGACACGAATAATAACTTTTCATAGGGCATCGGTCAATAACGCTATGCCAAATTAACAGCTTTTTTTGAAAAATTTTTCAAAACCCTCTGAAAACCTGCTGCGCGACCCGGTCTCAGACCAAATCGGCGCAGCGATGCTGCGATTTTCAGAGATTCGCGCTGATTTACGCGCTTTCCAGGCCAAATGCCTTGTGCAGAGCACGTACCGCCAGCTCCATGTACTTCTCGTCGATCAGCACCGAGATCTTGATTTCGGATGTCGAGATCATCTGGATGTTGATGCCCTCTTCCGACAAGGTGCGGAACATTTGCGAAGCGATGCCGACATGGCTGCGCATGCCGACGCCGACCACCGATACCTTGGACACCTTGGCGTCGCCGGTAATGCTGGCGGCGCCGATGTTGGCCTTGACCTTCTCGTTCAGCACGTCCATGGCCTTGGCGTATTCGCCGCGCGGCACGGTAAACGTGAAGTCGGTCTTGCCGTCCACCGACTGGTTCTGGATGATCATGTCGACTTCGATGTTGGCGTCGGCGACCGCGCCCAGGATCTGGTAAGCGATGCCAGGACGGTCAGGGACGCCGAGCACGGTGATCTTGGTCTCGTCGCGATTAAACGCGATGCCGGTAATGGTGGCTTGTTCCATCTTGGTATCTTCCTCAAACGAAATCAGGGTGCCGGAAACTGCTTCTTCTTCCAGCGGCATTAATGGGTCGGTCAGCGACGACAGCACGCGGGTCGGCATCTTGTAGTTGCCGGCGAATTCAACCGAGCGGATCTGCAGCACCTTGGAGCCAAGCGACGCCATCTCCAGCATTTCTTCAAAAGTCACCGTGTTCAGGCGACGCGCATCGGAGACGACACGCGGGTCGGTGGTGTAGACGCCGTCGACGTCGGTGTAGATCAGGCATTCCGCCGCCTTCAGTGCAGCTGCCACCGCCACTGCCGATGTATCCGAGCCGCCACGTCCCAGGGTCGTGATATTGCCAGCCTCGTCGACACCCTGGAAACCAGTGATGATCACGACTTTGCCAGCATCCAGATCTTGCCGCACCTTGGTGTCGTCAATCGAACGGATGCGTGCCTTGGTATGGGCCGAATCGGTCTTGATCGCGACTTGCCAGCCGGCGTAGGACACGGCTTGCTTGCCGATCGCCTGCAGCGCCATCGCCAGCAGGGCTACCGAAGCCTGTTCGCCTGTGGAGGCCAGCATGTCGAGTTCGCGCGGATCGGGCTGGGCGCTAATTTCCTTTGCCAGGCCCAGGAGGCGGTTGGTTTCACCGGACATCGCGGAGGGCACCACGACGATTTGGTGGCCGGCGTCATGCCATTTGGCGACGCGCTTGGCGACATTCTTGATGCGCTCGGTCGAGCCCATCGAAGTGCCGCCGTATTTGTGGACGATTAAAGCCATAGGGTGTGTTTTGGGTGCAGGAAGCGGACGTAATGCAAGAAAAATAAAAAATCAACCCTTTAATGTACCCGCAACAGCTGATTATGACAAGTGGATTACTGGCTAGAAAATACAGATAACGCTTATGCGTCAAATTGAATATCTTGACTCAGCGGCAACACATCCGATTGCCAGCGCAGAGCAATGCGCGGGCCGGCCAAGGTCGCCAGCACATGGCAATCGAAGCCGATGCCGGCCGCAAACAAGACCTGCTTGCCGCTGCGCACCAGGGGCAGCCGCTCGCGCTCCCACGGCGGCACATCAAAAGCCTGATAGTGATACTTCAGGCTCTTGGTGGGCCGGTTGAATGCCAGCTTGAGCTTTTCGCCGCCGGCGCGGAACTGGATCTGCAAGGCTTGCTGGCGCAGCCAGTCGGCGCTGACGCCCTGCTCCGCCGCTTCGAAATGCATGACGCCGCCGAATACCGGGAAGGCGATTTCGGTTTCACCGTTCCAGCGGAAATCCTGCGGCTCGATTTCGGAACGGTCGACATCGTCGCGCGGCGTCAGGAACACGCGGTTGCGATGACGCCGGATATGGCAATCCGGATGGGTTACGCACAGCTGGGCGTCGGCTTTCGCTTCCAGCAGCTGCTGCCGCATTTCGCTCAGCCAGGCGCTGGACGGCATGCGCAGGTGATGCAGGCCGAACCAGTAGCGCAGCAGGTTATCGATACGTTCAGGCTTGAGCAAGCGCAGCGGGTCCATATTCAGGCAGGCGCCGTCGACGCACAGCGCCATGTCTTGCGCCGCCAGTTCCACCAGCAGCTTTTGCGTGGTCGCCATATGGCCGGCGCTGCGCGAAAAGCGCTCCTGGAAGCCGGGAAAATACTGCGTCAGCACCGGCATCACCTGCTGCCGCAAGGCATTGCGGGCATAGCGCGGATCGTGATTGGATTCGTCTTCGACATAGCTCAGCTGTTGAGCCGCGGCATACTGCTCCATTGCCGCGCGCGATACTTTCAGCAGCGGACGCACCATCAGCAAGCTGGCGTCGCCGAGCAGGCTGGGCGCGGTATTCCAGCTGTCCATGCCCGACAGGCCGGCGGCGCCGGAGCCGCGCAGCAATTGCAGCAGCACGGTCTCGGCCTGGTCGTCGAGGTGGTGAGCAGTCAGCAGCAGCGGCGCCTGGTGCGTGCGGCACAAATCGCCCAACGCTGCATAGCGGCTGTTGCGGGCCGCTTCTTCCACGCCGCTTTTTTCAGCGTCGCGCAACTCGATACGCTGCGCGTGGAATTCGACACCCAGCCGCGCGCAGGTCTCCGCGCAATGGGCTTGCCACTGATCCGCATTGGGACTGATGCCGTGATGGATATGAAACGCCAGCAGCTTGACGCCATGGCTGGCGGCGTAGCGCGCCGCCGCATGCAGCAGGACCGTGGAATCCAGCCCGCCGCTATACGCGATGGCCAGACTGGCCGGCGCTGGCGCACCGCCGGCGGCCAGCGCCGCCAGTGTGTTTTCTAAGTACGCATCGATACTTGGCGAATGAAGATGTGACACGCCTATTCTGCAGCCAGCACTTCCTTGAATTTACCGTAGCTCATCAATTTTTCATGGCGCGCGTTCAGTAAATCCTTGGTCTTGACGCCCTGGAACTGGCGCAAAGTATCGGCCAGCGCCCGCTTCAGCAACGAAGCCATCTGCTTCGGATCGCGGTGGGCGCCGCCCAGCGGTTCGCTGACGATCTTGTCGATCAGACCGACCGCTTTCAAGCGATGCGCCGTCAGGCCCAGTGCGTCGGCAGCATCGGCAGCGCGCTCGGCAGTCTTCCACAGGATGGAAGCGCAGCCTTCCGGCGAAATCACCGAATAAGTCGCGTATTGCAGCATCAGGACCGCGTCGCCGACGGCAATCGCCAACGCGCCGCCGGAGCCGCCTTCACCGATGATGGTGGCGATCAGCGGCACTTTCAGCTCTGCCATGGCGTACAGATTATGGCCGATCGCTTCTGACTGGCCGCGCTCTTCCGCATCGATGCCAGGGAAGGCGCCGGGGGTGTCGACAAAAGTGAAAATCGGCAGGCCGAATTTTTCTGCAACCTTCATCAGGCGCAAGGCCTTGCGATAACCTTCCGGTTTCGGCATGCCGAAATTGCGCAAGGCGCGCTCCTTGGTGTCGCGCCCTTTCTGATGGCCGATCACCATGCATGCCTGGCCATTGAAACGGGCCAGGCCGCCAACGATGGACTGGTCGTCGGCATAGGTACGGTCGCCGTGCAGTTCATGGAAATCCGTGAAAATCTCGTTCACGTAATCCATGGTGTAAGGACGCTGCGGATGGCGCGAAATCTGCGATACCTGCCATGGCGTCAGCTTGGCGTAGATATCCTTGGTCAGCTGCTGGCTCTTTTTGGAGAGGCGGTCGATTTCTTCCGAAATGTCCACCGCCGAATCGTCCTGGACGAAACGCAGCTCTTCGATCTTGGCATCCAGCTCGGCGATCGGTTGTTCGAAGCCAAGAAATGTTGTTTTACTCATATTATTCCCTTTATTAATCCATCACTACCGGTTTGCCATCGGCGAAATCAAACAAGTTATCATTTAGCTATAACTCGAACCGATTACCTGCCCATTTACTCAGTAGTGACTTGATATTCTGTCGATACCGGATCCAGACTACGCCATAAATACCATGTTGCCACAGTACGCCAGGGCTCCCAATTGGCCGATACTTCGCGCGCATCGCTGCGTGAAACGGGCTCGCCTGAAAAATAATTGACACTAATGCCTTTAAGCAACCCCGGATCGTCCAGGGGCAAGATATTGGGCCGGAGCAAATTAAATATCAAAAACATCTCCGCTGTCCAGCGTCCGATGCCGCGAATCTGCGTCAGGTCCGCAATCACGGCCTCGTCTTCCATCTCCTGCCATTGCTCGGCATCGACCCGTTTTGCCTTGAAATGATCGGCCAGGTCAAGAATATAGTCTGCTTTACGTTTGGACAAACCGCAAGCCGCCAGTTGCTCGGGGCCGGCTTTCAATACCTGGGCCGGGGTCGTCTTGGGGCAGACCAGCAGGAATTTCTGCCATACCTGCTCGGCCGCCTTGACCGTAATCTGCTGCCCGACCACCGAGCGCGCCAGCGTGGTAAACGCTTCGCCGCGTCCAACCAGGTGCAGGTCGCCAAACTGCGGGATCAATTTACGCATGATACGGTCACGCTTCATCAACTCGTTCTTTGCATCTTCCCAGTACGAAGGCACAAAAAAAGAGGAATCGACAGCTATCGCTTTTTGCATACGGTTACGCCCTTCGCCATTCGGTTAGACCGCCGGGCTTATCTTCCAGCAAAATGCCGTCGGCCAGCAGATCCTTGCGGATCTGGTCTGCCGCGGAAAAATCCCTGGCTATTTTCGCTGCTTGACGAGCTTGAATTTTGAGTAGGATATCTTGCTCCGACAACGCCGCTTGCGCAATGCCATTTCCATCAACTTCGCTGCCCGCGAGTGCGCGGCCTTTCAAAAAATCTTCCGGCGCGCGCTGCAACAAGCCAAGCGTGCCGGCCAGCTCTTTCAGCTGACGGGCGGCGGCGGCGGATTTATTCTTGTTGACTTCGTTGGCCAGGTCGAACAGGCCGGAAATCGCCATCGGCGTGTTGAAGTCGTCATTCATGGCGGCCGCCAGGCGTTGCGCATGCGCCTCGTTCCAGTCCAGCGGCAAGCCGTCCGCCGCCACTTCTTTCAGGGCGGTGTAAAGACGCGTCAGGCTTTGCTTGGCGTCATCCAGATTGGTGTCTGCATAATTCAGCGGGCTGCGATAATGCGCGCGCAGGATGAAAAAGCGCACCACTTCGGCATCGTATTTTTTCAGGACATCGCGGATAGTGAAAAAATTTCCTAGCGACTTGGACATCTTTTCATTATCGATACGGACAAAGCCGTTATGCATCCAGTAATTGACGAACTGGTGGCCGTGCGCACCTTCCGACTGTGCGATTTCATTCTCGTGATGGGGGAACTGCAAGTCCTGGCCGCCGCCATGGATATCGAACTGCTCGCCCAGCAATTGCTCCGCCATCGCAGAGCATTCGATATGCCAGCCGGGCCGTCCCTGGCCCCAGCGCGAGTCCCACTTGACTTCTTCCGGTTCGCTGGCCTTGGCCGCCTTCCACAAGACGAAGTCGAGCGGATCGCGCTTGCCGACGTTAACGTCCACCCGTTCGCCGGCGCGCAGGTCATCCAGCGATTTGCCCGACAGCTTGCCGTAGCCGTTGAAATCGCGCACCGAATAATTGACGTCGCCGTCGCTGCCCTGATAGGCCAGGCCTTTGTGCTCCAGTTTTTCGATCAGCGCCAGCATCTGCGGCACGAAGGCCGTCGCGCGCGGCTCGTGATCCGGCTTTTGCACGCCCAGCGCCGCCGCGTCCTCATCCATGGCCTGGATGAAACGGCCGGTCAGCTGCGAGATGGTCTCGCCGTTCTCCACTGCGCGCTTGATGATCTTGTCGTCGATATCCGTGATATTGCGGACGTAAGTCACCTCAAAGCCCGACTGCCGCAACCAGCGCTGCACCATGTCGAACACCACCATCACGCGGCCATGGCCAAGATGGCAATAATCGTAAACCGTCATGCCGCACACATACATGCGGACTTTGCCTGCTTCGATCGGCGAAAAAGGCTGCTTCTCACGCGCCAGCGTGTTATATATTTTCAGGTCGCTCATGGGAAGTTACGGCTCAGGTACAGAAATTAGGCACAGAAATAAGCACAGAAATATTGCACGCCGTTCCATGCATCCACGCACCTTCCGTGCGCGACGCCAATACAACAAGGCCGTCAAAACTCTTTTGCAGTGTTTAGTTTGATAAAATGTTGCTTTTCGCCGCAGTATATCATTACTGAAAAGCGAAAATGCAGCACATGGAATACGAAAACGGCCCCCTAACATGAAGGATTTTTATGACCG
This sequence comes from Collimonas sp., assembly GCF_035566555.1. GTDB lineage: Bacteria > Pseudomonadota > Gammaproteobacteria > Burkholderiales > Burkholderiaceae_D > Collimonas. The sequence continues at coordinate 27,050 of NZ_DATMRB010000082.1, forward strand.
CATCTCTTGGCTTGTCCCGTCGCACGTTCACTTTGGCGCTGGCATCGGCGTTAACCGCCGTCACTTTTGCCGCCAGCCCGTCGTTTGCCGCCACGGCTAAGACTGCTGCGGCTATCGACAAGCCACATGTTCTGTTGAAAACCAACATGGGCGACATCGTCATCGAACTGAATCCGGAAAAAGCGCCGAAGACAGTCAAGAATTTTCTGGGCTACGTCAACAGCGGCCATTATAACGGTACGATTTTCCACCGCGTGATCGACAGCTTCATGATCCAGGGCGGCGGCATGACCAAGGACATGATCGAGAAGCCAGCACCTAACAAGGTCGAGAACGAAGCCAAGAACGGCCTCAAGAACGTCCCTTACAGCGTCGCCATGGCACGCACCGCCGATCCGCAGTCGGCCGGCGCGCAGTTCTTCATCAATGTCAACAATAATGAGTTCCTCAACTACCCTGGCCGCGACGGCTGGGGCTACGCGGTATTCGGCCAGGTCATCAAAGGCATGAACGTGGTCGACAAGATCAAGAAAGTGAAGACCGCGTCCCAGGACGTGCCGACCACGCCGGTGATCATCGAATCCGCTACCGTGACCAAATAATAATATTCATTCTCTATCAACCCGCTATCAACCATTAATAGGAAATACCATGGCTGTCATCCTCACCACCAACCACGGCAAGATCAAGATCGAACTGGATGCTGAAAAAGCACCGAAGAGCGTCGAAAACTTCCTCGCCTATGTCAACGCCGGCCACTACAACGGCACGATTTTCCACCGCGTGATCCCTGGCTTCATGGTGCAAGGCGGCGGTTTCGAACCTGGCATGAAGCAAAAGCCGACCAACGATCCGGTCGAAAACGAAGCCAAGAACGGCCTCAAGAACGAGCCTTACACCCTGGCCATGGCGCGTACTTCGGCGCCGCATTCGGCATCGGCGCAGTTCTTCATCAACGTCAAGAACAACAGCTTCCTCGACTATCCAGGCCAGGATGGCTGGGGCTATTGCGTGTTCGGCAAAGTGGTCGAAGGCAAGGACATCGTCGATGCCATCGAAAAAGTCAAGACCACCCGCAGCGGCATGTTTGCCGATGTGCCGGAAACCGACGTCATCATCGAAACAGCCGAAGTAGTCGCTTAACAGCGTTAATTCCAAGCTACAAGCCGCCAGCCAAAAGTCCTTCATGACAGCCACAGACTCGCACCAGCCAGCCGCTACCGTTGCGCTGTTTATCTCCGACCTGCATCTGCAGGCGGCGCATCCGCGCACCACGCAAGCGTTCCTGGATTTCCTGCAAACCAGGGCCATACAGGTGCAGCAACTGTATCTGCTGGGCGACCTGTTCGAGTACTGGGCTGGCGACGACGACCTGGAAACGCCGTACAACAGTGAAATCGCCGCTGCTATCCGGCAGGTCAGCAGCGCTGGCGTCCAGGTCTTCTGGATCGCCGGCAACCGCGACTTCCTGGTCGGCGACGGCTTTGCGCAAGCAGCCGGCCTGACCATGCTGCCCGATCCCTCAGTGATCAGCGTGGCCGGCCGGCGCCTGGCGCTTGCCCATGGCGACGCCCAGTGCACCGACGACCTCGCCTACATGCAGTTCCGGGCGCAGGTGCGGCAAGCGCAATGGCAGGTGCAATTCCTGGCGCTGCCGCTGGCGCAGCGCAAGGCGATCATCGCCGGCGTGCGCAAGGAAAGCCAGGAAGAACAGCGTCACAAAACCATGGAAATCATGGACGTCAATGCCGCGGCAGTGCATGCCCTGTTTGACGCCACCGGAACCAACACCCTGATCCACGGCCATACGCACAGGCCTGCACGCCACCTCTCGGGCGCAGGCGATGCCATCCGTACCCGTTATGTCTTGCCCGACTGGGAATATGACGTCAAGGCGCAGCGCGGCGGCTGGATCGCCATCGATGCCGCCGGCGTGATCCGGCGCTTTGGCCATGACGGCCAGGAAATCATTGATTGAAGCCTAGGGTGGGCAGGCTTTTTTTGCCCACGCCGTACCCACCCTTCAAAGAGAGCAAGGTTCCGCGCGGGCACAAATGCGTGTCCAACCTACCAGAGCAATTACTCGAACTGGCGCTTGAATTCCGCAAACTGCGCCATCAAGTCATCCATCTGCCGCCGCAGACCTGACACTTCTTCCTCAAGCTGAGCGATGCGGTCCTGGCTGCCGCCCTTGAGCACCGAAGCGCTGCCCGCCATCGCATCCGCGATCGCCTGCTGCTCCAGCACTTCCTCGCCGGCCAGCAGATGGGCATAACGCGACTCCTTGGTGCCCGGCGCTTTCGCCAAGCGCGCCACCAGCGGCGGATATTTATCGACCAGGAATTGCAGCGCCGTTTCCACCTCGCCGACGCTGGCGAATTCATGCAACCTGCCGCTACGGCTGCGCAACTCGCCGGCCGTCTGAATCCCGCGCAACATCAGGGTTGTCAATACCGCCAGCTTGTCTTGTTCCAGCAGCCACTTGACGCGCATCCGGTGCTCATACTTGGAGACCCTGGCGCCGGCCTGCCTGACCTCGACCACCAGCTTGCGCTGCATCAGGCGCTGCAGGATATCCAGCACGCTGGACTCGCTGATCGACATCACCGGATCGCGGCTGGACAGCTGGTTGCAGCCATTGGTCAGCGTGTTTAGCGACAAGGGATAGTTATCTGGCGTCAGTGCTTCCTTCTCGGCCAGCACGGCGAGTACGCGGATTTCAAACGGATCGAGAAAATCGTCTGCGCGCGCAGTATCAGCCGGCGGCAGCTCGCTGCCGGCAATTTCATTGACTTCTTGATTCATTGGCGGTTCTCCTGGTGCGCGGACCTACTCAACCAGTTTGTTGAGCTGGTCCGGATCAAATTTTTCCAGTTCCGGCAAGCTCTCGCAAGCCATGCCCGACTTCTTCAGCAGCGCGATGATGCGGTCGATCTGGTGTTCTTGCGCCGCGGCGTTATCGATCAAGCCGTGCAACGCTTTCGACAAGGGATCGTCGCCATTCGGGGTGACGCCATAGGCGGCAAACATGCGCGCCGCGGCCTCGTCCTTGCTGCTGCCGCTTTCCTTCAGCACGATGCGGGCTGGATTGCCGACCGCGGTCGCACCCGGCGGCACTTCCTTGACCACCACGGCGTTGGAACCGACCTTGGCGCCCTCGCCGACGGTAAAGCCGCCCAGCACCTTGGCGCCGGCGCCGATGATGGCGCCACGCGCCAGGGTCGGATGGCGCTTGGCGCCCTTGTTCAGGGAAGTCCCGCCCAGCGTGACGCCCTGGTAGATGGTGCAGTCGTCCCCGACTTCCGCGGTTTCGCCGATCACCACGCCAAAGCCATGGTCAATGAAGACGCGGCGGCCGATGGTGGCGCCGGGATGGATTTCAATCCCCGTCAGCATGCGCGCGATTTGCGAAATGAAGCGCCCCGGCCACTTGAAGCCGTTGTGCCAGCAATGATGTGCCCAGCGATGCAGGATGATGGCATGCAACCCAGGGTAACAAGTCAGCACCTCCCACTGGGTGCGGGCGGCGGGATCGCGTGCCATGATGTTGGCAATGTCTTCACGAATGTTGCTGAACATAGGGATATCGAATGAATGCGGAGGCGTAATGTTATTCCAAATTACGCTGGCCGTCTTTTGCTACGGAACTTCGGGAACGGCCGCGAATATAGCAACTGAGTAGCAACCGAATAGCAACTGAGCAGCGGCCGGAAAGGTGGCTGGCCTGGTCCGCCGCCAGATGGCGGACCGAAACTCAGCACGGGCGACGCGGAAGTAGAATCAACAACCCTTGACCATGCGCTGGCGGCGCGCTTCGTACAGGCAAACGCCGGAAGCTACCGATACGTTCAGGCTTTCGACTGAACCGAACATCGGCACATTGACCAGTACGTCGCAGGTTTCACGGGTCAGGCGGCGCATGCCTTCGCCTTCGGAACCCATGACAATCGCAGCCGGAGTGGAAAAATCGGCTTCGTACAAGCCCTTTTCGCCATCTTCATCGGTACCGATCAGCCAGATTTCGCGTTCCTTCAGCTCGCGCAAGGTGCGCGCCAGGTTGGTCACGGTAATGTACGGGACGGTTTCCGCGGCGCCGCTGGCTACCTTGGCGGCAGTCGCATTCAAACCTACTGCGCGGTCTTTGGGAGCGATCACCGCATGCGCGCCGGCGCCGTCGGCAACCCGCAGGCAGGCGCCGAGATTGTGCGGATCGGTGATGCCATCCAGGATCAGCAGCAGCGGCGGGCCGACGATCGCATCCAGCAGTTCATCCAGGTTGCGCGCCAGCGACAGTTCGCCAGCCTTGGCCACCACGCCCTGATGGCGGCGGGTGCCGACAATGTTCGACAAGCGCTGGTCATCCACCGGGATGACGCGCACGCCCACGGCTTTCGCTGCCTGCAGCAAATCCTGCATGCGGCGGTCGACGCGGCTGGCATCCACGTAAATCTCTTCCACCGACGACGCTTCATGACGCAAACGCGCGGTGACGGCGTGAAAGCCGAAAATCATTTTACTTTTCATATTCTATCTATCTGCTTCTATCTATTTGACTCTGACTATCTGACTAACTATGTGAAGCAATCTAGCGCTTGCGCTTGCTGGATTTCGTAAAGCCCTTCGGCGCCCGTGCGTTCTCTGCAGGAGCGGCCGTCTTGCCTTTCTTGGCCTTGCCTGCAGGCGTGGTCTTGGCCGCTGTCGTCACCCGCGCGGTTTTCTGCTGTGGCGCAGCCTTGCCGCCCGCCTTGGGCTTGGCGCCGCGGCCTTGCTCATTGTCGGCGCGCCGCGCTTCATTCTTCAGCACCGTCTTGATGCCCGGCTCATTGACCAGGCGCAGGTCGATCTTGCGCGCGTCCAGGTCGACCCGGCTGACTTGCACCGTGACGCGGTCGGTCAGCTGGTAGCGGATGCCGGTACGTTCGCCGCGCAACTCGTGGCGCGCTTCGTCGTACTGGAAATAATCGGCGCCGAGTTCGGTGACGTGCACCAGGCCTTCGATATACAAGGCGTCCAGCTGGACAAAGATGCCGAAGGTGGCGACGCCGGAAATCACGCCGGTGAATTCTTCGCCCAGCTTGTCGCGGATGAAATAGCACTTGAGCCAGGCTTCGACATCGCGTGAAGCTTCATCGGCGCGCCGTTCATTGGCGGAGCAATGCACCCCGAGCGCTTCCCAGATCGCCAGGCTGCCTTCGTTTTTCTTCTTGCCTGCCGCCTTGTCTTCCGCCTGCTTCTTGCGGCCGGCCGGCGACAGCATGGTGTTCAGCGCGCTGGTGTCGAGTCCCTTCGGATCGTAGCGCTTGCCTTGCAGGATGGCCTTGATGGTACGGTGCGTGAGCAGATCCGGATAGCGCCGGATCGGGCTGGTGAAATGCGCATACGATTCATAGGACAAGCCGAAGTGACCGATATTTTCCGGGCTGTAGACCGCTTGCTGCATGGAACGCAGCATCATGGTCTGCAGCAGGATCGCATCCGGCCGCGCCTTGATCTTCGGCATCAGCTCGGCGTAATCCGAAGCCGAAGGCGTATCGCCGCCGGCCAGGTTCAAACCGACCTGCTTGAGGAAGGTGCGCAGAATCGCCAGCTTCTCCTTGGTCGGATGGGCGTGGATACGGAACAGTCCAGGATGCTTGTGGCGTTCCATCAGGTCGGCGGCGCAGACGTTGGCCGCCAGCATGCATTCTTCGATCACTTTATGCGCATCGTTGCGGGTGCGCGGCAGGATTTTTTCGATCTTGCCGGCAGCATTACAGACGATATACGTCTCGGTGGTCTCGAAATCGATGGCGCCGCGCGCCTGGCGCGCCTGCAGCAGGGCATGGAACACTTCGTACAGATGCAGCAGATGCGGCACCAGGCCGGGACGCTTGGCCGCTTCAGGACCCTTGGTATTGCCCAGGATCGCCGCCACTTCGGTATAGGTCAGGCGGGCGGCGGAATGGATCACCGCCGGATAAAACTGATAAGCCTTGATTTCACCCTTGGCGCTGATCACGGCGTCGCACACCAGGGTCAGACGGTCGACATCGGGATTGAGCGAACACAAGCCGTTGGACAGCTTTTCCGGCAGCATCGGGATCACGCGGCGCGGGAAATACACCGAGGTGCTGCGCTCCAGCGCATCGACATCCAGCGCATCGTTCGGCTTGACGTAGTGGCTGACGTCGGCGATCGCCACGATCAGGCGATAACCGTTGGCGCGGCCGATCTTGACCGGCTCGCAGTACACGGCATCGTCGAAATCGCGTGCATCTTCGCCGTCGATGGTGACTAGCGGCACATCGCGCAAATCGACACGGTCAGCGAGGTCGGCGGCGCGTACTTCGCCCGGCAGCTTCGCTGCCAGCTTCTTTGCGGCTTCGGAAAATTCGTGCGGCACGCCGTACTTGCGCACCGCGATTTCGATTTCCATGCCAGGATCGTCGATATCGCCGAGGATTTCGACAATCTTGCCGACCGGCTGGGTGAACCGTGACGGCTGCTCCGTCAGTTGCACGCTCACCACCTGCCCGGCCTTGGCCTTGCCCGGCGAGCCTGCCAGGATGATATCCTGGCCGATGCGCTTGTCTTCCGGCGCAATCACCCATACCCCGTTTTCATTCAGCAGACGGCCGATGACGTGGGTATTGGCGCGCGACACGACTTCGACGATCGTCCCTTCCGGGCGGCCGCGGCGGTCGGTGCCGACGATGCGCGCCTGGACGCGGTCGCCATGCAGCACTTTCTGCATTTCCTTTTCAGGCAGGAAAACGTCGTCGCCGCCCTCGTCCGGGATCAGGAAACCGAAGCCGTCGCGATGGCTGCTGACGCGGCCTTCGATAAAACCGGGGGAATTGGTCAGTTTGTAGATGCCGCCGCGGTCAGGCTTGATCTGACCGTCGCGCTCCATGGCATTCAGGCGGCGCGTCAAACCTTCCATTTCATCGGGCTTGACACTTAGTGCAGCAGCCAGAGCGGCGGCGTTTTGCGGTTCGGAAGAAGTCCGCAGAAGGCCGAGAATTTCCTCCCGGCTGGGGATTGTGTAGGAATATTGGCTCAAAAGGCTCTTCAACTGGTTGTTATTCATCAACGCTTAGTGTAACGGAGGATTGTGACAATCTCCTAACCAAGCGACTTATATCTTCCGCTTTTACGGCCCTGCTCTATCTTCTTTTAAATGGGTGTTGACATATTCTCGCATTGGCTTATAATCTCGCTCTCTCAAGCCCACGTGGCGGAATTGGTAGACGCGCATGGTTCAGGTCCATGTGCCGCAAGGTGTGGGGGTTCGAGTCCCTCCGTGGGCACCATATACCATAGACCAGATCCTTTTCGGGATCTGGCTCTCCGCAAAATTCCAGGCCTCCCGGCATAGCAATACGATAAGTCCGGGAGCGCCCAGTGAATTCCAGCAACGCACTTCCCCCCGCATCTTGATGCGCCAGAGACGTAGCCACGCTGCATATTACCAGCTTCAATCGCTCCAGACGCAACAAAACCCAGCCTGTGACAACGGCCGGGTCGCTATGCCTGCTTAACTAAACTAACGCGCTTGCCTGCTCGGGAACATTCCCGCGCCAGATCACTGGAATGGATTGATCATCGCTTTCCGCGGATTTATCGTGGTTCCCGCCGCGATCTGGGCGTCGATGACCTGGTAGAAGGCATTGCCGGTATCGGCGATATTCCAGGTACTCAGGATCACGTGGTAACCGCTGCGGTCGGCCGGGATGGTACAGCGATGCGTGGCATGGCTGTTGCTGGGCGGCGCGAAACCGCCCTTGACGATGCAGAACGGCTGCAGCTCGAACGCGTCCCGGCTCAGCTTCTGGTTCGGATTCCAGCCCTGTTTGGTGATGTAATAGCGCCAGTCCTGCGTCATGTGCCCGGCAGTGAAGTACCAGCTGAAATCATTGACACCGGTCTTCAAAGCCACTTTCTTCCAGCGTGTCGGAGTTTGCGTATTCAATTCGGAAAACTGCGCCAGGCCGCCGGCCGCGATCACGCCATCGGCCGGCCCGGCTGCCGGAAAGCCCTTTGGCCCCTCCACACTTTGCGGCTCATACTGAATCGCGCCGCAAGCCGTATTTTCCTGCGTCTTGCACATGAAAGCACGCGATTTGGGCGCATCGATATAACCGTGAGCCTGCGCCAGCAGCGGCGCCGCCATGACCAGCATGACGGCCAGACGAGACGATAATTGTTTCATTGCTTCTCCTAACGAGTCTGCATCAGAGGACAAATGCGCAGCGGCCAGCGCTGCAGCAGGCAGGTCGATTCTGCGGCCAGGGACGGAGCAGCGTAACTGGCAACCTTTACAGTCGCTCGTCCGCGGCAGCAGATGACCCGGCGGCATTGCTTGATCGCCAAACAATTGTCAGACTTATCCTATAATGTGCGGGACCTCAAACCCGCCTTGCCGGCGCTCTGAGGCCGACGCCGCAAAACCGATAAGGATATCTATAGTGAAACTGACCAACCAATCTGTCATCGCGCTGCTTTGGGGCTTGCTGTATCTGGTCATGGGCTACACCTCGCATCAGCTCAACGGACCGATTGCCGCCACCGGCTACATCTGGCTGCCGGCCGGCGTCACCGTGGCTGCCTTCATGCTGACCAGGACCGCGCGCTGGCTGCCGGTGATCATCGGGTTCGTGCTGGCGCAACTGCTGCTGGGCTGGATTGAAAACCGCGATCTGTTGCGCGTCAGCCTGTTCGCACTCGATGAAATCGGCGTCGCCGCGATTGCCGTGGCGCTGGTGCGGATGACGCAGTTGCCGATGGAAGGCTTGTATTTCGTCCGCGGCCTGTTGATCGCCGGCGTCGCCTGCAGCACCGTCAGCGCGGCGATCGGCGCCGCCTGGTTCCTGTTCGTGAAAGACGTTCCGTTCTGGCCGACCGCGCGCATCTGGGCTGCCTCCGACCTGGTCGGCATCCTGATCGTCACGCCGGTGCTGGCCGGCTGGTCGCGCTTCCATGCCATGCGTTCGGGCGGCATGGACCGCAGCGATTTCCTGCTGGGCCTGGCGGCTTTTATCGCGCTCGGCATCACCGCCTACGTGATTTTCGATGGCCACAGCCTGAGCAATTTTTCAGCCGGCGTCAATTTTGCATTGACCTACGTGCCGCTGTTTTTCGCGGCGGTGGTGACCCTGCTGTGGGGCGGCCGCGGCGGTTCGCTGGCAGTCGCCATGCTGGCTTTCTTCGCCCTCTTGAATACCGTGCAGGGCGAAGGCCCGTTCGCCGCCTTCGCCGACAATTATTCCAAGCACTCGCTCTTGGAGGCCCAGCTTTATCTGGCCGTCGCCGCCCTGCTCTGCCTGCTGATCAGCGCCCTCAAAACCACGCGCGAACAATTGCACGAAGACGCGGCGCAATGGAAAAGCGACGTCGAACTGGCGCTGACAGTCAGCCGCCAGCTGGTCTACAGCATCGACCCGCATAGCAAGAAACTGTGCTGGAACGGCGATCTGCAAGGATTGCTGGGCGTGCCGGCCGGCGCCTTCAGCGAACTCGACCAGGTGCTGGCGCATGTCCACCCCGACGATCGCCAGCAATTGCGCAGCCGCTGGCTGGAAGACATAGATGACGATGCCCGCCCCGACTTGCGTTTTCGCCTGCTGCTGCCGGCCGGGCATATTACCGACATGACCGACATGAGCGCGGTGCTGCTGGATGCGGACGAGTCCGTGGCCATGGTTGCCGGCGCCTGGCGATTGCATATCAGGGACGAAGAAAGGCAACCGAGCCAAGGACCGGCTGCCCTATGAGCGTCCGTACCGGCGCCCTGCTGATTCATGGCCTGGGAGGCACCCAATTCGACCTCGGCTCCATGCACAAGGTGTTGCAGCGCGCGGGAGTGGAAACCCACGCCGTCACCCTGCCTGGCCATGGCGGCCGGCCGGAAGACCTGGTGAACGTGCGCATGGAAGACTGGCTGGACGCAGTCACTGCCACCTATCAGGAACTGGCGCCGCAATACGATACCTTCCACGTCCTCGGCATGTGCCTGGGCTCCCTGCTGGCGCTGGCTTTATGCGAGCGTGTGCAGCATGCCAAGGGCAAGCTGGTGACGTTGGCGCCGCCGGTCTTCATCGATGGCTGGTCGACCCCCTGGTACCGTCAGCTGCGGCATGTGGTGTACTGCATTCCCGGCATGTCCGCCAAGATGAAGGTAGAAGAAGACGAGCCGTTCGGCATCAAGAACGCCACGGTGCGGGCGATCGTCAAGGCCAAGTTCGCGCGCGGCGACAACTTCCATTATCGCTGGGTGCCGCTGGCCTGCATCCGCCAGGTCGACCGTCTGCGCCGCCAGGTATTGGCCGGCGCCGGCAATATTTCTTGCCCGACGCTGGTGGTGCATGCGCGCGAAGACGAACTGACCAGCCTGAAATCGGCTGAATTCCTGCAGACAATCCTGCCGGATGTGCGGGTCGTAGTGCTGGAAAACAGTTACCACATGATCTGCGTCGACAACGACCGCGACCTGGTCACCAACAGCGTGCTGGAATTCTTCGGCTATCCGCCGGCGCCGCCGCGGCGGATGCGCGGCGCCGACAAGGCTGAAGCCTAGTGTCGTGTCCTGCCTCATCTGCCAGCATCTCGCTGGTCCTTGATCCGTATCGCGTCGTTGCGCCTCGTCGCCATAGCCCCGCTATGTCTCCTCGGCACGCCTAGCGCTACCGGCCAAGGCCGGCGCGATATACCGACAGATGAGGCAGGACACGACACTAGCGCGCCTTCGCGTTAGAAAATCTGGGCTAGAAAACCCGGCCCAGCTGGAGATACAGATTCCAGACGCCGCGCGGCGCAATCGCCGCGCCAAAATATAGAGGGCCTAGAAAACTGTTACCACCCAAGAACATGCTGGCGCTTTTCTTGAACGGGCCGGTGGCAAACGCATCCCTGCTCTGCCAGACGTCGCCGACTTCCAGGCTGGTGCCAAGCACCGTGCTGCGCAAGCCAGGCAAATTCAGTTCCGGCATGTCGCGCAGATAGGTCAGGCGGCTGTACAACAGATAATTGCCGGCAAACTGGTCGGGAGCGTAGGCCGACAAATGCTGGAATCCGCCCAGTGTGAACCCCAGCCCGCCATTGGCCCCGGCGCCATTCTGTTCGTTGCCGTAAGTGCCGGCCGCTTCCAGCGCCAGATTGAGCGTGTTGCCGCCGCGGCTGACAGCCCACAGCGCCTTGCCCTGCGCATCACTGTAACTATTGCCGGCGCCGCCAAAAGCCACATTGCTGACAGCGGAAAGATAGTAGCCCTTGCGTGGGAACAGCGGATCGTCAAGCTGGTCCACGGTGAGTTGCGTACGCACCACCGGCTGCTTTACCCGAAAGCTGTCGAAGATCAGCTCCGGCGCAATATCGATGAACTCCACTGGCAAATTGTAGGTAGGCCTTGCCTCCAGCCACTGATAATAGACCCCCGTGCGCAACTCCCCGAGCCTGCCTATCGGCATGGCAAGATCAATCCCCACCTTGGTGGTATCTACCCGATAGGCAGTGACCGGCACGGTGCCGGAGGTTACAGTTCCCTCGTCCGAATACAGGTCGATATGCCGCCGCGCGTACTCGGCATAAGGCGCCACATAGAGTCCTACCGTGTTCCAGATCGGCTGCCGCAATTCAGTATGCAAGCTGGCCTGCTTGCTGCCTAGCACAAGATCGTTGCGCCACTCCAGGCCGCTCTCGGTAATCCAGGGTAGGCGATGCCCTACCTGCAGATTGAAATCGCCGCGGCCATTGAAGCTATTTGATACGCCCAGGCCGAACAATAGAAAGTGCGGCCCCCAGGATTTGTCGTCGGCGTCCACCTTCAGCACATTGCGGCCATTCTCCGTCACAAGTTCCTGCGTGACGCTCTTGAAATCGCCGTTGGTTGCCAGTCGCGCCACGTCCTTGTTGAGGGCCACCGGATTGTAGTAATCCCCTTCCTTGACGTCCAGCGCACGGCGCACCACTGCTGCCGGTACGCGGCCGTTGCTGTTGATCTGAATTTCGTCGATATGCGTATCCTGCGCCAGCACCGGACCGCCGCTGCGCGCTGCAAGATATTCCTTCCATTGCTGCGGCGGCAGCGCCAACGCGGACAGTTTGGCTTGCTGACGCTCTGCCGCCTCGTAGCCAGCCTTGACGCCATCCTTGCCGCGTGAAAAATCGGCGAAAGACATGTCGCCTAGGTCCGGCTCGATCAGCACATCGTTTTTCTTGAGCGTTTCTATTTCATGCTTGACGTTCTGCTGGATCAGGATGGTCACCATCTGTTGCGCCACCGCGGTCGGCGAATCGAGGGTCGCCGGATCTTGCAGATCGGTAGCGATATTGACTGCGATAATGATATTCGCGCCCATGCTGCGCGCCAGCGACACCGGCAGGTTCTGCACCAGGCCGCCGTCCACCAGGGTGCGGCCATCCAGCTTGAGCGGCGCGAACAGGCCAGGCACAGCCATGCTGGCGCGGATGGCGCGCGGCAACGAGCCTTGACTCAATATGACTTCGGCGCCGGTGCCGAGATCGGTCGCCACCGCGCGGAAAGGGGTCGGCAGCTTGTCGAAGGAAATATTCGCCGGCAGCTGCGGCGTCCAGTTCTGCAGCAACGCCAGCAGGTTATTTCCCTGCACCAGGCCCTTCGGCAGTTTCAGCTTGCCGTCGCCATAGCCGGCGGACAAGCCGATAGGATATTGATAATCGTCTTCGCGCTGGGACTGCGGCAATTCTGCCCGGTCGTTGCGGTCGAAGGCGATATCGCTCAGGTTGGTTTCGGTCAGGATGCGGTCCAGCTCATCGACTGACAGTCCGCTCGCATACAAGCCGCCGACCACGGCGCCCATGCTGGTGGCAGCAACATAGTCAATCGGGATATGCATTTTCTCCAGCGCCTGCAACACCCCCAGATGCGCATAGCC
>NZ_DATMRB010000083.1:0-25791 GCF_035566555.1 Collimonas sp.
GCGCAAGGCGCCAAGCCGGGCGAGGGCGGCCAGCTGCCGGGTCACAAGGTGTCCGAGTACATCGCCAAGCTGCGTTTCTCGGTGCCGGGCGTCGGTCTGATTTCACCGCCGCCGCATCATGACATTTATTCGATCGAAGACCTGGCGCAGCTGATCCATGACTTGAAGAACGTCAATCCGCGCGCGTCGATTTCGGTCAAGCTGGTGTCGGAAGTCGGCGTCGGCACGGTCGCTGCCGGTGTGGCAAAAGCCAAGTCGGATCACGTGGTGATCGCCGGCCATGACGGCGGCACCGGCGCTTCGCCGCTGTCCTCGATCAAGCATGCCGGTTCACCGTGGGAACTGGGCCTGGCCGAAACCCAGCAGACGCTGGTGCTGAACGGCTTGCGCAACCGCATCCGGGTGCAGGCCGACGGCCAGATGAAGACCGGCCGCGATGTCGTCATCGGCGCGCTGCTGGGCGCCGATGAGTTCGGTTTCGCGACCGCGCCGCTGGTGGTGGAAGGCTGCATCATGATGCGTAAATGCCACCTGAACACCTGCCCGGTCGGCGTCGCCACGCAAGACCCGGTGCTGCGCGCCAAGTTCTCCGGCAAGCCGGAACACGTGGTCAACTTCTTCTTCTTCATCGCGGAAGAAGTGCGCCAGATCATGGCACAACTGGGCCTGCGCGATTTCAACGAACTGATCGGCCGCGCCGACCTGCTCGATAAATCGCGCGCGCTGACCCACTGGAAAGCACAGGGCCTGGATTTCAGCCGCATTTTCTACCAGCCGGCGCTGCCGGAAGGCGGCGTGTACTACCACACCGAAGAGCAGGATCACGGTCTCGCCAAGGCGCTCGACCACAAGCTGATCGCACAAGCGAAAGCCGCGCTGGACAAGGGCGAGCGGGTGTCGTTCATCTCGCCGATCCGCAACCTCAACCGCACGGTCGGCGCCATGCTGTCCGGCGAAGTCGCCAAGAAATACGGTCACGAAGGCCTGCCCGACGACACCATCCACATCCAGCTGCAAGGCACCGCAGGCCAGTCGGCCGGCGCGTTCCTGGCGCATGGGGTGACGCTGGATCTGGTTGGCGAGGGCAATGACTATGTCGGCAAGGGCTTGTCGGGCGGCCGCATCATCGTTCGTCCCAACACCGAGTTCCGCGGCCGCGCGGTCGACAACATCATCGCCGGCAACACGGTGCTGTACGGTGCGATTGCCGGCGAGGCTTTCCTCAACGGCGTCGCCGGCGAGCGCTTCGCGGTGCGTAACTCGGGCGCCATTGCGGTGGTCGAGGGCACCGGCGACCATGGTTGCGAATACATGACTGGCGGCACAGTGGTCGTGCTGGGTGAAACCGGCCGTAACTTCGGCGCCGGCATGTCGGGCGGCCTGGCGTATGTCTACGATCCGGACGGCACTTTCGCGGCGCAATGCAATATGGCGATGGTCACGCTGGAGTCTGTGTTGAGCCAGGGCGAGCAGGAAGCCACCATCGACAAGGCGATCTGGCACAGCACCACGCGCGGCGGCGAAGTGCAGGCCGACGAAGCGATCCTGAAGGGACTGATCGAGCGTCACTTCAAGTACACCGGCAGCACGCGCGCGCGCAACTTGCTGGATAACTGGGTGGTGTCGCGCAGCAAGTTTGTCAAGGTGTTCCCGACTGAGTACAAGCGGGCGCTGGGCGAGCTGAATGCGGTCGCGAGCGCGGCGCCAGCCAAAGAGAAAGTCGCCGCGTAACCCCACTGGGTTACGTGTAGCTAAAGCCAAGTAAAGACAAGGAACGCCGCCGCCGGAGAGATCAGGTGGCGGCGCATCCTGCAGCCAGAAAGCGGAAGAAAATGGGAAAAGTAACAGGATTTATGGAATTTCAGCGGGTCGGCGAAACGTATGAAGCGCCGCAGGCACGCAAGAAGCACTACAAGGAATTCATCCTCAGCCTGAGCGACAGCGACGCCAAGACCCAGGGCGCGCGTTGCATGGATTGCGGTATTCCATTCTGCAACAACGGCTGCCCGGTCAACAACATCATTCCAGACTGGAATGACCTGGTGTATCGCGGCGCCTACAGTGAAGCGCTGGAAACCCTGCATTCGACCAACAACTTCCCGGAGTTTACCGGCCGCATCTGCCCGGCGCCTTGCGAGAGCGCCTGTACCCTGGGCATCAACAGCGACCCGGTCGGCATCAAGTCGATCGAGCATTTCATCGTCGACAAGGGCTGGGAAAACGGCTGGATCGTGCCGCAACCACCTTTGGTGAAAACCGGCAAGAAGGTAGCGGTGGTCGGTTCCGGTCCTGCCGGCCTGGCGGCGGCGCAGCAGCTGGCGCGCATCGGCCATGAGGTCACGGTGTTTGAAAAGAGCGACCGCGTCGGCGGCTTGCTGCGTTACGGCATTCCCGATTTCAAGATGGAAAAATCGCATATCGACCGCCGCGTCGAACAGATGGAAGCGGAAGGCGTGACTTTCCGCACCAGCGTGCTGGTGGGCAAGGATTTCCCGGCCAACGTCAACAACTGGGCCAAGAAAACCGTCTCGCCGGAAGAACTGAAGGCAGAGTTCGATGCGGTGGTGATTGCCGGCGGCGCCGAGCAGCCGCGCGATCTGCCGGTGCCCGGCCGTGAACTCAAGGGTGTGCATTTCGCCATGGATTTCCTGCCGCAGCAAAACAAGATCAATGCCGGCGACAAGGTCAAGGACCAGATCCTGGCCGGCGGCAAGCACGTGGTGGTGATCGGCGGCGGCGATACCGGTTCCGACTGCGTCGGCACTTCGAATCGCCAGGGCGCCGTATCGATCCAGCAGTTCGAACTGATGCCGCAGCCGCCGGAGCAGGAGAACAAGCCGCTGGTCTGGCCGTATTGGCCGACCAAGCTGCGCACCTCGTCCTCGCACGACGAAGGCTGCGAGCGCGACTGGGCGGTGGCGACCAAACGGCTGGAAGGGAAGAACGGCAAGGTCGAGAAACTGATCGCCGCCCGTGTCGAATGGAAAGACGGCAAGATGCAGGAAGTGCCGGATTCGGAATTCGAGATGAAGGCCGACCTGGTGTTCCTGGCGATGGGCTTCGTCTCGCCGGTGGCGCAGGTGCTGGAAGCGTTCGGCGTCGACAAGGATGCGCGCGGCAACGCCAAGGCCACAACTGAGGGCGATGCCTGCTACAAGACTTCGGTCGAAAAGGTATTCGCTGCCGGCGACATGCGCCGCGGCCAGTCGCTGGTGGTCTGGGCGATCCGCGAAGGCCGCCAATGCGCGCGCGCAGTGGATGAATTCCTGATGGGCGCGTCGGTTTTGCCGCGCTGAGTTATGATGCACTGCAGCTTAATCTCTGCAGTTGGAAGTAAAAGAAGAGTATGTACGGGGCAACACCGGCATACTCTTTTTTATGTGTGCAGCATTTTGTTCATGCATTCCGGCAATAGTCAAACTGTTGTAATAGAGGCACATGTCGGTCTGACTACTATTGCCCTGCTCTGAACGATTGTCGCATTTGCACTACAATAGCCCCTTTGATTTATTCGGTGAGCAGTGTGGCAAATATCGTCGAAATTCGTGATCTGCAGTTTGGCTATGGTGAGAGGTCGATTTTATCGGGGCTCAACATGGACTTCGCACGCGGCAAGGTGATCGCCGTCATGGGCGGCTCCGGCTCCGGCAAAACCACGATCCTGCGCCTGATCGGCGGCCAGCTGCGCCCGCAGGCGGGCAGCGTCAAGGTCGACGGCGAAACCGTGCATAGCTTGTCGACCGCTGGCTTATATGCGCTGCGGCGCAAGATGGGCATGCTGTTCCAGAGCGGCGCCTTGTTTACTGACTTGACGGCGTTTGAAAACGTCGCCTTCCCGCTGCGCGAACATACCGATCTGCCGGAAGACTTGCTGAGCAAGCTGGTGCTGCTCAAGCTGAATGCAGTCGGCCTGCGCAATGCCGCGCAGCTGAAGCCGTCCGAGATTTCCGGCGGCATGGCGCGCCGGGTGGCGCTGGCGCGCGCGATCGCGCTGGATCCGTCGCTGATCATGTACGATGAACCCTTCGCCGGCCTTGATCCGATTTCGATGGGCGTCACCGCCAACCTGATCCGCAAGCTCAACGATGCGCTCGGCTCCACCAGCATCCTGGTGTCGCATGACGTCCACGAATCGTTCGGCATCGCTGACTACGTATATTTCCTGTCGCAGGGGCAGATCGTGGCGCAGGGTACGCCGGCCGAGATGCAGGTATCGGACCATCCCTATGTGAAGCAATTCGTCAATGCCGAGCCTGACGGGCCGGTGCCCTTCCATTATCCAGGCAAGTCGCTGGCCGAGGATCTTGGCATGAAGGGACGCGCCTGATGAGTTCTATCGTTAAATTTGTAAGCAATTCCCTTGCGGCAATCGGCCGCACGGTGCGCGAGTCGATTTCCGGACTGGGTGTCGCCACCCGCATGTTCCTGGCGATCCTGCGCGCTTCGTTAGGTCTCTGGCGCCGGCCGCGGCTGATCACCGACCAGATTCACTTCATCGGCAACTATTCGCTGGTGATCATCGGCGTGTCCGGTTTGTTCGTCGGTTTCGTGCTGGGCCTGCAAGGGTATTACACTCTGAATAAATACGGTTCCGAACAGGCGCTGGGCTTGCTGGTGGCCTTGTCGCTGGTGCGTGAACTCGGCCCGGTAGTGACCGCGCTGCTGTTCGCCGGCCGCGCCGGTACTTCGCTGACTGCTGAAATCGGCCTGATGAAGGCTGGCGAGCAGCTGTCGGCCATGGAAATGATGGCGGTCGACCCGATGCAACGGGTGGTGGCGCCGCGTTTCTGGGCTGGCGTGGTGGCGATGCCGATGCTGGCGGCGCTGTTCAGCGCCCTCGGCATCTATGGCGGCTACCTGGTCGGCGTCAAGCTGATCGGCGTCGATGAAGGCGCGTTCTGGTCGCAGATGCAGGGCGGCGTCGATGTCTGGCTGGATGTGTTCAACGGCGTGGTGAAAAGCATCGTCTTCGGTGTTGCCGTCACCTTCGTTGCAGTGTGGCAGGGATACGAAGCCAAGCCGACGCCGGAAGGTGTTTCCCGGGCAACCACGCGCACCGTCGTGATTGCTTCGCTGGCAGTGCTGGGACTGGATTTCCTGCTGACAGCGTTGATGTTTAATTAGTTTTTGCGACCGGATTGCCGGTTTCGGCCGCAATCGGATTTGCTGCCGCGAGCAGCAGGGCGCTTTACTTCTCGTTACTATTCTCTTGAGGGATTATTCGCCTCAAGTGGTATTTTTAAGGTGATGAATCATGCAACAAAAAACAGTAGACGTATGGGTTGGTATGTTTGTCCTGGTCGGCGTCCTGGCTTTGGCGTTCCTGGCACTGAAAGCCGGTAACCTGAGCACCTCGACTTTCAACAAGACATATCCGGTAGTGACCCGCTTCGACAACATCGGCGGCTTGAAGGTGCGTGCTTCGGTAAGAAGCGCCGGCGTGGTGGTTGGACGGGTAGCGTCGATCAATTTCGACGACAAGAATTTCCAGGCCGTAGTGACACTGAACATGGACCAGCGCTATCTGTTTCCACAAGACAGTTCGGCTAAAATCCTGACCGCAGGTTTGCTGGGCGAACAATATATCGGCATCGAGGCGGGTGGCGACACCAAGAACCTGGCTGCCGGCGACCGTATTAAATTAACGCAGTCTGCGATTGTGCTGGAGAACCTGATCAGTCAGTTCTTGTATAGCAAAGCCGCCGACGTAAAGGACACTGAACAATGAAAACCATGACTCGCTTCGGCTCGCTGGCCCTGATCGCCGCATTGAGCGGCTGTGCCACCACCAGCAATCCGCAAGACCCGCTGGAGGGCTTTAACCGCGCCATGTTCAGCTTCAACGACACGCTCGACAAGGTGGCCCTGAAGCCGGTCGCCACCGCTTACCGCAACTGGCTGCCAAGTTTTGTGCAGACCGGCGTCAACAACTTCTTCGGCAACCTGGGCGACGTCTGGAGCTCGGTCAACGGTTTCCTGCAGGGCAACGTTGCTGACGGTACGTCGGATGTGATGCGGGTTGCCGTCAACTCCACCCTCGGCCTGGGCGGTTTGCTGGATATCGGCTCAGAAGCCGGTTTGCAGAAACACAACAAGGATTTCGGCCAGACCCTCGGTAAATGGGGCGTAGGCTCCGGCCCTTACCTGGTGCTGCCGCTGTTCGGGCCGTCGAATATCCGCGATACGGCTGCGCTGCCGGTGGATTTCTACGGCGACATCTGGTCCTACAAGTACCCGGTGCGCTGGCGTAACACCGGTTCCGTGGTGCGCCTGATCGACAAGCGCGCCAACCTGCTGGATGCCGGCGACCTGCTGGAAGACGCAGCGCTGGATAAATATGAATTTGTCCGTGATGCCTACACGCAACGTCGCCAAAGCCAGATCCGCGGCAATGACGACGACCATGGCGACAAGGGCGGCGAAAAAGACAACGACAAGAGCGATGCACCAGCAAAAACCAAGGCAGCCGACCAGTGAAATGCGGGTGGCTGGAACCGACGCTTGAATTTGGCGTCTTAGTCCCCACCTAGCAGCTGTTTGAGGCGTCTACAACCACCGAGATTGTTGAAAAATATGAAAATTCTGAAAAAATACCTGGCGCTGTCGCTGACTGTCGGCAGCCTGTTGTTCACCGCCGCAGCGCAAGCGCAAGAAGCGCCTGACGCACTGGTCAAGCGCATCAGCCAGGATGTGATCGATTCCGCCAAGGCGGACAAGAGCATCCAGGGTGGTGATCAAAAACACATCCTGGCGCTGGTGGAAGAGAAAATCATTCCTTACGTCGACTTCGAGCGCATGACTTCGCTGGCGGCCGGCCGTTACTGGCGCGATGCTACCGATGATCAGAAGAAACAGCTGATCACCCAGTTCCGCAGCCTGCTGATCTATACCTATTCCGGCGCCCTGCGTCAGGTCCGTGACCAGAAGATCGATTTCAAGCCTATGCGCAGCGATCCGGCCGATACCGACGTCGAAGTCCGTTCGCAAGTGATCCAGCCGCGCGGCGAGCCGATCCAGCTGAACTACCGCATGGAAAAATCCGGCACCAGCTGGAAGATTTATGATGTCAACGTACTGGGTGCCTGGCTCGTTGAGTCGTATAAGGGAACATTTGCCTCGGAAATCGGCAAATCCGGCATCGACGGCCTGATCAAGGTGTTGACGGACAAGAACAAATCCCGTGCTGCTCAGGGCAAGTAATACCAAGTCATATCCAAGCTGTAGATTTTATTGATTGATTACCATGTTCAGGCCATCTCACTCGCTAACCGTCGGCAACGCCAAGCTCACTCTGGAAGAGGGCTTGCGCGCGATCGCCGGTGGCGAGACCGAGATCGACCTGAGCGATGTGGTGGCGGTCGACTCGGCTGCCGTCGCAACCTTGCTGGCATGGCAAGTCGCGGCAATGAATCAAGGCCTGACCCTGCATTTTTCCAGCTTGCCAGCCAACCTGGAAAGCCTGATCGACCTCTACGGCGTCACCGATTTGCTGGCGCCGGCGGCAGTAGTTGTTGCTGCCAGTACACGACATCACTGACCTCATCCTTTCTCTCCCCCAGTAGTCCGCCGGGTTTGCAGTCGTTCCCGGCCTCAGCAGCAAAAATCCAATATAATCAAGGGTTACGCCATCAGGCGCAGCGCCAGAGCGGCTGGAAGCATTGTTTCCAGATACGCAAGCGGCAGCGACGCGGCGGCACCCACACAGAGTATCCAGGCATCCATGGCGGCGATTCAGATCACTAACGTCAAGAAGCGTTACCAGTCCTTGCAGGCTCTGGGCGGCGTTTCACTGACCATCGAAGAAGGCGAGTTCTTCGGCTTGCTCGGCCCTAACGGCGCCGGCAAGACTACCTTGATTTCCATCATTGCCGGTTTGAATCGTCCCGATTCCGGCAATGTCACGATCCACGGCCACGATGTGGTCAGCGACTATCGCGCCGCGCGCCGCAACCTGGGCGTGGTGCCGCAGGAGCTGGTGTTCGATCCCTTCTTCACGGTGCGCGAGACCTTGCGCATGCAGTCCGGCTATTACGGCCTGAAGAACAACGACAAATGGATCGACGAGGTGATGGAAAACCTCGATCTGACCAACAAGGCCGACACCAATATGCGCGCACTTTCCGGCGGCATGAAGCGCCGCGTGCTGGTGGCGCAGGCGCTGGTGCACAAGCCGCCGGTGATCGTGCTGGACGAACCGACCGCTGGCGTCGACGTCGAACTGCGCCAGACCTTGTGGCGCTTCATTTCGCGCCTCAACCGCGAAGGCCACACCGTGGTCCTGACTACCCATTACCTGGAAGAAGCGCAGGAACAGTGCAACCGCATCGCCATGCTCAAGCTGGGGCAGGTGGTCGCGCTCGACACTACCTCGGCGCTGATCAAGCGCATCGCTGGTTCCCAGCTGATTGTGCAGTTGTCCAGCGGTAGCTTGCCGGAAGCGTTGCAGCATCTGGTGCTGCATGCGGACGGCGCCAAGTTCTCTCTGCGCGTCAACCAGTATGCCGATGTCGAACCGATCCTGGCTTCATTGCGCCAGGCCGGTGCGGTGATAGAAGACATGCAGCTGCAACAGGCCGATCTGGAAGACGTGTTCCTGCAGATCATGGATAGCAAGGTCAGCGCCAACGGCTTCAATGTCTACGCTGACGAATACAGTGCAGGCGGTGGCAAATGATGGTCGGTTTTCAAACACTGTTTTACAAGGAAGTGCTGCGCTTCTGGAAAGTGGCGACGCAAACCATCGGTGCGCCGATTCTCACCGCCATGCTGTACCTGCTGATTTTCGGCCACACGCTGAAAGACCATGTGGAAGTCTATCCGGGCGTGCAGTACACGGCTTTCCTGATTCCCGGCCTGGTGATGATGAGCGTGTTGCAGAATGCCTTCGCCAATACCTCGTCTTCGTTGACACAGTCGAAAATGACCGGCAATCTGGTGTTTGTCCTGCTGCCGCCGCTGTCCCACTGGGAGCTGTACGGCGGCTATGTGCTGGCGGCCGTGGTGCGTGGCCTGGCGGTCGGTTTCGGCGTGTTCGTGATCACCGCCTGGTTCGGCAACCTGTCCTTCGTGGCGCCATGGTGGATCGTGATTTTCGCCTTCCTCGGCGCGGCGCTGCTGGGCACCATGGGTTTGATCGCCGGCATCTGGGCCGACAAGTTCGACCAGCTGGCGGTGTTCCAGAACTTCCTGATCATGCCGCTGACCTTCCTGGCCGGCGTGTTTTATTCGATCAAGTCGTTGCCGCCGTTCTGGCAAGCGGTGTCGCACCTGAATCCGTTCTTCTACATGATCGACGGCTTCCGCTACGGCTTCTTCGGCCAGTCCGACGTCAATCCGCTGATCAGCCTGGCGATCATCTGCATCGCGCTGGCGCTGCTGTCGACCCTGGCGGTGCAGATGCTGCGGCGCGGCTACAAGCTGCGCCACTAAACCAAATCGTTACATTCCGTCGCTATAGTTAACCGGTAAGAAAATATCATGTTCCCAACACCCGATCTCGTTAAAAGTTACATCGCCGCCGGCCTCGAATGCTCGCACCTGGAAGTCGAGGGCGACGGCCAGCATTTCAAGGCGGTGATCGTGTCGGCGGCGTTTGCCGGCAAGCGCCCGATACAGCGTCACCAGATCGTCTATGCGGCCCTGGGCGACCGCATGCGCGAAGAGATCCATGCGCTGTCGATGAAAACCCTGACGCCCGAAGAATTCGCTAACTAATTGCGCGCCGGCTTGTCTAAGCCAGCGCAGCCCGATGAACATCTCTGGTCCGGATGGCCAGCCATAACGTGTAGCAAAGAGAGAAATAATAATGGATAAATTATTGATACAAGGCGGCAACCGCCTTTCCGGTGAAATCACTATTTCCGGCGCAAAAAATGCGGCGCTGCCTATCTTGTGCGCCGGTCTGTTGACCTCTGACCAGCTGCAGCTCAGCAATGTGCCTAACCTGCACGATGTCTCGACCATCCTCAAGCTGTTGCGCCAGATGGGTTTGAAAGCGACCCAGGACGGCCATTTCGTTACCCTGCAGGGCGACGCCATCAGCAATCTGGAAGCGCCGTACGAGATGGTGAAAACCATGCGTGCATCGATCCTGGTGCTGGGCCCGCTGCTGGCGCGCTTCGGCGAAGCCAAGGTATCGCTGCCGGGCGGCTGCGGCATCGGCTCGCGTCCGGTCGACCAGCACATCAAAGGCTTGCAGGCGATGGGCGCCGAGATTTCTATCGAAGCCGGCTACATCCATGCCAAGGCCAAGAAGCTGAAAGGCACCCGTGTCGTGACCGACATGATCACTGTCACCGGCACCGAAAACCTGTTGATGGCCGCGACCCTGGCCGACGGCGAGACCGTGCTGGAAAACGCCGCGCGTGAACCGGAAGTGAGCGACCTGGCCAATCTGCTGGTGGCGATGGGCGCGAAGATCGACGGCATCGGCACCGACCGCCTGGTGATCCAGGGCGTCGACAAGCTGCACGGCGCCGAGCATTCGGTGATCGCCGACCGCATCGAAACCGGCACCTTCCTGTGCGCCGTGGCAGCCACCGGCGGCGACGTCATGCTGAAAAACACCCGCAGCCATATCCTCGACGCCGTGCTGGACAAGCTGCGCGAAGCCGGCGTGATCCTGACCTCCGGTGAGGACTGGATCCGCGTGCAGATGGCGGCGCGGCCGAAGGCAGTCAGCTTCCGCACCACCGAATACCCGGGCTTCCCGACCGACATGCAGGCGCAGTTCATGTCGCTCAACAGCATTGCCGAAGGCACCAGCCACGTCACCGAAACGATCTTTGAAAACCGTTTCATGCACGTGCAGGAAATGAACCGCCTCGGCGCCGCCATCGATGTGCAAGGCAATACCGCCATCATCAAGGGCGTCGACCACCTTGTCGGCGCGCCGGTCATGGCGACCGATTTGCGTGCTTCCGCCTCGCTGGTGATCTCCGGCCTGGTGGCGCAGGGCCAGACCATGATCGAGCGCGTGTATCACCTCGATCGCGGCTACGACCAGATGGAACGCAAGCTGTCGGCCGTCGGCGCCAACATCGAAAGAATCAAATGAGCCAGAAGCTGACGCTCGCCCTGTCCAAGGGCCGCATCTTTGAAGAGACGCTGCCGCTGCTGAAGGCGGCCGGCATCGAAGTCACGGAAGATCCGGAAACCTCGCGCAAGCTGATCCTGCCGACCAACGATCCGCTGGTCAACGTCATCATCGTGCGTGCTTCCGATGTGCCGACTTACGTGCAATACGGCGCTGCGGATTTCGGCGTGGCCGGCAAGGATGTGCTGCTGGAACATGGCGGCGAAGGCTTGTATCAGCCGATCGACCTGGAAATCGCCAAGTGCCGCATGTCGGTCGCGGTGTCCGCCGGCTTTGACTATGCCAGCGCGATCCGCCAGGGCGCGCGTTTGCGCGTGGCCACCAAATACCTGCTGACCGCGCGCGAGCATTTTGCCGCCAAGGGCATGCACGTCGACCTCATCAAGCTGTACGGTTCGATGGAGCTGGCGCCGCTGGTCGGTCTGGCCGACGCTATCGTCGACCTGGTCAGCACTGGCGGCACCTTGCGTGCCAACAATCTGGTCGAAGTCGAACATATCATGGACATTTCATCGCGCCTGGTGATCAACCAGGCCGCCCTGAAACTCAAGCGCGAACGGCTGCAGCCTATCCTGGATGCATTCGAACGGGCTTCCGTCAAATAAAGTCCGATTAAAGCCCATAAGCGACAAACTGGAAGCAGCAACATGAGCATAGCAATCAGAAAACTCGATGCGGCGCAGCCGGATTTCCAGGCGCAACTGAACGCCGTGCTGGCTTTCGAGGCCGGCGAAGATGAAGCCATCGACCAGGCTGCTGCACGCATCCTGGCCGACGTCAAGGCGCGCGGCGACGCCGCCGTGCTGGAATACACCAACCGTTTCGACCGCCTCAGCGCCAGCAGCGTGAGCACCCTGGAAATCGGGCAGCAAGAATTGCAGGATGCCTTGGCGCAGCTGTCGCCGCAGCGCCGCAGCGCCTTGCAGACCGCCGCCGACCGCGTGCGCGCCTATCATCAGCGGCAAAAGAACGAATGCGGTTCGGACGGCTTCAGCTACACAGAAGCCGACGGCACCGTGCTCGGACAAAAAGTGACGCCGCTGGACCGCGTCGGCATCTACGTCCCCGGCGGCAAGGCTGCTTATCCATCCTCGGTGCTGATGAATGCGATCCCGGCCAAGGTCGCCGGCGTGCAGGAAATCATCATGGTGGTGCCGACCCCGGACGGCGTCAAGAATCCGCTGGTGCTGGCCGCCGCGGCCATCGCCGGCGTCGACCGCGTATTCACCATCGGCGGCGCGCAAGCGGTCGCTGCGCTGGCCTACGGCACTGATACCATTCCACAAGTCGACAAAATCGTCGGCCCTGGCAACGCCTATGTGGCGGCGGCCAAGCGCCGGGTGTTCGGCACGGTCGGCATCGACATGATCGCCGGCCCGTCGGAAATCCTGGTGATCTGCGACGGCAGCACCGATCCCGACTGGATCGCGATGGACTTGTTTTCGCAGGCGGAACACGACGAGCTGGCGCAGTCTATCCTGCTGTGCCCGGACGCCGACTATATCGCCGCGGTGGAAGCCAGCATCAACCGCCAGCTGGCGCTGATGCCGCGCCACGAAGTGATCCGTGCTTCTCTGACTGACCGTGGCGCGCTGATCAAGGTGCGCGATCTGGAACAGGCCTGCGAAATCGCCAACCATATCGCCGCAGAACATCTGGAAATCTCGACCGAAAATCCGCAGCACTGGGCCGACCGCGTCCGTCATGCCGGCGCCATGTTCCTGGGCCGTTTTTCGTCGGAAGCGCTGGGCGATTATTGCGCCGGACCGAACCACGTGCTGCCGACTTCGCGCACCGCGCGTTTTTCGTCGCCGCTGGGTGTCTACGATTTCCAGAAGCGTTCCAGCATGATCAACATCAGCGCCGCCGGCGCCCAGACCCTGGGCAAGGTGGCGGCGGAACTGGCTTACGGCGAAGGCTTGCAGGCGCATGCACGCTCGGCGGAGTATCGCCTGGAAGACGGCAAGCAATGATGATTCCAGCTGCGGTGTGCCGGGCATGACGACTGCCGGCGGCGACTGGCTCAACCGTGTCTTCGGCGAAGATGCGCTGCAAGGCTTGCAGCGCATTCCTGACGGTTCGGTTGACTTGCTGCTGGCCGATCCGCCGTATGGCCTGGGCAAGGATTACGGCAACGATTCCGACAAGCTCGACACCGCCGCCTACCTGCGCTGGACCGAAGAATGGATCGACGCCGCCTTGCCCAAGCTGAAGCCGAACGGCAGCCTGTACATTTTCCTGACCTGGCGCTTTTCGCCGGAAATTTTCGTCATGCTGAAGCAGCGCATGACCATGATCAACGAGATTATCTGGGATCGGCGGGTGCCTTCGATGGGCGGCGGCACGCGGCGCTTTTCCTCGGTGCACGATACGATCGGCTTCTTTGCCCGCGCCAAGGATTACCATTTCGATCTCGACGCCATCCGCATTCCTTACGACGCCGTGACCAAGAAAGCCCGTTCGCGCTCGATTTTTGTCGGCGCCAAATGGCTGGAACTGGGCTACAACCCGAAAGATGTCTGGAGCGTGTCGCGCCTGCACCGCGAACATCGCGAGCGCGCCGACCACCCGACCCAGAAGCCGCTGGAAATCGTCGAACGGATGATCAAGGCGTCCTGCCCGCCGGGCGGGGTGGTGCTGGATCCCTTCATGGGCAGCGGCACCACGGCGGTGGCGGCGCGCCGCTGCGGCCGTCAGTTCGTCGGTTTCGAGCTCAATCCCGAATACTGTGCTTTGATTGAGCAGCGTCTGGCGCAATTGGATAGCAAGAAGCCGGATAAGAAGGCGCTGGCGTAGGGTGGGCACGAGTGCCCATGTTGAAGCCAGGCAACGCGTGGGCACTGGTGCCCACCCTACATTCAGCGAAAAGCAACGCTGATAAGGATTATCAAGACGTCTCTTAGCAGGAAAGCCGGAAAAAGCCGGTAAAATGATGACGCGACTCAAAAGGCGCGCCAATCAAGCTTCGATAACGGAGAAGCTGTACTATTTAGCATTACCTCCATGGCGCCGTGTGCGTCACCACATCGTAAATTGGTCTCAAGCTCAACATGTCTACGCCTCGAACAGCATCGATCACCCGCAACACCAACGAGACGCAAATCCGTGTCTCCATCAATCTGGATGGCAGCGGCCAGCAAAAACTGAATACCGGCGTGCCTTTCCTGGACCATATGCTGGACCAGATTGCGCGGCATGGGCTGATCGACCTGGATATCGAAGCCAACGGCGACTTGCATATCGACGCCCACCACACGGTGGAAGATGTCGGCATTACCTTGGGGCAAGCGTTCGCCCAGGCCATCGGCGACAAGAAGGGCATCCGCCGCTACGGCCATGCCTATGTGCCGCTGGATGAAGCCTTGTCGCGCGTCGTCATCGATTTCTCCGGCCGTCCCGGGCTCGAATTCCACGTGCCGTTCAAGCGCGCCATGATCGGCGGTTTCGACGTCGATCTCACCCACGAATTTTTCCAGGGCTTTGTGAATCACGCCCTGGTGTCTTTGCATATCGACAACCTGCGCGGCGAAAACGCACATCATCAGTGCGAAACCGTGTTCAAGGCATTTGGCCGCGCATTGCGCATGGCCACCGAGCTGGATGCACGTTCCGCCGGGACGATTCCTTCGACCAAAGGTAGTCTGTAGGGATCCGTAGTTGTTTGACGACTAATGTAATCGCTAAAGCGCCGCTTTCATCCTGTGCCGCCGTTCTTGCCAACCATCGCGCCTGCGGTTTGCCGGCACATGCGGATACGCACGGGGTTTGTTTCTCGAGACTTGAATCTTTATCATGAACAAAATCGTTGTGGTTGACTATGGCATGGGCAACCTGCGCTCGGTGGCGCAAGCCCTGCGCCAGGTAGCGCCGGAAGCCGATGTCCGTATCTCCGGCGTCGTCGCCGATATCAAGGCTGCCGACCGGCTGGTGTTGCCGGGTCAGGGCGCCATGCCGGACTGCATGCGCTGCCTGCGTGAATCTGGCGTGCAGGAAGCCGTGCTGGAAGCGTCACGCAGCAAGCCGCTGCTGGGCGTGTGCGTGGGTGAACAGATGCTGTTCGACAGCAGCGAGGAAGGCCCTACGGATGGGCTCGGTCTGTTGCCCGGCAAGGTGGTGCGCTTCCAGCTCGACGGCCAGCTGCAGGACGACGGTTCGCGTTTCAAAGTGCCGCAGATGGGCTGGAACCGGGTGCGCCAGTCACAGTCTCATCCACTCTGGAATGGCATTGCCGACGACGACTATTTTTATTTCGTGCATAGTTACTACGCCGCCCCGGCGCTGGCCGAGCATACCTTCGGCGAGACCGTTTACGGCGCTGCATTCAGCTGCGCCGTCGGCCGTGATAATATTTTCGCTACACAGTTCCATCCGGAGAAGAGCGCCGCCGCCGGTTTGCAGTTGTACAAGAATTTTGTGGAATGGCGCATCTAACGTTTGCGCGACAGCTTGCAAGAATCTGTCCCTGACTGATCTGACCTGATTTTTAACTGAACTCAACCCAATTACCGTAGCCATGCTGCTGATACCTGCCATCGACCTCAAAGACGGTCACTGCGTACGCCTGAAACAAGGCGATATGGACCAAGCCACTGTATTTTCCGACGATCCGGGCGAGATGGCCCGCCATTGGCTGATGCAGGGCGCCCGCCGCCTGCACCTGGTGGACCTGAACGGCGCTTTCGCCGGCAAGCCGAAGAACGAACCGGCGGTCAAGGCCATCATCAAGGCGGTGCGCGAATTCGCCCTGCTCAACGGCGTCGAAGAAATCCCGGTGCAGCTGGGCGGCGGCATCCGCGACCTCGACACCATCGAGCGTTACCTGGACGACGGCCTCAGCTATATCATCATCGGCACCGCCGCGGTCAAGAACCCCGGCTTCCTGCAGGATGCCTGCAGCGCGTTTCCGGGCCAGATCATCGTCGGCCTGGACGCCAAGGACGGCAAGGTCGCCACCGACGGCTGGAGCAAGCTGTCCGGCCACGAAGTGATCGACCTCGCCAAGAAATTCGAGGACTACGGCTGCTCTTCCATCGTCTACACCGACATCGGCCGCGACGGCATGATGGGCGGCGTCAACATCGAAGCCACCGTCAAGCTGGCGCAAAGCATGACGATCCCGGTGATCGCCTCCGGCGGCGTCCACAATGTGCACGATGTGGAAGCCTTGTGCGCGGTGCAGGACGAAGGCATCGAGGCTGTCATCTGCGGCCGTTCGATCTACGAAGGCACGCTCGACCTGCGTTCAGCGCAGGAGCGCGCCGACGAGTTGAGCGACGGCGTGGCTGACTACGTCGATGGCCAGGATTTATCGGAGCAGCCCGCCGCTGACAAGCCATGACTCTCGCCAAACGCATCATCCCTTGCCTGGACGTGACCAACGGCCGCGTCGTCAAGGGCGTCAATTTCCTGGAGCTGCGCGATGCCGGCGATCCGGTCGAGATCGCCCGCCGCTACGATGAGCAGGGCGCGGATGAGCTGACCTTCCTTGATATTACGGCGTCGTCGGATAACCGCGACCTGATCCTGCCGATCATCGAAGCGGTGGCGTCGCAGGTATTCATCCCGCTGACGGTAGGCGGCGGCGTGCGCGTGGTGGAAGATGTACGCCGTCTGCTGAATGCCGGCGCCGACAAGGTCGGCATCAACACTTCCGCCGTCACTAATCCGCAGCTGGTGGCCGATGCCGCCGCCAAGTACGGTTCGCAATGCATCGTGGTCGCGATCGACGCCAAGCAGGTCGCGCCCGGCAAGTGGGAAGTGTTCACCCACGGCGGCCGCAAGGCCACCGGCCTGGATGCGATCGAGTGGGCGCAAAAGATGGAGCAGCTGGGCGCGGGAGAAATCCTGCTGACCAGCATGGACCGCGACGGCACCAAGGTTGGTTTCGACCTGGCCTTGACCAGCAGCGTCTCCAATGCGGTGACGATACCGGTGATTGCTTCCGGCGGCGTCGGCGGTTTGCAAGATTTAGCTGACGGCATCAAGATCGGCCGCGCCGATGCGGTGCTGGCAGCCAGCATTTTCCACTATGGTCAACACACTGTGCAGGAAGCCAAGCAGTTCATGGCGGCACAGCAGATCCCGATGAGGCTAGCATGAGCAGCGTGAGTTGGTTAAACAAGGTCAGATGGGATGAGCACGGCCTGGTGCCGGTGATTGCCCAGGAGCTGGGTTCGAACGATGTCCTGATGTTCGCCTGGATGAACCGCGACGCCCTGGCGAAGACGGTGGCGCTGGGCGAGGCCGTCTACTGGAGCCGCTCGCGCAAGAAACTCTGGCACAAGGGCGAAGAATCCGGCCACGTGCAGAAAGTCCATGAAATCCGCCTCGATTGCGACGAAGACGTGGTGCTGCTGAAAGTCACCCAGGCCGGCGACATCGCTTGCCACACGGGCCGCCATTCCTGCTTCTTCCAGAAGTATGAAAGCGACAGCAAGAGCTGGGAAGCGGTGGAGCCGGTGTTGAAAGAGCCGGACGAGATCTATAAATGATGACGGATTCCGTGCAAGCATTTAACCTGCCCATGGCTAGCGTCGTCCCCGCGAACGCGGGGACCCATTTTACGGTCATCAAGTTGGATTCCCGCGTGCGCGGGAATGACGGGGCCGCCCAGGCGGTATATCTTCAACAGAGCGGATTTGAAGCAATCATGAACGATACCTTACAGCGCCTGGCGGCCGTGATCGAGTCGCGCAAGCCGGCCAACGGCGGTGATCCGGCCACGTCTTATGTGGCGCGGCTGTTCGCCAAGGGCGACGATGCGATCCTGAAGAAAATCGGCGAAGAAGCCACGGAAACCGTGATGGCCGCCAAGGATGCGCGGGTCGACGGCGACGTCTCGCATGTCTTGTATGAATGTGCCGACCTGTGGTTCCATTCCATGATCATGCTGGCGCAATTCGGCCTGACGCCGCAAGACGTGCTGCAGGAACTGGCGCGGCGCGAAGGTTTGTCCGGGATCGAAGAGAAAGCCAGCCGCAAGCTTGGCGAAGGCGAACAGGCGGAAAGCGATTCCAGTAAGAATTGAGGCCCGCACAGGGCGACTTTGTTATAGCATCCTGTTTCCATTCGGCTGTTGATATCTGGAGATAATTTGGAAAATTGTATTTTTTGCAAAATCGCGGCCAAGCAGATTCCATCCAAGCCGATCTATGAAGACGACGACCTGATCGCCTTCCACGACATCAATCCGGCGGCGCCCATCCATTTTCTTATTGTGCCGAAGCAACATATCGCAACTCTTGCCGATTGCGGTGAGCAGCATGCGGCTTTGCTGGGTAAAATGGCGCTCCTGGCGCCGCGTCTCGCAAAAGAGCAGGGTTGCGGCTACCAACTCGACGAGCAAGGCCAGCCGAGCGGCGGTTTCAAGACCCTGTTCAACACCGGACCGGATGGCGGCCAAGAGGTGTACCATTTGCATATGCACGTCATCGGCGGACCTAAGCCGTGGCGCGGGCAGCGCTAAGCCGGCTTTGCGCCGGCCAGAAATGCTGTCGGGATGGTAAGGAATCAACGGTTACTTTGACTTAGCAGGTCCGGGCACAGAATGTCCGGCAAGGAGAAAAAAATGGGTTCGTTCAGTATTTGGCACTGGTTGATCGTGCTGGTTATCGTGATGTTGGTATTTGGCACCAAAAAAATCGGCAACATGGGCTCTGACCTCGGCAAGGCCGTCAAGGGCTTCAAGGATGGCGTCAAGGGCGAGGAAGAAAAAGCCGCCGCTGACAAGCAAACGATTGATGTGGCAGCCAAAGAAAAGGACAAGTCCGGCAACTGAGCCATGCCTGCCGGCGCATAGCCATGCCGCCGGCCGGGTCTGATGCTTGCCGCTCCTCCCCATGATCGATATTGGTCTTACTAAACTTGCTCTGATCGGCGTTGTCGCTCTGGTTGTCGTCGGCCCTGAAAAGTTGCCGACGGTGGCCCGCATGGCCGGCTCGCTGTTCGGCCGCGCCCAGCGTTACATCAACGAAGTGAAAGCCGAAGTCAGCCGCGAAATCGAGCTGGACGAGCTGCGCAAGATGCAGCAGGACGTGCAGGAGGCGGCCGGCGATATCGAGCAAAGCATTGCGCGCGGCATGGCCGACGCCGACAAGTACGTCCACGCCGCCTGGGATGACAGCGCCAGCAGCACGCCGGAAACCTACAAGGTGGAACAGCTGGCGATCAAGGCCAAGAGTTTTCGCAAGAAAAAGCTGGCGCGCAGCAGCGCCGTGCCGGCCTGGTACAAGCAGCAAAGCGGCCAGAAGTCGCGCGTACTGTCCGGCGCCGCCCGCGTGGCGAAATACCGTCCGGCCAGCCAGGGCAAGTCTTCCGCTTCGTTTTTTTCATGATCTCATGCGTCTGCCCACTGTACTTACGGTCGACGCCTGATATCCGCACAATAGCTTGTTCGCAAAATACCCGCCCCCATGACTGAAGAACAAAAATCCAGCGGCGTCGAAGAGACGTTCATTTCGCACCTGGTGGAATTGCGCAATCGCATCATGAAAGCCTCGATCGCGATCATCGTGATCTTCCTGTGCCTGATGCCGTGGTCGGCGAACATCTACGACTTCCTGGCGGCGCCTATGCTGAACGCGCTGCCGCACGGCAGCAAGATGATCGCCACCGGCGTCATCACGCCATTCCTGATTCCGGTCAAGGTGACCTTGCTGGTCGCCTTCGTCATCGCCCTGCCTTGGGTGCTGTACCAGCTGTGGGCCTTCATCGCGCCGGGTTTGTACGCCCATGAAAAGAAGCTGATCGCGCCGCTGGTGGTGTCTTCCTCGGTGCTGTTCATCACCGGCGTGGCATTCTGTTACTACCTGGTGTTCGGGGTGATTTTCCATTTCATCAACAAGGTGGCGCCGGCCTCGATTTCGGTGACGCCGGACATCGACAACTACTTCGATTTCGTGATGACCATGTTCATCGCCTTCGGCATGACCTTTGAAGTGCCGATCGTGGTGATCGTGCTGGTGCGCATGGGTCTGGTGTCGCTGGAAAAACTGAAATCGATCCGACCCTACGTCATCGTCGGCGCCTTCGTGGTGGCTGCCATCGTCACGCCGCCCGACATCATGAGCCAGATGCTGCTGGCAGTGCCGCTGTGCCTGCTCTACGAGATTGGTTTGCTGGTGGCACCGCTGTTCGTCAAGGCGACCCAGGCGCCGGTTGATTCGGAAGAGGCCGTCTGACAGATAAGCGGAGCGGCTCGCAGCCGCTCACGCAGGCCAGCTTATTGGCAGTTCCACAAAACAGAACGAGCTGTGACAAGGTAGGGTGGGCACCTGTGCCCACGCTGTGCCGTAAACACTCGTACCTCAGACTGCGCGTCCCACCATATCCGCGTGGGCACAGGTGCCAACCCTACGCGCGACGGATAAACAAGATTTGTCATGATTTAAGAAAATATCAATCATCAGTCACCGGCGTCTTGATCTGGCGCAGCCAGCTGACCAGCGGATAGGCATCCTTGAAGCCGTTCAGCAGTTCCTTCTCCAGCGCGTCTGACAGCATCTTCTTGATCGGCGTTTCCTTCCAGACGATGAAATTCTTCAGCTTGATGTATTCAATGTGCGGCGCGTCGGCGTCGAATCCCTTGGGTGGGCGGATCAGTTTGCCCTCGGATTGCAGAGTGCCGTAAGTCGCCACCAGCTCCTTGTTCTTGAGCAGCTTGCCAAAGCCGCCGGCATCCGCCACCACCTGGTTGCGGATCGCGCGCAAGCGGTCGGCGGGCGGCATGTACTCGCCGCCGGCCACCAGCAGCGTGCCGCTGGCATCTATGTGAAAATAATAGGACGGACCGCCGCCCTGGCTCGGCTTCTTCAAGCCGCTGGCGATGATGGACGCCGAGAAGTAGGTCTTGTACGGGCTCTTGTCATGTGAAAAACGCATGTCGCGGTTAATGCGGAACAAGGCCTTCTTCGGATTGCAGCCGGCAATCGAGGGGTCGAATTTGCTGACCTCGCCGATCAGGCGCGTCACCAGTTCCAGGAATTCCGCGCGCAGGATATCGTAGCGCGGCTTGTTCATGACGAACCAGGCCCGGTTGTTGTTTTCAGAGAGTTCGGCAAGGTATTGGGTCAGGTCGCGGACGTGCATTGCAGTTTTCCTTTATGCGCTTGTTTTTATGAAAGCCTGTTGGGTGGCGTGGTCGCGGGTACGGACATGGCGAATCGGTAATTATCGCACCAGATCCGATATTCGATGGTCGTGCTAGTATTTTCAAAAAACCGCGCACTACCGGCCTGGCGCGCGCTTCACAGGAGACTCTCTCATGACGCATGGTATCGACGACCGCAAGCGCTGGTCGGCCCTGATAGTGCTTTGCCTTGGCGTGCTGATGATCGTGCTCGACACCACGATCGTCAACGTCGCCTTGCCCTCAATCGCCGCCGACCTCAAATTTTCCGAAACTTCGCTGGTGTGGGTAGTGAACGCCTACATGCTGACCTTCGGCGGCTTCCTGCTGCTGGGCGGCCGGCTGGGCGACCTGTACGGCCACCGGCGCATGTTCCTGCTCGGGATCACCTTGTTCACGCTGGCTTCGCTGGCCTGCGGACTGGCCAATTCGCAAGTGCTGCTGGTGTGCGCGCGAGCGGTGCAGGGCCTGGGCGGCGCCGTGGTCTCGGCAGTCTCGCTGTCGCTCATCATGAATCTGTTCACCGAACCGGGCGAGCGCGCCAAGGCCATGGGCGTGTACGGCTTCGTCTGCGCCGGCGGCGGCAGCATCGGCGTGCTGCTCGGCGGGCTGCTGACCAGCGCGCTCAGCTGGCACTGGATCTTCCTGGTCAACCTGCCGATCGGGATCGCCGTCTATGCGCTGTGCGCCGGTCTGCTGCCGCGCGCCAGCGGCGCCGGCCATCACAAGCTGGACGTGGCCGGCGCCGCCAGCATCACGCTGGCGCTGATGCTGGCCGTGTACGCGATCGTCAACGGCAACCAGGCCGGCTGGCAGTCGACCCAGACGATCGTCATGCTGCTGGCGGCGGTGGCGCTGCTGGCCCTGTTTCTCGCGATCGAAGCGCGCGTCAAGGCGCCGCTGGTGCCGCTGGCGCTGTTCCGCCTGCGCAGCGTGGTGGTCGCCAATATCGTCGGCGTGATGTGGGCGGCGGCGATGTTTGCCTGGTTCTTCATCTCCGCGCTGTACCTGCAGCGGGTGCTTGGCTACCGGCCGCTGCAGGTCGGCCTGGCGTTCCTGCCGGCCAACCTGATCATGGCGGTGTTCTCGCTGGGGCTGTCGGCCAAGCTGGTCATGCATTTCGGCATTCGCCTGCCGCTGGCCGCCGGCCTGCTGGTGGCGGCGATAGGACTGGCGCTGTTTGCGCGGGCGCCGGTGGATGGCAGCTTCCTGCTGGATGTATTGCCGGGCATGCTGCTGCTTGGGCTAGGGGCTGGGATTGCGTTCAATCCGATGCTGCTGGCGGCGATGAGCGAAGTGGCGCCCAGCGAATCCGGGCTGGCTTCCGGCGTCGTCAATACGTCCTTCATGATGGGCGGTGCGCTCGGACTGGCCTTGCTGGCCAGCCTTGCCGAAGCACGCAGCGATAGTTTGCTGCAGGCTGGCGTGGCAGCCCAGGCCGCGCTCAATGGCGGCTATCAGCTGGCGTTCCTGGGTGGGGCGATATTTGCCGGCGTGGCGGCGGTGCTGGGCGCCGTATTGCTGCGGGCGGCGCCGCAGCCGGTAGCGGAGGGTGCCGCTCAGGAGGAGTTGGAAACCACAGAGTGAAAGGCCGCCTGGGCGCACAGCCCAAGCGGCGCTGATGTGATTACTCGGCTTCGCGCTTCATCGGCGGCCGCTTGCCGATGATGGCTTCCACCGTGCTTTCCTGGGTCTTGCGCAGCACCGTCAGCTTGGCCTTGCTGCCGGGTTTCAGCTGGGCGATCAGGTTGGTCATGTCGGTGCTGTCGGTGATCGGCTTGCCTTCGATCGCCACCAGGATATCGCCCGGCTTCAGGCCGGCCTTGTCGGCCGGGCCGCTCTTGATGACGCCGGCAATGATGGCGCCGGTCTTGCGCGTCAGGCCGAAGCTTTCCGCCAGTTCCGGCGTGATGTCCTGCGGTTCGACGCCGATATAGCCGCGCACCATGTGGCCAGTGTTGATGATCGATTCCATCACGGTCTTGGCGGTGGTCATCGGCACGGCAAAGCCGATCCCGAGCGAGCCGCCGGTGCGCGAATA
Organism: Collimonas sp.; assembly: GCF_035566555.1. GTDB lineage: Bacteria > Pseudomonadota > Gammaproteobacteria > Burkholderiales > Burkholderiaceae_D > Collimonas. The sequence goes on from NZ_DATMRB010000083.1 coordinate 23,263, forward strand.
GATTGCCGTGTTGATGCCCAGCAGGTTGCCGTTGGTATCGATCAGGGCGCCGCCCGAATTGCCGGGGTTGATGGCGGCATCGGTCTGGATGAAGTTTTCAAACTGGTTGATGCCGAGATGGCTGCGGCCCAGTGCGGAAATGATCCCCATGGTCACGGTCTGGCCGACGCCGAACGGATTGCCGATCGCCAGCACGACGTCGCCGACGCTGGCTTCATCGGCGCGGCCCAGGGTAATCGCCGGCAGGTTGGGCAGCTCGATCTTGATCACGGCCAGATCGGTTTCCGGATCGGTGCCAACTACTTTGGCGGTAGTGGTGCGGCCATCGGCCAGCGCCACTTCGATTTCATCGGCCGATTCGACCACGTGGTTATTGGTCAGGATATAGCCTTGCGAGCTGACGATGACGCCCGAACCCAGGCTCGACTGCTTGTCGTCCGAGTCGTCGCCGCGGTCGCCGAAGAATTTGCGCAGCAGCGGATCTTCCAGTACTTCCGGGCTGGCCGGCTTGGCTTCCTTGCTGGTGAAGATATTCACCACCGACGGCATGGCCCGCTGCGAAGCCTGGCGGTAGGAGCTAGGCGCAACGGTGCCGGGCGCGGCTTCCTGCAGCGGCACCTTGGAGGCGGCGATATGCAGGCGCGAGCTGGTCAGCGAACCGGTTAGCCAATCTGGCTTCAAGGTCGTTACAATGAACAGGATCGCTAAACCGACGGTCACGGTTTGTGCAAATAACAGCCAGAAACGTCGCATAGTGGAGTCTTAGAAGAGGTCAAAAATCGTGAGTCAGCATTCAGTCAGCCGCATCGATATGGCAAAGTATCTTGCCGAAGCATTAAACATTATACAGTTCCGCGACTATTGTCCCAATGGCTTGCAGGTCGAAGGGCGGGCGCAAATTCAGCGCCTGGTGAGCGGCGTCACCGCCAGCCAGGCTTTGCTGGAAGCGGCGCTGGAGGCCGGCGCCGATGCGATCCTGGTGCACCATGGCTATTTCTGGCGCGGCGAGGATGCGCGCGTCGTCGGCAGCAAGCATAAGCGACTGAAGTTGTTGTTAACGCATGATATCAACCTGTTCGCCTATCACTTGCCGCTCGATTCCCATCCGCAGTTCGGCAACAACGTGCAGCTGGCGCAGCAGCTGGAACTGGTCCCGGACGGCCGTTTCGGCGACGACCAGCTGGGCTGGCTGGGCCATGCCGCCGCGCCGCAGATGAAAACCGTGGGCGATCTTGCCGCCGTCATCGAACGCCGCCTGAAGCGGGCGCCGCTGCTGATCGGCGATCCGGCGCAGCCGCTGGCACGTGTCGCCTGGTGCACCGGCGGCGCCCAAGGCATGCTGGGCGACGCCATCGCGGCCGGCGCCAGCGTCTATATCAGCGGCGAGATATCCGAGCCGACTGTGCACCTGGCGCGCGAAAGCGGTGTCGCCTACCTGGCGGCCGGCCATCACGCCACCGAGCGCTACGGCGTGCAGGCGCTGGGACAGCACCTGGCGGAGCGTTTCGGCCTGCAGCACCAGTTCATCGATATCGACAACCCGGTTTGAGCGCGACCACGGCATAGGCATGCAGGCATGAGCAAAACAGTAGAAATCGTCAGGATCGACAAATGGCTGTGGGCGGCGCGCTTTTTCAAGACCCGCACCCTGGCCAGCGACGCGGTCGACAACGGCAAGGTGAAGCTGGGCGACGAGCGCGTCAAGCCTGCGCGCAATCTCAAGACCGGCGAGATATTGGCGATCGACAACGGCGCCAGCGTCTGGGAAGTCGAAGTCCTGCTGCTGGCCGACGTCCGCGGCTCGGCCGCGATCGCGCAAACGCTGTACCGGGAAACCGCGCAAAGCATCGCCAAGCGCAGCATCGTGGCCGAGGACCGGAAATTCTTCAAGGAACCGACCATGGCGATCAAGGGCCGGCCCACCAAGCGCGACCGCCGTTTGTTGGATAAAGCACAATCCTGAGGGGTAATGCTGGTTAGTTAAGACTGAACGGCATTTTTCTTTGCAAGGACTAGTAGGGTGGGCACCTGTGCCCACGCGGAAAGCCGATCATTCGAGGAGCGAACTCAGCGTGGGCAGAAAACCTGCCCCACCCTACGTCATGCCGTTCCGACCCCAACTGAGCGGCATTACAATCCTGGGGCCATTTTCCAATGATGATCTGACATCGCTTTCGCGCAATTTTCCCGGTAGCGTGGAACTGCCCGGAGCGATTCCGCCGGCTGGCGCCGCCGCGGCATGGGCCAGCCCGCGGACTCAGGCAGCGCAAATAAACTCCCGAGCAAATTCGAAGGAGCTCTCGGTAGAATTGCCCCTCTAAGTCGCTGTTTGACATTTCGATTCTGGTGCATAATAGTACGAGCGTTCGCATTCTTGCAGGCAGGGGCAAAGCCCGCACCAGCAAGCGTCGCTCGACACCAAGCTAACCAGAGCCGACAGGCAGAGACAGGAATATCGTGGCACACACTGACACGCCGCCAAAATTCATGCGCAAAGGCGAACTGACACGCGCAGCGATCCTGGATGTC
>NZ_DATMRB010000084.1:0-15919 GCF_035566555.1 Collimonas sp.
AAAAACCGGAACGCAGCACATAGCACAGCCCGGCTTCGCCTTCCAGCGGCGCACCCAGTTCGATCAGGGTCTGGACGTCGCGGTAGATGGTGCGCACCGAGACCGCCAGCTCCTCCGCCAGCCGCGCCGCCGTGACCGGCCGCCGGTGGCCGCGCAATGCGTCCATCAGCATGAATAAGCGCCCGGTGCGGCTTGACGCCTGTGCCAACGTGATCTCCTTGTGTGACTTGCCGCGCCAGGCGCGGATCGCAACGCGGCGGCCATCAGGCCGCCGCTTCCGACGTTTCCCGCTAAAGCCCTATTTGGTCAGCGACAGCAAGGTCTGTTGGCCGTTGCGGAAGGTGTAGATCGACAACGTGCCGTTCTTGATGTCGCCCTTGGCGTCAAACGCGATCTTGCCGGTGACGCCGGTGTACTGGATCTTGCTCAGCTTCGGCAGGTACTTCTTGGGATCGACCGAATTCGCTTCCTGCATGGCTTTGGCCATCAGCATCACGGCATCGTAGGTATACGGCGCGTACTGGACGATATCGGCCTGGTATTTCTGCTTGTAGGCGGCCTTGAAGGCATCCAGCGGCGCCTGGTTTTCCACGCCGCCGGCGATCGCGCAATATACCTGGTCATCCAGCAAGCCTTCGCCAGCCAGGCGCGGCAAGGCTCCGGTGCAGATCGCATCGCCGCCCATGAACTTGGCGGTAATGCCGAGCTGACGCATCTGCCGCAGCATGGTGCCGGCGCTGGCGTCGATGCCGCCGAAGAAAATCAGGTCGGGCTGCTTGGCCTTGACCGCGGTCAGGATGGCGCTGAAATCGGTAGCGCGGTCGTTGGTGTATTGGGTAGAAACGATATCGACGCCGTTCGCCTTGGCGTCCTTGAGGAACTCGGTGGCCAGGCCCTGGCCATAGGCGGTGCGGTCATCGATCACGGCGACCTTCTTGGCATGCAGGGTTTTGGCTGCATAGCGTCCCATCGCAGCGCCGAGCTGAGCGTCGTTGGCGACCACGCGGAAGGTGGTGTTGAAACCTTGTTCAGTATATTTGGCGCTGGTGGCGGACGGCGAAATCTGCGGAATGCCGGCGTCGAAATAAATCTTGGAAGCCGGAATCGAGGTACCCGACTGCAGGTGGCCGACGACTCCCGCCACTTTGGCGTCCACCAGTTTCTGGGCGACGCTGGTAGCCTGCTTCGGATCGCTGCCGTCGTCCTCGGCCTGCAGCACGAACTTGATCGGCCTGCCGCCGATCACCAGATGCTTGGCGTTGAGATCGTCGATCGCCATGCGCGCACCGTTTTCATTGTCCTTGCCGACGTGCGCCACCGGGCCGGTGATCGGGCCGACGTGGGCAATCTTGACTACCTGTTCCTGGGCCTGCGCGTTGCCTGCCAGCGTCAAGGCAACAGCGGCGGCCAGCAGCGTGGTTTTGGCATTGATCTGCATTTTGTCTCCCAATATTAATTAACCCTTGGATTCTACCTAAAAGACACGGCACTAGTGTCGTGTCCTGCCTCATCTGTCGGTATATCGCGCCGACCTTGGCCCGTAGCGCTAGGCGTGCCGAGGAGACATAGCAGGGCTATGGCGACGAGGCGCAACGAAGCGATACGGGTCAAGGACCAGCGAGATGCCGACAGATGAGGCATGACACGACACTAGGCCAGATCGGCGCTCATGGCGGCGACCACTGGGCCCCAGTCTCCCAGTCTGGCCTGGCGATACAGGCGCATGGAAGGATACCAGGGCGTGAAGCGCTGGCAGTCGTACCAGCGATAGTCGCAGGCCTGCGCCAGCATCAGCCACACCGGACGCTGGCGAGCGCCGGCCAGATGCGCCGGCGCCGAATCGACGGTCAACAGCAGGTCCAGCTGTTCCAGCACATGCGCGCTGTCTTCAAATGAGCGCAGCTGCGGCGCCAGGTCGGTCACCCGGTGCTGCGCCAGCAACTGCCTCTCGGCGTCGCTCAAGGCGCCGACCTGCAGCGAAAAGAAATCGGCGTCGGCGCTGGCCAGCAGCGGCGCCAGCGCTTGCAGATCCAGCGAGCGAAAGGGTTCGTGCCGCACCCGGGTTTCGCTGCGCCAGACCAGCCCTATGCGGCGCCGGCCGCTGCTGCCTGCGGCGAGTTTTTCCTGGATGCCGGCGGGCAGCGCATACGCGGCGTCCAATCCCAGATAGCCTTGCGCCGCAGCCGGAAAATAAGGACTCTTCTGGTAACGGGTAAACAGCGCGAACGCCCAGGTGATGTAATCGCAGCCGTGCATGCCGCGGTAGCTGTCGTCGACAATCACGATCGGCAGGCCGCTGTTCAACATCAGGCTCTGCGCCTCAGGCGGCACGTGGCAATAAATCAGCGCGGCCCCTTCCTGCTGCAAGTTTCTCACGTAGCGAGAGAATTGCAGCAGGTCACCGATGCCGCCTTCGGCGCCGATCAGAATGGTTTTACCGGCCACTGGCTGTTCATCCAGGACCTTGTCCTTGAACTGCGCAAACCAGCTGTTGTCGCGATTCCGCGAAGCCAGCCGCGTCCATACTTCGCACCACCTCGGACCGTGTAGCAAGCGCTGCAGCAAGTGCGCTTCATGAAATTTCCCCAACCCGTACTTGACGACCGCCAGTTCCAGCCGGATCTGATAATAGATCTCTTCATCCGCTTCGACTTGCGGCAGAAGCTCTTGCAGCATCGGTTCCGCTTGCGCCAGCAAGCCAAGGCAGCTCATGTAATACGCCAGTTGCGCGCGCTGTATCGGCACGCTCACTGCCGTCGACCATTTCAGCGCCAGTTCTATGGCCTCCTCGGCCTTGCCGGCCTGCTGCAGCCTGGCGATGAGATCCAGCGCCGTCTTGGCGTTGGTGTCCTGCTGATAGGCAGTGTAGGAAGTCGTCAGGTCGTCAAGAACTGGCATGGGGAATGGCAAACTTTCATGGTGAATATGGCGCTGCCGCTACAAGCGGAGAAGTTTACCGATAGCTTAAAGGAAGCGGCCGCTTTGCAGAACTTGCATTCAGGGATTTTTCGGCGCGACCTCGATGCCGTTCCAGGAGGCCCCGCTGCATTTGCCGGTCTGCGTCAGCAGCCAGCCTTGCAACTGGCGGCCGATCACCAGCGGACTGCTGCTGAAACACTCGCCCTTGGGCGGCGCCGCCATCTGCCGCACCGAGACAAACAGGGGGCCGCGCGGTTCGACGATGGGTGCACTGTTGCGCACCTTGCCGCTTTCCAGTTCGGCGTAGCAATCGTAACGGCGGCCGGAACTGTCGGCGGTCACCACGCCGACCAGGCCGCGGTTCATCGGGTAAACGTTTTCGACAAAGACATTGCCGCCTTGCGGGTGCCTGGCCAGACAGGCATTAGCGGCTTGCATCACGTCCTTGTCAGCCAGCATGTCCGCCATCGACATCGGCATTTCGTCTGCCAGCACCTTGTCGGAAACCAGGACCAGCAGCAGCAAAGAAAGCAGAGACAATTTCATGGGACCTTCCTTCTATTTCTGTAGCGCAACACAATAATCACTTCGGCGCAATGGACGACTCACTCTAAACGCTTTGTTGTTTTTCGCAAACCCTAAAGTTTCCAGACATCAGGCAGTCATATTTGCTTGTGACAATAGAAAGCTAAGCAGGCGCACGCTAGCTGCGCCGCTCTTCCGGCCCGATATCCAGCCATCCATCACAAGATCCATTCATGAAACTTCATCCCCTGGCGCTGGGCGTGCCGCGCAATCCCGAGATCGGCGCCAACCGCGATCCGCATTATGCCGACCTCGGCATCTGCGGCCCGGAACGCAAGGACATGGCGAAAGAGGCGGAGTTCTGCGGCATGTTCAAGTCGCCGACCTTGCGCAATGTGGCCACGCGCGGCGCCTTCTTTCATAACGGCCGCTTCCACACGCTGGAAGACATGCTGCATTTTTATGTGGAGCGCGATGCCGATCCCGGCAAATGGGATCCCAAGGTCAACGGCAAGATAGCGAAATATGACGATCTGCCGGTGCGCTACCGCGCCAACATCGACAGCCTGGATGCGCCTTTGAATCGCAAAAAAGGCCAAGCGCCGGCTCTTGACGACGAGGAAATCGGCGACCTGATCGCCTTCCTGAAAACCTTGAACGACGGCTACTCCGCCAAGTCAGGCGCGGCACGCATTGAATAGCAATGGTCAGGGTGGCGCCAGCGGATAGGGCGCTTTGCCGGCGCCCGGCGCGCGCAGGTTGACGATCACACGCTCGACATCCGGCGCGGCGCGGACAAAGGCTTCCAGCGCCGCGGCCGTGATGGCGGGGTCGGCGCTGCAGCCTTCGACCCAGACGAAACGGCGCTGGAAAGTCAGCCACAGGCTGCTGCGGGCGAAAGCCGGAGCGGCGGCAAAATGGGCTTGCACGGTCTGCGCTATCGGTGCATCGTACAGATAGGAGTTCGGCTTGCTGCACTGGCCTGCCAGCCAGCAGCTGGTGCCGCGCTCGGTACGCCAATGCGACTCCCTCCGTGCCTCTTGCTCGCTCACCAGCGGCCCCAGCGGCAGCGGACAATCCGGCACGGCGTTGCGCACCTGGATGAAGGGGTCGTTGAACCAGTTCTTCAGGATCTCGCCGCGAGCCGGCGGCATCATGGCGCAAGCCGCCAGCAGGACTGGCAGCAGAGCGCGAAAGTGTCGTGCTGGCGGCATACCGTTCCTCCTCAAGCAGTAGCGCTTGCGCCACAGCCGGCCGGAGCGCAGGATGCACTCCGGCAGCGTCACATCAGCCTGCGAACTTGTCGGTCGCCGTGATCAGCTGATGCAGGATGCCCGGTTCGCTGTAGGCGTGGCCGGCATCCTCGACGATATGCAGCTCCGCTTCCGGCCAAGCCTTGTGCAGCTCCCAGGCGGTCTTCGGCGTACAGCAGACATCGTAGCGTCCTTGCACGATGACGCCCGGAATGCCGCGCAGCCGGCCGACATCGCGCAGCAGCTGCCGGTCTTCAAAGAAGCATTGGTTGATGAAGTAATGATTTTCGATGCGGGCGAAAGCGATCGCAAATTCCGGATCTTCATGCGCCTGCGCCAGCGACGGATCGGGCAGCAGCTTGACGGTGCTGCCTTCCCACACGCTCCATGCCTTGGCCGCGGCCAGCTTGGCGATTTCATCAGTACCGGTCAGACGACGGCTGTAGGCCTGCACCATCTCATGCTGCTCAGCCGGCGGAATCGGCGCCAGGAAAGCTTCCCATTTGTCGGGAAACTGGCGCGATGCGCCGTCCTGGTAATACCACTGGATCTCTTCGCGCCGCCCGGTAAATATCCCGCGCAGCACCAGTTCGCTGACATGCTCAGGGTGTTTCTCGGCATACGCCAGCGCCAGGGTGCTGCCCCAGGAACCGCCAAACACCTGCCATTGATCGACTCCCGCCATTTCGCGCAGCCGCTCGATATCCGCCACCAGATGCCAGGTGGTGTTCGCCTCCAGATTGGCATGCGGCGTAGAACGCCCACAACCGCGCTGGTCGAACAGCATGACGCAATATTTAGCAGGATTGAACAGGCGCCGATGATCAGCATTGCAACCGCCGCCCGGTCCGCCATGCAAGAACACCGCCGGCTTGCCGGCAGGATTGCCGCACATTTCCCAATAAACCTGATGCCCGTCCCCCACATCCAGCATGCCCGACTTGAACGGCTCCAGCGGCGGATAAAGCCCCAGCAATTGAGGAGAAGTTTGCTGCACAGCGGGTTGGCTGATAGTCATGAAATGGTTTCCTTGTGGGAGTGGAGAACAATGATCATAACAAATCTGCCGAAGCAGTTCAGCAGACGAAAAAGCAGCAATCAAGCGCGGTGGGGTATGAGTTGCCGTTGGTTTTGAAGTACCCCGCATGCGGACGTTGCAAATCCGGCGCCTGTCAGCCGGGAATTGTGAGGGGCATGTTTGAGTCGAAGGCGAGTTTTGCCCCTCACCCGGCTGGCGCGCGCCGGATTTGGGGACCCGACCGAAGGGAGGGCAACGGCTGTGCGGTCGCCTTTCTTTGCTTACTTTCTTTGGCGAAGCAAAGAAAGTAAGCGGCTGCCGGGCCGCCCCCGGCTAGTATCCACGAAGTAGCGAACGTTTTAGCAACCCGCCAACCGTTCTTGGCATGCCAAGACACGTACTCCGTAGTCCGTTAAATAGGGTCGGAGTAATTTTCGGCGATAAGGCCGCCGAAAAAAAACTCCGACCCTATTTAACTGCTTAGCCTTTGCTTTTGAGACGGCTTTTGAATTGCGGATCAGCGACTGCTTATAGCGACGCGGCGAGTTCTGCGCCTTCGCGGATGGCGCGCTTGGCGTCCAGTTCGCTGGCGAACGAAGCGCCGCCGATCAGGTGATAGCGCAGGCCGGTTTGCTGCGCCTTGGTCTTGACCGGTTCGCCAGGCTTGCCTGGAACAATCGCATCAACAGGAACCAACTCGTGCAGCGACTCCTGCCCCGCACAAATCACCACGTTATCCACCTCCAGCAAACGGCTGACGCCACCCACCGAAACATGCAAACCGCGGTCATCGATCCGCTGATACTCAACCCCGCCCAGCATCTCCACCCCATTGCGCTGCATCACGCTACGATGCACCCAGCCCGACGTCTTGCCCAGCCCAGCCCCAACCTTGCTCTGCTTACGCTGCAGCAGATGAATCACCCGCACCGGTTCCGCCGCAACAGGAGGCCGCAAGCCCCCCGCCGAAGCCGCCAAAGGATCCACTCCCCACTCATCCATCCACTCCGCAATCGGCACCGGCAACGGCACATGCGCATCGTGCAGCAGGAATTCGCACAGGTCGAAACCGATGCCGCCAGCCCCGATCACCGCCACCCGCTTGCCGACCGCAGCCTTGCGCTGCAAGACATCCAGGTAAGACAGCACCATCGGATGGTCGATCCCCGGAATCCGCAAACTGCGCGGCGCCACCCCGGTCGCCACGATGACATCGTCAAAACCCTGCGCCTCCAGCTGCCGATTGCCAACCCGGTGATTGAGCCTGAGCTCGACACCGGTGCGCTCCAGGCGGCGCTGGAAATAACGGATGGTTTCGCTGAACTCTTCCTTGCCCGGGATCTGCATCGCGATATTGAACTGGCCGCCGATCTGCGCCGCCGCTTCGAACAAGGTCACCCGATGTCCCCGCTCGGCCGCCACGCTGGCCGCCGACAAACCCGCCGGCCCGGCGCCGATCACCGCCACCCGGCGCGCCTTGGCGACCGGGCGATAGACCAGCTCGGTCTCATGGCAAGCCTGAGGATTGACCAGGCAGCTGGCGCGCTTGTTCTGGAAAGTATGGTCCAGACAGGCCTGGTTGCAGGCGATGCAGGTGTTGATTTCATCGGCGCGGTTCTGCTGCGCCTTCAGCACGAATTCCGGATCGGCCAGGAACGGCCGCGCCATCGAAATCATGTCGGCATCGCCCTCGGCCAGGATCTGCTCCGCCACCTCCGGTGTGTTGATGCGGTTCGAGGCAATCACCGGAATCCCGACTGCGCGCTTGAGACGCGCCGTCGCTTCACGGAAGGCGCCGCGCGGCACCGAAGTGACAATGGTTGGGATCCGCGCTTCATGCCAGCCGACGCCGGTATTGATCAGCGTCACGCCGGCTTGTTCCAGCGCCTGCGCCACCGCCACCACTTCCGCACCGGTATTGCCCTCATCCACCAGGTCGAGCAAGGACAAGCGATACATGATGATGAAACGCTCGCCCGCCGCCGCCCGCATGCGCTGCACGATCTCTACCGCCAGCCGCATGCGGTTCTCGATGCTGCCGCCCCAACGGTCGGTACGGTGGTTGGTGCGCGGCGACAGGAACTGGTTGAGCAGATAACCTTCGCTGCCCATGATCTCGACGCCGTCGTAGTTGGCGCGCTGCGCCAGCGTCGCGCTGCGCACGTAGGCATCGATGGTGGACTGGATGCCGCGTTCGCTCAGCGCGCGCGGCTTGAACATCGAGATCGGCGACTTGATGGCAGAAGCCGACACCACCAGCGGCTGGTAGCCGTAGCGGCCGGAGTGCAGGATCTGCATCACGATCTTACCGTCTTCCTCATGCACCGCGCGGGTCAGGCGCCGATGGTTGCAGATGTCGCCCAGGCTGTTCATGGTGCCGCCGAACGGCAGCAGCCAGCCTTGCCGGTTGGGCGAAATGCCGCCGGTGACGATCAGCCCGACGCCGCCCTTGGCCCGCGCCCGGAAGTATTCCGCCAGCTTGCCATAGTGGAAAAAGCGGTCTTCCAGGCCGGTGTGCATCGAGCCCATCACCACCCGGTTCTTCAGCGTGGTGAAGCCAAGGTCGAGCGGAGCGAGCAAATGAGGGTATACGGGATGGGACATAGGTCTCTAGTGGTTTTGTAGATTCTGCAAGGAGCCACGGCAAACGCCAACAGTTTGCCACAGGGCTGGAATCTACCTGAAAAGCTGCGGCAGATCGCTGCAAAAGCCCTGTTTTAGCGCCGATTAGAGTCAAAAACCTATTTAGATCCCATCCTCGATTTTTAGCGCCGGCCAAGTAAAGTTGTCAGATCGATTGCTTCCGCCATGGCGCGGTAGCCGGCATCGCCCGGGTGCAGATGGTCGCCGGAATCGTAGGCTGGCAGGAGGCGCCCCGTATGTGCTGGATCCCTCATGGCAGCGTCGAAGTCGATGACGGCGTCGAATTGGCCGCTGCCGCGTATCCATCGGTTCACCGCTTGCCGGGTCTTTTCCTTGCTTTCGGAATAATAGCTTTTCAGCTCGGTGTCGTGCAATGCACCCTCGAACGGCGTCAAGGTAGCACCGACGATACGTACATGATGCAGACGCGCCCGCGCTATCAGCTGCTGGTAGCCGTCGATCAGCCGTTCCGCCGCCAAAGCTGGGGCCTGCGGCGTGAAGCTGCTGCCGGGCCAGCCGATGTCGTTGATGCCCATCAGCAGGATCACGGTGTCGAGGCCGGGCTGGTTCAGCACATCGCGCTCGAAGCGGGCGAGGGCGTTGACGCCCATCTTGTCGCTCAGCACCCTGGCCCCGGATATGCCGGCGTTGATCACCGCAACATCCTGTGGGGCCAGGCGCTGCGCCAGCAGGTCGGGCCAGCGCTGGTTGCGGTTAGAAGTGGAACCGCCGCCATCGGTGATCGAATCGCCAAAGGCCGCCACCACCCGCGTTGCGGGCCTCGCCTCGACCAGGATCGTGCTGAGGAACAAACGTGCGTCCAGGGTCTGGGCGATATCGATCAGGGGCGCCGCCGTCAGGTTGCCTTGGGCGATGTAGGCGATCTGCTTGCCGTCCCAGTGGAAGGTGGTGAGCGGCGTGATTTGCGGCAGGAAGATGCTGACCGCGACCTGGGCCAGCGGTGCCAGTTCGAGATCGACAGGATCGCTGACCGCCGGCGCGCCCGGCGCAATCGTCACCGTTTCGCGGCCACCGAAGGTGAGGGTGCGGTCCGTGCCGGCGACGATGCCGGAGCCGTCGCCGGCAAGCGCGATATGTGCCGCACCCAAAGTCAGCGGGGTGGTCCCGAACTCGTTCGACAGCACTACCCTGGCGCGCTTGCCGCCCAGGCTGATGCGGGCGATCTGGCGTACGGTCTGGTTCGACAAGCTTGCCGGAATATTGGTCGACAAAGCGAAGCCGGCCTCCCAGGTCGGTTGCGGACTGGCGCTCCAGCTGGCGACCCATTGCTGCGCGGCCGGCGCCGCTGCGGCATGCACGCTGCCGCTCAACATCGACAGCGCGGCCAGGATGGCGAGAATTTTCTGGTGCTTCATGAATGCTCCTGTTGGTCAGGCGGAAATCCGCATGCATTCAAGATAGTTCATTCCAGATTGATACGCTAGAGCGCATAATTGCATATCTCTTATTCCAAACTGGAATGACATGGACCAAATCAAAGCCTGCCGCAGCTTCGTCCGCGCGGTTGAACTCGGCAGCCTGTCGGCCGTGGCGCGTGAGCAGCACAGCACGCAGCCAACCATCAGCAAAATCATCGCAGCACTGGAAAAACAGCTTGGGGTGCGCCTGCTGGAACGCAGCACCACCAGCCTCACCGTCACCGACCAGGGCAAGCGGTTTTATGAGCGTGCCAAGCGTGTGCTGGAGGAATTCAACGAAGCTGTCAGCGACGCCCGCGGCCTGACCGAGAAGCCGGCCGGGCTGCTGCGCGTGAACGCACCGCTCGGCCTTGGTCAGCTGCGGCTGAATGCGCTGGTGCTGGAGTTTCTCACGCTGTATCCGGAGATCGAGGTAGAGCTGATCCTGAACGACCGCTTTGTCGACCTGGTGGAAGACGGCGTCGACGTGGCGTTAAGACTGGCCGGTACACTGCCACCCAACATGATCGCGCGCAAGATCGCCAGTGCGCAACGCTATCTGGTAGCGGCGCCGTCCTATCTGGCGCGCCATCCGAAGATCCGCCGCCCGCAAGACCTCGCCAGCCATCGCTACATCGGTTTTGCACGCCCGGCTAACGGCGAAGTGAGCCAGCTTAGCGGCCCCGGCGGCACAGTCGAAATCGCCACCCGCAGCGGCTACCTGGTCAACAGTTCGCTGGCGATACGCGAGAGTTTCCTGATGGGCGCCGGTCTTGGCATCTGTCCGTCCTGGCTGGTGCACGACCTGCTGGAAACGGGCCAGCTGCAGCGTATTCTTCCGGCCTGGAGCGCGGCGGGGCAGGAAGCCTCGCTGCTTTATCCGTCGCGCCGCTATCAATCCCTGCGCGCCACGGTGTTCATGCAATTCATGACGGAGCGGATTCCCAAACTGCCGGGATTTTCCGCTCCGGTGTTCGGCCGTTAGAGGCCTACTTCTTGGCGCTGGCGGCCACGGTCCGCTTGGCCTGGTTGAATACCGGACCCCACAATGGATGGCCCTGCTCGCCCGGCGCCAGGTCGAAAGCCGGATCGAGCCTCAGGGCTTTTTCAAACTGCTGCTTGCACAGCTTGCGGCGGGAGGTGACGCAATAGCTGAACGCCATGTATTTCAAGGCTTCAGTCTGGAACGAGGTGTCCGCAGACCAGATCTCCTGGCCGTTGGCGAGGCGTTTGATGGCGGCGCTGTAACTACCCTTGTTGTACAAGGCAATGCCGTCGGTCAGCGCAGCCGGCGGCGCCGGTGGCTGGGGCGCGGCGGCAACCGGCGCCGGTGCGGAAGGAGCGGATGCCTGGCCGGCCGCAGCCGGCGTTTTCGCCGTATCGATCGTGTCGCAAGCGCTGAGCATGAAGAGCGCGGCGATCATGGCGGCGCTGCCGCTACGGTAAAAAGAAATGGTCATGAGATGTGCCTGGCTGGAATGCGTTGATTAGGGCGAAAAATTGTAGTCGATACTACGCGATTTTTTCTGGCTGACGTCAATTTCAAAGACCTTGTCGGGGAAACTCGGATTAGCCACCTTGATCTGATGCTTGCCTTCCGCCAGGACCAGTCTTTTCAAGGGCGGGCTGGCGCCTTTCAGGTTGCCGTCCACAATCACGTTGCCCCACGGTTTGATGGTCAGCGCCACCACGCCGGTGGCATCGGCCACTTTTACTTCTGCCGGCTTGAGCTCGGCGGTTTTGCTTTCCGTGCCTTTTGCCTCGGCCGCCTTGGCAGCAACTTCTGCAGCGCTCTTGCCTTGCAACTCCGCCAGCCGGGCACGGGCAAGCTCGGCATGCTTGCTATTCGGATATTTCTGCAGGAAAGCAGTCATCTGCTGCGGCGTGACGTCTTTCAGCTCCTTCAAGGTTTCCCAGCCGATGGTTTCTTCGTCCAGGATCTGCTCGCCGGCCACGGCGGCGCTCGGCGCCGGTTTTGCCGCCGGCGCGCGTGCTGCCATCAGCGGCGCTTCCGGCTGCTGTTGCGTCGGCTTGAGCCACAGATAGGCGCCGGCTGCGAGTACGCAGACAGCAGCGGCAATCCACAGGGCCGGGGCCCGCAACGGTCGCTCCATTACGTTTGCGGCGGCGAATGCCTGGGCGCCGCTGTGCTTGCTATCGTGCTTGCTATCGTGCTTGCTATCGTGCTTGCCGACGGCGGCGCCGGCCTTGCGCTTGCCGGCACTGGACGACGAGGGCGGCACGGCATCGTTGTCGGGCATCGGCATCGGTACCGAAAGCTCCAGGTCGAGCAGCTGGCGGAATTCTTCTATCGACTGCGGACGGTCGTCCGGCTTGACCGCCAGCCCCTTGTCGATCGCCGCCAGGAAGGCCTGGCTGAAGCCGCTGTGCTCGCCGTTCTGCAGCAGCTCGATGGGATCCTTGATCATGCGCGCCACGGAAGTCGGCGGCGCGGTCTTCTTGATGGCGAAGTAAATCACCGCCGACAGCGAATAGATATCGGTCCACGGCCCTTGCTTCATCATGGCGTCGTCGGCGTACTGCTCGATAGGCGCATAGCCAGGCTTCAGGATCACCGTCAGCGAGTGCGTCATGTCGCCGATGATCTGGCGCGCCGCGCCGAAATCCAGCAGCACTGCCTCGCCGCTTTTCTGGATCATGATGTTGTCGGGCGAGATATCGCGGTGCAGGATCTGCACCCGGTACATGGCTGCCAGCGCTTCCAGCATCGGCTTGAGCATGCTTTTCAGCCATGCTTCCGTGATCTGGGACGGCGAATTCTGCACCACGCTCTTGAGCGTGCGGCCTTCGTAGTAACGCATCGCCATGTAGGCAGTATTGTTCTGCTCCCAGAAACGGTACACCTTGATCAGGGCCGGATGGTCGAACTGCGCCAGCAGGCGCGCTTCCTTGATAAAACTCTTGAGGCCGATGGTGAATGTCTCGCGATGGCGCTGCGAGCGCACCACCACCTTCTTGTCCGGTCCGCGCCCGGCAAAGGCGCCCGGCATGTATTCCTTGATGGCGACCATGCGCCGCAGCGAGCGGTCGAAGGCAAAGTAGACAATGCCGAAGCCGCCTTCGCCGATCACGCCGATGATTTCAAAATCGGCCAGGCGCGTACCTTTCGGCAGGCAGTTCTCGACAGCCGTTGCAGACGGTTCTTGCGGGTCAACCGATTTGGCGTTTTGCATGTTCAGTTGGTTTCGACGTTAGCAGTATTATTGGGATAGTGATCAACACGTCTTCAGTGATTAGTGATTGCTTGCTGCCTGCGGCTCGGCTGCGTAGATGGTAAATGCGGTGCAGTTATCGAGCGGCGCATTGCAGGCCTGGCCGTTCTTTTCGACGATCGCATGCATGATGGTAAGCCAGTCCTGGGCCGAGCCGGCTTGCGCGGCGGCCTGCGCCATTTCGGCTTCGCTGATCCATTCCCAGAAACCATCGGTGCACAGCAGGAAGGCATCGCCGCTCTGTATCGGCACCGGATTCGGCGTCACTTCCGCCGGCGCGCTGCCCTCGACGCCGACCGCGGCGCACAGGATGCTGCGGCGCGGATGACGCCGCAGCTGCTCGGCCGAACAATGGCCGGCATCGACAAATTGCTGGATCAGGCTGTGATCCTTGGTGTAGTTCAGGAGCTGGCCGCGGCGGAACTGGTAGATGCGGGTATCGCCCATGTGGCCCCATAGGGCGCAGCGGTTCTTCTGGTCGATCAGCAGCGTCGCCACGGTGGCGCTCATGTCTTTCAGGCGCGGGATCTGCGCCTGGCGCCGGTTCAGCTGGGCCACCGCGCAATCAAGATAGGATTGCAGCGCGCGCGGGCCGAAGGAGGCTTCTTCGACAAACATCTCCATGATCGCATGCACCACCACGTTCGACGCGATCTCGCCGCCGTACTCGCCGCCGACGCCGTCGGAGACGATGATGCAGGTCAGGTCGTCCTGCTGCGCGCTGCCCCAGGAATCCTGGTTGACCTGGCGGCCGCCGGCATGGCTAAGCTGCGCCAGGCTCAGCAGCAGCGGCGCTGCCGTGTTGCTGAGCAGCGACTGCTCAGGCATGCGGGGAAGCTTTCTTCAGCTTCTCGATTTTCCGTTCGTAGGCTTGCAGGAAGGCTTTGCCGAACAAGGTCTGGAAATCATCCTGTGTCGCTTCGCCGATGATGCGCTGATAGCGGGCGACATAGGCATCCCACAGCTTGGCCTTGCGGGTGGCCGGCAGCAGCGTATCCAGCATGCCGCCCTTTTGCGAATGCCGCTCCATCACTTCCGGGTTGAAGCGTTGCATGGTTTCGTTCATGGTGGCGCGCATGCCGGACACCACGGCGACCTGATGCCCGTGCAGATCTTCGTAGGCATCCTGCATGGCTTCGGCGGCGCTCATGAAGCCAGGCATTTTCTTGCGCAGCATCTGGCTCAGCACGGTCTGGCTGTCCGGGAAAAATTTCAGCGGATTGTTGTTGCGCACCACCACCTTGGTGACATCCGCATGCGCTTCGCGCTTCACCAGCGCGCGCGCGGCGTTCAGGTCGATCGCGCCTTGTACGGAAATCGCCAGCAGCTTGCCGACGGTTTCCATGAATTCCGGCGTCAGGCTCGCCGGCAGGGTGCCGGCAGGCAGGCCGGCGCCCTTGGTGAAAGCTTGCATCAGCGCTTCGCTGGCGGCGCTCGTTTCGGCGGCGGGCTGGCTGTCGTCGGCATGGTTCAGCGGCGCGGCGGCGGGACTGGCCGGCGCCGGCGACGCCAGGTTGACCGGTCGCGCCATCGTGGCGGCGGCCGGTGCAGAGGTCGGCAGGGCGGCGCTGGCGGTCGCAGCCAGCTCCAGGTTCAGTTGCGCCAGCGCTGCCAGGCGCGTCTCGGATACGCTGAGCAAGGGTTTGCTGGCATTGACTCGGCGCACCGGATTGGTCGAGGTCATGTCTGGGTTGTCTTTCATTAAATTGAGCTGCGCTTCAGCACGCAGCAGATACAGTCCGATCTGGATTTCATCGCCGATCTGCAGATCGACCTCGCATTCGACATCGATCTCGTGGCCGTTCAGCAGGATCGGATTGGCGCGGCTGAGGTTGGTGATGGTCTGGCGGATGCCGTCGCTCTTGATTTCGGCCTGGGTGCGTGACACCAGGTTGCGCGGATCGGCCAGCACGAAATAATTCTCTTCGCTGCGGCCGAGGGTTTTCGGCTCACGGCCGAAGACGGCGGACATGGGCTGCTCGGGCGCCACGTTGTTGTAAGAAATAACACTAATTTTGATCATCGATGTGGTCCAAGCCTGGTTTTGCAGACACAGTGCAAACACCTGCGGATTTGCGCAAATCGTGGCTGCCTGTGGCTGTTTGCTTGGCAGCAAGTTTCATGCCCAAGGAATGCTGGCGAAAAGCGGTCTGATAGCCGCATAAAACCTGTTAATTCGCCTGTTTAAAACCTGCAAAACTGCCCTCTCTTGTCATTCGTGGTGACATTTTGTGTCAGCTGGGGAAGGCTTCTTTGAGACAGGTGAAAAAGACGCTTGATTGAAATTCGTTTATAAGTGAAAATATCATGTGCGAAGTCCACCATTACCTGCGATCCGACAACAAAGACATCTATCTCGACTGGTCGTGCAAGTTGCCAGATATGAAGGCAAGAATTGCGATCGATCGACGCGTGAACCGCATGGGATTGGGTAATTTCGGCGACCATAAATTCTGCCGCGATGGCGTCTGGGAAATGCGCATCGATGTCGGCGCGGGATATCGGGTGTATTACGCCATAGTTGGGAAAAAAGTAGTGCTGCTGCTATGCGGCGGCGCCAAACGGACGCAAGGTGCTGACATCGAGCAAGCATGTAAATACTGGCAAGACTGGCAAAGGAGAATCAATGATGAGAGATAGAAGCCATGACGAAGCGATGGCCGAGGTCTATCGCCAGGATCCTGCTTACGCCATTCAGATGCTCAACAGCATTCTCGCGGATGGTGAGCAGAGCGACCTGCTGATCGCTCTGCGGCAAATGACGAAAGCATTTGGCGGCATGCAAGCGGTGGCGGAAACCGCGCAGCTGAATCCGACCCAGCTTTACCGCATCCTGTCGCCGGCGGGCAATCCGGCCTTGAGCAGCCTGACGGCGATCCTGGAGGCCATGGGACTGCGCCTCGCAGTACA
>NZ_DATMRB010000085.1:0-13938 GCF_035566555.1 Collimonas sp.
AGCCGTTGACCGGATCGATCCAGACCCAGGTATTGCGCTGGATGCTGAAAGCGCGCGGCAGCAGCTCGTCGGTGACCTGTTCCTTGAGGTCTTTCAGCTGCTTGCGGCCGGGCGCGTAGCCTTGCTGTTCCTCGATCTCAGCGGCGCGCGCCTTGGTCACTTGATTGACCACGGTGGCCGGCAGCAGTTTTTTCTCCGTACCGAGCAGTATCATCATCTGGCGGTTCACGCTGTGCACCAGCATGCCGTTCTCGCGCGGCGACAGCCAGCCCTGGCTTTGCAATTCCAGGCTGCTGCACTTGGCGAAGGCTTGCGGCGCCAGGAAGGCTTCCAGCTGTTCGGCCGAAATGGCCCATGGTGCGGGGATACGGAAGATCTGAAGATTTTTAAACCACATGGCGTTCCAATAAAATAAAGCAATCGCAGACACGGCTGCCGCCTCATGGGCAGCAATGACGCAGTGTCGTAGCGATCAATGGGTTAAACGGGAAGTTTCAAGCTGCAGTTGCCGGCAAGGCCCGCGGCCCCACCCTGCAAAGTCGGATTGACTGGGTATCAGATACCCATATTGGTCAGCGTATCGGCGATTTCGCGCAATACCGGTTCCAGATGCGGATGTTTCACCGCCAGCCGCGCCGAAATGCCCTGGGCGCGTTCCACCAGCTCCGAGCGGATGCCGCTTGCCGGCGTCGCGGCCGGCGCTGTGTCCGAGGATTTCAGCAGCTGCTGGATGTCGGTATCCAGCGTTTGCAGCAAAGTCTTCAATTCGTTGTCGACCCCGCCGTTGCTTTCGAGCGTGCTGCGCAGTTTTTCCAGCGATGTCTTGATGTTGTCTATGCTCATGGTTTACTCCAGAATGGTTTTCGCTGTGGCGCTTATCATCTCATGCCGCTCTCGGCTTCTGCAACAAAGCCTTCAAATTGGCCAGACGGTTCTGCGGGGTGATCTGTTCCGTCTCGGTCGGCAGGGCGTCGCCCTCGTCCAGCTTCATTTCCTTGACGAAGCGGGATATCTCGCAAACGATGGATTCGCCGGCGCGCTTGCGCTTCTTGCACCAGCTGACATGCAGGCTGCGCTGGGCGCGCGTGATGCCGACATACATCAGCCGCCGTTCTTCTTCGATGCGGGCGGCGATGGTTTCCGGCGGCGCATCGGGATCGCCCTTGTGCGGCAGGATGCCCTCCTCGACGCCGATCAGGAACACATGCGGATATTCTAGTCCCTTGGAGGCGTGCAGGGTCGACATGCGCACCGCATCCGGTTCTTCGTCGCGCCCTTCCAGCATCGACATCAGGGCCACCATCTGCGTCAGTTCCAGCAGATTGCGCTCGTCGCCGGCGCCGTCCTTGCCGCCGGTGCCCTTTTCTTTCAGCCAGTTGGTGAAATCCAGCACATTCTGCCACTTGCCCTGGGCTGCGCGGTCGTCGAAGCTGTCGTACAGATAATGCTCGTAATTGATTTCCTTCATCATGTCGTCCAGCACCGCGGCCGCATTCTCGCCGCTGCCGGCCGGGCCGACCCGGCTGGCGCGGGCTTCCAGCTGGTTGATGAAATGGCAGAATTCGCGCAGCGGATAGAGCTGGCGGTCGGTCAGCTTGGCTTCGATGCCGCCCTTGAAGACCGCCTCGAACAGCGAACACTGCCACTGGCCGGCCACCGTGCCCAGCACTTCCAGCGTGGCCTGGCCGACGCCGCGCTTGGGCGTAGTGATGGCGCGGATGAAAGCCGGATCGTCGTCTTCGTTGGCGATCAGGCGCAGGTAACTGATGATGTCCTTGATTTCGGCGCGGTCGAAAAAGCTCTGGCCGCCCGACATCGTGTACGGGATGCGTTCGCGCCGCAGGGCTTTTTCAAAGGTCCGCGCCTGGTGGTTGCCGCGGTACAGGATGGCGTAATCGGAAAACTTGGCGCGCCGTTCGAAACGGTGCGCCGACAGCATGATCGCTACCTGCTCCGCTTCTTTTTCATCATCCTCCATGCCCATCACCTTGATCGGATCGCCTAGGCCGTGTTCCGACCACAGCTTTTTGTCGAACAGCTTGGGATTGTTGCCGATCACCGCGTTGGCGGCTTGCAGGATGCGCGTGGAAGAGCGGTAATTCTGTTCCAGCTTGATTACTTTCAGGTCAGGAAAATCGACCTGCAGGGTTTTCAGGTTTTCAATGGTGGCGCCGCGCCAGGCGTAGATCGCCTGGTCGTCGTCGCCCACGGTGGTAAACATGGGCTTCTTGCCAAGCCCGGTCACCAGCAGCTTGACCAGTTCGTACTGGCAGGTATTGGTATCCTGATATTCATCGACCAGCAGATAGCGCAGACGGCGCTGCCATTTATCGCGCACTTCCTCATTGCTGCGGAACAGCTCCACCGGCAGGCGGATCAGGTCGTCGAAATCGACCGCCTGGTAGGCTGCCAGGGTGGCCACGTAGCTGCGGTAAATGCGCGCGTGCTGCGCTTCATCTTCGGTGACGGCCTGATTGATGGCTTGCTCGGGATCGACCAGGCCGTTCTTCCACAGCGAGATGGCGGTCTGGATGCGGCGCACCAGCTGCTTGTCGGTGGTGATCGCCAGATCCTGCACGATGGAAAAGCAATCGTCGCTGTCCATGATCGAAAAGCGGTCTTTCAAGCCGACGCCGCGCGCTTCCTGGCGCAGGATCTTGACTCCCAGCGAGTGAAAGGTGCTGACCGTGATGTGCTTGGCTTGTTTCGGATCCTTCAGCAGCTTGGCGATGCGTTCCTGCATTTCGGTGGCTGCCTTGTTGGTGAAGGTCAGCGCCGCGATATGCTTGGGGTCGTAGCCGCAATCCTCGATCAGGTGCTGAATCTTCTGCGTGATCACGCGCGTCTTGCCCGAACCGGCGCCGGCCAGCACCAGGCAGGGGCCGTCGAGATACTTGACGGCTTCCCGCTGGGGGGTATTCAGACCGAAATTGGGAGTAGACGACATAAGTGACAAGACAGCGGCAGGCCGGAAGGAGCAAAGCGCTGTATTTTAACAGCGCCGGCGGCGCGCCAGACCGCGCATGAGTTTCTGTGCCGAATATGGGACAATCCGTCATCAACCATTTGCCGGACCTGCCATGAAATTCAGTCATCTGATCGAAATCAACGATCCCCTCAACCCGCTGATCGACTCCCTGACCCGCGAGCAGCTATGGCGCGGGCTGGTGATGCGGGCCGAGCAGCCGCTGTTGTTCGTTGAACATCTGGACGACTGCCGTCTGTCGGACAAGTCGGTGCAGTCAGTCACGCGTGAATTGCGCTACGGCAAGGTTGTCGTCAAGGACGTGGTCAGCTACCTGCCGCTGCTGCAGGTGCGCTACCAGGTGCCGAAACAGCAAGATATCGCCGGCTCCAGCCTGATCATGACGATTGAAGAGCCGGAACAGGAAATGCTGTTCGTGCGTTTCGAATACGAAGACGACGCCGTCCAGCGGCAGCCGGCGGCGCAGGCCGAGCAAGAGTTTTACGACGAATTCCGCCGTTCCGCCTATCAGGAAGCCGACATCGACACCATCCGCGTGATCCGCGAGCTGGCGGCCGATGGCAAGCTGGGGTAACAATCGGCGCTGCCCCGCTCCTTGCTTCCGCTGCCGTCAGCGGAAATTATTCTCCACCGCGAACTTGATCAGTTCCGCCTGCCCTTCGATCTCCAGCTTGCGCTTGATGTTCAGGCGGTGCGTTTCCACCGTGCGCACGCTTAAATCCAGTTCGCGGGCGATCTGCTTGTTGGACGCGCCGTTGGCGATGTGCTGCAGCACCTGCCGTTCGCGCGCTGTCAGCAGCTGGCCGGGCGTCATCGGCCGCGCCAGCTTCTGCGCCAGCGCCGCGCTGTAGTACATGCCGCCGGAAATCACGGTTTCTATGGCATGCACGATATCCTTGCCGGGCGCATCCTTCAACACATAGCCGCGGGCGCCGGCCTGCACCGACTGCATCAGGTATTCGGTCTTGTCGTGCATGCTCAGGATCAGCACCGCGATCTCCGGGAAACTGGCGTGAAAGCGCGCGGTCAGGTCGATGCCGTTGCTGCTGCCACGCAGGTTGATATCCATCAGGATCAGGTCGATAGGCTGTTCTTCGGCGCGCTGCAAGGCTTCTTCGGCGCTGCCCGCCTCGGCCACGATGACGAAGCCCGGCACCGCTTCCAGGCGCGCGCGCAAGCCGTCGCGCACCAACGGATGGTCGTCGACCAGCATGATTCGGGTAGTTGTTTCAGACATGGTCATACATAAGAGGTGTGGGGAATGGTGGCCAGCACGCGGGTGCCGGCCGCTGAAGAACTGATGCTGAGATGGCCGCCGACTGCTTCCAGCCGCTCGACCATATTGCGCAAGCCGATACCGCGCTTGGGGTTGCTGTCGATCTGGCCGACATCGAAACCGACGCCATTGTCATGCACGGCGAGTGCAACGGCCTGGCCGTCGCCCTGCAGCAGCACTTCGATCTGCGTCGCCTGCGAGTGGCGGGCGATATTGGTCAAGGCTTCCTGGGCGATACGGAACAGCACCGTATTGGCGACCGCCGGCAAGCCGTCGCTGTTGCCGCTGTGCTTGAAGGCGATCGGGATGCCGGCGTGTTCCAGCCATTCCTGGGTCAGGTGCTGAAGCGCCGCCGCCAGGCCGAGATCGTCCAGGATCGCCGGCCGCAAATCGTGGGAAATGCGGCGCACCTCGCCCAGCACGTCGTTGAGCTGGCCGGCGGTGCGCTCGAAATTGCTGCGCGCGGCGGCGGCCTGCTGCGGACCGCGGTCGAGCTTGGCGATGCCGGCTTCGATCTGCAGCTTGATCGAGACCAGCCACTGGCTGATGCCGTCATGCAGGTCGCGCGACAGCCGCGCGCGCTCCTCTTCCTGCGAACGCACGACACGCTGCGCCAGCACTTTCAGCTTGGCGTCGGCCACCCGATGCTCACTGATGTTCAACACCAGCCCGGAGGCCCCCACCACCAGCGCGCTCAGCGTCGCGATGGCGGCGATCCACCACATGGTGTTGCGGATATTGCCGGAGACCTGGGTGTCGATCTTGCTGAGCGCGGCGTCGACATCGTCCATATAGATGCCGGTGCCCAGCATCCAACCCCAGTTCGGCAGCGCCACCACATAGCCGAGCTTGCTGGCGACATGGTGGCTGGACGGCTTTTCCCACTGGTAGCGCTCAAAGCCGCCGCCGCTGCGGGCCCGTTCTATCAGATGCTGGATGGTGAGGTTGCCGTCGGCGTCTTTCATGTCCCACAGGTCGCGCCCCACCAGTTCCGGCTGGCGCGGATGCATCAGGCTCTTGCCTTGCATGTCGTAGATAAAGAAATAACCGTCGTCGCCATAAGACAGCTTGGAGAGGATGGCCATGGCCTCGTCCATCGTCGCCTGGTCCTTGCGGCCGGAATCGTACAGATGGGCGATCGACCAGGTGGCCAGTTCCACGTAGTGCTTGAGCTCGGCTTCCTTGCTGGCCAGGTAGGCGGCCTGGATGGTGGCGCGCTGCTGCTGGCCGAGCGCAATCGCCTGGTGCCGCACCGCCAGCGCGATCGCGCAGAGCGCCAGGATCAGCGGCACGATGGCGAGGAAGATGATTTTTTGCCGTAATTTCATGGCGCTACTTTAACCGGAATCGTCGCCGGTTCCATAAAAACGTCTGCTGCAAACGCGCTGTCTTCAACGCGGTGTACGTAGTATTACGTAAATACGTTGCGTAGTTCCTCGCTTGTACCGATTCTGCATATGCCAAATACTTTGCCCGCAGCCTGAACGCTGCGGTGGTGCGCTTTGCCGCCAAATAAAAACAAATTTCAACAATATTCATTCCCGCCTGGGAGGAGAACAATGAATCGTCTATCTTCAAAGATGGGCTGGCTTGCGCTGGCCCTGCTCGGTGCATTCGCGTTTGGCTACATCGGCCTGCAGCGCGGCGAATCCATCAGCGCCATCTGGATCGTGATCGCCGCTGTCTGCGTCTATCTGATCGCCTACCGTTTCTACAGCCTCTACATTTCCGACAAGGTGCTGGGCCTGGACGCCACCCGCATGACGCCCGCCTACAAGTATAACGACGGACTGGACTATGTGCCGACCAACAAGAACGTCTTGTTCGGCCACCACTTTGCGGCGATTGCCGGCGCCGGTCCGCTGGTCGGCCCGGTGCTGGCGGCGCAGATGGGCTACCTGCCCGGCATGCTGTGGATACTGGCCGGGGTGGTGTTTGCCGGCGCCGTGCAGGATCTGATGGTGCTGTTCATTTCCACCCGGCGCGACGGCCGTTCGCTCGGCGACCTGATCAAATCGGAACTGGGTACGGTGCCTGGCGTGATCGCCCTGTTCGGCACCTTCATGATCATGGTGATCATCCTGGCGGTGCTGGCGCTGATCGTGGTCAAGGCGCTGGCGGAGTCGCCCTGGGGCACGTTTACCGTGGCGGTGACGATCCCGATCGCCTTGTTCATGGGCGTCTATACCCGTTATATCCGGCCGGGCCGCATCGGCGAGATTTCCCTGATCGGCTTTGTGCTGCTGATGCTGGCCATCGTCGGCGGCCAGTATGTGCAGGAACATCCGGTGCTGGGCGCCATGTTCACCTTCACCGGCAAGGAACTGACCTGGATGCTGATCGGCTACGGCTTCATCGCCTCGGTGCTGCCGGTCTGGCTGCTGCTGGCGCCGCGCGACTATCTCTCCACTTTCCTGAAGATCGGCACCATCGTCGGACTGGCGCTGGGCATCGTGTTTGTCGCGCCGGAACTGAAGATGCCGGCCTTCACGCAATTCATGGACGGTTCCGGCCCGGTCTGGTCGGGCAGCCTGTTCCCCTTCCTGTTCATCACCATCGCCTGCGGCGCGGTTTCCGGCTTCCACGCGCTGATCGCTTCCGGCACTACGCCCAAGCTGCTGGAAAACGAACGCCATGCGCGTTTCATCGGCTACGGCGCGATGCTGATGGAATCGTTCGTCGCCATCATGGCGCTGATCGCAGCTTCCTGCATTGAACCAGGCGTCTACTTTGCGATGAACAGCCCGGCCGCGCTGATCGGCACCACCGTCGATACGGCGGCGCATGCGGTCTCGCAATGGGGTTTTTACGTGACGCCGGAAATGCTGGCCCAGGTAGCCAAGGATGTCGGCGAGCACAGCATCATTTCGCGCGCCGGCGGCGCGCCGACGCTGGCGGTCGGCATGGCCCACATCTTGTCCAGCATCGGCGGCGGCAAGGTCATGATGGCGTTCTGGTACCACTTTGCGATCCTGTTCGAAGCCTTGTTCATCCTTACCGCGGTGGATGCTGGCACGCGCGCGGGCCGTTTCATGCTGCAGGACCTGCTCGGCACTTTCGTGCCCTCCATGCGCAAGATCGACTCGCTGCCGGCCAGCCTGATCGCCACCGCCTTGTGCGTGGCCGGCTGGGGTTACTTCCTGTACCAGGGCGTGGTCGATCCGCTCGGCGGCATCAATACCCTGTGGCCTTTGTTCGGCATTTCCAACCAGATGCTGGCAGGGATCGCGCTGATCCTGGCGACTTGCGTGCTGTTCAAGATGAAGCGCGACCGCTTCGCCTGGGTCACCATCGTGCCGACCGTCTGGATCCTGATCTGCACCTTGACTGCCGGCTGGCAAAAGATCTTCGACGCCAATCCGCGCGTCGGCTTCCTGACGCATGCCAGCAAGTACCAGGCCGCGCTGGCGGACGGAAAATTGCTGGCGCCGGCCAAGTCGGTGGCGCAAATGCAGCAGATTATCTTTAACGATTATCTGGATGCCGGGCTGGCGGCATTCTTCATCCTGGTGCTGTTGAGCATTCTCGGCTTCGGCATCAAGACCGTGCTGGCGGCGCGCGCCGCCAGCAAGCCGAGCACCAGCGAAACGCCGTTTGAAGCGCTGCCGGCCAGCGCCTTGCCCTCCACCTGAATGTCAATCTGAAAGGCCGGCCATGCTGGAAGAACTGTCGAAAGCCGGACGTTACCTCGGTCAGACCATGCGCCTGATGGTGGGTTTGCCCGAATACGGCACCTACGTGACGCACATGGAGAACACCCATCCGGGCGAACCGATGATGAGCTATGAAGAGTTCTTCAAGGAACGCCAGGAAGCGCGTTACGGCGGCAACGGCCGGGTTGGCCGCTGCTGCTAATTTCGTGTAGGGTGGGCACGCGTGCCCACGCGTGACCTATACGCATCTACGGTCACGCGTGGGCAGCAACGCTGCCCACCCTACGTCTTCAATTCAATTGACCGTTATAGGCGCCCGGCGCCGGCTGTGGGCTGTAGTAAAGGTTGACGATGCGCAGCAGGCGGCCGAGGAACATGCCGTTGAACACGCCGTAGAGCGTACAGACAACGACTGTAAATGTAGTGTCTTGCGCCAGCGCCGGATGCATGGACAGCGTCACGCCGACCGTATATTTGGTCAGGAAAATCCCCATCATCAGCATCAATGGCAGCCAGCTGCCGCGCTGGAACACGACGCCGCGTTCCGGATAGACCGTCACGCGTTCTTTTCTGAACAGGCGCCAGTTAAGTGTCGCAGCAATGGCCGCCGCCAGCAGCCAGCACAGCATGGGCAACGGCAGGATGCCGAACACGGTGGACACGCCCTGCCAGGACAGCGCCAGCATCACCAGTGGAATGATGGCCAGTTTCCTGAGCGTCAGCTCGCGGTCGACGCTGGCGAGGACGCCGCGATAGACCAGGAATGCCAGCAGCGCCCAGACCCAGAGTGGTGTGTGTGAAATGATTTGTGCAAACATGAGGTTCTCCCGTTGAGTGATCTGCGGCGATTATCTGGTCGCCGCAGCGGCGGGAGAAGCGGAAAGCGACGAAATGCAGGAATACGTCGCGAATCGACTGCCAGGGAGGATGGCGTGCGGCGGCTTGGCCCCTGCCCCGGCGCTGTTAGCGGACTTCCGCCGAGTACTGGAAGCGCTCCGCCGGCACAAAGGAAGTGCGCCATTCGACCGGTTCGCCGGCATGATCCAGCATCAGCCGCTCGACGCAGATCGCCACGGTCTTGGTTTTCAGCTTGAACACGGAAGCATTGGCGCGGTTCAGCGGTTGCGCCGTCAGGTCATCGATGGCGCGCGAAACCAGCACATCGCATTCGCTCTCATAGACGGGATACAGGGATGGCGGCGAATTGCTTTTCAGATATTTCTGCAGCTTCCTGAAGCGCGCCAGCGGCAGCCAGATATGTTCTGACAATACGATTTCATCATCCAGGGACCGGGTGCGGTGCAGGTACAGCGCCTTGTCGCGCGGCTTGAGCTTGAGTTTTTCCGCCACCGCGGCGGGAGGGATAGCGCTTGTCATCGAACGGATCTCGGCGCTCGGCAGCTGATTTTTGACTTTGCCATGTTGCCGCACGAAACGCAGCATCGACGAGCGTTCGGCAGCGCGCGCGACGAATGTTCCGCGTCCCCGCACCCGATCGACGACGCCGTCGGTGACCAGCGCATCCAGCACCTTGCGCATGGTGCCGACTGCAATTTCATATTCGGCGGCCAGCTTGTCTTCGGACGGTAGCGCCTCATCGGCGGCCCAGCTACGCAAAGCGATCCTTTGCAGCAAATCGTCACGGACTTGCAGATAACGCGGCAGGCGCGGATCGGAGCTATTTTCTGGCGGGAGAGGCGTAATTTTTTTCGAGAGAGGCGCGTTTTTTTTGGAGAGAGACGCGTTTTTTTTCAGGAGAGGCGTGTTTTTTTGCGAGAGAGACGCATTTTTTTTCGGCAGAGACGCGTTTTTTGCATTTTTTTTGATCAGCATTTACAACATTTCAAACTTGGAACGGGTCCGCAATTTACCAAGTTCCAGTCATTTTTACAATACATATGTGAATCTCTACTTCTATACAGAACCAGAGATTCACATATCGGTTCAGCCCTGGTTCAGGACGACGCGCGCCGGGCGCGTCTTGCGTTCGGCCAGCCACAGCAATACGATCGCCACCATCGAGTAAATCCAGTAGTCGACCGGCACCCCGCCCAGCCAGTGTTTGTGCCACGGTACGTCCAGCGGATTGAAGCGGGCCAGTCCGTAAGCCGGATTGAGCACGAACCAGAGCCAGTCTTCGCTGATCCAGAACACCATGATGGAAGCCATGATGCGGCACTCGCCGCGCCAGTCCCAGCTGCCGTTGAACCAGATCGGATAGTGGAACATCAGGGCGATGAACGGGAAGATCCAGGCGTGATAGCCGGTCATGGCGCGGCCGCCCCAGAAGATGTCGAGCAGCCAGTGATGCTCGATGCGCCAGGTCGGCAGGTTGGCGGCCCAGCCGGCCGCGCCCTCGATCTGGATCTCGACATTGGCGAAAAAGAAGGCGGTCAGCACCGCCCAGAACAGCATGCCGAACAGGCGGCGGAAAGGTGTGGAAGCAGTCATGGCGAGAGCGCGGTAAATTGAGAATCGAGTGTGCTGAGCACGGTTTGCAGCACCGCGCGCGCGGCGCGCGGACGGCCCAGCTCCAGGCTGCGCTGGCGCAGGCGCTGCAGTAGTTGCGGTTGCTGCAGCAGTTGCTGGACGCGGTATTCGAGCGCGGTGAGGTCGATCGCCTTCAGCGCCGCGCCTTGCTCCAGAAGGTAGTCGGCATTGCGTTCCTCCTGCCCCGGAATCGGCGAATGGATGATCATCGGCACTCCCATCGCCAGGCATTCCGAGGTGGTCAGGCCGCCTGGCTTGGTGATCGCCAGATCGGCGCAGGCCATCAGCTCATCGACCTGGCTGGTGAAGCCGAACGGGAACAGCCGGCCCGGATGCGCGGCCGCCAGCTGCTGCAGGTCGCTCAGCATGGCGGCGTTCTTGCCGGCCAGCGCAACCAGCTGGAAATCGTCCGTCAGCGCCAGCAGCCGTTGCACGGTCTTGTCGAGATCGCCGATGCCGGCGCCGCCTGACATCATGAGGATGATCTTGCGCCGCGGATCTAGCCCGAACTGATGGGCGCAGGATTCGCGCTCCAGGGTCCGGCCGAAGCCGGGCATGATCGGGATGCCGGTGACGTGCACCGCATCGGCCGCCAGTCCGCGCGTCCGCATGCGATAAGCGATTTCCTCGGTGGCGGCGAAGTAGCCCTGCATCAGCGGCTGCAGCCACATGCTGTGCAGGTCGAAATCGGTGACCTGCACCCACACCGGACAGACCACGCGCTGCTTGCCGATTTCGCGCGCCAGCAGTTCGGCCGGCAGGAAATGAGTGCAGATGATGGCGTCCGGCGCGGCCGCCTGTATCGCTTTACGCAAGGGACGGGTGCTGATGCGCTCGATCGCGCGCCGCAGTTTTTGCGTCGGCGAACTGCTGAGCGCCTTGTCGCTCTTCTGGTAGACATAGCCCCACAGCGCCGGATGGCGGTTCACCAGATGCAGATAGAAATCGGTATACACGGCGCGGAAGCCGGCCGGGACGAAATCCATGGCATCCAGGTGGATCGCTTCGGTGCCCGGGAATTCGGCGGCGGCATAGGCCTTGAGCGCTTCGGCGGCGCGCATGTGGCCGGCGCCGGCGGAAACGCTTAACAGCAATAGTTTGCGGGGGCGCGGAGGTTTGGCGGCGCCCCGGTAGGGCGCATGGTCTGGCTTATGAATGATAGGCTCCGGCGATGTGATTTATTGCCGGTAAAGCAAAAGTGACTACTTTCAAGCATACTCCTTGCAATCTGTATTTGACGGGGTCGCCGAGACGGGGCCACCGGCGTGGCCGATGTCGTTGATGATAGGGATAAATCAACGCTGAGTAAAATGACATTTATGACAAACCATCCCTGCCTGCACCTGTTCCGGAAAGACGTACCATGCCTACCTCCCGCAAGCCGCTAGACGGCTTGGCCATGAGCCTGATGTTAATTCTTTGTATGTGCTGGGGGCTGCAGCAAGTGGCGATCAAGGTGGCGGCGCCGAGCATCTCGCCGATCCTGCAGAACGGCCTGCGTTCCGCCGTCGCCGCGGTGCTGGTGAGCGGCCTGATGTGGTGGCGCGGCAGTAAATTTTCACTGACTGACGGCAGCTTCTGGCCGGGACTGGCGACCGGCCTGCTGTTTGCCGGCGAATTCCTGTGCGTTTCCATCGGCTTGAACTACACCACCGCTTCGCACATGTCGGTCTTCGTGTACACCGCGCCGATTTTCACCGTGCTGGGTTTGCACTGGCTGGTGCCGGGCGAGCGTTTCGGCCTGACCCAGTGGCTGGGCGTGATCGCCGCGTTTGCCGGCATCGCGGTAGCGTTCGTCGGCGGCTTTGAAGCCGGCGCCGGTTTCAGCCGCACCCTGATCGGCGACGCGCTGGGCGTGCTGGCCGCGATCTTCTGGGCCGCCACCACCATCATGATCAAGCGCAGCGTCCTCAGCAACGCCTCGCCCAGCATGACCCTGTGGTACCAGCTGGCGGTGGCGGCGCTGTCGCTGCCGCTGGTCGCGCTGGTGTCCGGCCAGACCGGACTGGCGCCGCTGACCGGCATCATGTGGGTCAGCCTGGC
Source organism: Collimonas sp. (assembly GCF_035566555.1). Lineage (GTDB taxonomy): Bacteria > Pseudomonadota > Gammaproteobacteria > Burkholderiales > Burkholderiaceae_D > Collimonas. The sequence continues at coordinate 12,449 of NZ_DATMRB010000085.1, forward strand.
GTTCCAGTCGCTGGTGGTCGCCTTCGGCAGCTTCCTCGCATGGTTCTGGCTGCTGCGCCGCTACCTGGCGTCGCGGCTGACCGTATTTTCATTTTTGACGCCGCTGTTCGGCGTCAGTTTCGGCGTGCTGCTGCTGGACGATCCGATCGGCTTGCCGTTCGTGTTCGGCGCGGTGCTGGTGCTGAGCGGCATCGTGCTGGTGAACTGGCAGCGTAATTGAAGTTTGATAAAAATCAGGGAGAAGAAATGGTCACTTGCTATCTGCGCTACATCATCGACGCCGGCAAGCTCAAGGAATTTGAGCACTACGGAAAATTGTGGATCCCGCTGGTGGAAAAATTCGGTGGCTCCCACCACGGCTATTTTCTGCCATCGGAGGGCGCCAGCAACGTCGCCCTGGCCTTGTTCACCTTCCCCAGCCTGGCCGACTATGAGCAGTACCGCATCAAGATGGCGGAGGACGCGGACTGCCAGGCGGCTTTCAAATATGCGGAGCAAACCAAGTGCATCCTGAGTTACGAAAGAAGCTTCTTTCGGCCGGTATTCGACTAGGGATTTTAAGCCAAAGCCCTATGTACAGCCGGGCCTGTTATGAGGTTAACTGGTTCGTTGGCGGCGATTTTCGGAAACCGAGGCTCGTTTCCAGTGTGGCGTGGATATGTGTTGTTTTTTGCAACTAGACAGACAGTTCCGCGCTATATTCACGCATATGTTTGGTATTATCTCGACCTCAACTATTCCCGTACGACAATATTTATCGGTAACGACAGGATCACGGCATGAGTAACCTACTTCAAAGCCTGCAAAGCCTTATCAACGGCCGCCAGAACAAGCGTATCCTGCGCCTCTCCTTCCCGCACGACGACGGTCCGCAAGCGCAGCTGCTGGTCAACAAGCTCGATGCCGTCGAAAGCCTGTCGCGCGATTTTGACTACACCGTGGAATTATTGTCGGATGACGCCGAGCTGGCGCTGAAGGATTTGCAAGGCAAGCTGTTCTGCGTGGAACTGGTGAGAGCCGACGGCAGCCTGCGCTACTTCACCGGCTACTGCTTCGAATTCCGCCTGCTCCGCACCGACGGCAATATCGTCTTCTATCAAGCCAAGCTGGGGCCTTGGACCCAATACCTGCGCCTGCGCAAAGATAACTACATCTTCCACGGCAAGACCCTGCGCGAACAGATCGACAGCATCTGCGCCGATTACGGCACCTTGCCGGACTGGGACTATCGCGTCAGCGGCGCCGATCCGGTCATGACGGACGCCATCCAGTTCGACGAGAGCGACCATAACTATGTCCATCGCCGGCTGGAAGCGGCTGGTCTGCTGTACTACTACGAACACACCGACAAGGGCCATAAACTCATCATCACCGATGACTCCACCCAGGCTGCCCCCATCGACGGCGGCGCAGAGATCCGTTTCCAGCGCCATGGCGGCGCGTTTGAAGAAGACGGCATTGGCGAGTTCTCCCCGGTGCGCCAGATCGTC
>NZ_DATMRB010000086.1:0-38744 GCF_035566555.1 Collimonas sp.
CGCACCATCATCCGACAGGTTTGCGCGGGCGGCCATAGCGTATCGGCGGTGATCGCCACCGCGGCGCCGGACATGTACTGCGAGAACCAGCCTTCGTGGGCGCCGTCGAAATTGACCGACTGGAACAACAGGAAGACATCCTTCTCGCCAGCGCCGTAGCGCTCAGCGATCGCCGCGCAATGCCGCGTAAAGCTGCCGTGATCGACCACCACGCCCTTCGGTTTGCCAGTGGAGCCGGAGGTATAGATCACATAAGCGGCCTGCAGCGGCGACACCTGCGGCAAGCTGACTGATTCAAGCTGACTGCCCTCGGCGCCGGCATCGCAGGCTTCCCCTGCCTGCCAGATCCGCAATCCGTCTGAGACCGGCAGCATCGACAGGCTTTGGGTTTCGCTGATCACATGGCGGATCTGCGCATCGTCGATAATCTGCGCCAGACGTTCGCGCGGATGGGCCGGATCAAGCGGAACAAACGCCGCACCCGATTTCAACACCGCAATCAGGCTGACCAGCAGGTCAACCGAACGGCCCAGCGCCACCCCGACCCGCATCTCGGCTGTGACGCCGGCGGCGATCAGGCGCTGTGCCAGGCGGGTGGCGCGGGCGTCGACCTCGCCGCGCGTGAAAGCGCGCTGCAGATCGACGACTCCACGTGCATCCGGGCGCGCCGCAGCAAATTCGGCGATATGCTCATGGACCGCCCTGAAATTCTCCTGCTGTCGCGGCGGCGAATGATTCCAGGCCGCGAGTTGCGCCAGCTCAGCCGGCGGCAGCCATTGCAGGTCGCCGAGCGCGGTATCCGGCGCAGCCACTGCATGCGACAGCAAGGTAACGAAGCGTTCGGCGAGACGCGCTGCGGCATCGGCTTCGAACAAGTCCAGCGCATAGGTAAAGGCGGCGTCGATGCCACCGTCGTTTTCCTCGCAGCTCAGCGTCAGGTCGAATTTGGCGTACGGTGCCCCCGATGGCAAGACGCTGATGGCGACATCCGCCAACGCCGGCAGGTGTCGCCGCGCGCCGTAGGCCGCCATGACCTGGAACAAGGGATTGTGGCTGGCGCTGCGCACCACGCCGAGCGCCTCGACCACCTGTTCGAACGGCACATCCTGATGCGATTGCGCATCGAGCAGGCTGCGCTGGGTAGCATCCACCAAGGTTGCGAACGATTGCGTCATCCCGGTGCCGACCGCCAAAGTCAAGGTGCTGACAAAAAAACCAATCAGGCCGGCGGTCTCCGCCCGTTCACGGTTCGCTGCCGGCACGCCGACCTGGATCTGCGTTTCGCCCGAAGCCCGCGCCAGCAGGCCATTCAAGGTGGCCAGCAAGACCGCAAACGGCGTCGCCCGGCGGGCATTGGCAAGATCCCGCAGCTGCTGCGTCAGCTTGCCGTCTATGCGGAACAGATGACGGGCGCCGCGCGCACTGCGTTGCGCCGGACGCGGCGCCGCGCCGGGCAGCATCAGGACGTCGCGGCTGGCGTCCAGCTGGGTCCGCCAGAATTCCAGCTGGCGCTCGCGTTCACCGGCATCCAGCCAGCGGCGCTGCCACAATGCGTAGTCGGCGTACTGGATCGGCAGCGGCGCCAGCGACACCGCCTCTTTCATTGCATAGGCACGATAAAAAGCGCTCAGCTCGGCCAGCAAGACATCGACCGACCAGCCGTCGGCCACGATGTGATGCAAGGTCAGCGCCAGCCAGTGCGTATTGGCATCCAGCCGTATCAGGCAAGCCCGCAGCAGCGGCCCTTGCGTCAGGTCGAAAGCTTGCGCCTCGTCGCCGGCGGCGATCAGTTCAGCCCTGGCAACCCGTGCAAAGGCCGGAAAATCGCTGAGATCGGTCTGATGCCAGGGGCAACGCAGCGGTGCATGCACTGTCTGCTGCACGCCGTCGGCGCTTTCGACGAAAGTCGTACGCAAGGCTTCATGCCGCGCAATCAATGCATCGCACGACAGGCGCAAAGCATGGGCGTCGAGTTTGCCATCCAGCTGCATGCGCTCGGTAATGTGATAGGCCGCCGGCTCGTCGATCATGCGGGCATGCAGCCACAGGCGCATCTGGGCAAACGAAGCCGGAACGCTGGCGGCGCGTTCGGCGCGCGGCGGAATCGGCAACAGGCGGAAATCGATACCGGCAGCGTCCAGCTTCTGCAGGAACAGCTTGCGCTGGGCCTCAGGCAGCTGCGCAAAACGCGTGGCAAGCGACAGCAGGTCAGGTTTTACAGTACTCATCGATGATCCTTATTCCATTTCCAGTTCAGCCAGCAGCGCGTCGATGGCGCTGGCTGTGTCCGGACCAGTGCCGGCGCTGCGCTCGGCCAATGCCTGCTCGATCAATGCGGCGCAGCCGGCCAGCGTGCGCTGCTCGAACAAGGCGCGCAGCGGCAGCATCAGGTCCCAGTGCAGATTGGCCTGGGCATTGGCCTGGGTGGCCAGCAGCGAATGGCCGCCGAGCATGAAGAAATCGTCGTCGCGGTCGATCGCTTCGACCCGCAGCACACGCTGCCAGATGGCGGCCAGCGTGCGTTCTGTATCGCTCTGCAGCACCACGGCCAGCTTCTCCTGGCGCTGCGGCGCCGGCAAGGCATTGCGGTCGCACTTGCCGTTGGGCGTCACCGGCAGCGCATCCAGCTGGATCAGCTGCGCCGGCACCATATAAGCTGGCAGTTGTGCGCGCAAGACGCTGAACAACAACTCCTGGTCCAGTGCATTGCCGGCGCCGCGGGCAACATAGCCGATCAGCTGTTCGTTACGCACGATCACCACCGCATCGTGCACACCAGCCACCGTGCGCAGCAGCGCCTCGATTTCACCTGGCTCGATACGCTGGCCGCGCAGCTTGACCTGGGTATCGCTGCGGCCCAGATAATCGAGCGCGCCATCGGACCGGCGTCGCGCCAGGTCGCCGGTGCGGTAAAGCCGTGCGCCAGGAAGGAAAGGATCCGGCACGAAGCGCTCGGCGGTCAGCCCGGGGCGTCCAAGATAGCCGCGCGCCAAGCCGGCTCCTCCCAGATACAGCTCACCGGTGCAGCCCTGCGGCGTCGGATGCAAGGCCAGGTCCAGCACGTGCAGCTGCAGGTTAGCGATAGGATGGCCGATCGGCACCGCAGCGGCCTGGATATCGTCCGCGCTGCAAGTCCAGTGCGATACATCGATCGCCGCCTCGGTCGGCCCGTACAGGTTGTACAGCCGGGCATGCGGCAACAACTGCGCCACCCTTGCCACCAGCTCCGGCGGCAAGGCTTCGCCGCTGGCGACGATGCGCTGGATGCTGGCGCAGCGCACAGCAGCCTTGAAATCGTCCAGATAGGCAAGGAATGCGGCCAGCATCGACGGCACGAAGTGCAAGGTGCTGACGCCATGATTTTCAATCGCCGCCACCAGCCTTGCCGGATCGCGATGGTCGCCCGGAGCGGCAATGGCGAGCCTGGCGCCGGTTGCCAGCGGCCAGACAAATTCCCAGACCGAGACGTCGAAACCGAACGGTGTCTTGTGCAGCACCACGTCATCGCAATCCAGCTGATAGGCGGACTGCATCCAGGCAATCCGGTTGGCCAGCGCGCGGTGACTGTTGCCGGCGCCCTTGGGCTTGCCGGTCGAGCCGGAGGTATAGATCAGATAAGCCAGCTGGTCGAGATCAACCTCAACCGGCAGTCCGGTTGCGGCCTCGGCTTGCAGCAGCTCGCCGACAGTCAGGACGGCAACGCCGGGACCAATCACCGCTGCCTGTACGCGTTCGCGCAGATGCGGCTGGGTAATGACAACCGCCGGCTGGGCATCGTTGAGCAGATGAGCGATGCGCTCGGCCGGGTAATCCGGATCGATAGGCAGATAGGCAGCCCCCGCCTTCAGCACGCCGAGCAACGCAATCACCATCTCGAAAGAACGTTCGATACAGAGCGCCACGGCGCTGTCCGGCCGCACTCCCGTCGCCAGAAGCGCCGCGCCAACCTGGCTGGCGCGCTGATCCAGCTCGGCGTAGCTCAGCTGCTTGCGCTTGCCTTCGGCATCCAGCATCTCCAAAGCGATGGCTGTCGGCGTTGCCGCGGACGCACGTTCAAACTGGCGATGCAAGGGCATCTGCTGTTCCAGCGGCCAGTCTTGCGCCGTGGCGTTGCAGCCGGCCAGCGCTGCCAGCTGGCCTGCGCCGGCCAGCGACATGGCGCCCAGCGCCGCTTCCGGATCGTTAATCAACGCTTCGACAGCGACGGCGAATACATCATGCAGCGCTGCGACACGCGTCGCGCTGATGCGCGCTGCGTCGTAGCCGTAGTCTATCGTCAGCGTCGTCCCTGCTTCGATCACCAGGGTCAGGGCGAAATCGGTGGCCTCGATGTTGCGCAGATCGCGCATCTTGAGCGAGCGCTCGTCACGCCCCTGCCACGCCTCGTCGACCGGATAATTTTCAAACACCATGAGGGTATCGAACAAAGCGCCCTGTCCGCCCCAGCGCTGGATTTCATACAAAGGCGTCTGCGCATATTCTGCCGCGGCGGCGTTGTCGCTCTGCAGCCGATGCAGCCATGCCGCTGCTGACAATCCCGGCAAAGGCGCGGTGATGACCGGCAAGGTGTTGATGAACAGGCCGAGCACGGTGTCAACATCGGCCAACGCATCCGGCCGTCCCGCCGCCGTTGCCCCAAAAGCCACGCTAGTCTGGTTGCAGCTGCGCTGCAGCGTCAGCGCCCAGGCGCCCTGCACCAGCGTATTCAGGGTAATCTTCAAGCGCCGCGCAGTCTCGGCCATGCGCGCCATGGCGCCAGCCGGAAAAACCGCGCGCCAGCTGCGCAGTTCGGCTGGGCGGCCGGCATCAGCTTCGCGCTCGGCGACCTGGGTCGGCTGCGCCAGTTGCGCCAGCCGCTGCCGCCAGAAACTGCGTTCAGCATCCTGGTCGCGAGTGCCGAGCCAGGCAATGAAGTCACGATAGCGCGTCTTTGCCGGCGCCGCGAACGGTTGCGGGCGTGGCGGCTCGATATAGTCACGCAACACGTCAGCGAAGAAGCGTGCCGTGCTCCAGCCATCCAGCAGCAGATGATGGCGAGTCCAGACCAGGCGCCATTCGTCTTCCGTGAAACGGATCAATGCCACCCGCATCAGCGGCGGCGCGCTCAGATCGAAGCTGCGCGCCCGGTCCCGCTGCAGCCAATCTTCGAATGACGCGCTGGCTCCGTCACCGCGCTCGCGCCAGTCGAGCAGGTCGACCGTCATCTTTGCCTGCCGATGAACGATCTGCACCGGCAGCGCTTCGCCGGCGGTGAAGCCGGTGCGCAAAATGTCATGGCGCGCCACGGCGGCGGCAAAGGCGGCGCTCAGGCGTGCCACATCAGGATTGGACAAGGTGGCGACCAGCTGATTGACATAGGTCGATTGTTCCGGTGCAAACAGCGAATGGAACAGGATCCCTTGCTGCATGGGAGATAGCGGATACATATCCTCTACAGTGCGTAAATCGAAAGGCAGCCGCTCCAGCGTGGCCTGTGTCAGGCCGGCAGCATGCGCCAGCGGATAATCGCCAGGCGTGGCGCCGCCTCCGCGTTGCGCCAGCCGTTGCGTACAGGCCGTAACCAGCGCTGCCAGCGCGTTTTCAAAACGCTGCGCGAGCGCCTCGATGGTAGCGCGCTCGAACTGCGTGCTGCCATATACCCAATGCACTTTCAGCGTGCGCGGTCCGTCGGCATCAAGATAAGCGTGGATCGCCAGTGCATTGCCTAGCGGGCCGGCCGGATCGCGCTCGCTGCCGGCGCCGCCGAAGCGCGCCACCAGGGCGGCGTCGCGCACGCTATCGAACTGCCCCAGATAGTTGAAAGTCACGCGTGGCCGCGGCACTGCAGCCAGGGCGGCGCGGGTTGCCGCATCGCCGTAGTGCCGCAAAACGCCGAACCCCAACCCCTTGTGCGGCACTGCCCGCAAACTGTCCTTGACGGCGCCGAGCGTGGCTGCAGGCTGGTCTTCAATCGTCACCGCCAGCGGATAATGGCTGGTCAGCCAGCCCAGCGTGCGGCTGCCGTCGATGTCGTCGAACAGGGCTTCGCGGCCATGCCCTTCCAGCTCCAGCCGGCAGTGCGGCTGTCCGCTGTGGCTGCTCAGGACCTGCGCCAGCGCAGCGATCAGCAGTTCGATCATTTGCGTGCGGTAGGCGGCATTGGCGTCGGTCAGTGCGCTGCGCGTCAGCTCGGCATCCAGCACCTGGATCACGACTGCTGCATCGGCATTGGTCGCGGCTGCCTGCGGATGATCAAGCTGCAAGTCTTCATGGCCCGCACGGGCTACGGCAGGTGCGGTCCAGTAAGACGCTTCGCCGGCAAACGGCGAATCTGCTTTATTGGCTGCGCGCGCGAGACGGGCGGCCCAATCCTGAGCACTGCCGTTGCCGGCAGCCAGCCGGATGCTGCGGCGTTCGCGTGCTGCGCGATATGCTGCATCCAGATCTTCCAGCAGAATGCGCCACGAGACACCGTCGACGATCAGATGATGAATCGCCAGATAAAGCTGGCTGCGGCCATCTGGAAGCATCGCCGCGAATGCGCAGGCCAGCGGACCATGAGCGAGATCGAGCTGGCATTGCAAGGCATCGAACTGCGCCAGCGCATCGGCTTCATCATGCGCGGCGCCGGTGGCCAGCGGCAGATTCGCGTACGCCTGCGGCGCCAGCGTGATTTTCCATGCGCCATTGGCGCCGTCCTGCGTAAAGCGTTGCTTGAAAATATCGTGATGATTAAGCAAATTCTCGAAAGCGCGGGCGAAGGCGTCGAGATCGAACGGTTCCTGCAGGTCGAACTGGATGGCCTGGTTCCAATGGCCGCGCTGCGGGATATCGAGCTCAAAAAAACGTAGTTGCGCGGGCGTCAGCAATAAAACCTGGTCGGGGCCGGCTTCCTTGGGTTTTGCCGGCGTCGGCGCGGCAAGATTGTCGGTCAGGACGGCCACCTGCCCGAGCCGGGCGATGGTCGGGCCGTCAAACAACTGTTTGGGGGTAAAGCGCAGGCCGCGCTTGCGCGAGCGCGCAATGACCTGGAGCACCAGGATGGAATCGCCGCCCAGCTCAAAGAAGTTATCTTCACGCCCGATCGATTCGGCTTTCAACACCTCTTTCCAGACCGCCGCCAGGATTTCTTCGATCACGCCGCGCGGCGCATCGCCGCTCGCCGCGGAAACCACAGGTGCGGCCGCCAATGCACGCAGGGCCTGGCGATCGATCTTGCCGTTGCCGGTTACCGGCAGCACATCCAACACCACTAGCAACGCTGGCACCATGTAATCGGGCAGACGCTGCGCCAGTCCCTCACGCAATATGTTCTGGTCAAGCTGTACCGCCGCGTGCGCCGTCACAAACGAGGCCAGCCGCATGCGGCCATCCTGTTCAAACGCCAGCGTTGTCGCCTGTGCGACGCCATCAAGGGTAAGCAGCATTGCACTGATTTCACCAGGTTCGACGCGATAGCCGCGGATCTTTACCTGGTCGTCGACCCGGCCCAAAAAATCGAGCCGGCGGTCAGCGCGCAGCCGCACGCGGTCACCGGTGCGGTAGATACGTTGTCCATGCGCAAAAGGATGCGGCAGGAAGCGCTCGGCAGTAGCCGCTGCACGGCCGAGATAGCCGCGGGCGACGCCCGGGCCGCCCAGGTAGAGCTCGCCGATGGCGCCGGGCGGCACGCTGGCGCCGCGCGCATCCAGTACATAGGCTTGCGCATTCGGCAACGGCAATCCCAGCGGCACGCCCGCTGCCGCCCTTGCCGTCGCGCGCATGGAAGCTTGTGCTGGCGCAGAGGTATCGCAGGTGAGCGCGCCGACGGTTGCCTCGGTCGGACCGTAGTGATTGATGACACGGCAGTCTGGCTTGAGAGCCGCGATCCGCTCCACCAGCGCCCACGGCAATGCTTCTCCGCCAGTGATCAAGGCGTGGGCCGGCAGCACGTCGGATGGCTGCCGGGCGTCGAGCAGCGCATGCAAATGGCTGGGTACGATTTTCAGGATGCCGACATTACGGCTGCGCATTTCCTGGGCAAAGCGATCGGGGTCGAACGCGCATTGCGCCGGCAGCAGATGCAAGGTGCGGCCGGAACACAAGGCGCCGAACAGCGTGGTATGGCCAAGGTCGGCCGCTACCGTCGACGCCATCGCCATCGATGCATCCGCGCTGAATGCCAGCTCATCCAGCATTCCTTGCACATAGTCTGCCAGCGCCTGATGGGAAATCACCACGCCTTTGGGGGTGCCGGTGGAGCCGGAGGTGTAGATCAGATAAGCGGCCTGTAAAGGCGCAGGATGGTTTTTGCGAACGGCCACATTGGCCAGCAAGGGTATCTGCATCAGCGCATCCAGCGTCAGCACACGGGTGCCGCCAACGTGCGGCGCCAACTCGGTCTCGCTGGCGCTCAGGAGCCATTGCGCCTGGCAGGCATCGACCGCGGCTGCCAATCGTTCCGATGGCGCGGCGGGGTCGAGCAGTACTGCATATGCGCCTGCTTTCAAGACGCCTAGCAGCGCCACCACGAAGTGCACGGAACGATCAATGCAGAGCGCAACCGGCTGCTCGCTCCCCGCGCCCTGTTGCAGCAGCGCCTGGGTTATGCGCTCCGAGGCATCGTCCAGTTCGGCAAAGGTCAGCTGTGTGTCGGCGTCGACCAGCGCAATGCGGTGCGGGGTAGCGCTCACATGGACGGCAAACATGTCCAACACGCTATCGAACACCGGCGGCAGCCGGCGGCCCCCCTGTGCAGCACAGTACTCTGCGCGATCGGCGCACTCCAGCAGGGTGACCGTGCGAGTCGGATCGCTTACCGCATCGCTGACTAAGGCGGCAAAACTCTCAAGCCATGCTTGCGCCGTATCGCGCTCGATGCCATCCAGCGCATAGGCGGCGACCAGTTCGATGCCGTGCGCATCGTCGGTGAAATCGAGGGCAAAATCAAAACGGGCCGCAAGATCGGGACCGGCCGACATGTGTGCTGTCGCGCCAGGCAGATCGGCGTTCAGCGCCAGATCAAACTGTTGTGCAAATTTGACTCTCAGCCATTCGTCGCCGCGCCGTACCGGCGGCTTGACCGCATCCAGCACCTGTTCGAACGGCACATCTTGATATTCAAAACCGTCCAGCGCGCTAGCACGCACGGTATCCAGCAAGGAAGCAAATGACTGACCCGGCGCCACCTGTGCGCGCAATGCCAGGGTGTTCAGGAAAAGTCCCAGCAACGGCGCCGTCTGTGCACGCTGGCGCTGTGCTACCGGTACCGCGACCACAATATCGGTGCTGCCTGTCAGGCGGTACAGCCAGGCGTCGAACGCCGCCAGCAATACCGTAAACGGCGACGTGCGATGGCGTCGCGCCAGTTCGCGCAGCGTCGCCGAGGTTGCCAGCGGCAAGCGCAGCGCCAGGCGGCCGCCGCGGTAGTCGCGCTCGGCGGAACGGGCGCGGTCGAGCGGCAGCGCCAGCGGCGGCGGTGCATCGCGCAACGCAGCGCGCCAGTAATTGAGCTGGCGCTCGCCTTCGCCGGCAGCCAGCAAGTTGCGCTGCCATTGCGCGTAATCGGTGTACTGGATGGGCAGAGCCGGCAGTTCCGCGATATGGTCGCTGGCCAGGGCCGCATAGGCTGCCGTCAGCTCCTGGAAGGCGCAGCGCGAACTCCAGCCATCGCTGACGGCGTGGTGAGTGGTCAGCAACAGGCGCTGTGCGGTGTCGCTGAGGGTCAGCAGCGTCGCCCGCAGCAACGGCCCGGACGACAGATCGAAGGCGTCGGTGACATGAGCTTGCGCCAGATCGGCGACCAGCGCCGTGCGCTGCGTCTCGTCGTGACCACGCAGATCGACCTCGGCCATGCGCACCGGCAGTTGCGCGTGGATGCGCTGCATGACGATGCCGTCATCATTTTCCACCAGCGTGGTGCGCCAAGCTTCATGACGCGCAATCAGCTGCTCCAGCGCGCGCTGCAGCAAGGTCGCGTTCAACGCACCACGAATGTCCCACTGCACGGCGATGTGATAAGCGGCGCCGGCATCGCGGGTCTGCGCCAGCACCCAGAAACGCTGCTGGGCAAACGATGCTGGATAGTCAACAAATTGTGCGTCGTCTGCCTGGCGGGGAGCTTTAGGAATCAAGCCGGCGCCGTCGGCCTCGGTCGCGCTACGCTCGATCAACAGCGCCAGTTCGGCCAGCGACGGATCATCGAACAGACCTTCCAGGCGCAGATTGACCCGCCATGCAACGCGAATTGCCGCTTGCATCTGCATGGCGCCCAGCGAATCACCGCCGCGCGTGAAAAACCGGTCGGCGCGCCCGATCGGCGCCGGATCGTTCAGCAAGCCTTGCCACAAAGCCGCAAGAGCGCGTTCGACCGCGGTTTCCGGCGTCACGTAATCAGCGCTGGCAACCAGCGGCAGCGCCGCCACCGCCAGCCGCAATGCCGCCTTGTCCAGCTTGCCGTTCAAGGTATAAGGGAGGCGCTCGAAGCGTGCAAAGCGATGTGGCAGCCAGGCTTGCGGCAGCCGTGCCGTCAAATGTGTTTGCAAAGCGTCGTCGGTCAGCGCCGCATCCAGCGCCACGCAGGCAATCAGCTGGATTCGTCCAGCCGTTGCGTCGGCCAGCACGCCGGCGTCGCGCACGGCCGGATGCGTCAGCAGGCAGGCGGCGATTTCGCCGGGCTCTACCCGTACGCCACGCACCTGCACCTGGTCGTCGATGCGGCCGAGGTAATCGAATGAGCCGTCGGCGCGTTCGCGCGCCAGGTCGCCGCTGCTATAGACGCGTGCGCCCGGCCCCCCTGTCGGATCAGGCAGGAAACGTTCCGCCGTCAACCCCGGCCGGCCATGATAGCCGCGCGCCAGGCAGACGCCGCCAAGCAGCAGCTCGCCCGCGCCGTCCCGGGCGGTCTCGCCAGCCAGTGCAACTCGTGCAATACGCGGTCCGATCGGCCAGCCTATGGGAAGCGAAGCGTGGCCGCTGCCCTGCTCCAGCGCCGGCACGCTGCCCGGATCGACCGGCCACAGCATCGGCGAAATCACCGCCTCTGTCGGTCCGTAGCCGTTAACCAGCCGGATAGCAGGAAAGGCCTGGCGGATTTCATTGAACGTATCCTGCGACATTGCCTCGCCGCCGAACAACAGTACCCGCAGCGCGGACGGCACACCGCGGCGCGCGCATTCAGCGGCGAATTCGCGCAGATAAGCGGGCGGCAAGGTCGTATTCGTCACGCCCTCGCGCTCCATCAAGGCACGCGCGGCTTCCGGAGGAAATGGCGGCGGATCGCTGATGACCACGCTGGCCCCGAGCGACAGCGGCGCTAGCCAGGCTTCAATCGAGACATCGAAATTGACCGAAGCAAAATGCAGCAGGCGGTCAGACGGCCCGATCGGCAGCGCTGTACAGAGGGCTGCGCAATGGAGCGCTAGCGGGCCATGCTCGACCACCACTGCCTTCGGGGTGCCGGTTGAGCCGGATGTGTAGATCATGTAGGCAGCTGCGCGCGGATCTACCGGCGCATCCTCATCGTCAAGCGCCGGCACGGTGTCAATCAAATCGTCGCGACCGACAACAAAACATTGCGCGAAGCGTGCACGCATCGTTGTGTCGGCGGCAGCATCAACGACGCCATGCGCCAGCCCGGCATCCTGGACCAGCCAGTCAAGACGGGCGGCCGGATGGCGCGGATCGAGCGCGACAAATACGCCGCCGGCTTTCAATACGGCCAGCAGCGCCACGAACAGATCGCAGGAACGTTCGACGCAAACGCCGACGCGTACTTCGGCGGCGACGCCGGCCGCACGCAAGCGGGCGGCCAGGCGGCTGGCGCGCAGATCCAGTTCGCCGCGCGACAGGCGTACGGCATGGGGAGTGAAGGAAGCCAGGGCTGGCGCATCGGGGGCCAGGCGTGCCTGCGCACGGATCTGCTGGTGCAAGGCAATCGGAAAACGCATCGTCGACATAAAATCCTCAGGTCTGGCCACAAACATGGCCTCTTTGATTGGTTGACGAACCACGCCTTCAGATTTTTAGTGAAATCCCATGGATTTGTGTTTTTTCTGCGAATCAGCGCCGCGACATTAAAGGCCCGTCAGAAAATAACTTGGGCATTTAGGCGGCCGTTGCTAGATACGAAGTAAGACGCCCACCGCTTGCAGTGCGCCAGCCATGGCCGCCCAAATGTTCAAATTATTTTCTGACGGGCCCTTAATATTCACCGCGCTGATTCGTCATCCCTGTTAACAGCCTGTATTGCGCAAGGTTTGCCCGCGCAATATTTGTTGCTGAATTTGCCATATCCGATTCTCACAACCCTCAACCGACTGAAGCCGATGACCGCTGCCAACGAACCCTACGATTCCCCACCCGATTCTCTGCCCTCGGCGCAGGCCAAGCCGGCCATGCGCCTGATCCTTGCGCTGCTGAAGCGCTCCAAGGGAGCGCTGGCGATCGCCCTCACTGCTTGTGTCTTGAACGGCATCGCCAGTGTCCTGCTGGTAGCGACCCTGAACCGGGCCCTGTCGGACGCAACTGCAGCCGACGGTTCGCTGGCCCTGCGCTTCGGCCTATGCGCGGTAATCGCCCTGGTCACCCGGGTAATCACCGGCGTGCTGTTCGCCCGGCTCTCGCAAGACACCATGGCGCAACTGCGTGAACATGTCGCCAAGCGCGTCGCCGCCGCGGAACTGCGCGATGTCGAAAGGATAGGCGCGGCGCCGGTGCAATCGGTGCTGACCGATGACGCCACCAATGTCTCGATGCTGTTTTTCGCCCTCCCCAACATCGTCATGCACGGCTCGATCGTCTTCGGCTGCCTCGGCTATCTGGCCTGGCTGTCTTGGCCTGTGTGCCTGCTGGCGCTGACTGCGATCGTGGTCGGTTCCTTCGGTTACCACAGCGGCGACAAGCGCGCCATTGCCTCGCTGGAAGCAGCTGGCCGCTCGCAAGACAAATTGTTTGGCTATCTCGGCGCATTGTTTACCGGCGCGAAAGAACTGAAGCTGCACCAGGCGCGTGCGCGCCAGTTCCTCGACGGCCAGCTGGGCGCCGCCATCGGCGAGGTGCGCGATCACCGCCGGCGCGCATTCAGCTCATACGCCGTCGGCGTCGGCTGGATCGTCTTCCTGTTCTACGTCTTCCTGGGGGCGGCAGCGTTCTGGCCCACCCTGGGCGTGCGCGCCGATCCGGCTGCCGCTTCTGGCTATATCGTTGTGTTTCTATTCATGCTGTTGCCGCTGGATGGCCTGCTCAATAACGTGCCGACCTTGAATGCCGCGCGCGTATCGCTGGCCCGTATCGAAAAAGTCATGGAAGAGTTCGGCAGCCTGCGGATTGGGTCGCCTGTGCCGCCGCCCAGCGAAAGCGCATCGCATGTGCCGTTCAAAACCCTGACCTTGCGCAACGTCACGCACTCCTATTTTCATGAACGCGACGAACGGATGTTCCGGGTCGGCCCGATCGACCTCACCTTCAAGCCGGGCGAGCTGATCTTCCTGGTTGGCGGCAACGGCAGCGGCAAGACCACGCTGGCAAAAGTGATTACCGGACTGTACGAGCCGGAACAAGGCGCCATCGAACTTGATGGCAAGACCATCGGCTCTGCCGAGCGCGCCGCCTACCGCGAGCGTTTCACCGCGGTTTTCAATGACTTCCATCTGTTCGATGCGCTGCTGGGCATCATCGATCCCAACGATGCTTCACGCGCGCAGGCCGATGCACGCGCCAATGCCCTGGTCGCCAAGCTGGCGCTGGACCACAAGGTACAGGTGATCGACGGCGCCTTCTCTACGCGCGCACTCTCTACCGGACAACGCAAGCGCCTGGCGCTGGTGGTGGCTTACCTGGAAGACCGGCCGTTCTATCTGTTTGACGAATGGGCGGCGGACCAGGATCCGGCGTTCAAGGCAGTTTTCTATGAACAGCTGTTGCCGGAACTGTGCGCGCGCGGCAAGACCGTACTGGTGATCACCCATGACGACCGCTACTTCCCGCTTGCCGACCGTGTACTGAAACTCGACAACGGCAGCATCGTCAGCGATACCTTTGGCGTACCGCTGGCGGCGCGCGTCGCTAACGGCTAGCCAAACATGAAAATGGCCCGCAAGTCATATACTTGCGGGCCATTGCAATAGAAAAATCGTCAACGACTAAGGTTTTGCCGGAGGCAGCGACAGCAACTGTTCGGTCATGGCATCTGCCAGGCGCAACGCCGACATCGGGCCGCCGAACACCCACAGATTGCGCTCCACCAGCGCCACCCGCTCGGCACGACGGGCTGGTACAAAACGCCATATCGGCGAATCCAGCTTGGCCGACAATGGCACTTCCGGCCCGGTGGCGCTGACGAACAGCACGGCAAGGCCGGGGTTTTGCAGCAAGTCTTTCGACGTTACGTAGGTAGTGCCCTCGCGGGTCGGTGCGGGGTAAGCAAGCTGCAGGCCCAGCGCACGCGCCACTCCGCCCACCATGCTGTTGCCGGTAAATGCCCAGTAGCGGTCGGCCAGGCCCAGCTCTTGCAGCCAGGCCACCTGTTCACCGCTGCGCCCCGCGTGCGCGATGCGCAAGGCGTCACGCGCCAGGCCGGCGTCAAGCTTCGCTTCAACTTCACGCCCCGCCTCTTCACGGCCGGTCAGACAAGCGATGCTGCGCAAAATCTTGCGCGCCCAATCCATCTGCGTCAAGGACGCTTCGTTTTTATCCAGATCCGGGCTGTATTGGAACAATACCGTAGGGGCGATGCGGTTGAGCGCATCGAAAATCGCACTGTGCCTGAGGCCGACGCCCAGGATCAGATCAGGCTGCAGTGCAGCGATTGCTTCAAAACTGGGTTCCTGGCGGGTGCCGACGTCAGGCACCCGGCCAAGGCGTTCTTTGTCGTATTCGAACCAGCCAGGATAGTTGGCGGCGTCGGCCATGCCGACCGGCATCACGCCCAATGCCGCCAGGTCTTCCGCGAACATGTATTCAAGCACCACGATGCGCTTCGGCCGTTGCGGCATGGCGTGGTGGAACTGCGAGACCGCAGGGTTTTCGGCCAGAGGTTCGCAGGCGGTAATTTGGGTAGCCGGCCGGCCGGCCGCTGCAGCGGCAGATGCCGCGCTGGCAAGGCCGATGCAAGCCGCCGCGGCCAGCCGCAATCGCCATGCCTTGGCCGTCATAGCAGCGACTCCTGGCGGACCAGTTCGTCGTCGCACATGGTCAACAGCAAGGGACAGCTTGCGCACAAATTCGTTTCTCCTGGAATTTCATTGCGCATGCAGCAGACACGGCGCGCGCGGAAGGGATTGGGCAGCAAGTCTGAACGCGGCTGCACCTGGCGCACGGGAGTACGCAAAGGATTGGGCCCACCGTCGCTCAGGCAAGAGCAGAACAGGTTTTCGATACCGCCTGCGCCGCCTGGCAACGCCGCGCACTCGCCCGCCAGATAATCGAGCAGATTGCCGGCATTGCCCCAAAACACGCGCGGCGCAATCCGCGTCATGCTGGCCAGCGTCTCGATCACGGCCTGCAGATGTCCGATCAGCGCCGCGGCGCAGGCCGCACTATCCGGCTGCGGCGGCTGCAGCGCGTCGGCGGCAAAATACAGCGCGGCCGGCATGCCATTTCGCAACAGCAAGCGGGTACGCGCCGGCGACATGTCCAGCGGCCGGCGCAGCAGCAGCGCGACAATGCCGGCCGGCGCCGCCAGCCAGAAATAGTATTTGCTCCATTGCGACAGCAATGCGCGCGCATGGATTTCGGCGTCGCCGCCGTAGTGCTGCGCCATCGCAGCCAGCAGCTCGCTGCGATAAGCCCCGAGTTCCGTCAGGGGAATGCAGACGGCCTCTGCGTCAGCCTGCGCGGCTAAATGCTGCTGCCGTTCCGGCGTGCCAAGCCAGATGTGTTGCAAACGCGGTTCCAGATGCGCCGCAAGCCCTGTCGGCGCCAGCGTGGAGAAACAACGCGCTGCTGGATCGCTTCCTTGCAAGCCAGTCATCATCGACCGCCTAACTTCTCGCGCCGCACTTGCACGATCAGCAAGCCAAGCAGATATGGGGCACCGATCAGTGCGGTCAGCACACCGGCCGGAATCTCGCGCGGCGCCAGCAGCGTGCGCGCGGCAATGTCGGCCAAGGCCAGCAGCAAGGCGCCGCAGGCCGCCGCCAGCCACAAGCGTGTTCGATGGTTGCGTGCGCCCAGCATCATCGCCAGATGCGGCGCCATCAAGCCGATAAAGCCAACCGGCCCGACCGCCGCCACCGCAGCACAGGCCGCCAGGGTAGCGACGCTCAGCACCAGCGGCCGCAGGACGCCCACTGGCAAGCCCAGCGCAGCCGCCTGCTCATCGCCAAGCGCCAGCAGATCGAGCGGCTTCGCCAGCAATGCGCACACCGGTACAGCCAGCAAGCACCATGGCAACAAGGTCGTCACTTCGCCCCAGCTGCGGCCGTAAGTGCCGCCGACCAGCCACACCACGAAGCGCGCCGGCTGCACGCTTTGCTGGGTGATCAGCCACTGCGACAGCGTGGTCCAGAGCGTACCGAGCACTAGCCCGGTCAAGGCGACGGCCATCGGCGCATAGCGATGGCGACGGTTAAGCAGCAAAGTCAATCCAAGTGTGACGGCGCCGCCGGCCAGCGCCGCCGTTGCCAGAATCGAGTGGCTTGCCAATGGCCAGGCAATCAGCACGATAAAGGTTGCCAGCCCCGCGCCTTGGGTCACGCCCAGCACTTCAGGGCCGGCCAGCGGATTGCGCACAATGCTTTGCATCAGCACGCCGCTGGCCGCCAGCAATGCGCCGGCAAGCAATGCGCAGAGCAGGCGCGGCAGGCGTAAATCAAGCAGCATTCGGCTTACTGCGTCGTGTCCCTCAAGCGCCGCCAGCCATCCGGCCGGACTGACCAGGCTGGAACCCAGCGAGGCGCCGGCAAACAGCACGGCGCCGCCAAGCAGTAGCAACCCGATTGCGATCAGCGGCGCTGGCAGCGTGACCAGCCAGCGTACCGCACGGCTGCCGGCCGCGCTCATCGGATGTTCTTGTCCCGAACCCGACCCGCCCGACCATGCCGCGCCGCTGCGTATCATGGCCAGCATCAAGGGTGTGCCTACCAGTGCGATGGCGACACCGGTCGACAAGTTAGCGTCCAGATCGAGCGCCAGCACGGCGCTATCGGTCACCAGCACCAGCGCGCCGCCCACCAGGGCCGACAAGGGCACCAGGGCGCCCAGTTTCGAGGTCTTGGCGCCGCGTATCTGGCGCAGCAGGTTGGGCGCGATCAGGCCGACATAGGAGAGCGGTCCGGCAATGCTGACGGCAACGCTGGCGAAAGCCACCGCCACCACGATGGCGCCGAGGCGTGTTGCATCGATACGCACGCCGGCGGCAGCGGCGGCATCGTCGCCGAGCACGAAGGGATTGAGCGGACGGATCACCAGCGGCAATCCCGCCAGCGGCAGCAACAGCCACGCCATGGCGATCTTGAGGCCGTCCGCGCCCGGCTGGTACAAGCTGCCGCTGGACCAGAGGGCGGCGCCGGTGATGCTTTGCTCGAAGAATGCCAGCACCATGGTGGAGATCGCGGAAAACAGCAGCATGCAGACGCTGCCGGCCAGCACCAGCCGCAGCGGCGTGGCGCGCCAGCCGGCGGCAGCTACTACGCATGCCGCGGCAGCCAGGCCGCAAGCGAACAGCAATGGCACCGATGCCACGCCAGCCAGGGCCGGCACCAGCATGGCCGCCAGCAAGCCGAGCTGGGCGCCGCCGGTAATCCCCAGCAGGTCGGGCGAAGCCAGCGGATTGCGGGTGAGCGTCTGCAACAACGCACCGGAGACGCCCAGGCAGCCGCCGGCGACCAGCGCCGCCAGCACACGCGGCAAGCTCAGGTCGAACAGCAGGATATGGGCCAATGCGGCCGCCTCGGCGTCCGTTGCAGCCAGCCACAGCCGCACATCGGGTGCAAGACGGAGCAAGGCCGTGACGACAATCAGCGCGGCGAGCGCGCTGCCGATCGCGGCCACTCTGTTTGCTGTCGGCGCATGCCAGCCCACTGCAACGGCCAGTGGCGGCGGGCTGGCGGCCATGCCGCTCATGCCGCCAGATCCTTGCCGGCGCTGGCGCCGGCCTCGCGCAGCGGTGCAATCCCGGCCGGAGCAAGGCCCGGCAGCGCGTCATAGGCCGGCACGCACATCGGCGCCCCATTCTGCGGGTGGGCGATTTTCAGCATCTTGACGCCGAAAGTCTGCTGCAGATGATGCGGCTCCAGCATGGCGTCGGGCGTGCCTTGGGCGACGATCCTGCCGCCGCGCATCAGCACCATGTCGTCGCTGAATGCGGCGGCCTGGTTCAAATCGTGCAGCACCCAGACAATGGTCAGTCCACGCTCCCGGTTGAGCCGCCGCAGCTGATGCAGGATGTCGAGCTGATGATGGATGTCGAGATAGGTGGTGGGTTCATCGAGCAGGACGATAGCCGCCTGCTGCGCCAGGGCCATGGCAATCCACACGCGCTGCCGTTCGCCGCCAGACAGGGCCGCCACATCGCGTCCGGCAGCGGCAGCCAGTCCGCTCACCGCCAGTGCTTCGTCGATCGCCGCCTGGTCGCTGTGCGTCAAGCCGCGCAGCCAGCCGCCATAGGCGTAGCGACCGTACGCTACCAGTTCGCGCACCGTCAGGCCGGCGGGAATCTGGTTGAACTGCGCCAGCATGGTCAGCAGGCGCGCCAGTTCACGCCGCCGGTAGGACGCCAACGGCGCGCCATTCACCTCGATCCGGCCCGAACGCAGCGGCTGCAATCCCGCCAGGCTGCGCAGCAGCGTGCTTTTGCCGCAGCCGTTCGGTCCGCACAAGGCGGTGACCCGCCCTGCCTTGATCGTCAGATCGAGACCATCGAGCACAAGCTGCTCGCGATAGGCTACCGTCAGTGCGCGCGCAGCCAGGGCCGTTCCCACCGTTTTCATCATTTTGCCGTTTTCTGGTCGCCGTCCGGCGCTTCGCTATAGCTTTGCGCCATTGCCACCACCACCTTGCGCGGCCCTGCAAACGGATCGCGCGCATGTGCTGTCAGCATGTTGTCGAGCATCAGCACGTCACCGCTCAGCCACGGAAACACGATGCGCTGCCGGTCCAGCACAGCGCGGATTTCGGCCAGCGCTTCGGCTTCGATCTCCTCGCCGTCGCCGTAATAGACATTGCGCGGCACGTTTTCCAGGCCGACGGCGTCGATCAGCGTCTCTTGCATGTCTTCGTCCAGCGCCGACAGGTGGAACAGGTTGAGCTGATTGAACCAGACCATGTCGCCCGTGCGCGGATGGCGCGCTACCGCCTGGCAGCGTTCACGGGTGCGCAACAGTAGTTCGCCGTCTTCGCTGTGGCGCCAGCTGCACTCGATGCCGCGCGCGGCACAATAGCTTTCCACCACGCGTGGATCGTCGGAACCGAAGGTGTGCTGCCACGGCAGATCCAGGCCTTGTCCAAAATTGCGCACATACAGCAGCTCACGCTTGGCGAAACGCGCCACCAGCGCCGGATCGAGCCCGCGATAGACGGCGCGGCTGTCGGCAATCGGCGTCGCGCCGCCTGAACGGGCCGCCAGCACGCAATGAAACCAGATGCGCAGCGGCCACTCGCGCGTGTAGGACTGCTCGTTATGCAACGGGATGGAGCGATGCGGCGGGTATTCGGTCGAGGTATACACCGCGCCTTCGACCTGGCTGCGCGGAGTCGATGCATACTCGTAGCCGATCAGGGGATGACCGAAGGATGCGGCGAAGCCCTGGAACGACTCGATCGAGGGAACCTGGAAACCGGTAAACAGCACACCGCCGGCTCGCTCCAGCGTGTCGTCAGCGACCGTACGCAATAAAGGCGCTGCCTCTTGCAGCGAAACATGTACTCCTGCCTTCGGCGCGACAACGGTCGGCAGGCCCGGTTCGATCCGCAGATCGGCTATGCTCAGCTGCGGCATGAAAACTGTACTCATGCAAAATTCTCCGAAAACAAGACACCCGGCACAAGGCACGGACGCCTCCGATCACAAACTGCGTGTTGCCCTCATTGCGCTCAATCAGTGCGTCTTCGATGCGGCCGCTGCATCCATATGGCGGCGCAAGCTTGCCGGGCGCATGTCGGTCCAGACTGTCTCGATATGCGCCAGGCACGCGTCCTTGGCGCCGCTGACGCCGACTTCGCGCCAGCCGGCGGGCACCGCGCGGAATGTCGGCCAGATCGAATACTGCTCTTCGTCGTTGATGACCACGGTGTAGATGTCTTCATCTGCCTGCTTGGCGGCGACGGCGGGGTTTGGTGCTTGGCTCATGATCGGATTCGCTCCAGGAATATTGAGGAAATGGCGGTGGATGGCGCAGGGCTTCTACCCGCCCAATGTGCGCCCTACTATCGGTAGACGATTGGGATATGCGTTTTTTTACTCTGGCGGGCGGAACTGCCGTGGAATGCCGGCAAAGCGGCGCCGCGGTCGCAGGCGGCAAGACAATCGGAGCAGTGTTTTTCGACGTCGCGCACCATGAAATGCACCAGCGTCTGCGATACATCCAGCGCGCGCGCAGTGCTTTGCAGCGTTTCATCGTGAATGCGCACCATCTCGAAGGCGGCGCGATTCCTGGCCGGCAGCCGGGCCAGCGCATCGAACACATGACGCAAGGTGTCGCGCAGCTCCAGCGCAGCCTCGGGCGACGGTTCCGACGACGGCATGTCGAGGCCGCTGTCTTCGTCGGCATGATAGATATTCTCAAGGTTCTGGCGGCGGCAGGCGTCGATGGACGCGTTACGCACCATCCGCATCACGTAGGCGATAGGCTGCCGTACCGCATCCTGGCCCGGCAAGTCGGCCAGCTTGACGAACACGTCGTGCACCACGTCCTCCGCACGGCTGACGCAGCCGACAAAGCCACGGGCGACCTTGATGAACATCGGCCGGTTGGCGATCAGGACGTCCAGCAATGGACCAGCGGGAAACGATACGTTGGAATTGATGGTGGAAAACGATCCCGCTGCCGAACACTTCGCTCCCTTAAGCAATCGCGCCATGAATTCACTCCGTTCCGTTAAGACGAAATTGAAAGATAACACAAATACGAATCATTCTCAGTAAGATTAACTCATGACCTTATGATTTTTAGGGATTTGCCGCACGGACAACGCGGCCGCTACCGCGATCAAGGGCCAATAACGTGACGCCATAGCGCATCCATGCAAGGGGAAGCAATGCGGTCAGCGAGACAGAAGCGCTATCCGTGACAGGCATGCAGATGCTGCCGCATGCGGTGGTGCCGGCAGAGGATTGGATCTGAACGGGCCGCTACGGCCAGCGGTATTCAGGCGAGTTTTTGAGCGGCGACCAGCACGCCGTCGGCGTCGGCATAGATCCAGGCGCCGGGCGCGATGGTCACGCCGGCGATCGAGACGCTGATGTCGCGCTCCCCTACTCCCTTGCGGACGCTGCGCTGCGGGTGCAGCGCCAGTGCGCGCACGCCGATGTCGCAGGCATTCAGCTCGGCCGAGTCGCGCACGCAGCCGTTGACGATAATTCCGGCCCAGCCGTTTTTCTGCGCCAGCACCCCGAGATTGCCGCCGACCAGCGCGCAACGCAGGCTAGCGCCGCCGTCGACCACCAGCACCTGGCCGTCGCCGGCGGTTTCCAGCGTGCTGCGCACCAGCACATTGTCTTCATGGACTTTGAGGGTACGCGCCGGACCGCAGAACGCCTGCCGCTTGCCAAAGGCAATGAACACCGGCGGCAACACCGCCAGGGCGGCGCTGCCGAGCTTGTCTTCATTGGCGTCGCACAGATCGCAGGTGGAAAAGGTCATTACATCTCCGTCGCAGGCAAAGTGGTTCAGGATGGTTCGTCAGGCGGCTCGGCCGAAAACGTCAGGCCGCCGAATTTCTTGACACTATACATCCGCTTGTCGGCGACTTTCAACAAGGTTTCCAGATCAAGGCCGTCGGCCGGATACAGCGCGCCGCCGATGGAAGCGCCGATCTGGCAGTGGTCGCCGTTGGCCATCAGGATCGGCTTGTTGAGCACTGCGTAGATTTTTTCCGAAATCGCCAGCGCCGACTCCTCATCGGCCACGCCCGGCAGGTAGACGATGAATTCGTCGCCGCCGAAGCGCGCCACTTCATCTTCTTTGCGCAAGGCGTTCTGCAGGCGCAGGCCGACTTCAATCAGAACCCGGTCGCCTTCATCGTGACCGTAGTGATCGTTGACCTGCTTGAACTTGTCGAGGTCGACGAACAGCACCGCAAAGCGGAACAGCTGCGGCTCGACGTCGGTGCGGCGGCGAAATTCGATTTGCGCAATCAGCGAATCGCGGTTCAGCAGGCTGGTGAGGCGGTCTGTGCGCAAGTTCCTTTCCATTTCCTGGAAGCTCTCGGCCAGCTCGCCGATCTCATCCTTGCGGTCGATATTCAGCTTGGCGAACGGCCGGCCGCTGCCTATGCTGCGCACCGCCAGCGTCAGCTTGCGGATATCGCGCAGGGCCCAGCGCAAGATCCCGTAGCCGACCAGCAAAGCCAGCAGAATCACCAGCAGGCCGAGATACAGGCTTTTGTAGACGCTGGAGTTGATCGCGCCCCAGAAATCGGAGCGCGGCAAGGCGACCACCGCGATCCATTCCAGTCCGGCGGCATCGCGGTGCAGCTGCGCGGCCACCTCGATCGGCCCGGAGGAACTGGGAAAGGCGCCGATGATCAGCTTGCCGGGCGTGGGCGGATTGATCGCCGGCGGCACCACCGGATCGGTAATCGGCGTCACCCCGGGATGTTTCTGCAGATAGGTCTGCACCAGTTGCCAGCTTTGCCGCATGAACGGCGAAGCGGCGCTGGCGAGTCCGTTCCTGGTGCGCAGGTTCTTGTCGTGGGGATCGAGGATGAACACGTTTTCACCATTCGAGGCGGCAATCAGGTCGCCGTTGCGCTCGACGATATAGGCCACGCCGTTGCGGTCCATCGGCAGCGCCTGCAGGTATTCCCTCAGCGGTTTCAGCGACAGTTCCCTGGCCACCACGCCAAGCAGCTCGCGGTCGGCGCCAAACACCGGCCGCGCCAGCATCAGCGCCGGCTCGTTGCTGGCGGTTTCGATAAACAATGGCGACCACGCATCTTTCTTCTGGCTGGCGGCATTCAGGTACCAGCTTTGCGCGCGCGGTTCGTACTCCTCGGTTTCCAGGAAAGTCATTTCAACGGCCGGGCCGCGGCTGCGGTACACATGGCTGGGCTCGTCGCCGGCTCCTCGCAGTCGGACCCGGAATTCATTAGCGGCTGTGCGGCGGATGCCGACAAAATGCCCGTCCGTACCGGCGAAACCGATAAAACCGCCAACCGTGGGAAACAGGCCGCTGGCAATCCACATGCGCTCTTCCAGCCGGCGCACGTTGGCGGGAAAGGGAATCGGCGTCGGCGTCTTGTTGGCGGCGTCGGCGACTTGATCGGGCGCGACAACGCGCAACGCTGCTCCGGCGTCGAAGAGTTGCCTGTTGATTGCACTGTTGATGCCCCCCATCATGTCTGCCAGGACCTTTTGCGATAACGCATCGGTTGCATCCTGGCCTGCCTGATAGAGAAGCCAGCCGACTGATACGGCCAGACATAACAATAGCGCTGCAAACGGCAAAATGAATAAGCGTTGCAGTGAAGTTCGCTTCAAAATTGCCTCGAAATAACACAAGAATCGGCAATATCCGACTTAAAGAAACTACTCTTGCATCTTGGTGTTACCTAGGCACTGCTGCATGACAGCAGTGTTAAATGAATAATTTATAACATTCGATTATTACAAGACCAAGACAGCAGTTTAAACCGCATCCATCTGAAAAAAGGCCACACGGCGACGCCATGTGACCTTTACAAAGCAACAGGGTGAGGCCTGTTGCGATTTTACTCTGCGCAGTGGCGAGATTCGGACTTAAGTTGATATTTTGAAAACTATCTCACCATTGTTAACATTTACATGAACAATCTCCTTCGGCCCGAATTTTCCCTCCAGAATCAATTTCGACAAGGGATTTTCTATCTGCTGCTGGATTGCCCGCTTCAGCGGCCGCGCTCCGTACACCGGATCGTAGCCAGCCTCGGCGATTTTCTGCAATCCGGCTTCCGAGATGTCCAGGCCCATGTCCATCTTCGCCAGACGCTGCTTCAATATATCCAGCTGGATCAAGGCAATCGCACCGATGTTTTTCTCATCGAGCGCATGGAACACCACGATTTCATCTATACGGTTGATAAACTCCGGACGGAAATGGTTCCTTACTTCCGCCATGACTTCCATCTTTACCACCGCCGGATCGCTGCCTTCCATTGCCTGGATCCGGTGCGAACCGAGGTTCGATGTCATCACGATAACCGTATTCTTGAAATCCACGGTACGGCCCTGGCCGTCGGTCATGCGGCCATCGTCCAGCACCTGCAGCAGCACGTTGAAGACGTCCGGATGGGCTTTTTCAATCTCATCCAGCAAGATCACGCTGTAGGGCTTGCGCCGCACCAGCTCGGTCAGGTAACCGCCCTCCTCGTAGCCGACATAGCCCGGCGGCGCGCCGATCAGGCGGGCCACCGAGTGCTTCTCCATGAATTCGCTCATGTCGATGCGGATCATCGAATCGGTGCTGTCGAACAGGAAACTGGCCAGCGCCTTGCACAATTCGGTCTTGCCGACGCCGGTCGGTCCCAGGAACATGAAGGAGCCGTACGGCCGGTCGGGATCGCTCAGGCCGGCACGCGAACGGCGGATGGCATCCGAGACGGCAACGATGGCCTCGTCCTGGCCGACTACGCGACGGTGCAGCTCGGCCTCCATGTTGATCAGCTTCTCGCGCTCGCCCTGCAGCATCTTGGATACCGGAATGCCGGTGATGCGCGACACGATCTCGGCGATCTCGTCGGCGCCGACCTGGGTCCGCACCAGCTGCGGCTTGCCTTCCGGGTCCGGATTCTGCGCGGCCAGCGCATCCTGCTTCGATTGCGTCTCCAGCGCTTTTTCCAGTTCGTTGAGCTTGCCATACTTCAGCTCGGACACTTTTTGCCAGTCGCTGTTGCGGGTAGCCTCGTCGATCTGCAGGCGCAGCTTCTCGATTTCCTCTTTCAGGTGCTTGCTGCCCTGGGCGCTGGCTTTCTCCGATTTCCAGATTTCTTCCAGGTCGGCATACTCGCGCGACAGTTTTTCGATTTCTTCCTCGATCAGAGCGAAGCGCTTTTGCGACGCCTCATCTTTCTCGCGGCGCACCGCTTCGCGCTCGATCTTGAGCTGGATCAAGCGGCGGTCGAGCTTGTCCATCACTTCCGGCTTGGAGTCGATTTCAATCTTGATCTTGGCGGCAGCCTCATCGATCAGGTCGATCGCCTTGTCGGGCAGGAAGCGGTCGGTGATGTAGCGGTGTGACAATTCCGCTGCGGCGACGATCGCCGGATCGGTGATTTCCACCCCGTGGTGGACTTCGTATTTTTCCTGCAAGCCGCGCAGGATCGCAATCGTGGCTTCAACGCTAGGTTCGTCCACCAGGATCTTTTGAAAACGGCGTTCCAGCGCAGCGTCTTTTTCAATGTATTTGCGATACTCGTCCAGGGTGGTGGCGCCGACGCAATGCAGTTCGCCACGCGCCAGGGCTGGCTTCAGCATGTTGCCGGCATCCATCGCGCCTTCCGCCTTGCCGGCGCCGACCATGGTGTGCAGCTCGTCGATGAAGACAATGGTCTGGCCTTCATCCTGGGCGATTTCCTTCAGTACCGCTTTCAGGCGTTCTTCGAACTCGCCGCGGAATTTTGCGCCGGCCAGCAAAGATGCCATGTCGAGCGACAAGACGCGCTTCGACTTCAGGCTGTCGGGCACTTCGCCGTTGACGATGCGCTGCGCCAGGCCTTCCACGATCGCGGTCTTGCCGACGCCGGGCTCGCCGATCAGCACCGGATTGTTCTTGCTGCGGCGTTGCAGGATCTGGATCGCACGACGGATTTCATCGTCGCGGCCGATCACCGGATCGAGCTTGCCGAGGCGTGCCCGTTCGGTCAGGTCCAGGGTGTATTTTTTCAGTGCTTCGCGCTGCCCTTCGCCATCCTGCGAAGCGACATTGGCGCCGCCGCGCACAGCGGTAATTGCCGCTTCCAGCGCCTTGCGCGTGAGGCCGTTTTCGCGCGCTAGCCGGCCGGCATCGGATTTATCGTCGAGCAGGGCCAGCAGCAACATTTCGCTGGCGATGAATTGATCGCCGCGTTTTTGCGCTTCCTTGTCAGCCAGGTTGAGCAAGGCCAGCAGCTCACGGCCGATCTGCACTTCGCCGCCGCTGCCGCTGACCTTAGGCAGACGGTCCAGCGCAGCCTTGAGTCCGGCGCCCAGCGCGGCAACATTGACGCCGGCGCGCTGCAGCAGCGAGGTGGCGCTGCCATCGTCCTGGTTCAGCAAGGCGATCAAGGCATGCACCGGATCTATGTATTGATTATCGTTGCCGACCGCCTGGCTCTGGGCGTCGGCAATCGCTTCCTGCAACTTCGTGGTTAATTTATCGAAACGCATGGTTCCTCCAAAATATCTGATGGATAGAAAATTGGGACATGCCGGCTGATTTCAAGCACGCATTGATAAACTAAGGGCTCGTCAAGGAATAAGTTGGGTATTTGGGCGGCCTTGGGTGGATGCAATGCAAGGCGCCCACAAAGAGAGGATAGCATCGGACCAGATATTAAAAAGCCCTTCGCATGGAAGGGCTCTGAGAGTAGCTGCCGGACAGGCTAGCTGATCTGCGTCGCCATGAAGTAGGTCGCCGCCACCAGCGCCGTGCCGAAGCCGCACACAAAGCTCACCAGGCGCCAGGTTTGATCTGTCATCTCTTTGCGCATCTCGGCGCTGGTCGCGGTCTGGTCCAGGCGCGTCTCTATGCGCGTCAGGCGATCCCACGCGTCATTTACAAATTCTTCAAGTTTGCCTACCCTGGTTTCCATTTCGTCATCATAGCCACCGCCATCGCCCCCGTCAAATGGAGGCGCGGGCTGAATTTTCCTGCTGCCACTGTTGCCCTGAAGTATGGCACTTTGGACTTAGCTTCCATATGACGTCCTCCCAAAATGGTTGGATATGCCGAGGCAAACGCGCCGGGTTCCGGCGAGTCGGCGCTGCCAAAAACACATTCATGTCATTTTAAACAACATCCTGGCCTATTTGCGGCGACTTGGCTAAGGAATTTCTGAAACTAGGAGGCCAAGGCGCGATAGGTAGCGAAACCGGCGATGCAAAGCAGTATGGAGCCAAACAAATGCAGCACGGTGTGGCCCAGGAACCAGCCGTATTCGCCATGTTGCAGCAACACCATCGATTCAGCTGAAAAGGTGGAAAAAGTGGTCAGGCCGCCCAGGAAACCGGTAATCACGAGCAAACGCCACTCCATCGGCAGCGCCGGGTGCGATTCGAAGAACGCTACCGCCAGGCCAGCCAGGTAGCCGC
This sequence comes from Collimonas sp., assembly GCF_035566555.1. Classification (GTDB taxonomy): domain Bacteria; phylum Pseudomonadota; class Gammaproteobacteria; order Burkholderiales; family Burkholderiaceae_D; genus Collimonas. Next base: position 27,383 of record NZ_DATMRB010000086.1, read on the forward strand.
CGGCTAGGTTGACCAGCAAAGTCCCCCATGGCAATTGATTCTGGTAAGCGCCAAGCCAGGCGCTCGCCCCCCAGCGCAGCCAGGCCCCCAAAACAGCACCGATGCCGACTGCGAGCCAGCTCACTTCTTGCTTTCGCGCATAGGCAAAGGCAAGCCGTCCTGCTCCCATTTGGCCAGCGCTTCGTCGTCGCTGCTGCGGGCGTCGACCCAGCGCGCACCTTGGTCGGTATGTTCTTTCTTCCAGAACGGCGCTTCGGTCTTGAGGTAGTCGATAATGAATTCGCAGGCGGCAAAAGCGTCGCCGCGATGCGCCGAAGTCACCGCAACCAGCACGATCTGGTCCAGCGGCAGCAAAGGGCCGATGCGGTGAATGACCAGCGCATCGAAAATTTCCCAGCGCTGCTTGGCCTGGGCGACGATGGCGGCCAGCGCCTTTTCGGTCATGCCCGGGTAATGCTCAAGCTCCATCTGGGCGACGCTGCTGCCGTCGTTCAGATCGCGCACAGTGCCCAGGAAACTGACGACGGCGCCAATTCTGGGATTGGCTTGCCGCAATTGCGCCAGCTCGGCGGCGCAATCGAAATCTTCAGTCTGGACGCGGATAGTCATGATCAGGACCTCATTGCAGACAAAGAAATCAGCCGCCGGTGACCGGCGGGAAAAATGCCACTTCACCACCGTCGGTGACGACGGTATCGGCGTTCGCCAGCTCTTGGTTGAACGCCATCCGCAGCGCCCGGCCATCGGCCAGCGCATCTGCCCAGACGCCGCCGCGGGCGCGCAAATGCGCGCGCACGGCGCCAACGGTCGTCGCTGCGTCAGGCAGCTCCAGAACTTCCTGCGACTGCTTGAGCGTCTCGCGCAGGCTGGCAAAAAAACGTAACTCGATCTTCATTGCATTCTCGTGATTGAACAGGCTAGTCCCACTGCTTATTGCAGCAAAGCAGAAAACGGCAGAAAGCGCAGCGTATCGCCGCGGGCAATGGTCTGCCCGGCCGGATTATCGACCAGGCCGTCGCCCCAGACCGCGGAAGTCAGCACCCCTGAGCCTTGGTGCGGAAACAGGTCGAGGCCGCCGCCGGCGTTGATTTTTACCCGCAGGAATTCCTGGCGCCGGTCTGCCTTCGGCCAGTCGAAATCGGCACGCATGGCCAGCGCCTGCGGCGCCAGCGCGTCTGCCGCCACGCCTTGCTGGCGCAGGATGAAGGGGCGCACGAAAATCAGGAAAGTGACGAAACTGGACACGGGATTGCCCGGCAGGCCGATAAAGAAAGCATGGCCGCCAGCAGCACGGCGTACTTCGCCGAAGGCCAGCGGCTTGCCCGGTTTCATGGCTATTTGCCACATGTTAAGGCGCCCTTCAGCCTCCACCGCCGGCTTCACATGGTCTTCTTCGCCGACCGAGACGCCGCCCGAAGTCAGGATCAGGTCATGTTCCTGGGCCGCCCGGCGCAAGGCATCCCGGGTCGCTTCCCGATTATCCGGCACGATGCCGTAGTCGGTGATCTCGCAACCGAGGTTTTCCAGCAGGCCGCGCAGGACAAAACGGTTGGAGTTATAAATGGCGCCCGGCTTCAGGACTTGGCCGGGCATGGCCAGCTCATCGCCGGTGAAAAACATCGCCACCCGCAGTTTAGGCAGCAGCGGCAGTTTTTCCAGACCTACCGATGCCGCCAGGCCGAGATCTTGCGGCCGCAGGCGCGTGCCCGCCGCCAGGATCACGCTGCCGCTCTGGATATCCTCGCCGGCGCGGCGCACCCATTCGCCGGATTTCGGCGCGTGCCTGATCACCACGGCGTCGCCCTCGGCTTCACACATTTCCTGCATCACCACCGCATCGGCGCCAGCCGGAATCATGGCGCCGGTAAAGATCCGTGCCGCGGTGCCGGCGGCCAGCGGCGCACCGACGTGGCCAGCCGGAATCCTTTGCGATACAGGCAAGCGTGCCGCACCGCTGCTGCAATCGGCGGCGCGCACCGCGTAACCGTCCATTTGCGTGTTGTCCGCCGGCGGCACGTTGAGCTGCGAAACCTGGGAGGCGGCCAGCACCCGGCCGTTCGCTTCCAGCGTCGGAACCAGCTCGACGGCAGCGCCATCGGCCAGCGAGCGGCCGGCCGCCAGCAGCACGGCCAGTGCTTCGGCAACGGTTAACATCGGGGGCTTTTGCATCATTTTCTAGCGCTTTCGTTGCAGCTCATTGGCAGCTCATTGGCAGCTCATTGGCAGCTCATTGACAGTTTACAAGCCAGTGTGGCTCGCGATCAAGCGCTTGACCTGCGCGACGTCGGCCGCCATCACTTCAAACCGCTGCGGCAGCGTTTCGATGTTTTCAAAACCGGCAGGCCGTTGCGCATCGCGCCCCAGTGCTTCGCGGATGGTTTCATTGAACTTGGCCGGCAAGGCGGTCTCCAGCACGATCATCGGCACGCCAGGCACCATGTACTCACGCGCGACCTTGACGCCGTCGGCGGTGTGGGTATCGATGGTGACGTTGTAGCGCTGCTGGATGTCGCGGATGGTGTCTAGCCGGTCCTGGTGCGTGGATTTCCCGGACTGGAAGCCGAAACGGGCAATCTTGGTGAATTCGTCGCCATCGCTGCCGGGGCCGCCTGCCAGGTTGAAGCCGCCCTCGGTTTCGACTTTATGGAACAAGGCGCGCACGCGTTCGCTGTCGCCGTCCAGCAGGTCGTGGATGAAGCGCTCGAAATTGGAGGCCTTGCTGATGTCCATGCTCGGACTGCTGGTGTGGTAGGTTTCGGCGGACTTGCGCACGCGGTAGATGCCGGTGCGGAAAAACTCGTCGAGCACATCGTTCTCGTTGGTGGCGGCCACCAGTTTGTCGATCGGCAGGCCCATCATGCGGGCGATGTGGCCGGCGCAGATATTGCCGAAATTACCCGATGGGACAGTGAACGATACTTTCTGCTGGTTGCTGGTGGTCGCGCTCAGGTAGCCGCGGAAGTAGTAGACCACCTGCGCCACCACGCGCGCCCAGTTGATCGAGTTGACCGTGCCGATTTTCTGGCTGGCCTTGAAGGCATGGTCGTTGGAGACGGCTTTCACCATGTCCTGGCAATCGTCGAAAACGCCTTCAACTGCGATATTGAAGATGTTCGGATCCTGCAGGCTGAACATTTGCGCGGTCTGGAAAGCGCTCATCTTCTTGTGCGGCGACAGCATGAATACACGGATGCCTTTTTTGCCGCGCATCGCATATTCCGCGGCGCTGCCGGTATCGCCGGAAGTGGCGCCGAAAATGTTCAGCTGGGCGTCGTTCTTGGCCAGGGTGTACTCGAACAGGTTGCCGAGCAGTTGCATCGCCATGTCCTTGAAAGCCAGTGTCGGACCGTTCGACAAGGCTTGCAGCAGCAGCTTGCTGCCATCTTTTTCTTCCAGCACGCTGAGCGGCGTGATCTGGCCGGCATCTTCGCCGCTGCGCGCGTTGCGATAGACATCCGCGGTATAGGTCTTGTGCGCCAGCGCGCGCAAATCGGCCTGTGGTATCTCGGTGGCGAACTTCTTCAGCACTTCAAACGCCAGGTCGGCATAGGACAGCGTACGCCATTGATCCAGTTCGGCCGAAGTCACTTGCGGATACTCGGCCGGCAAGTACAAGCCGCCATCCGGCGCCAGGCCGCCCAGCAGGATCTCGGAAAAATTTTGTGCGGCTGCGTGGCCGCGAGTCGAAACATAATGCATAGTGTGGATGGCGTTGGTAAGGGGGATGAAGATGGGCTGTTGCCTACATTATAGCGTCCGCTACCCTGCCGCTGTCAGCTTTGGCGGCAACCGCGGTGCTTGGCCAGGCTTATTTTTTCTTCCAGTAGCTGCCGCTCTCTTCGTAGCATTCGACGCTGAGGTCGGCGACTTTCGCCTCCATATGCGCTTGCGCATCGGCGATCGCCTGGTTATAGATGGCCGGGCCGATCACCTGCAGGCAAAAATCGAGCAGCATGCCGGCCTTCAGGTCGCCGATCGGTTCTTCCATGTTTTCCTTGAAATAGCGCTGAATCGAGCCGACCAGATCCTTCTGCTCCGCTTGTTGTAACTTGATCGCCATTGCCTTGGTCCTTGTCTGTTGTACATCATCCAGCGCGTCGACAATCGCTGCGCTTTTTGGAAAACCCATAAATGTACACCAAGCTCCGGCCCGCCGTTATCACTACACCAATATACCTGGCCTATGCGCCATTCGTGAAAGATACAAATCCTAGCTGCAGCCTTATTGCCACGCTGATACAATGTCACACTTACATAATCGGGTATTTTGCATACCTGACGGTTTGCACATCTTTCAATTGTTATGACACCTCCACTACCTACTCCATCAGCCGACCTGGTCAACAGCTCGGCCATGCCGGACGAGCACCCGATGTCGGGCAGCCTGTTCATGGTGGTCGCCCCTTCCGGCGCCGGCAAATCGACGCTGGTGAATGCGCTGCTGGCGCAGGAACAAACGATCAAGCTGTCGATTTCCTACACCACGCGGCCGCCGCGCCCGGGTGAACAGGATGGCCGTGAATACCACTTCACCACTGTGGAAGATTTCCGCGCCCGCCATAAGCAAGGCGAATTCCTGGAATGGGCGGAAGTGCACACCAATTACTACGGCACCTCGCGCCTGGCGATTGCGGAGCAGATGCAGTCCGGCACCGACGTTTTGCTGGAAATCGACTGGCAAGGCGCGCAGCAGGTCAAGAAGCAGTTTCCGCACGCTGTCGGCATTTTTATCCTGCCGCCATCCATCGCGGCGCTGGAAGAGCGCCTGAAAAAGCGTGGCCAGGACGAACCGCAGGTCATCACGCGCCGCATTCTGGCCGCCGGCGGTGAAATCGCACACGCCCCCGAGTTTGAATATGTTATTATTAATCAAGAGTTTGCATCTGCTCTGTCGGAATTAACAGCGATTGTCAAAGCTACTCGCTGCCGCTTCTCGCAACAGGCAGTGCGGAACGCGTCTTTATTCGCCCAATTGGGCATCCATGCAAATTTAAGTTAATATTTAGCCAACTGGTATTCAGCCACCAATTGGCAGTACCGCATTCTGGAGAATTTTATATGGCCCGCATCACTATCGAAGATTGTCTGAAACAGATCCCTAACCGCTTTCAGCTGACGCTGTCCGCGACTTACCGCGCACGCCAGCTGCTGCAAGGCCACACTGCGAAGATCGACGCCAAGGACAAGCCAACCGTGGTTGCCTTGCGTGAAATCGCTGCCGGCAAGATCGGCATTGAAATGCTCAAGAAGGTACCTGGTTAATTTGAATGCATTGAGGGCAGCGTTGCTACGTCACTGATGCACTACGCTTTGGCGACTCCACGACTCTGCCCTGCAATGGATAAAACTCATGCGGCTGCTATCGATCCAGTATGAACCTGACATCTCCAGATTCAAGCATGTCATCAGCCGCAACCACAAAAAAACGGGCGGCCTCCCCCCGCTCAGCCAGAAAACCTGCTAACACGCCCCCCTTGCCAGATCCTCAGCCCGCCCTCCAGCCCGGCGTCGCCTCGATTACGCACCTGACTACCAAGCTTGCCGAATACCTGACCCCAGCCGAGCTGAAAAAGGTCAAGGAAGCCTATCGCTTTTCGGATGAAATGCATCTGGGTCAGATGCGCAAATCCGGCGAACCTTATATTTCACACCCGATTGCCGTCGCCGAAATCTGCGCCGACTGGAAGCTGGACGCGCAAGCCATCATGGCTGCCCTGCTGCACGATGTCATGGAAGACCAGGACGTCAAGAAGGACGAGCTGATCGAACGCTTCGGCGCGCCGGTGGCCACCCTGGTCGATGGCCTCTCCAAGCTGGACAAGATCGAATTCCAGAGCCAGATCGAGGCCCAGGCGGAGAACTTCCGCAAGATGCTGCTGGCGATGGCGCGCGACGTCCGCGTGATCCTGGTCAAGCTGGCCGACCGCCTGCACAATATGCGCACGCTGGGCGTGATGATCCCGGAAAAGAAACGCCGCATCGCGCGCGAGACCATGGAGGTCTACATTCCGATCGCGCATCGGCTCGGGCTCAACAATATCTATCGCGAGCTGCAGGAACTGGCGTTCTCGCATTTGTATCCGCTGCGCCACCGCACCCTGGCCAAGGCAGTCAAGGCAGCCCGCGGCAACCGCCGCGAAGTGGTCAGCAAGATCCTGGAATCGGTCAGCACCACGCTGGCTGCGACCGGCATCAACGCCCAAATAGACGGCCGCGAGAAGAGCCTGTTCGGCATCTATCGCAAGATGCACAACAAGCATTTGTCGTTTTCCCAGGTGCTGGATGTCTACGGCTTTCGCATCGTGGTCGACACCTTCGCCAATTGCTACCTGGCGCTCGGCACCCTGCACGCACTGTACAAGCCGATGCCGGGCAAGTTCAAGGATTACATCGCGATTCCCAAGCTGAACGGCTACCAGTCGCTGCACACCACCCTGATCGGCCCTTACGGCACGCCGGTCGAATTCCAGATCCGCACCCAGGACATGCACCGCGTCGCCGAATCCGGCGTTGCCGCGCACTGGCTGTACAAGGATGAGGAAGGCAACCTGAGCGACCTGCAGCAACGCACCCATGCCTGGCTGCAGTCGCTGCTGGATATCCAGAAGCAGACCGGCGACTCGGCCGAATTCCTGGAACATGTCAAGGTCGACCTGTTCCCCGATTCGGTTTACGTGTTCACGCCGAAATCGAAGATCATCGCCCTGCCGCGCGGCGCCACGGCGCTGGATTTTGCCTACACCATCCATACCGATGTCGGCGACCAGACCATCGCCGCCAAGATCAACCACGAACCGGCGCCGCTGCGCACCGAGCTGCACAACGGCGACATCGTGGAAATCATTACCTCGACCAGTTCGCGCCCCAGCCCCAACTGGCTCAGCTTTGTACGCACCGGCAAGGCCCGGTCCGCCATCCGCCATCATCTGCGCACCATTAACCTGGGCGAATCGGTAGAACTCGGCAAACGCCTGCTGTCGCAAGCACTGGCGACGCTCAACCTGAATCCGGCGCTGGCGCCGGTGGTGGTCGACCGCCTGCTGAACGAATCCAGCGCCAAGTCTTTGGATGAGATCTACGCCGACATCGGCGTCGGCAAGCGCATGGCGACCCTGGTGGCGCGCCATATCATGGGCTTGCTGGAAAACGAGCCTTTGCTGACGCCGCTGCTCGACATGGAAGGTGTCGCGACGCCAGCCAAGATGGATCCGGTGGTGATCTATGGCAGCGAAGGCATTTCGGTGCAGCTGTCGCCATGCTGCCAGCCGATTCCGGGCGATCACATCACTGGCCAGCTGAAGCGCGACCAGGGACTGGTGGTGCATGCAGAAGACTGCAACATCGCCAAGCGCCAGCGCAACAAGGATCCGGACCGCTGGATTGAAGTGCTGTGGGGTGAAGACCTGAACCGCCGTTTCGATTGCCGCATCAAGGTCCTGGTGCATAACGACAAGGGTATCCTGGCGCGGGTAGCCGCTGAAATCGGCGATTCCGACGCCAACATCATCTATGTCAACATGGACGACGACAAAGACCAGCTGATGACGCAGCTGGTGTTCACCATCCAGGTGGAAGACCGGGTGCATCTGGCGCGGCTGATGCGCAATGTGCGCCGCATCCGCGGCGTCACCAGGATCCTGCGCGACCGTAACTAAGCAAGCAGCCTGGAACCTGGATCGGCTACGGCTTACTGCAGGGTCGGTTTATGTAAGGCAGGCAAAGGCAGCTGGAACACGTCGATACCTTCGTCCGCCAGTTCATCGCACTCCTCTGCAGTGGCGACGCCGCGAATCCCGTGCTCCGGCACTTCCTTGTAGTGGATCCGGCGCGCTTCCTCAGCAAATCCTTCCCCCACATCTTCGGTGTTTTCCATGACATGGCGCGCCATCTCCGCCAGGCGTTTCTGCATCTGCGCCACTGCCGGCGAATGCTGGGGCGACTGGCTGCGCGCGCCGGCCGGCGGCCTGGCGGCAGAAAGATTCAAATGCGGCGCCGACGGCAGCTTGTCCACTTTGACGCTATCGCAAATCGGGCAGACAATCAGCTTGCGCGCCGATTGTGAGAGAAAATCATCTTCCGAGCCAAACCAGCCCTCGAAGCGATGATTCTGTTCACAAGCTAAATTGTAGACTTTCATGATGCGGCATTCGTCGGCGCGGAGAAGCATGGATCTTACACTAGTGAACTGCCATCATCTGGCGGCAGACCTTGCTACCAGCATATAACTTAATCAAGCGCTTTGCTGCCTAAAGCTTGTTTGCCGCCTGCAGCATCTCGCTGATCCGGCGCGTGCCGACTGCCTCATTGCCATAGGAAAACGTGCCATGCTCACGCATTTCCTCGGCAGCCCGCAGGAAGGCCCCAAGCGCCGCGCGCGCCAGCGAACCGCCGACGCTGACCCGCTGGACGCCGATCTGCGCCAGTTCTTGCAGGCTGAGCTGCACGCCTTGCAATCCCATGACCACGTTCACCGGCTTATCCAGCGCACTGACCACCGCGACAATGTCTTCCTTGCTTTTCAGGCCGGGCGCGTACAGCACGTCGGCGCCGGCGTCCTGATAGGCCTGCAGCCGTTCGATGGTGTCCTTCAGGTCGGCGCGGCCAACCAGAAAATTTTCTGCGCGCGCGGTCAGCGTGAACGGAAAATCCAGCGAGCGCGCTGCCTCGACGGCGGCGCGTACGCGCTCAACGGCAAGCGCCAGCGGATAAATGGGATCGTCAGCCCGGCCGCTGGCGTCTTCTATGGAACCGCCGACGATGCCGGTAGCCGCCGCCAGGCGGACGGTTTCCGCCACCGTTCCGGGCGAGTCGCCCCAGCCGTTTTCCAGATCGGCGCTGAGCGGCAGAGCGGTAGCCGCCGCCAGTTCGGTAAGGTGCGCCATCATCTGCTCGCGGCCGATGGCGCCGTCCGTCAAGCCGCGCGAAAACGCATAACCGGCACTGGTGCTGGCCAATGCCTCGAATCCCAGCAAGGCCAGCAGCCTGGCGCTGCCGATATCCCAGGGATTGGGAATGATGAAAGCACCCTCGCGGGCGTGGAGCTGCTGGAAAATCCTGGCTTTCTCTATCTGCGATCGCATGCAGTCTCTCCGATATGAAATCTTTTCAAACGGCTTATCCTGGAAAAACTCCTGTTGATTACCGTTTCCTCAAAACAACTTTTACAGACAACAGAGGACAAACATTACCACCAGCATCTATTCAATGCAGCCGACTGCCAAAGATCGCAAAAAAGCGAGGTCCGCAAGCGATTCTCTATTAGCTTAGCGCCGTTTTGTTTCCTAGAATGAAATCCTGAAGATGGGCTCGCAACACTTTATCTCCGGCCATTTTTCATGCCGGCTAGCCAGGCGGAGGGTTGTATGGAAAAAATATTGCTGGTACTGCTCCTCGGAGCGATCACGGCGGCAATGCCGGAAAAAGCTGTCGCCGCCGACAACGGCACCGGCCAGCCAGTTGCGGGCCAGGCGCCATTGTTTGCGCCGCCGGCGCTGAACGTTACCGGAGTACATCCGCAGGCGCTGTTCATGGAGCCGCCGTCGCAGACGGTGGCGCCGGTCTGGCGCGAACGCAATGAATGGGAAAGGCGCCGCGCCGATCAATGGAGCGAACTCGAATGGCAACGCCAGCAATGGCGGGAAAACCGCGGCGAACTGGCCGGCGGCAGCCAGATCCACACCAGCGCCACCCCGGGTCCGGCATCGTCCAGCAGCTTCTGATGCCGCTAACTAAAAATTAAAAGCGCGGCAAATCGGCCAAGGTGCGGCCGGAGGTGTCGCGCTCGGCTATGCCGATGCCTTCAATGCCGTGTTCGTGGATCACCAGCGCGATACTGGGACCGCGCACAATCTTGCCATCCACGGAAAACGCCGTCGCCACCTCGTCGCCGAAATGCAGCGCGTCCACCACCAGGCTGACGTCCTGCTCCGAGGTCTTGTGTTCCCAGCCGATAGAGCCGTCCTCTTGCGGCTTGGCCCGTCCCCAGCGCACTTCCTCGACCCGGTCGCCTTCGACATTAAAACGCACTGCTTCAATCATATGGATGGACATGCTTTTCTCCGGGATAGAAAGTCTAATTATTCAGAGCTTCATGTTACCTGCCAAGCTGGCCGGCAGCAAGACAGGCGCTCAGAAATTGGCTAAGGCTTTACCCCTGGAGATTAAAAAAACGCTACCCGAGGATAGCGTTTTCTGCTTCGATCACGGCCAGGCCGACCGTTTTACTTCTTTAATACGCGGGGTCGCCGGGAACCACGCGCAACCACCCGCCGGGACAGCTTGGCACTTCAGGATAGTAGCCGGCAGGATCGTTACAGTAGTAGCTGTAGTTGCCGTCGGGTGCTACATAAACACCGCCCACTGGATAAAGCGCCGGGTCGTAGTAGTAAGGGTCCCAGAAAAACGGTCCGCCTATCACGATCACGCCACGGCCGTGGAAATCCCTGAAGCGGCGGAATCCGTGGTGCGCCTGCGGCCCGCCGCCGTAGCGCATGCCGCCGCCATGGAATTGCGCGCCGCCGCCGTGGAAGCCACCACCATGGAAGCCGCCGTTATTGCGGGCAAACGCCGGGCCCGCAGCGCTTGAGAATATCAGCGCCAGCGCGGCCAGCCACATGATCATCAATTTTTTCATAGCAAGACCTCTTACTTCCCATGCTGCCGCTCAAGGCGGCATCACAACGTGTCTCCCTGTATTCAATATAGTTTGTGGCGGCCGAATGGTCGATACAATTCAGTAATCTTTGCAACAGCTTGTATCAGCGCGCAACAATCTCAAGCTGCCAAACCAGATACTGGCAGGCATTTCATGCCGCACCCTGCTTACGGTATACTTGCCCGTCCAAAACGCAGAAAGAAAGCAATAGAAATGACGACCTACAAAGAACTGCAAGCGCAAATCGAGCAATTGAGGAAACAGGCAGAAGAATTGCGTCAGGCCGAAATCGCTGACGTGATTACCGAGATTAAAACCAAGATGCAGGAATATGGCATCACCGGCGCCGACCTAGGCCTGATGGGCAAGAAGCGCGTCATGAAAACCTCGCCGTCGATGGCAGATGAAGCGCCGGCAATGACGCCCGACGCAGAAGCGCCAGCCGGCAGCGATATGTAATGGCAATTTCCCGCTGCAATTGATATCAGGCGGTTGCCATTGGCAGCCAGTTCGTAAGGGCCTAGTGCCAGCCGCCGCTCACCTCACTCCAGTGCAAATCGCAACCCAAGCGAGAACACATTGTTGCGCAAGCCGCCGCTGCCCAGTTGCGCATCGTAATTGAGATACCAGCCCCAGCGCTTGTCCACCGCCGTATTCAAGCCCAGTCCGAGCCAGCCGCTGCTGCGCGCCAGGCCTATCCCCTGCACC
>NZ_DATMRB010000087.1:0-8564 GCF_035566555.1 Collimonas sp.
AATGGCAACTGGTATCGTAAAGTGGTTCAATGATTCGAAGGGTTTTGGTTTTATTACTCCTGACGAAGGTGGTGAAGATCTGTTCGCGCACTTCTCCGCAATCAATTCTTCCGGCTTCAAGTCGCTGCAAGAGAACCAACGCGTTTCTTTCGAAGTTACTGCTGGCCCAAAGGGTAAGCAAGCTTCGAACATTCAAGCTATCTAATTTAATTAGTCGCTGAATCAGCATCGCAAAAATCCCCGGTTCGCCGGGGATTTTTTTCGTCTGTAGCAAACGTAAAAGCCTGTTAGCGGCGCCATGCGCTGCGCGACATACTCTATATATTTGCCATAAGAAGGTAAAGGCGGTCCGCTGTCAGGAAGCTGTAAGGGTGGCCTGAAATGCTGGGGCAGTCTGTATACAGATAATATTTTTTTACAGTATGCTGGGTGAGGTTTTACGTTAACCGAGTACTTCGGTATTTGTGCATGCCGGTACTTATCTTATAAAAAATACAGAGGAGATAGCATGAACACCATAAGCAAAGCGTGTGTGGCGGCAGCGCTGATGAGCTGGTCGTTGGCTGGCATGGCGGCGGAGCCGATCAAGATCGGCGTCAGCGGACCTTTCACCGGCGGTTCCGCACCAATGGGTGTTTCCATGCGCGACGGCGTCAAGCTGGCGGTGGCCGACATCAACGCCCACGGCGGCGTGCTGGGACGGCAGCTGCAACTGGTCGAGCGCGACGACGAAGCCAAGAATGAGCGCGGGGTGCAGGTTGCGCAGGAACTGATCAACAAGGAAAAAGTGGTCAGCACGGTGGGCTTCATCAACACCGGCGTCGCCCTGGCCTCGCAGCGCTTCTACCAGGAAGCCAAGATCCCGGTCATGAACAATGTCGCCACCGGCAGCATCGTCACCAAGCAGTTCGTCGGGCCGGAAAACAAGGACAACTACGTGTTCCGCAATGCGGCCAACGACACCATCCAGTCGGCCATGATCGTCGACGAAGCGGTGGTGCGCCAGAAGCATACCAAGGTCGCGATCCTGGCGGATTCCACCAACTACGGCCAGCTCGGCCGCGAAGACCTGGAGCGTGCGCTGGCTGCCAAGGGCATCAAGCCGGTCGCCGTTGAGAAATACAACCTGAAAGACGTCGACATGACGGCGCAACTTCTGAAAGCCAAGCAGGGCGGCGCGGAAGTGGTGCTGACCTACGGCATCGGCCCGGAACTGGCGCAGATCGCCAACGGCATGGAAAAGCTCAACTGGAAAGTACCTATCGTCGGCAGCTGGACTTTGTCGATGGGGAACTTCATCGATAACGCCGGCAAGAACGGCGACGGTACGCGCATGCCGCAAACCTTCATCCAGGATCCAAGCTCGCCTAAGCGCAAGGCCTTCATCGAAGCCTATCAGAAAGCCTACAAGATCGATCGCATGCCGTCCCCGGTTTCCGCGGCTCAGGGCTATGACTCGATCTATCTGCTGGCGGCTGCCATCAAGCAGGCCGGTAGCACCGACGGCGTCAAGATCCGGGAAGCACTGGAAAACCTGAATGGTACGGTGGAAGGCGTTGTCACCAACTACTCCAAGCCGTTCAGCCATGACGACCATGAGGCGATCAAGCCGAACTTGGTGGTGATCGGCGAAGTCAAGGGTGGCCGCGTGGTGCTGGCCAAGTGACAGCAGGCCGGCCAGAGCAGTAGCAAAGGCCGGCCGCAATCTGTTTGACTGCGCAGCAAATCCGGCCCGTGCGCCGGATTTGCTGCATCTGAAGTAGTTGCCGCTGTTGCTGCTTTTGCAGCAGTACTGCGGTTTGTCGCTTGTGCTCGCGTGTGTTTTACTTCGCTTCCCGGCGATGTCTCTTGGATATACATCATGGAAATCCTGCTGCAACTGGTCTTCAGCGGTATCGCGCTTGGCATGATCTACGCGGTCATCGCATTCGGTTATCAACTCACTTTCGCCACTTCCGGCACCCTCAATTTTGGCCAGGGCGAAGCCTTGATGCTGGGCGCGCTGGTCGGCCTCAGCCTGGTCGGCAACATCCACGGCGGTCCTTATTTGAACTACTGGCTGATGATTCCGGTGGTGATCGTGTTCGGCGCGCTGCAAGGAGTGGTGGTCGAATGGATAGGCGTGCGGCCGGCGCTCAAGATCAAGTCCGAGTTCGGCTGGATCATGTCGACCATCGCGCTGGCGATCATCTTCAAGAATGTCGCGGAAAACATCTGGGGCAAGGACGATCTGACGTTCCCGACGCCGCTGTCGGCGACGCCGTTCCAGGTGCTCGGCGCCAATGTCCAGCCGATGCAGATCGTGGTGGTGCTGGGGGCGCTGGCGATGATGCTGGCGGTGGAAATGTTCAATCGCAAATCGATTTACGGCAAGGCGGTGGTGGCGACTTCAAACGACCGCGATGCCGCTGGCCTGATGGGCATCAACACCAGCATGGTGATCACCTTTTCCTATGCCTTGTCGTCGGCCACGGCGGCGTTTGCCGGCGTGCTGGTGGCGCCGCTGACGCTGACCGGCGCCACCATGGGCACCTCGCTCGGCCTCAAAGCGTTCGCGGTGGCGATCATCGGCGGCCTCACTTCCGGCATGGGCGCGATCGTCGGCGGCCTGATCCTGGGCATTGCCGAGACCCTGACCGGCTTTTATATTTCCACCGGCTACAAGGAAGTGCCGGGCCTGGTGCTGCTGTTGCTGGTGCTGGCGATAAAGCCGGCCGGACTGTTCGGCAAGACTGCCATCAAGAAGGTGTGAAGATGAGTAAAAAGTTATTCGCACTGTCGATTGCCGGCATCGTGCTGCTGCTGGCGTTTCCGCAAGTTTTCCCGAATCCGTACTACATCCATCTGGCGGAAACCATCCTGATCTACGCCATCCTGCTGTTCGGGCTGGATATCGTGGTCGGCTATACCGGCCAGGTGTCGCTGGGCCATGCCGGTTTGTTCGGCATCGGCTCCTATACCACCGGCGTACTGGTGTTCAAGCTGGGCTGGCCTTTCCTGATCGCCGCTCCGGCCAGCCTGGCGGTGACCGCCTTGTTCGGCGCCATCCTGGCCTTGCCGGCGTTGCGCGTGACCGGACCTTACCTGGCCATGGTGACGCTGGCGTTCGGCACCATCATCCAGATCCTGATCAATGAAATGAGTTTCCTGACCGACGGACCGATGGGCATCAAGCTGACGAAGCCCGTGTTCTTCGGCCATCGTCTCGACGAAGTCGATTATTTCTATCTGGTGGCGGCGCTGATGGTGCTGTCGCTGATCGTGGTCCACCGGATCGTCAAATCGCATCTCGGACGCGCCTTCCAGGCGCTGCGCGACAGCCCGATCGCCTCGGATTGCATGGGCGTCTCGGTGTACCGCTACAAAGTCATCGCCTTCGTGATCAGCGCCGCGCTGGCCGGCCTGGCGGGCAGCCTGTATGCCTATTCGGAAGAATACATCTCGCCGAATACCTACAACTTCGAGCTGACCATCCTGTTCCTGCTGGCGGTCATCATGGGCGGCCGCAAGAGCCGTATCGGCTCCCTGTTGGGGGCGCTGATCGTGGTCATGCTGCCGAGCTTGCTGGCCGATATCGACCTGTTCCGCCAGATTGCGACGGCAGCGGCCGTGATCGGCGTGCTGGCCAGTGCCTTCCTGCTGTGGAAAAAGCGCAAGACGGCGCGCGAGCTGGCGGTGCCCTTGGCCGCCACCCTTGGCATGGCGATCTTTTCCTACCGCCTGGAAAACATCACCGACTGGCGCCTGACGATCTTCGGCGTGATGACGCTGTTCGTGGTGTATTACCTGCAGGACGGGATTGTCGGCTTTGCCCGCAACCTGCTGGGCTACAAAGCGGCCGCCGGCGGCAAGCCGGCCACGCTTGCGGCCAATCCTGAACAGGCCTGGGGACCTGCGGTCGGCGGCGGCGCCAGCGGTGGTGTTCTGCTCAGCGGTCAGAAGATCCTGATGCAGTTCGGCGGCCTCAAGGCCCTGAACGAGGTCAACCTGGACATCGTCAAAGGCAGCGTGCATGGCCTGATCGGGCCAAACGGCTCCGGCAAGAGCACCATGATGAACGTCCTTACCGGCATCTACAAACCGACCGCCGGCAAGGTTGAGTTCAACGGCAAGACGATTTCCGGCACGACGCCGGCGGCGATTGCGCTGGGCGGCGTCGCTCGTACTTTCCAGAACGTGCAGCTGTTCGGCGAGATGACCGCCACCGAGAACGTCCTGGTCGGCCTGCATCACACCTTCCGCAGCAATGTGCTGGACGTGATCTTCAATACGCCGCGCTACCGGCGCGAAGAGCTGCAGGCGCGGCAGCGCGCCGCCAGCATCCTGGAATTCGTCGGCCTCGGCGAACTGGCCGGCGAGGAGGCGCGCAACCTGCCGTACGGCAAGCAGCGTCTGCTGGAAATCGGCCGCGCGCTGGGCTTGAATCCGCAACTGCTGCTGCTGGATGAGCCGGCTGCGGGCCTGACGGCGCCCGACATCAAGGAGCTGATCGCGATCATCCACAAGATCCGCCAGCACGGCATCACGATCATCCTGATCGAGCATCACATGGATGTCGTGATGTCGATTTCGGACACTGTGACGGTGCTCGATTTCGGCCAGAAAATCGCAGAAGGCAAGCCTGCCGCGGTGCAGAGCGATGCCAAGGTGATCGAAGCCTATCTCGGCGGCAGCGCCGGTGAAGAGGCTGCCGGTGCGCCATCCACTTCCACGCCAGCGGGGTTATAAGATGCTCTCGATTTCCAATCTGCATGCGGCCTACGGCAAGGTTGAAGTATTGCACGGCATTTCGCTGGATGTGCCGAAAGGCAAGGTGGTGACCCTGATCGGCTCCAACGGCGCCGGCAAGACCACCACCATGCGCGCCATCTCCGGCATGATCAAGGCCAAGTCCGGCAGCGTGACCCTGGCCGGGGGCGATGTCACCGGCCTGGCCTCGCACAAGATAGCCCGCGCCGGCCTGGCCCATTCGCCGGAAGGGCGGCGCGTGTTCGCCACCATGAGCGTGGTTGACAATCTGTTGCTGGGCGCTTTTCCGCGCTTTACCCGTATGCGTCCGCGCGGCGATATCAAGCTCGACCTGGAGCGGGCGCTGGAACTGTTTCCGCGCCTGAAGGAGCGGCAAAGCCAGCTGGCAGGCACCTTGTCCGGCGGCGAACAGCAGATGCTGGCGATGGCGCGCGCCGTCATGCTCAATCCTGAGGTGATCCTGCTGGATGAGCCGTCGATGGGGCTGGCGCCGATTCTGGTGGAGGAAGTGTTCCGCATCATTTCGCGGCTCAAGGCGGAGGGCGTGACGATGCTGCTGGTGGAGCAGTTCGCCGCTGCTGCCCTGAACGTCGCCGATTATGGCTATGTGCTGGAAAACGGGCGGATTTCGGTGCACGGCCCGGCCGAAAAGCTGAAAAACGATCCTGCGGTCAAGGCGGCATACCTGGGTGGCAGCCAGCATTGATATAGCCTCGGTTTTCGATGTTTGTTTTGCAATATTTTGGATTTCCGGTGCTTACGTGGCATTTTGGCCGCAATTAGTGCATAAATAATGGAGGTTTAGTTTTCTAGAGTATCCCGAACGTGAGAATCTGATAGTGCCGTAGTGCATTGCGTGCATAAAGCGGTCGACTATTTTTTCAACTTCGGGAGTGCTCAAATGACACAAACTCAATCAGTAATCACGGCAGCCAAGCAGGCGGCGAACATGGCGGCGACGCTACCTCCGCAGCTGAGGAATGCCTTATCAGCGCGCGCCGAGGAACGGCTGCCGTTTACCATCCGCATTGCCGGCGACGAGGAAGCATTGTGCAAGGCGGTAGACATCCGGCGCGCCGCCTATGGCCGGCACCTGCCGGAGCTGGCCCAGAAAATGGTGGCGGCGGAAGCGGTCGATCTGGCGCAGGGCGTTATTGTCCTGTTGGCCGAATCCAAGCTGGACGGCTCTTCGCTCGGCACCATGCGGATCCAGACCAACCGTTTCCAGCCTTTGGCGCTCGAGCAATCGGTAGACTTGCCGGAATGGCTGCGGGGAAGGCGGCTGGCCGAAGCGACCCGCCTGGGCGTGGCCGACGGCCAGATCGGCAAGCTGGTAAAAGGCTTGCTGTTCAAGGCCTATTTCCAGTATTGCTTTGAGCATGACATCGACTGGATGGTCATCACTGCGCGTTCGCCGCTGCACCGGCAATATGCTGCGATGCTGTTCGAGGATGTCTTTCCGGGGCGCGGCTTCATCCCCATGCGCCACGTCGGCAACCTGCCGCACCGGGTCATGGCGTTGCCTGTGGCGACGGTAGAGCCGCGCTGGAAGGCGATTAACCATCCCTTGTTCCATTTGCTGTTCGAGCTGAACCATCCTGACATGAACCTCACCTTGCCGCCGCCGGCAGCTTCGCGCGCGCGGCTGGAGCGTGCCAGGGCGCTGACGGAAACCCATGCAGAGCAGTCCGAGATATAGGGCTATGCCTGCCAAGTAACTGTCGGTTATGTGAGGGAAGGGGTAATATTGTAGAAAAGAAAATAGTGATCTATTTTTGCGTTACATTACAGTTGACCTCCTTTCCTTACATTTGCGGATAGATGCCTATGTGGTTGTTTCATGCGGATACGGTGAAGAACCGTGTAACTGCTTCGGGTACTCTGGACCGGTTGGTATTTTATTTTTCCGTGGGCTTGCTGCCCCTGCTGATTATCGTATTCACGATCGTCGGCTACGTCACGCTTGAACATCCCGATCTGCACCACGGCCCGGTGCCGCTGCAGCTGCGTGTCCTGAGCGATCCGGCGCAAGCGCTGACGCCGGGCCAGGCATACCAGCAGCTGGCGGCCCAGCCGCTGGAGGATCATGTCGACACACATCTGCTGGAAACCCCGTTCTGGTTCTCGTTCGCAGTGCCGGCGCCGGCCGCGGACGGGCGCAGCGAAGTAGAGCTGCCGTCGCGCCACGCCCAGCAAGTCGCTTGCTGGCAGGGCGCCGGCGAACGCTGGCTGGGCGGCGTCCAGCGCGACCAGCAACCCGGTCCGGCACAAGGCCGCATGCGGGTTGAAAAAACCGGCTTCATCCTGTCCCTGGAGCAGGCGGCGCAGCCGGTCAACGTCTTGTGCAAGGGGACTTTCTCGGGGCCGGCGCGGATTTCCGGCCAACGCTGGACGCCCTACGACTATGGCCTGTCGCAAAACAGGTTCTACCGCAGCATAGGCTTGCTGGAAGGCGGCCTGCTCATGCTGACGATGTTTGTCCTGGTCGCGGCCCTGATCAACCGTGAATGGATGTATGTCCTGTTTGCCGTCTGGCTGCTGGGTAATCTCCGCCTGGGCGCCAATTCCATGGGCTGGGATGCCCACTGGCTGATGCTGACCGTGCCTAATGAGTGGCTAGGCCTGCTGCGGAAACTGACCTTCGCGACCTATTACATCGTCACCTTCACCTTGTTCCACATCCTGTTTACGGCCGAATTGAAGCGCATCAATTTCCCGCGCGTCGAACGGCTCGGCCAGTATCTCGGCATTCCGTTGTTTGCTGCAGCCTTGCTGCTTCCCTATAGCCGCTTCCTGCCGGTATTGTGGGTGTGCGCGGTGATCGGTATTGCGGTTTTGATCTTCTTGCTGGTGCGCATCCTGATCGTCACACGCACCAGGGCCGCGTTCTGGTATTGCGCTTCGATGGTGGTGGTGCTGTTTGCCCGTATCGATGAAGTGATCGGCGCGGCATTCGGCATCCGCACCCTGGACCAGGTGCCGAACAATGCCATCGCTGCCTTGCTGTCGAGCCTGATGGCGGCCTTCGCTTTCGCCGAGCAGATGCGTACCGGCAAGCGGCAGCTGGCGATGGCCCAGGCCGAGCTGCGCACGACCTATGAAGTGACGCCGATCGGCTTGTTCACCCTGGACCCGGACGGCGGCTTCGTGCGCAGCAACCTGGCGCTGGAACGGATTCTGGGACGCGCCAGCGCCGCCGAGCGGGAAAAGAAATGGGACGACTATTTCGAGCCGGGCGCGCATGACAAGTTGTGGCAAATCGTGTCCGGCAGCGGCAGCAACGAAGCCGAGCTGCACGGCATCGCCGATGCCGGCGGCAAAGCCAGCACCTACCTGGTCACGGCGACCTTCGCCAACGGCCGTATCGAAGGCTCGCTGCAGGACATCAGCGAGCGTTCCGACGCCGTCGAGCGCTTGCGCTTCCTGGCTGAGCACGACCCGCTGACCGGCGTGCTGAACCGGCGCGGCATCGAAATCATGCTGGAGCGAGCCATCGAACGCCAGTGCGACGAGCGGCCGCTGGCTCTGGCTTACCTTGACCTGGATCGTTTCAAGCTGATCAACGATCTGTTCGGCCATCAATCCGGCGACGAGGTATTGAAGCAGCTGTGCGAACGGGTCGCGCTGTCGCTGGCCGACGGCAATCATATCGGCCGCATTGGCGGCGATGAATTCATCATCCTGTTCCAGGACGTCGGAATCGCCGCTGCCACCGAGATCTGTTCCGCCATTATCCAGAAAATCAGCTACCAGTCTTATCACATAGGGGCGCGCGCATTCCAGGTCAAGGGCTCGATCGGGCTGGTCGAGGTGGA
>NZ_DATMRB010000088.1:0-46512 GCF_035566555.1 Collimonas sp.
CTTTATTCTTTGGCAATACCGTCTCGACCTCGCAGATCCTGGAACTGTGCCGCGATGTGCTGGCAGAAGGCTTGTCGCATGCGCGCGACGGCGCCGACTGGGGGCAGGTCGTGCTGCCGGTGGAAAAAGCCGCGCGCGACCTGCGCCTGGCTTTCCCGCAAGACGTGGTACGGCTGTCGGTCAACCAGATTGCCGCTTCGAGCATTTTCTTCCCGGCGCTGGAAACCATGCGCAGCCAGCTGCACGGCATGATCGCTGTGCTGGAAAAGCAGGCTGAACGGGCGGAAACCATCGAGCAGTGCCGCACCCGTGCGGTTGAGCTGGGCTACAAGCTGGACGGCTGGAACAGTACGCCGGTCGCTGGCGGCGGCAAGAAGGCTGGCAAAGCGCTGGCGGCTGAAGAAGGCGAGGGCAGCGTGTTGTGGGTGGAAGCCTTCTCGTCCTCGCTGCAGCTGCACCAGACACCCTTGTCGATCGCGCCGATTTTCAACAAGCAGCGCGAAGGCGTGGCGCGTTCCTGGATCTTTACCTCGGCGACGCTGGCGGTGAAGAACGATTTCCAGCACTACGCGGCGCAGATGGGCCTGGGCGACGAGCCGGCGCAATCCTGGCCCAGCCCCTTCGACTACGGCCAGCAAGGCCTGCTGTATGTGCCGCAGAACCTGCCGCAGCCGAATTCGCCGGACTACACCGACGCCGTGATCGATGCCGCGCTGCCGGTGATCGAAGCTTCCGGCGGCCGTGCTTTCCTGCTGTGCACCACCATTCGCGCGGTCAACCGCGCGGCGGAGCGGCTGCGCGCGGAATTCGAAGCGCGCCACCTGGATTTCCCGTTGATGGTGCAGGGCGAAGCCGGCCGTACCGAACTGCTGGACCGTTTCCGCGCTGCCGGCAACGCCGTCCTGATCGGCAGCCAGAGTTTCTGGGAAGGCGTCGACGTGCGTGGCGAAGCATTGTCGCTGGTGATCATCGACAAGCTGCCGTTCTCGCCGCCGGACGACCCGGTGCTGGCGGCGCGCATCGAAGCCCTTGAATCCAAGGGCATGAACGGCTTCATGCACCATCAGCTGCCGGCCGCGATCATCAACCTGAAGCAGGGCGCCGGCCGCCTGATCCGCGATGAAAGCGACCGCGGCGTCCTGATGATCTGCGATCCGCGCCTGATCTCCAAAGGCTACGGCCGCCGCATCTGGCAAAGCCTGCCGCCGTTCAAGCGCACCCGCGAACTGGATGCAGTGAAAGCTTTCTGGCGCGGCGACGCTGTCGCCGAATAACTGGCATTATCACGGTTGCAGGAAGTGCCGCGGCAGCGCTGGCGCGATCGGCCTTGATCAGCTAAGCTGGCCTGGGTAAGGTCGCTCTGCCTTGTCATCAACATGTAATAATCAGTCTCTATTGTCGCAGCTTGCATTTCGCAGGCCTGCGCACGATGGCAGTGCGCGGTTTTTGTCGAACGTTCGTTTGGATAAAGGTAAGCAATGTTTGCAGCAGTGGATTTGGGGTCCAACAGTTTCCGTTTGCATATCGGCAAATACAATGGCGATGCGATCCGCGTCATCAAGAGTGCGCGCGACCCGATCCGCCTGGCTGCCGGCCTTGACAGCAAGGGCTACCTGACCGAACAGGCGATGCAGGTGGCGCTCGATTCGCTGGCGCGCTTCCGCAGCATCCTGGCCGACTACCAGCTGGAAGCGGTGCGCGTGGTCGCCACCAACACCCTGCGGGTGGCCAAGAACGCCGCCGAATTCCTGCCGATCGCGGAACAGGTGATCGGCTATCCGATTGAAATCATTTCGGGCGAGGAAGAAGGCCGCCTGATCTATATGGGCGTGGCCAGCATGCTGCGCCTGCCCAACGAGAAGCGGCTGGTACTGGACATCGGCGGCGGCTCCACCGAGCTGATCCTGGGCCGCGGCCAGCAGATCGAGCGGGTCGAATCGTTCGGCATCGGCACCGTCAACCAGAGCCTGGCGTTCTTCGCCGACGGCCAGATCACCGCCGCCGCCTACGATGCCGCGGTGCTGTCGGCGCGCAGCCATTTTGAAGATGCCGCGCCGCCATACCGGCCGCAAAACTGGAACCATGCCTACGGTTCTTCCGGCACCATCCGCGCGATTGCCGAGACGATCGACAAGAACGGCCTGGGCGACCATCGCCTGTCCTATACCAGCCTGGAAGCCTTGCGCGCGCGTTTCGTCGAGTTCGGCCATGTCAGCCGCATCGACCTGCTCGGCATGAAGCCGGAACGCGCCGCCGTCATGGTCGGCGGCCTGGCGGTGCTGATCGGCCTGATGCAGGAACTGGGCATCGAAGTGATCCAGCCGATCGAAGCAGGCCTGCGCATGGGCGTGATGTGGGACTTGCAGCTGCGCGGTACGCGGCTGGACCGGCGCGACCAGGCTGTGCACGATTTTTCGCAGCGTTTCCACGTCGACCAGCTGCGCGCCAGCCGGGTTGCGGAAACGGCAACCTCGCTGTTCGAAATGCTCAAGCCGAGCAACGACGGCCTCAGCCAGTACCTGCACTGGAGCGCCTTGCTGCATGAAGTCGGGCTGGTGGTGTCGCAGAGCGGTTATCACAAGCACGCTGCCTACCTGATCGAAAATGCCGACCTGTCCGGTTTCACCACCCGCGAGCAGCGCGCCATGAGCATGCTGATCCTGGGCCAGAAGGGCAACCTGCGCAAGATCAGCGATGCCTTGCTCGATCCCGATTTCTCGAAGGCGGTGCTGGCGCTGCGCCTGGCCGTGATGTTCCTGCACTCGCGCATAGAGATCGATCTTGACGAGCTGCGCCTGAAAATGAAGAGCAAGATCGAGCTCGACATCAAGCGCGACTGGATCGAAGACCATCCTACCGCGACCTACTGGATGACCAAGGAACAGGACTGGTGGCGCGAGATAGGCGTCGATTTCGCCATCCGCAGGACTTGAGCGTCCGGCGCTTTGCCGCGCGCGACCGTCCGAAACAACAACGCCGGCAATTGCCGGCGTTATTGTTTCCATCGATGGCGCATGTGTCAGTAAGTCAGTCCGCTGGCCTTGTTGAACAGCGCAATGTCCACGTAGTTGGAGAGATGGTTGCTGCCTGCGGTTTCACCCATCATGTAGCCGCCGATATCAAAGCCGCCGCCGGGAATCGTGTATTCCCCCTGGCCAGCCGCGCGCTTGCCCGGCTGCAGCAGGCGGATCCAGGTCTTGGCCGCTGCAAAGCCTTCCAGCGTCATGGCCGACACCGGTTCATCGCGGTACTTGCGCATCATGTTGAGATGTTCCAGCTGGATAGGCGAGCTGCCGATGCCGGGATTCGGCACCACCTGCGAAAATACGGTCCATTCGACCGCCTTGCCGCCGGCCAGCTGGCGCAGGGTAGTCAGGTTGGTGAGCGAGGAGCCGGCCACAAAAGTCTGCGGCGCCAGCTTGCGGAATTCCTTCAGGAACACGCCGGCGCTGACGGTGTCTGCCACCATGATGACGAAGCCCGGCTTGGCCGCTGCCAGGGCCGCGGTTTCCTTGCCGATCTGTTTGGCATCCTTGCTCAGGTGGACGGTGCCGCTGAGCTTGATGCCGCTTTCCTTCATCTGGTCCAGCAGGCGCTGATAGGCATCGGCGGTGGCGGCCGACTCCTGGTAGACCACACCGATGTCCTTGATGCCGAGCTTGTCGAAGTGGGAAAAGATGTGACGGATTTCCTGCTGGTAGCTGGGACGCCAGAACAGGATCCTGGCGTCCTTCTGGTAATCGGCGCCGGCCAGCGGCGCATACAGAGTCAGGCCGCTGCGCTTGAAGTCGGCTGAGTTCAGCACCGCGCGGGTGACGTCGTCGCCGATGCCGCCGAACAGATAAGCGACATGCGCCTGGTCGACCAGTTCAGCCACCGCCTTGACAGCCAGGTCGGACTGGCCGCGGTCGTCGCGCACCAAGTACTGGATGCGGCGGCCGTTGATGCCGCCCTTGGTGTTGAGAACGTCGAAATAGGTCTTGATGCCCGCCACATAGTCTCGCCCCAGATCGGCGTTCGGTCCGGAAAGATCGATGGCCTGGCCGACCACGATGGTGTCGGCGGCATACGTCAGCAAGGGCAGGCACAAAGAGAAAGCAGCCAGGCACTTGCACAAAATGCGTTTCAAGTTTAAGTTCATCAAAAAAGTGAAATAAGGTGGCGGAGGAGTCGCAGTGTCCTTGTTTAATATGACCGCTTGATGAAATTGTGGCGCTGGCGGCTATATTGGCGGGGCTGGAAACGAAGCTCTTGATAAAGCTGTACTTGCCGAAAGTCAAAGAATTGTATATATTATTTATACGATTTGTTAATGGAGAATTGAATGGTTGCCAGTAAAATTGTTAAACGCGCTGTTAAAAAACCGGTAGTTGTAGTCAAGGCGGCAGTCAAACCGGCCGCCAAGGCCAAGCCGGCTGCACGGCCTGCAGTCAAGGCCGCCCCGAAAGCGGCGCCTGCCGTCAAGGCTGCGGTAAAACCTGCAGCAAAGCCCGCAGCAAAGACGGTGCCGAAGCCAGCTGCCACGCCGAAGCTGCCAATCGTCGCCAAGCCGCTGGCCGCCAAGCCGGCGCCAAGCCTGAAGTCTTTGCCGGATGCCAAAGCCAAGGTCAAGAAGGCCAAGCTGGTGCGCGACAGCTTCACCATGCCTGCCGATGAATACCAGGTGCTGGGCGACGTCAAGAAAACCTTCCTGAAAGCAGGCCTGGAAGTGAAAAAGAGCGAATTACTGCGCGTCGGCGTTGCCTTGATCCGCGACCTCGGCCTGGCAAACCTGAAGCTGGCCGTGGCCAGCCTGCCGCCAGTCAAGGCCGGCCGCCCGAAAAAAGAGAAGTAAGCAGGCATCGGCCTGGCAGGCTGTGACAGCCTTGGCTTGCGCCATGGCTGAAGCAGGTCGCAGGGCGCCAGAAACACGAAAAGCATGAAATATCCTTTGGGTTATTTCCATGGTTTTCGTGTTTTTTTTGTCTCGAAAATTGCCATTCCGTCACTGTTGCTATGTCATAAAACCGAAATAAACTTGTCATTTTCTTGAAGTAATCGGAAGTTAGGCTTGTCATCGTCACAATCTGAAAGGACGATGAATGCAACTCCTAACTAATGCTGGCGCGGCAAGCTCGAGTGATGCCAAGTTGACGGTTAGCCTGGCCAGCACGCAGGAAGAAGTGCGCGAAGTGCAGCGCTTGCGCTACAAGGTTTTTATCGAGGCGATGGGCCTGTCCGCGCTGGCCAATGCCGATGGCCTGGACAGCGACGAGTTCGACGCCTATTGCGATCACCTGATCGTACGTGACACCAAGACGCTGCGGGTGGTCGGCACTTACCGCGTCATGAGCCCGCATGCGGCACGGCGCATGGGCCGCTATTACTCCGAACAGGAATTCGACCTGGGCCGGCTCGACAACCTGCGCAGCAGCATCGCTGAAGCCGGACGCGCTTGCATAGATCCCGACTACCGCAGCGGCAGCGTCATCATGCTGCTGTGGGCCGGCCTGGCCGCCTTCATGCGGCGCGAGCGCTGCGACTACCTGATGGGCTGCGCCAGCGTCAGCCTGGCCGATGGCGGCCACAATGCGGCAGCCTTGTACCACGCGCTCGATCAAAACAGTTTCTCGCCCGCTGAATACCGCGTCACGCCGCATGTGCCGTTCCCGGTCTATGAGCGCGAAGCCGGCCACGTGGCGCAAATGCCGCCGCTGCTGAAAGGTTATTTGCGCAGCGGCGCCTGGGTCTGCGGCGATCCGGCCTGGGATCCTGATTTTCATTCTGCCGATTTTTTCCTGCTGCTGCCCTTGTCGAAACTGGACGGCCGCTATGCACGTCACTACTTGAAAGAAGCGAGGACGACATGAAACCAGGCGAACAGTTTCTGGAAGCTGCTTTGTTCGGCGCCAATGCCGGCGCCGGCTCCGCATCGTCGAAGCGCGATCCGATCCGCTTCCGCACGATCTGGATTTCCGATGTCCACTTGGGCACCACCGGCTGCCAGGCTGCTCGCCTGCTGGAATTCTTGCGCGCGACCGAATCGGAAACCTTGTACCTGGTCGGCGACATCGTCGATGGCTGGCAGCTGAAGCGGCGCTGGTACTGGGACCAGGTCCATAACAACGTGGTGCAGACGGTCTTGAAAAAGGCCAAGAAGGGCACCGAAGTCATCTTCGTGCCGGGCAACCACGACGAGGCGGTGCGCCAGTTCATCGACCTCGATTTCGGCGGCATCCGCATCCGCGACGAGCTGGTGCATACGACCGCCGACGGCAAGCGCATGCTGGTGCTGCACGGCGACCGCTTCGACGGCGTGATCGCCTGCGCCAAATGGCTGGCGTATGTCGGCGACGGCCTGTACACGGTGATCCTGAAGTTCAACCAGTGGTTCAACGGCTGGCGCGCGCGCGCCGGCCTGCCTTACTGGTCGCTGTCGCAGTATCTCAAGCTGAAAGTGAAAAACGCCGTCAACTACATTTCCTCGTTTGAAGATGCGCTGGCCGCCGAGGCGAAAAAGAAGGGCCTGGACGGCGTCATCTGCGGTCACATCCACAAGCCGGAAATCCGCAACATCGACGGCATCACCTATTGCAACGACGGCGACTGGGTGGAAAGCCTGTCGGCGCTGGTGGAAGAGGCCAGCGGCGAACTGCGCCTGGTCACCTGGCAGGAAATCATGCAGCAAAAGAATGGCGTAGCCAGCAACCAGATCAGAGAACTATGCGAATTGCCATCGTAACGGACGCTGCCCAGACCCAGATCAACGGCGTGGTCAACACGCTGCGCGCCACCACCGCCGGCCTGCGTAGCAATGGCCATGAAGTATTGCTGCTCAGTCCGGACGATTGCCAGACATTTGCCTGTCCCACTTACCCGGAAATCCGCCTGGCCTACAAACCCTATGCCAGGGTCGCCGCCAGCCTCAAGGCGTTTGCGCCGGATTGCATCCATATCTCGACCGAAGGTCCGATGGGTCTGGCGGCGCGCCGCTTCTGCCTGCGCCAGGGCATAGGCTTCACCACCGCCTACCATACCCGTTTCCCTGAGTACCTGAGCGCACGCTCGATGCTGCCCAAGGCAGTGACCTATCGCTGGCTGCGCTGGTTCCATGGCCCCTCCAAGGCTGTCATGGTGCCGACGCAGCATGTGATGAAGGAGCTGGAACAACGCGGCTTCCGTCATCTTGTGCTGTGGGGCCGGGGCGTGGATACCGAGCGTTTCAAGCCGGTTGACGAGGACCATGCCTGCATCGTCCGCCCGCTGTATCTGTATGTCGGCCGCATCGCCGTGGAAAAGAATATCGAATCCTTCCTGCGGGTCGATTTGCCCGGCACCAAATGGGTGATCGGCGACGGTCCCTTGCGCGAAGAGCTGCAGCAGCGCTATCCGGAGGTGCAGTTCCTGGGCGCCAAGGCCCACCATGAACTGACTTCTTACTATAACTGCGCCGACGTCATGGTCTTCCCCAGCCATACCGACACCTTCGGCCTGGTGATGGTGGAAGCCATGGCCTGCGGCGTGCCGGTGGCCGCTTATCCGGTGCCGGGGCCGGTCGACGTGGTGGCGCACGGCCGTTCCGGGATCCTGGACCATGACCTGACTTCGGCCTGCCTGATGGCGCTCAGCCTCGACCGCCGCGAAGTGCGGCGGCATGCGCTGGAATATTCATGGGAGGCAGCGACCCTGCAGTTCCAGCACCACCTGCACCTGATCCAGGGCGCCAAGGTGCGCCCCAAGAAAATTCTGACCAGCCAGTCGCGGCCGGCTTCCGGCCTGTAGCCATGAAAAAAGGCCCCGCAGTGCGGGGCCTTTTTTTAAACAGGAATGCTGTTCCGGGCGATTACCAGAATTTCCACCAATGTTCTTTGGCCACGACCTTTTTGCTGTCGGTGCCGGTGCCGCCGACATAGATGCTGTTAGGGTAGGTCTTCTTCAGCACGCGCTCGGAGTCGTCGCGCAATTGCGTCAGGCCCAGGGCGTCATACGATTGCACCATGATGTGCAGCGCTTCTTCCACTGCCGGCGCGTCGCGGTATTCAGAGATCGCGCTTTGGGCGCGGTTGGCGGAAGCAACATAGGCGCCGCGGCGGTAGTAGTAGCTGGCGACGTGGACGTCATACTGCGCCAGTGCATTCACCAGGTACTTCATACGGTCCATCGAATCCGGCGCATAAGTGCTGTTCGGGAAACGCACCACGACTTGCTTGAAGGCATCGAAAGCGTCGCGCGCGGCTTTCGGGTCGCGTTCGGTGGCGTCTTCGCTCGACAGGAAGTCGAAAATGCTGACCTTGTCGTTGAAGTTCACCAGGCCACGCAGGTAGTACATGTAGTCGACGTTAGGATGATTCGGATGCAGCTTGATGAAGCGGTCGATGGCCGCCAGCGCTTCAGGCTGCTCGCCCTGGCGATAGTGTGCATAGGCAATATCCATCTGCGCCTGTTGCGCATAGGTGCCAAACGGATAACGCGATTCCAGCTTTTCAAAGTACTTAATTGCCTTATCGTAGCCACCGCTGTTCATTTCATCCTTGGCCTCCGAGTATAATCGGGGGGCGGACCAGTTTGCGGTTTCGTCGACTTTGTCTGGCAGCAAGCCACACGCAGATAAGGAGAGAACGAATGCCGCTGCAGCTAGTTTTAAGAGTCTTTTTTGCATAGTTTTTTGCAAGATTGCGTATGTTTACCTGTAGTTACTGTGTTTGGGTAATTACTTTAACGATTGATCGATTATAGCCGATGGGACTTCCTCTGATGTCATTTACCAAGCCAAATTTGGCTGAAATTCTGCCGGAAGCTGATTTAGAGGCCAATATCGAAGATCTCGATGAAGGCGTCGACGAGGGCGACGCCGCTACGGCCAGCGCGCCCATAGTATTGCAATTGACGCCTGATGTGTGCGGAACGCGTCTGGATAAGGTGGTTTCGAGCCTGGTGCCTCAGTTTTCGCGCAGCCGCATCCAGCAATGGATAGAAGCCGGCCACGTGACGGTGGACGGCAAGGTTGCCACCACTACCAAGATGACCACCTACGGCGACGAAACCGTGGTGGTGCTGCCGCAGCCCGCGCCTGACGAGCAAGCCTTCACGCCGGAAGACATGGCGCTGAACGTGGTCTATGAAGACGCCGCGATCATCGTCATCGACAAGCCGGCCGGCCTGGTGGTCCATCCGGCCGCCGGCAACTGGTCGGGCACTTTGCTTAACGGCCTGCTGTTCCGCTGGCCGGCGCTGGCCGGGGTGCCGCGCGCCGGCATCGTGCACCGCCTGGACAAGGATACCAGCGGCCTGATGGTGGTGGCCAAGACGCTGGAAGCCCAGACCGACCTGGTGCGCCAGCTGCAGGCGCGCACCGTCAAGCGCCAGTATCTGGCGCTGGTGTGGGGCACGCCGCTGCTCAACGGCACTATCGACAGCCCGATGGCGCGCCATCCGCGCGACCGCATCAAGATGGCGGTGTCGGACAGCCTGATCGCCAAGCCGGCCATCACGCATTATCAGCGCCTGGGGACCGGTCTGCTGGAGCGGCGTCCGGTCAGCCTGATGGGTTGTCGCCTGGAAACCGGCCGTACCCATCAGATCCGCGTGCACATGCAGTCGCTCGGCTTTTCGCTGGTCGGCGATGCTTTGTACGGCAAGCAACACCTGATGCCGGCATTCTCGCGCCAGGCCTTGCAGGCATCGCGTCTGGGATTGATTCATCCGGTTACCGGCAAGCCTTGCGAATGGTTTGCGCCGTTGCCGCAGGATTTCGCCGAGCTGCTGGTGCGTGCCGGCATGAGCGTGCCGGAGTAGCCGTTTAATGGGAAAAACAGTCGCTGCTTGCGGCTGTTTTTTCATGAGCAAAATGAAAAGCTGGGAATGCCAAGCACATGCAATTGATTATTCCAAACTGGACGGGCGTGCCGGCCAATGTTGGCGCTTTCGCCACGCTGCGCCATGGCGGCGTTAGCCAAGGACCTTACGACGACGGCAACGGCGGCGGCGGCCTTAACCTTGGCGCCCATGTCGACGATGCGCCGCCGGCGGTAGCGCAGAACCGCGCGCTGCTGGATGTCTTGTTGCCGGCCTCGCCGCTCTGGCTGACGCAGGTGCATGGCCGCGAGGTGGTGGATGCCGGTGCGTTCGATGGCGCGCCTGTGGTTGAGGCCGATGCCGCGATCGCCACGCGTCCGGGCGTGGTGTGCGCCATCCAGACGGCGGATTGCCTGCCGGTGCTGTTTGCCGATGTCGAGGGCCGTGCAGTCGGCGCTGCGCACGCCGGCTGGCGTGGCCTGCAAGGCGGCGTGCTGCAGAACACGGCGGCGCGCATGCGGGCTGCCGGCGCCGGTCAGATCGTGGCCTGGCTGGGCGCTGCGATCGGACCCGCCAGCTTTGAAGTGGGCGCCGATGTGCTGCAGGCGTTTGCCGATGCGGTGCCGACAGGTGACGCCGATTCCGCGGCTCACCTGGCGCAGACCCAGGCATGTTTTGTCGCGATCCCGCAGCGGCCTGGAAAATATCTGGCGGATATCTATCAGCTTGCGCGGATTGCCTTGCGCGAGGCTGGCGTGACACAGGTTTACGGCGGCGGTTTGTGCACCGTGAATGACAGGAATTGTTATTCTTATCGCAGAGACCGGGTCACCGGACGCATGGCGTCGCTGATCTGGCTGAAATGAGTTATTGTTTGGCTTGATCTGCCGGCGGCGACGGCTGATCGGCCGTGGCAGCCGCTGCCGCGGCTTTTTCCTGGGCCGCCTGCCTGGCAGAGTTTTCAGCACGCTGTCGATTTCTCTTGCGCTGCGGCGTGCCCATCAGGTATAAAACAATTGTCAAAGGAAAAACACCGTACAGCAGAAATGTCATTACACCGGCGACTGCGTTAGCTTCTGTTATTGCCATCATGAAGACGACGTAGATCCATGCGATGGCGACGATATACATTGTGTTTCCTGCTTTAGAGTCAATCCGATAAAAGATACACGAAAATACGCCAAATCAACGGTCACCGCATGAATACGCCCCAATTTTCCGTCTTCGATCCCTCCGCCTTGCTGCAACTCTCGCAGCAGTTCAATCAAGCTTTCAATCCTCAGTTCCTCCAGCAGCTCAGCCAGATCGGCGATCCCAACATGTTCTTGGGGGCGCTCAGCAATTCCGCCCATGGCCAGAGCGCAGCAATGGCTGCGGGCCTGGGCGAGCTGGGTATTGCGCTGGATCCGGCAGCGCTGGAAAAGCTGCAGGTCGAGTACACCCAGAAACTGTCGGCCTTGTGGCAGGACATGCTGGCGGCGCGGCCGCCGGCCATCGCCGACCGCCGCTTCAGCGCCGCCGCCTGGCATGGCAATTCGCTGTATGCCTTCAATGCCGCGGCGTATTTGCTGAATGCGCATTTTCTCAACGCCATGGTCGATGCGCTGGAGGCGCCGCCCAAGATCAAGCGCAAGATCGGCTTTACCGTGCAGCAGATGATAGACGCCATGGCGCCGTCCAATTTCCTGGCGACCAATCCGGCGGCGCAGCAGAAAATCGTCGAGACTAACGGTGAAAGCCTGACCAGGGGCATCGCCCAGCTGATCGCCGACATGCACAAGGGCCGCGTCTCGCAGACCGACGAAACGGCGTTTGAAGTGGGCAAGGACGTGGCCACCACCGAAGGCGCGGTGGTCTTTGAAAACGAACTGTTCCAGCTGATCCAGTACACGCCGCTGACCGCCAAGGTGTTCCAGCGGCCGCTGCTGATCGTGCCGCCTTGCATCAACAAGTTCTATATCCTCGACCTGCAGCCGCAGAACTCGCTGGTGCGCTATGCGGTAGAGCAGGGCCATAGCGTGTTCCTGATTTCCTGGCGCAACGCCGACGAGTCGCTGGCGCATGCCACCTGGGACCAGTACATCGACGACGGCGCCGTCAAGGCGCTGGAACTGGTGCAGGAAATTTCCGGCCAGGACAAGGTCAACGCGCTCGGCTTTTGCGTCGGCGGCACCATCCTTTCGACGGCGCTGGCGAAGCTGGCGGCGGCCAAGGTCAATCCGGTTTCCAGCCTGACCTTGCTGACCGCTTTCCTGGATTTCAGCGATACCGGCATCCTCGACGTCTATATCGACGACACGCAGATCCGCATGCGCGAGCAGGCGATCGGCCAGGGCGGCCTGATGCCGGGGCGCGAGTTCGGCTCGGCGTTTTCCAGCCTGCGGCCGAACGACCTGCTGTGGAACTACGTCGAATCGAATTACCTCAAAGGCGAGCAGCCAAGCTCCTTCGATCTGTTGTACTGGAATGCGGACAGCACCAATCTGCCGGGGCCGATGTTCTGTTATTACCTGCGCAATATGTATCTGGACAACGCATTGAAGGATGCCGGCAAGCTGAGCGTCGGCGGTCAAAAAATCGACCTCGGCAAGATCGACGCGCCGGCCTTCATCTACGCCTCGCGCGAAGATCACATCGTGCCCTGGACCTCGGCCTATGCGTCGCTGAGTTTGCTGAATCCGAAGAAGCCGAAGCTGAACCGTTTCGTGCTGGGCGCCTCCGGCCATATCGCTGGCGTGATCAACCCGCCGGCCAAGAACAAGCGCAGCTACTGGACCAATGACAGCGGTAAAGCCGCCGATGCCGACGCCTGGCTGGCCGGCGCCGCCGAGCATCCGGGCAGCTGGTGGACCGAATGGGCGACATTTTTATCGGAACATGCGGGAAAACAGGTGGCGGCGCCGCGCAAATTGGGAAATACTAAGCACGGCGTGATCGAAGCAGCGCCGGGCAGTTACGTCAAAGTCAGGGCAGAATGAATTCAGGGTAGAAAAACAAGACACGGAAATGTGCGGATGTGCAGAAGGCAGCAGTAAATGAATAGCAGATCGATTATTGAATTGTTTTTTTGAAGGAGACAAGAGATGGCAAAGCGAATCGTTTATGTGACCGGGGGAATGGGCGGCATCGGTACCCCAATTTGTACTCGTCTTTGCACAGATGGTTTTACCGTGGTCGCTGGCTGCGGTCCGAATTCAACGCGCAAGGACAAATGGCTGGCCGACATGCGCGCCAAGGGTTTCGATATTCACGCCTCGGAAGGCAACGTTTCCAACTGGGATTCGTGCAAGACGGCGTTCGAGAAGGTCAAGGCCGAGATCGGCGAAATCGATATCTTGATCAACAACGCCGGCATTACCCGTGACGGCCAGTTCCGCAAGATGTCCAAGGCTGACTGGGATGCGGTGATCGACACCAACCTGAATTCGCTGTTCAACGTCACCAAGCAGGTGATCGATGGCATGGCGGACCGCGGCTGGGGCCGGATTGTCAATATTTCATCGGTCAACGGCCAGAAGGGCCAGTTCGGCCAGACCAACTATTCGACCGCCAAGGCCGGCATCCATGGCTTCACCATGGCGCTGGCGCAGGAAGTGGCGACCAAGGGCGTGACCGTCAATACGGTTTCGCCAGGCTATGTCGGCACTGACATGGTGCGCTCGATCCGGCCGGATGTGCTGGAAAAGATCGTTGCCGGGATCCCGGTCAAGCGTCTGGGCGAGCCGGAAGAAATCGCTTCCATCATCTCCTGGATCGTGTCGGATGAAGGCGGCTATGCCACCGGCTCCGACTTCTCGCTGAACGGCGGCTTGCATATGGGCTGATCCAGCCCCGGTAAAAACCGTGTGGGCGCAGGCCGGTTCACACGGATTTCCTTATCCGTATTGCAATGCAATAAAATCTCCCTATAAAAGCCGGTTGCACATGTTTTGCGCAATATAATAAGGTGTCACTGCAAATTGATTGCGGTTCAGCACCTATAAGCGCGTTATGGCGCAGTAACCTGGGACAGAAATGACTACTACAAAAAAGACGTCTGAACGCTTGATCAAAAAATATCCGAATCGGCGTTTGTACGATACGCAGACCAGCTCCTACATCACGCTGACCGACGTCAAGCAGCTGGTGCTGGACAACGAAGAATTCGTGGTGCTGGATGCGAAGACCGAGGACGACCTGACGCGCAGCATCCTGCTGCAGATCATCCTGGAAGAAGAATCCAACGGCACCCCGATGTTCTCCAGCGCGGCGCTGTCGCAAATCATCCGCTACTACGGCCATGCCATGCAGGGGATGATGGGCAACTACCTGGAAAAGAACATCCAGGCTTTCATCGATATCCAGAACAAGTTGGCGGAAAATTCCAAGGGCCTGTACGAAGGCAAGCCTTTCAGCCCCGAGATGTGGACCCAGTTCATGAATGTCCAGGGGCCGATGATGCAGGGCATGATGAGCAACTACATCGAGCAAAGCAAGGGCCTGTTCATCCAGATGCAGGAACAGATGCAGAACCAGACCAAGAACATGTTCGGCACCTTCCCGTTTGCACCGCCGCCGCCTGCGGAAAAGACCAAAAAGTAGACGCCTGGAGGGGCTCTTGATCCTGTGACAGGTTTTTAGAGCCCGCAAGGGGTAACCATGGTAGTGGAAGGGGTACAATAGCGTCTTTGCTTTGACCCCACCTTTCGTCATGTCCAATGTTATTTCCGCAGCGCCAGCTGCACCAGCCACTGCCCCCAAAGTCGGTTTCGTCTCCCTTGGTTGCCCCAAGGCACTGGTCGATTCCGAGCAAATCCTGACCCAGCTGCGCGCGGAAGGTTATGAAACTGCCAAGTCTTATGAGGGCGCTGACCTCGTCATCGTCAACACTTGCGGCTTTATCGACGCCGCCGTGCAAGAGTCGCTGGACGCCATCGGCGAAGCGCTGAGCGAAAACGGCAAGGTGATCGTCACCGGCTGCCTGGGCGCCAAGAAAGACGCCGACGGCGACGACATCATCCAGAAAATCCACCCGAAAGTGCTGGAAGTGACCGGCCCGCATGCGGTCGGCGAAGTCATGTTCGCGGTCCACAAGCATCTGCCGAAGCCGCATGCGCCGTTCCTCGACCTGCTGCCGCCGCAAGGCATCAAGCTGACGCCCAAGCATTTTGCCTACCTGAAGATCTCGGAAGGCTGTAACCACCGTTGCAGTTTCTGCATCATCCCGTCGATGCGCGGCGACCTGGTGTCGCGTCCGATCGCCGACATCATGATGGAAGCCGAGAACCTGTTCAAGGCCGGCGTCAAGGAACTGCTGGTGATTTCGCAAGACACCAGCGCCTATGGCGTCGACGTCAAGTTCCGCATGGGCTTCTGGAACGGCAAGCCGGTCAAGACCCACATGACGCAACTGGTCACCGCATTGGGCGAGGTCGCTGCCCAGTACGGCGCCTGGGTCCGCCTGCACTACGTTTATCCGTATCCGCATGTCGACCAGATCATCCCGCTGATGGCCGAAGGCAAGATACTGCCTTACCTGGACGTACCGCTGCAGCACGCCCATCCCGATGTCTTGAAGCGCATGAAGCGCCCGGCCAGCGGCGAAAAGAATATCGAGCGCATCCAGGCCTGGCGCGCCATGTGTCCAGACCTGACAATACGCTCCACCTTTATCGCCGGTTTCCCGGGCGAGACCGAAGCTGAATTCGAATACCTGCTGGACTTCCTCAAGGAAGCTGAAATCGACCGCCTCGGCTGCTTCGCCTACTCCCCGGTGGAAGGCGCCACCGCCAACGCCCTGGACAATCCGGTGCCGGAAGAACTGCGCGAAGAGCGCCGCGGCCGCGTCATGCAACTGCAGGAAGAAATCTCCAAGAAGCGCCTGCAAGCCAAGGTCGGCAAGACCATGCGCGTGCTGATCGACTCGGTCGACCGCAGCGGCGGCGCCGGCCGTTCCAGCGCCGATGCGCCGGAAATCGACGGCGTGGTGTATGTCAAGCCGCCGTACGAACCGCACAAGAAACTGGTGGTCGGCGAGTTTGTCGATGTCACCATCACCGCGTCGGACGCGCATGACCTGTGGGCCGCTGCATGATGGCAGGGAAGTTGGTTGTCGCACTGGCCTTGTCCCTGGGCCTGGTTTCAGGCCAGGCGCTGGCGCAGTACGACGGCGGCGTGCCGGCAGTTGCTGCGCCGGCTGCACCGAACCTGTTCGCCAGGCCGCTGACCTTGCGCGGCACGCTGGGCGAGGCCAAGATCGAAATGCATCTGCAATTGAAGCCGGATCCTACCGAGGGCATCCAGGGTACTTATGTGGTGGCAGGGCAGAGCGGCAAGATCCTGCTGGCCGGCGAATCCGAAAATACCGATGTCATCATGGAAGAGTCGGTCAACGGCAAGGATGTCTCCGGCGAGTGGGCCGGCACCCTGGTCGGCGACACGTTCCGCGGCACCTGGTCGACCACCGACGATGCGGTCACCAAACCATTCGTGCTGGTGGTGCAGCAGCCGGCGCAGACTGCGCACGCCGGCAAATAATTCAGGTAAATAATTCTTCAAGAAATGCTTCCAGGGCATATGGCAAAAAAGAATTTTCAAACCGCGTTGATCCACAGCGAATACCAGGCGCCGGCAGGCTTTGACGCCTTCCCGGTCGGCATCCACCACGCTTCCACGGTGCTGTTCAAGAACGTCGCCGCGATGCGGGCCCGCAACTGGCAGGAAAAGAACGGCTATACCTACGGCTTGCACGGGACGCCGACCTCCTTCACGCTGGAAGCACGGCTGGCGGCAATCGAAGGCGGCCGGCATTGCCTCTTGGCCCCTAGCGGCCTGGCGGCGATCACGCTGATCAACCTGGCCTTGCTGAAGAGCGGCGACGATGTGCTGCTGCCGGATAATGTATATAACCCGAACCGCGACCTCGGCAACTGGCTGGCGCGTGACTTTGGCATCAGCGCGCGCTATTACGATCCCTTGGTCGGCGCCGGCATCGCCGCCCTGATCCAGCCGAATACGCGCCTGATCTGGACTGAGGCGCCGGGTTCGGTGTCGATGGAAATGCCGGATATTCCAGCCATCTGCCAGGCTGCCCACGCCAGGAACGTACTGGTGGCGATCGACAACACCTGGTCGGCTGGCCTGGCCTTGCGCGCTTTCGACCTCGGCGCCGATATTGTCATGCATGCCCTCACCAAATACCAGTCGGGCGGCTCGGACGTGCTGATGGGAGCGGTGATCACGCGCGATGACGCCTTGAACCAGCGCCTCCAGGCTGCCCACATGCGCCTGGGCCTGGGTGTCGGCATGGACGATGTCTACCTGGTGCTGCGCAGCCTGCCGACCATGAAGATGCGCTTTGAGGCACATGATGCAGCGGCGCGCCAGGTTGCCGCCTGGCTCAAGCAGCGGCCCGAGATCAGCCGGGTGTTGCATCCGGCCTTCCCGGATTGCCCGGGGCATGAGATCTGGCAGCGCGATTGCAGCGGCGCCGCCGGCTTGTTCTCGGTGGTGTTCGACGAACGCTACAGCGAAGAGCAGACCGACCGTTTCGTCGACAGCCTGCAGCTGTTCAAGATCGGCTACAGCTGGGGCGGCGCCAACAGCCTGTGCGTGCCTTACCGTATCCAGGGCATGCGCCAGAACTGGCAGGGCGAGGGCATCCTGGTGCGTTTCAATATCGGCTTGGAAGATGTGCAGGATTTGATTGCGGATATCGAACAAGCCTTGGCTCTCATGTAGTACGTTATCAAGCTAGGTCATCCCCTAGTGCCCGCCGACACCGTGCTGCCTACATTCACCGCGGTGTGCACTGCCAGGACATGGTGTCCCGTGAAAGCGTAGCGGATCGGTGCTGGTGCCGACGGCCAGCGCGCCGTAGCTGTCGATAAATTCCTCGGATTGATTGTTGCCATATGTAGTGTCTGGCCGAAACGAAGTTGAGGCCGATCTTTCCTATCTCATGCGCGACGCCGGCAATCAATGCTGTGGTCGCCACCACCAAATACTGTGCACCCGCTACACTCAAACGGGCAGCTGCCGCCAAATGTACCTTGCAGCTGATCGGACTCTCATTATTTCCAAGTACCACACCCTAGCGCGATGCTATCCGACACCAGGATGCTGTGCTCGACATCCTTGGCACGGAACATGGTCTTCAACATTTTTGCCGGCAGGTGATGGCCATTGGCGATGAGCGGGGCGTGCAGGCGATTTTTGATCGACCGCCCCACAGGTAGTTGGGATGGCGCGCCCAGGTCAGGGGCACCGCGCTAAAGATGATCATTGACTTGAAGGACCGGGACGACAGCTTGCAAAATATAGAATAGCTCCTAGGAAATTCATAACATTACTCCAATTGCTTATTGTATAACCATGTCGTTTTATTAAACTTGGGACTGAGCGGATTGACCGCTCGTTACAATCTCAACCGTTTAATTGGCATAGGAGAATTATTATGCAAGAAAGCAAAACCGCTGTGGCCGACTGTAAAGCCATAGTCGACAGCGAAGCCATCGTCCAACAAGAAGCCTCGATTGAGGACTTGGGTCTGGAAGTCGTGGAAGACACGCCACAGATCGCCTTAGGTCGCCCGGTTCGTCACATCCGTGCGCAGTAAGGCTCTAAGTAGAGCAAGCAAGGGCGGGTCTCCGCCCTTTTCCTTTCTCCAGCTATCGTCTCGACTAGCCATCACCTAGGAGTGCTTGGGCATGCCACAGATCACTATTGAACGCGGATTTTTCGCCCCTGATTCAATTAAGAATCTGGCCCGCTTGTATGAGCACGTTAGCGCGCACGAGCGGGCTGTGGCTGAGTACGAGTACGATCCCGTTAAGTCGCCGCGGCTGATGGAACCACTGCTCCTCAAGCGCTCCTTTGAAGCAAAACTGTTCGACGACCGCCTGTTCCTCGAGTTGTTCGAGTGCATTTCGGCCGACGCCGAACGTGCGATCAGCGGACTGTTCCGGGTCTATATCGATGGCATGCTGAGTCCGCAATATGAGAACGAAGTGTTGTCTACGAAGCCGCTGCCAGGCGAAGGATTCGAGGCTTATGTCAGTCGAGCAACCGATGGGCGCAAGTTCGGCATTGTAGTCAACGGGGTCGAGCAATGGTCCGACACGCTAGCACGCTTGGCGGCGCGCTTGTTTGCACCGATCGTGGAGGCCCAGGGTACAGCACGCAGCACGATCGAGGTTACGCTGTTCATCGGAAACTACGGCTACACACCTTTCGGCATTCATATCGACGATCCCTACACCTCGGTGGTGCATTTTCATGCTGGACCCACCACGAAGGAAATGACTCTCTTCGGCATCAAAGAATTTCATCTTCTGAATGGCGTAACTAAGAATTGCTTTCAGCCGCAGAAGTTGATTCCGCATGGTCGCACCTTCGCAGTCGAGCCGGGCGACGTGTTCCTGCTACCCCCGCACTACTACCACATCGGCAGCACCGAAGGCTTCTCGATCGGCGTGGCACTTGCGCTGTCTAAGTACTCCGCTGCGTCGATGACCAAACAAATTTTGCAGCGTGCAATCGGTGAAGAACGCATGACTGGCTCAATGGATGACGTGATCGGCCGGGCGCAGGCAGATGACGTGTCGCTGCCCGACTGGTTGCGACGTGTGGGCAACGAATATGCTGCCCAGACGCGCAGCAGGCGGAATTTGCGGTATTCATTTCTGTGTTCTTCCGAGCCAGAGGCGACTCCGCGGCAGCTGTGGGAGCGCGATCCGGACTTTCCGTTGTCTCAGCTCGAAGAGGGTGACGACCTGCTGTTGTTTGCGCGCGGTAACCGCGTGCGTCTGGCGCGCAGCGAGTTGACGCAGCGCTTGGTGGCGGCACTGCCGCACACGGCATTCAGCATCGAGCAGCTATACAGCTCACTGCGCGGCGATGTATCGCTCGATGCACTTTCGGCGTTGGTGAAGCAGCTGGTTCGCGTGGGTGGGGTGCGTCGCATAACCGCAGCAGAGGAGCACTGCCAGCTGCTTCATGCGTCTCATTGTCACTCATTGGTATCGAATAGCATGGACATCGATCCATCCTGGGCGCGACGACTCGCTGTCATGTCGGAGCAATTGAGCGTGCGTGC
Source organism: Collimonas sp. (assembly GCF_035566555.1). Taxonomy (GTDB): domain Bacteria; phylum Pseudomonadota; class Gammaproteobacteria; order Burkholderiales; family Burkholderiaceae_D; genus Collimonas. The sequence goes on from NZ_DATMRB010000088.1 coordinate 19,850, forward strand.
GCATCTGCCAGGCGTGATGCCCGGATACGGCCAGGTACGCGAGATCATCGCTGAGATGTTCACTCGCTTCACGCCACAAGAGCTGCCGCGCTCGCGTGCCTGGGTTGATGGCGGCCAGCTCTACACAATTACCGATGCCCTGGTAGAGTTAGCCGATAAACCGGGCCTGACGCTGGCACAGCGGCTTGCCAAGGCGTGTCGGTCGCTGCACTACTGTGTGACTGTCAATGGCCTGTCAGCTTGGCACGAGCCCTTCGCGCAACACATGCAGATACGGATGCTGGATCCGCTGTTCGCCGAACTGAACGGTGCACCCGCCTGTGGCACTGATTTCTATACGTTCATCGGCAACTATGGCTACACACCCTTCGGTGTGCACGATGACACAGATCAGTCATTGCTGTGGCATCTGGGGCCGGCACCAAAGGTGGCCTACATTTGGCCGCGTGCGCGCTACGTTGAACTGACCGGTGGCACGCTGGCGACTGTGGATTACGAGGCGCTGTTGCCTTATGCGCAGCGTTACGAGTTGCAGCCCGGGGATCTGTTGTTTATCCCAATGGGTGACTTCCATGTCCTTGAAACACGCGAGTTTTCGTGCACCATGGGGCTGACGCTGTTTCCGGAGGACATGCGACTCGAGTGCGCCGAGGCGTTGCGCCTGTTGGCGCCGGACGAGCGCGCGTTGCAGGCGATGGCACAAGCGCCGGTCACGCTCGATCAATGGGCCAGTTTGCGTCGCATGGCAGTGCAGAGCAATGGTTACATGATCACACCGCCGCAACTGGACTCCATGTGGGATGCCGTTCCAGACGCGGCATCACTGCGCCGCTGCACGCTGCGCATCCGGCCGTCGTGTCCATTACGCACTGCCGAGGTCGCCGGCCGCCAGGTATTGTTTGTGCGTGGCCGCGTGATCTGGGGGCGGCCGAACGCCTTATTCGGTCATCTCTGCGAGGCGCTCGCCAGTGGCGAACAGATACCGTTTGAGGTGCTGGAACAGCGGTTGTCTGGCACTGTGCAGGCAGAGGCCGTGGTCGATCTGGTACGCAAGATTGCGACATTAGGTGGGGTGTTAATTGAGCAGCATTGATCTGCGCATCCGCTCGGCCCTGCAATCGGTGTGGCAGCGCAGCGTAGCTGGCTTTGCCGAGCTGGGTATCGCAGTGCCAAAGCCGATCGCACTGGCAGAGCGCGGCGAGCACGTTGGTCGCTATCTGTGGGCAGCGATTTGCGCGGGTGCGCCTTGGAGTACTGTCGGCATGGTGATCGCTACGCTGCTGGGGACGGCTGGCAACGTCGCCCAGTCCTTCGTGCTCGGGCAGGTTGCTGAGCAGGCGCTGGGCGGACAGCGCGAGCTGGTCACTTGGCTATTGTTGACGCTGATGACGCTGTGGCTAGCGGGGCCGTTGCTGCAGGTGCTACATAGCCTGGCGCGTCTGTATGCGAGCCAAAACCTGCGTATCGTCGTGACTGACCATCTTACCGCCCGGCTGATGCACGCGCGACCGCGACAGGTGGCCGATAATGCCGTGGGCAATCTGGTCGAGCGCATCGAACTTGCGTCGACCAGCCTTCCAGGTGTGGTCTGCACGGCTGCCGACACACTGATAAAACTCTTGTCGGTGACGGTACTGGCGAGTCTCGTGTTGGCGGGTGTGTCGTCCTCTATGGCGCTGCTGGCTGGAGCATGGATGATGACGGCACTGCTGCTGTCGAGCTATCTGGCTTATACCGGAATGAACATCGTCGAGAACGCGAGCGACGCGCACGCTAAGGTGATCGCAGACCTCGCCGAGATCATCACCAACGTTCCTCTGATCCGCAGCTTCACTGCGCAGGCGATGGAGCGCCGCCGTTTCGGCACAGCGCTGCAGGCTGACCTCTACGCTTGCCGTCGCGTGCGTAGCTATTGGGTCTTCGTTCTGTTGATTGAAGCCGCGTACAAGTGGCTATTTGGTTTAACCGTTGCGGTCTATACAGTGCAGCAGTACGGCGCGGGTATTTTACCCCTGCCGCAGTTGATCACGATCTGCTCGCTGATCATCGCGCTGAGCTGGCATTTTGAATCTGTTGCCTTCCATTTTGTGGATCTTTTCGATGCACTGGGCGTACTGCGATCGGGATTGCGTGAGCTGTCTGCGATTGAAGTTGAGCTTGCTCTCGGTAGCCAGTCACTGCCTAAGCCCGGTCACGTTGTGCTGGAGAACGTGACCGCGTCGTACAATCACGTCGAGATGCTGCGCGATGTGAGCCTGCGGATCGAGCCGGGTAGCAAGGTCGGTATTGTCGGGCCGTCGGGCTCCGGGAAGTCAACGCTGCTGGCGGTGTTACGTGGCGATCTGAAACCGGATCTAGGGCGCGTCGAACTGCATGGCGCGCCACTGGCGGACTGCTCGGCCGGACAGTTGGCTCGTGCATCGAGTGAGGCGGTGCAGAACGCACTGATGTTCAATCGCAGTGTGCGCGAAAACGTTGCCTACGGGGCGTCAGAGTCGGCGACGAAGACGATCGAACATGCCCTGTCGGCGGCGCAGGCGCGGCAATTAGTGCAGGGCCTCTCGAGGGGCATAGAGACCGAGGTCGGTGAGCGTGGCGCGTCGTTGTCCACCGGTGAACGGCAGCGGCTAAGCATCGCACGTGCGCTGCTCAAGCACGCGCCGCTAGTTGTATTCGATGAGGCCACCTCATCCGTCGACACGATCTCTGAAATGCGTATCATCGACTACTTGGTCGACGACACACCTGGGCGCACCGTCATCGTCGTTACGCACCGTGTGACTACGCTCGAACGCTTCGACCAGATTGTGGTGATGAACCAGGGCCGCATCGTCGACGCCGGCTCGCCGCAGGAGCTGCTTGCCCGCAGTACGCTGTTCCAGCAGCTACTGCGCCACGAGGACGATAGCCGCAGCATCCGCCGTCCGCACATATCTCAGACCTCATTTCCCACCGAACCCACGCTACTGAAGGGGGCGACAGATCACTGGCAAGCACATCGCCGTTGGACTTGGGACTTCATCTCCAGCCGGGCTGGTGACCTGCTGACGCTGACCGATGCACAGGGCGAGCCGACCGGCGAAGTACGGCTGGCCGATTACATGCGGGCGATACGTTATGGCAAGAAACCTTTGGCGTCGCTTTATGCCTCCGGTTGGCGTTTCTTCGAGCAGCACCCAGACATGCTGGCTGACTTCAGTGAGCCGTCCGAAGCACGGCCCGATATGCTGCAGCGTATTCCGCAGCACTTGTTCAAGCCGTTGCTATGGATCTTCATCGGACCAGAAGGGTCAGGCACAAACTTGCACTACGACGTGCTTGACACCCATGCTTGGCTGGCAGTGATTCGTGGTCGTAAGCGGATCGCATTGCATCCGCCTGCATTACTCGCTGCCGACTACAACAAGCACCGTGCGGATGCTCTTGTCGTGTTGCGCGAGCGCCGTGATCAGGGACATTGGCGTTACTTCGAGCAGGAACCGGGCGACCTGTTATTGATCCCGGCTGGCTGGTGGCACGAGGTCGTTAACGAAGGCTTGACGTTGGGCTTGACCCGTAATTTCGCGACGCCCGACATATGCAACCGCGTGGCGCAGGCCGCGCACGCGCAAGGATTGGCGTCGCTACAGCCTTGGATCGAAGAAATGCGAGAGGAGGCGCTACCATGACGACCGACTACGCTAGTCACTATCGCGTACACCCGCGGCTGCACTGGGAGCTCGCTGGCGAGGGGCGGATCGAGATGCGTCTGCCGTTCGGCAGCAAGCGTCTACGTGCAGCTGAATCCATCGCGACACTGCTGAAACGCGCTGCAGAAGAAGCGCCGAAAACTGGCGATGTGCTGGCTCAGTGCCTGGGCACCAGTGTGTTCGAGACACTGGTGAAATACCTCTTCTTGTTGCCAGAGAGCCAAGCAGACGTGCTTGGCGACGGACTGTGCATACCGGCTGCCCGGCCCGCCGGGTGCGCGTTACCAGTGTACGATCTCGATATGCTCATCGAGGACGATCTGGTGTTGCTACACGTGCCAATCGCTACAACGGCCGAGGGAAAGGTCTCGGTGGCTAGTGGAGGCCGCTGGGTACGCACACACTTGGCTCAGTCGATTGAGTCGCCGCTTGGGGCATCGGCTCGGCAAGGAGTATTGTTGGACCTTGATTTTGGTTGTCAACTCGACATTGCGGCAATGCGCCTGTTCGATGTGGGTGACGTGGTTCACCAGCCGCTCCAGGACCGAGCGAGCGACATCGGCGAACGCGCTGCTTATGTGTGTCGGACGATCGCCGCCCGCGGAGCGCGGCCGTTGATCTTAGGTGGCGACCACGCGCTAGCCTACTACAGCGTCGGCGCGCTGGCTCAGAGCTACCCGAGGCTGGGGGTGCTGCAGATCGATGCGCACCCGGATCTATATACGGTCGGCGCAGTCTGCGATGAACGGCTCAACCACGCCAACGTGATGCATTGGGTACGCCGCATGCCGCACGTGCTGGCGCTGTGGCAGGTAGGGGTGCGCGACTTCTTCCATCAGCCGACCGAACGAGTTACCTGTGTGCACGACCCGAAGGTGCAAGTACTGTCAGCTTTCGAGGCCGAGACCAGCGGCTACCAGCGACTTCTCGACGGCATGGATCCGTCCTTGCCCTGGTTTGTTACGTTCGACGTCGACGCGCTCGCACTCGCCGATTATCCGCAGACAGCTACACCTGTGCTCGGCGGGCTCAGCCTTTATCCATTGCTAGCTTGCTTCGAGCGGCTGTTTCATGAATTTCGCATCGTCGGCATGGAGTTCGTCGAGATCGGTGATGCGCCACCAGAGGCGCACGGCACCGCGGCGATAGCGGCTCGTCTAGCCAGCCGTTACCTCTTTCACCTGCGTAAAGTCACGCCTACGCGGGATCTACTGTATTCAACGATCGTCTAGGAACACTGTGATGCCCGATCTCTATGACCTGCTGCTGCACTTGCCAGGCGTTGTGCCAGCCGAGGAGTGTGACATCATCATACGCAGCTTCGACGAGTTGCAGCAACGGGGCGGTGCCTATCGCGAGTCGTCGATGGATGCGAGCTCTGGCCGGCGTGTCGAATCGACCTTCAACGCAGTGTCACTGCCGCCCGGTTCCATGGCGTTCGAGGCGGCGCACCGCCGCACTTGGACTGCGCTGAAGGCCTGGCTCGACTATCTCGAGGCACAAGGGCGCTACAACACCAAACTGCTTCGTAGGTCGCTGCGCTATTCGCACGACTACCGCGTGCTGTGCTACGCCATGGGCGCGCGAATCCATCCACACACCGACTGGGACGAGTTCACGCTCGCTAGCTGCACGCTTGCACTGAACGACGACTACACCGGCGGTGAGTTCGGCTTCTTCAACGACGACCGGCGTATCCGCTTGAACCGGGGCGACGCACTGATCTGGCCCGCCGACTGCTTCTGGGTGCACAGAGTGACGCCAGTTAAATCAGGCATGCGCTATAGCGTCAACAGCTTCATCACCTCAGTGCCCGAGGCGATGAAGTCAAAGGTGGCTGACGAACTCAACGCGCGACCGAAGCAGGAATGGGACTCTATCTATAGTCACCACTTCGTCGAATGAATTGGTGACGACGAATGGTTTTGCCAAGTGCCCCAAAGTAACTGACTTATTTCCTCGCCCGAGATTCAGTGCTGCCAAGCTGAGGAATACGGTAGTTAAAGTAGTTTCGGTCTTCGCGGGAATAACGATGGTGCATGGGCGACAGCGGACATTCTTGTCACTAATGGAAGGTTAGTGGTGCTGGTTGGATGCATTTTCCTAGGTTCTAGAGATGCGCGGCTTTTCCAGAAGATAGTAGCCAAAGCCAAGCGTCGATCTGCCAAACGCAAGGTAGTTCTGATACCAGCGTCTGGCGCGCTCACCAAAGGCTACGGTGTCGGGGTCGTGCGGATGAGATGCAGCATATTGCATGACCGCCTGGCAGTACATGTGCTCGTAGCGGTCCCATTCCTCAGCGCTGCTTGCCATCGCCAGGCGCAACTTGAAACCCTGCGCGCGAGCGCGCGCAATGTTTTCGGCATGGCTGCTCAGCTCATCTTCCGTGGCGCCGAGCATGATCAGATATTCATGCGGCGGCGGCCGTTTCCAATAGCCTTCACCCACCAGCAGCACGCCGCCTGGTTTGAGCCATTGACGGCAGATGGCGAGGCTGGGCTCGAATCCGCCCAGTGCATGGGTGGAGCCAACGCACAGAATCGCGTCGTAGCCGCCGGCCGGCAGCGGATGTTGTTCGAGCTGGCTGGCGATCAGCGTCAGCCGGCCGTCGCCCGGGTTGCTGGCAGCCCAGGCCTTGGCGGCTTCAGCCAGGAAAGCCGGATTGATATCGACGCCGACGCCGCACACCGGCTGCGACGCCAGCAAATCGCGCAGCAGCGCAGCTTTGCCGCAGCCGGCATCCAGCACCAAGGCATCAACCGGCAGCTGCGGCGCGGCTAGCAAGCCGGCGGCTTTGCCGGCAGAAAGCGGGCTGCAGTAATGATGGCCGCTATGGGCGATGGTGGTGTATTTGAAGGGATCTTGTGCAGAAACAGAAGTGGCCATGGCGGCGCGTTCCTTTAAAGTGGTTGATGTTTTTTTCACTCTTAAAAGAAACGCAAGCTTTCATACCCAGCCTCCAGTCTGTCATGTCCGGCAAGGGCGGACAGTGGTTTGCGGCTTATGCCGCACCTCATGTTATCGCTGCAGCGGCGTTCAGGTCAATTGTTGCAGCATATAGACCGCGGCAAGCTGGCTGCCCGCAACTTGATAGCTGTCGAGGTTTTCCTTGGCCGGCGAATGCCTGACTTCGACCGCCGCATAGCCCAGGCCGCCCCAGAATGTCTGTGACTGCTGCACTGACACCAATGCGCTCCAGCCAAGGTTTTCCGCGCGCGCATGGTCGAGCGCTGCCGCCACCAGCAGATTGGCTGCCCGCTGGCCACGTGCGCCGGGGGCGACCGCCAGGTCGTGCAGGTACAGGCAATCTGGCGCCGAGGTCAGCTTGAATGGTGAACCTAGCGGGGTGATGGCATCCTTGTTCGACGGGTAGCTGAACAGATAAGCGGCGGCGCTATCCGGCGCCGGCCCCCAGATCCAGCAAGTGGCCGGGGTCAGCGCCAGGCGGGCGCGGAAAACTTCTTCGGATTCCAGCATGGCCGGCGGATAGCATTCGGCCTGGATCCGCATGACGGCCGGAATATCGCTCGCTAGCATGGCCCGCATCGCGGGCGCTATGAAATTGTTGCGCATGGATTGAAACAGTGTGACGGATGGATGATGCTGCCACTGCCCGCTGCCGCGGGCAGTGTTGCGGGAAAATCAAGCCGGCATGGCCTTGTTGTCATTCAGGTCGACCAGGCCCTTGATCAGGCGGTAAGCCTTCCACAGCCAGGCCAGGCCCCACACAACGAACGCCAGCGGAATCCCGATCACGGTCATGCACAGGGCGACGCCGACCACCACCCACAGCAGATACCACCAGAACGAGCGGATCTGCCAGTTGTGGTGGCTATACACAAAAGAGTCCGCCGCATCCTGACGCTTGACATAATTGATGATCAAGGGGATCCAGGAAAATGCTCCCAGCGAGAACAGCAGGCTGGCGGCGTGACCCAGATAGAGCCACCAGGCAATGTTTTTCTCGGAGTGCAGCTTGCTATCGAAAACCAGTTCGTTGGCCATGTTTTTCCTTCAAGGTTGAGGATTTAACGTTACCGTCGGCGCCGATTTTCGCGAAAATCACGCCAATATAGGCAAGATGCCATCCAAACCGACAAAATTCAAGGCCACGCTGGCTTTTTCTCGCACCACCGGCTTGGCGCGGAAGGCTACCGACAGGCCGGCCACGCTCATCATGCTGAGGTCGTTGGCGCCATCGCCCATGACAATCGCCTGGCTGGCGGCGATGTTCAGCTCGGCGCAGACGCGTTCGACCGTGCGTTTCTTTTCCTCGGCGTTGACGATGGCGCCGCGCACCTTGCCGGTCAGCTTGCCGTCGACGATTTCCAGCACGTTGGAGTGGGCGTAATCGAGACCAAGCGTATCTTTCATGCGGTCGGTGAAAAAGGTGAAGCCGCCCGACACCAGCAAAGTCTTGATGCCGGCCGCCTTGACCGCCGCCAGCATGGTTTGCGCGCCTGGCGACAGCTGCAGTCGTTCATCGTAGACCCGTTGCAGGGCCGAGGCTTCCAGTCCCTTGAGCAAGGCGACGCGCCGCGTCAGGCTCTCGTCGAATTCCAGCTCGCCGCGCATGGCGGCTTCGGTAATCGCCGCGACTTGCGGCTTCAGCCCCTGCATGTCGGCGATTTCGTCGATGCACTCGATGGTGATCAGGGTCGAATCCATGTCCATCGCCAGCAGCTTGAAGTCACCCAGCTGCGGCGCCGCCGGCAGCCAGGCGCAATCGATGCGGGCGCCGAAGCAGGCGGCATCGATCAAGGCCTTCAGGCTGGCGGAATAGGCGACATTGGCGCAGCGCCATGCGTGGCGGCCGCCGCTGCTGATGTCTTCCGCGGTAGCATCGGCCAGGCTGGCGATGCGGGCTATGGCGCTGTGGTCTGCGTCCAGGCTTTGCAAGATAAGATTCATGGTTCGATGTGGCTTTACTAAAATATAAATGATCGGGCAGGCAGCGTCATCCTGCCAGCGCTTTGATGGTGGCTTTGACCTGGGTCAGGCGCGCCGCCAGGTCCGGCATGTTGACGGTAATCCGCAGCTTGTCCTGGCCGTTGAGCTTGATGTGGCGGTTTTTCTGGATCAGCTCGATGATGCGCATGGCGTCGATCGGCGGATTCGGCACGAATTGCAGCAGGGCTGAATCGGTATGGGCGTCGATCTTGACGATGCCGATTGACTTGGCGGATATCCGCAGGCGGTGCGTCTCGATCAGCGCCTTGGCCGGATCGGGCAGCCTGCCGAAGCGATCGATCAATTCTTCCTGCAGGTCGTCGATCTTGTCTTGCGCATTGCAGTTGGCCAGGCGTTTGTAGATGGACAGCCGTTCGTGGACGTCGCCACAGTAATCGTTGGGCAGCAGGGCCGGCACATGCAGGTTGATTTCCGTGGTGGTCGATAATGGCGCCGCCAGGTCGGGCTCCTGGCCGTTCTTCAACGCTCGCACCGCTTCATTGAGCATGTCGGAATACAGCTGGAAGCCGATCTCGTGCATTTCGCCGGACTGGTTATCGCCCAGCACTTCGCCGGCGCCGCGGATTTCCAGGTCGTGCATGGCCAGGTAGAAGCCGCTGCCGAGTTCTTCCATTTGCTGGATCGCATCCAGCCGGCGCTGCGCCAGCTTGGTCAGGCCTTGCACATCGTGCACCAGCAGATAGGCATAAGCCTGGTGATGCGAGCGGCCGACGCGGCCGCGCAGCTGGTGCAGCTGGGCCAGGCCGAACTTGTCGGCGCGGTGCATGATGATGGTGTTGGCGGTCGGCACGTCGATGCCGGTTTCGATGATGGTGGTGCACAGCAGGATGTTGAAGCGCTGGGCGACGAAATCGCGCATCACTTTTTCCAGGTCGCGTTCATGCATCTGGCCGTGGGCGACGGCGATGCGCGCTTCCGGCAGCAGGGCTTCCAGCATGGCCTTGCGGTTCTGGATGGTTTCCACTTCATTGTGCAGGAAGTACACCTGGCCGCCGCGTTTCAGCTCGCGCAGGCAGGCTTCGCGGATGGTCGATTCGCCTTCGCTGCGGACAAAGGTCTTGATCGCCAGGCGCTTTTGCGGCGCGGTGGCGATGATGGAGAATTCGCGCAAGCCTTCCAGCGCCATGCCCAGGGTGCGCGGAATCGGCGTGGCGGTCAGCGTCAGCACGTCGACTTCGGCGCGCAATGCCTTCAGCGCTTCTTTCTGGCGTACGCCGAAACGATGTTCCTCGTCGATGATCACCAGCCCCAGCCGGGAAAACTTGATATCGTCCGACAGCAGCTTGTGGGTACCGATCACGATGTCCAGCGTGCCGTCGGCCATGCCCTTGATGGCTTGCGTGATTTCCTTGCCGGAACGGAAGCGTGACAGTTCGGCGATCTTCACCGGCCAGTCGGCAAAGCGGTCGGTGAAGGTCTGTGCGTGCTGTTCCGCCAGCAGGGTGGTCGGCGCCAGGATCGCCACCTGCTTGCCGCCCAGCACGGCAACAAAGGCGGCGCGCAAGGCGACTTCAGTCTTGCCGAAGCCGACATCGCCGCAGATCAACCGGTCCATCGGCTTGCCGCTGGTCATGTCCTTGATCACAGCATTGATGGCGGCGGCCTGGTCGGCGGTTTCTTCAAAGCCGAAGCTGGCGGAGAAGGCTTCGTAGTCGTGCGCCGAATATTCGAAAGCGTGGCCCTGGCGCAGCGCGCGGCGGGCATACAGGTTGAGCAGTTCTGCCGCGGTATCGCGCACTTGCTGGGCGGCGCGGCGCTTGGCTTTTTCCCACTGGCCGGAGCCGAGCGCATGCAGCGGCGCGTCTTCCGGCGAGGCGCCGGAGTAGCGCGAAATCACGTGCAGCTGCGAAACCGGCACGTACAGCTTGGTGTCCTTGGCGTATTCCAGGTGCAGGAATTCGGTCTCGCCTTCGCCCAGGTCCATGCTGAGCAGGCCCATGTAGCGACCGATGCCGTGATTGATATGCACCACCGGGTCGCCGATCTTCAGTTCGGACAGATCGCGCACCATCGATTCGACCTGGGTCGCGCCTTCCTGCTTCTTCTTGCCTATCCTGCGGCCGGAACCGGCATACAGCTCGGTTTCCGTGATGAAGCTCAGCTGTGGCAGCTCGAAGCCGGCATGCAGCGGCGCCACGCCCAGCATCAGCTTGTGCGTCGACGTCAGGAAATCGGCATAGCCGTCGCACAAGGCCAGCGGCAGGCCGTATTCATTGAAGTACTGCTGCAGGGTTTCGCGGCGGCCGTTGGTTTCGGCGCAGATCATGACGCGGCTGCCGCTCTGCAGCAGATAAGCGCGCAGGTTGGTGAGCGGATCGTCGATGCGGCGGTTGACCGCGATATTCGGAATCGGCGCCGACAGATCGGAGGCCGCATCGCTGTGCTGGATCACCCAGCGGCCGAACGGCTTGGCCAGGGTGAAGAAATTTTCATCAGTCAGGAACAGCGCTTCCGGCGCCAGCAAAGGCCGCTCGCGGTCCGATTTCAGGAATTTGTAGCGCGACTGGGTATCGCCCCAGAAACGCTGGATGGCGCCGTCGATGTCGCCCACTAGGGCAAAGGTGGCGTCCGCCGGCAGGTAGTCGAACAGGGTCGCGGTTTCTTCAAAGAACAGCGGCAGGTAGTACTCGATACCGGCGGAGGCAATGCCGTTGCCTATGTCCTTGTAGATTGCCGAACGCGAAGGATCGCCTTCGAAGACTTCGCGCCAGCGGCTGCGGAAGGCCGAGCGGGCGGCATCGTCCATCGGGAATTCGCGGCCCGGCAGCAGGCGTACTTCCTTGACCGGATACAGCGAACGCTGGGTGTCGGCGTCAAAAGTGCGGATGGTTTCGATGGCGTCGCCGAACAGGTCGAGCCGGTAGGGCAGTACCGAACCCATCGGGAAAATATCGATCAGGCCGCCGCGCACCGAGTACTCGCCGGGCGACATGACCTGGTTGACGTGGCTGTAGCCGGCCAGCGTCAGCTGCGTCTTGAGGCGCGCTTCGTCGAGCGTCTCGCCTTGTTTGAAAAAGAAAGTGTAGCCAGCCAGGAAAGAGGGCGGCGCCATCCGCACCAGCGCCGTGGTGGCCGGCACCAGCAAGACGTCGCACTGGCCGCTCTGCACCTCATACAGCGTGGCGAGGCGCTCCGAGACCAGGTCCTGATGCGGCGAAAAGGCATCGTAGGGCAGGGTTTCCCAGTCCGGCAGCAAATGGCAGCGCAAGCCGTTGGACTGCTCGACGCTGGCCTGGAACCAGGGGATTTCCGTGCGCAGGCGCTGGCCGTCGCTGGCGTTGGCCACGATCACCACCAGCATCCGCTGTTGCGGCTTGAGCGCCAGCGCCGCCTGCGCCAGGACGTAAGCGTCGGCCGAACCATGCAAGGCAGGCAGGGCAAAGCGCGTGGCCGGCTTGGGCAGCAATTTTTCTAGATCAAGGGACATTAGAGCCTGTTAACATGAAACGTAAGGCAAGCGCTGAAGCAAACGATGCCGCAGCCGATGGGATGCGCAGAGCCTGCCGGTGGTCTTGCATGGTCAAAAAAAGCCACAATACGCCTGATTTGACAGTTAAAATTCAGAGCCGCATTATAAACCACGGGCTCAAATGCCGATTCCGGCGACGGATTGCCGGGCATGCCGCGGTTTTTCATTATTTATGTAAATTATTCATGACATCTCTTCAGCAACTCCAGCGAGGCCATTGCGCGTGAATCCATCCCGCCATTTTGCCTTGATTCCCGCTGCCGGCGTAGGCGCCCGGCTGGGCGCGGCGCTGCCGAAACAATACATGCCGCTGGCCGGCCAGCCGATGCTAAGCCATGTGCTGACGACATTTGCCGCCGCCGATGCGATTCATCACGTGTTCGTGGTGGTCAGCCCCGAGGACGGCTATATCGCCGACCTGATGGCGGCCTCGCCGCATTTGCAGGGACGGGTGACGGTGCTCTACAACGGCGGCGCCAGCCGCCATGACTCGGTGCTGAACGGCTTGCAAGCCATCAAGGAGCAGGTCGGCGAAGACGACTGGATGCTGGTGCACGACGCCGCCCGTCCCGGCCTGACCCAAGACTTGATTGCCCATCTGATCGCAAGCTTGAAAGATGACCGGGTCGGCGGCTTGCTGGCGCTGCCGGTGGTCGATACCCTCAAACGCGGCGACCAGAATGCGCGCGTGGCGCAAACGGTCGAGCGCAGCGGCTTGTGGGCCGCGCAAACGCCGCAGATGTTCCGCCACGGCTTGCTGACGCGCGCCCTGACGCTGGCGGAAGCGGTGACCGACGAGGCCGGCGCGATTGAGCTGCTGGGCCTGCAGCCACGCCTGGTCGAGGGTAGTCCGCGCAATTTCAAGGTGACGTTGCCGCACGACGTCGCCTTGGCAGAAATGTTTTTAAAGGAGCAGATATGAGCCAGCAGTTCCGCATCGGCCAGGGTTACGATTGCCATGCCTTGCAGGTGGGGCGCCCATTGATTATCGGCGGCGTCACGATTCCGCATAAAACCGGCCTGCTGGGCCATTCGGATGCCGACGTCCTGCTGCACGCGATTATCGACGCGCTGTTCGGCGCCGCTGCGCTGGGCGATATCGGCCGCCATTTCTCAGATACCGATGCGCAGTTTGCCGGCGCCGATTCGCGCAAGCTGCTGCGGGAAGCGGTGCGCCTGGTCGGGGAAGCTGGCTACGTAGTTGGCAATATCGATTCCACCATCATCGCCCAGGCGCCGAAAATGGCGCCGCATATCCCGCAGATGGCGGCGCATATTGCCGCGGATTGCGGCATCGCCGTCGGCCAGGTCAACGTCAAGGCCAAGACCAACGAGAAACTGGGCTACCTGGGGCGGGAAGAAGGCATCGCGGCGGAGGCCGTGGCCCTGTTGTTCGCACGGTAGGGTGCGTACACCTGCTCTTGCTATTGCCGTCGTAGCGTGGGCACTTGTGCCCACGCTGAACCGCAATAACCGAAGCACAGCTTCACACGACCCGCATCTGATGTGAAATCCCGCGTGGGCACGATTTGCCCACCCTACAGTCAGCTCAGCTGCAGTTCGATCTGGCTCGACAGGCCGCCGCCTTCGCGGTTGCTGACGCGCAGCTTGCCGCCATGCTGCTTGACGATGCGGCTGACGATCGCCAGTCCCAGGCCTGAGCCGTTGGCTTGTCCGCGGGCGACGTCGAGGCGGGTGAACGGCCGCAGCAAGCGGTCTATCTCGCCCTCGGGAATTCCCGGGCCGTGATCGGCCAGGGTCACGATCGCCCGGTCCTGGCGCGCCAGGACACTGATATCGATATCTACGCAGTCGTCGCCATCCTTCTTGCCATAACGGCGGGAATTTTCGATCACGTTGTTCAGCACGCGGCGCAGTTCGGTTTCGTTGCCGGAGACGTGGATATCCGGTGCGATCTGGGCTTGAATCCGGATGTCGGCCTGGCGTTCCGCGGTTTGCACCACATTCTCGATCAGTTCGCTCAGGTTGATCTTCTCGAAACTGCTGGTGTCGGTCGGCTTGGCGTAGTGCAGGAACTGGCCGATGATGCCGTCCATCTGCGCCAGATCGGATTGCATGCCGCTGCGGGCGTCGTCCGACAGGTTCGCCATTTCTACTTCCAGCAGCATGCGCGCCAGCGGCGTACGCAGGTCGTGCGAGATGCCGGCCAGGATGATGGCGCGGTCCGATTCGATGCGCTGCAGGTCGCTGACCATCTGGTTGAAGCTGCGGTTGGCCTCTTCGATTTCGGTCGGTCCGGTTTCCGGCAGGGGTTCCGGCTGCAAGCCCTTGGCCACCGCCCGCGTTGCTGCGGTGAGGCGCGACAGCGGCTGGTTGATCAGGGTGGAGATGAACATCGCCCCCAGCAGCGACAGTATCAGCGCGACGCTGGCCCATTGCAGCCATTGCACGCCGGAGCCGCGCTCGACCCGTTCGCGGTCCAGCACCAGCCAGTATTCATCGCCGTCGATCTTGAAGCTGACCCAGAAGCCGCCGATCTCGTTGACCTTGGAAGAAAAACGGGTCTGGTTGCCGAGCTTCGCCCGCACTTCCTTTTCCAGGTCCGGCATGATGGCATCGTCGACCGGCGGATCGATCTGGTCGGTGTCTTCCAGCGGATAGATGCGGATGCCCTCGTTGCTGGCGAGATCGAACAACAGCTCGCGCCGCAAATCGGGCGCGGAGTGGGTGAGGGCGGCGCGGGTGATGGTGACGATCGAGATGATCTGCGCCGCCAGCGCTTGCGCCCGCGGGCCGCGCTCGACGATGCGGAAGCTGGCGACCCAGGCCACCATGCTGACCGTGATCAGGAAGGCCAGCATGAAAAAGGTCCGCCACAGCAGGCCGCTTTTCAGCCAGGCCAGGCGGTTAGTGCCTACCATGCGGCCACGCGATGCAAGCTTCTTCGGAGAGCCATGCCGTGCAAACAGGCATCAACGCGGCTGGCCTTCCGGAATGAACACGTAGCCTAGTCCCCATACCGTTTGAATATAGAGCGGGCTGGCCGGATCCGGTTCGATCAGCTTGCGCAGGCGCGAGATTTGTACATCGAGACTGCGGTCGAAGACTTCATATTCGCGGCCGCGCGCCAGCTCCATCAGCTTTTCGCGCGACAGCGGTTGCCGCGCGTGCCGTGCAAACACCTTGAGCACGGAAAATTCGCCGGTGGTCAGGGGAATCGATTCGCCGTTCTTTTTCAGGGTGCGGGTGCCGAGATCCAGGATGAATTCGCCGAACTCGAAGGACTGCGGCGTTTCCGACGGCGCGCCCGGCAATTCGTCCGGACCCTTGCGGCGCAGTACGGCGCCGATGCGGGCCACCAGTTCGCGCGGGTTGAACGGCTTCGGCAGGTAATCGTCCGCTCCCATTTCCAGGCCGACGATACGGTCCACGTCCTCGCCCTTGGCGGTCAGCATGATGATCGGCGTCTGGTCGCCGGCGCCGCGCAGGCGGCGGCAGATGGCCAGGCCGTCTTCACCCGGCAGCATCAGGTCGAGCACCAGCAGGTCGTAGCGTTCGCGTATCCACAATTTGTTCATGGCCTGTGCGTTCTCGGCCGTGACCACCTGGAAGCCTTGCTCCGTCAGATAGCGTCGCAGCAGATCGCGCAAGCGGATGTCGTCGTCAACCACCAGAATTTTATGCTGGTGGGCCGTAGATGTTTGTGTTGGGGTGTTGATCGTATTCATGGTCATATGGTAACGTCAGAGTGCGCATCAAAAATACAGTTAGGACCCATGGATTACAAAGTGTTACAAACTTTACCAAATACGTCTTATGGCGATCAGGTGAGGAGCTTACACTTAATTCGTGACGATTAATCTTAACCGTTATCCTGAACACACAGCAAAGAAGTCCATATGATGATGAAGTTTCGGAAAATCAGTGTTTGTTTATTGTTGCTGTCGGCAATAATGAGCGCCTCTGCACGTTCCGACCGAGTACCTGAGGAACGTGGCGAACGCCGTATGCCGCCATCTCAGTATGAACCACGGCGCGGTCCTGCGCCAGATGAACAGTGGCAAGGACGCGAACGCAACGCCGAACAGAACGAAGGCAACGCGCGCAACCGCATGTCGCCGGATGAACGGCGCGCCTTGCGCCAGCAGATCGACCGGGCGGGCCGCGATATCTATCCCCAGCGGCGCTAATGCCGACAGGATGTACATGCGCTGCTTGCGCGACAAAAAACCGGTGATGAAGTCGCCGGTTTTTTTATTGGCGGCCGTTTTGCGCACAGCGTCGTTGCTGCGTTTGTTTGAAGTCGTTGCCGCGAATGCTCACAAACGATATGTTCCCATATGGAAACTATCTATGCAAGTAGTAGTCGTGGTTGAGGTACGACCGAGAAGCGGCATCAGGCTTCTGCTTATCTCCATTTTGCTTTTTTCCTCCTCGTGTTTTGCCGATGCGGTTTATCGAGGGATAGCCGACGATCACACTACTGCCGGCAAACACGGCCTCTATGAGATTCGTGAAGAGGCGAGAAAGTTTGTCGCGCGAGAGAACGGGGAAAACCTCAGCACGTGGGAAGTCCTTGATCCTAATTTGAAGATCGTGGTCCCCAGATGCGCGATTCCTCTCAAAACGAAATGGGCGCCAAAAGATCGAGGCTTGTCCAGCAAAAGCGTTTGGGTAATTTGTGAACGGACGGTAGACGAGCAGTACAAAAAATGGGATGTGTTTGTGCCGGTTGCTTTGCCTCGTCAGGCCGATGCGAAGTAGCAGCTCAAATTTGATTCGGTTTAGATTGTTCGATGTGATTGACCGCGATCGATCCAGGCGGCAGGCGTGGACTTGATCAAGTGCGTCATCGGAATTCGGCGGCCACAGGCTCGCATCAGGTGGTCTTGGTCTGTGCTGCTGAAATAATATGAATATTTTTGTGGCGAGATTTTGAGCGCTTGCCGATCAAGATCACGGGTGCTTGATTCTCAGGTGGGACAAATGCAGTGAGAGGGCAGCGACGATATGAATCGGGAGATGTAAACCAGAAAGGGGTTGCAAGATTTCTCTTGCAACCCCTCGAATTACTGGTGCGGCTGGCAGGAATCGAACCCACGACCCCTTGGTTCGTAGCCAAGTACTCTATCCAGCTGAGCTACAGCCGCGAAAAACAAAATTATATACGATCTTTGTTTATTTTGGAAGAGGAAAATATTTAAAAACTTCATATTTCGCTTCGCTTGCAGAGGTAAATCTCTTTTTCTGCTTGCGCACAACCAAGTCCGCTACTATGCCTGAACAATTGCAAAATGGGAAGCCTTTTTTGCATTTAATTGCCATTTTTTTCGAAAGCTTGCCTATGGGGGCAGGCAAATACGGAAATCTCCCCAATGCTATAATCAAACAATAATCATTATCATTTGCTTTGTAAGAATATAAGAAAGAAGGTTGATCACATGAAGGTAAAAGTCATTGCGGCAGTTGTGTTGTTATCTCTTGGCATTGCCGGCGCTGCGACAGCGGCTGAGTATCCGATCGGCAAGCAGCAAATCATGAACGGCCTTGAGATCGCCGCTGTTTACCTGCAACCGATCAAGATGGAACCGGAAGGCATGATGCGCAAGGCGGAACTGTCGGACATCCATGTCGAGGCGGATATCCGTGCAGTCAAAAACAATCCCAACGGCTTTGCCGAAGGCGACTGGATGCCGAACCTGGTCATCTCTTACGAATTCAGCAAAGCCGGTTCGACCCAGGTGGTCAAGGGCGACATGATGCCGATGGTGGCCAGCGACGGTCCGCACTACGGCGACAACGTCAAGCTGATGGGGCCGGGCAAGTACACCTTGAAGATGATCATCTCGCCGCCGTCGGCCAATGCCGGCGCGCACTTCGGCCGCCACGTGGATAAGGAAACCGGCGTCGGCGCCTGGTTCAAGCCGTTTGAAGTGGTGAATGAATTCACCTTCGCCGGCGTCGGTAAAAAAGGCGGATATTAATCTCTCATGAATTTTCGATCGGAGAGCATGACTATGGTGTCTGCCAAAGCGCGCGGCTTGTTTGGTATTTGTTTATTTTTTGCGGCGGCGGTTTCGATGGCCGCCGATTTGCCGACCTTCAAGCTGGAAATGAAAGATGGCGTCTTGAATCCGGCGCGGATCGAAGTGCCGGCCGGTAAAAAAATCAAAATCGAAATCATTAATGCCGGCAAGTCGGCGGCGGAATTTGAAAGCGTTCAGCTGCGCAAGGAAAAAGTGCTGGCGCCGGGCGCGGAATCGTTCGTGGTGATTGCGCCGCTGTCGCCGGGCGAGTACAAGTTCTTCGACGATTTTCATGCCACGGCGCAGGGCGTTATCGTCGCCAAATAAAAACCTCTATATATAGAGGCGGTGTTTGTTTGTATTGTAAATGTTTGCGGGGCGGCGCCGAGCGGCGCAGTTTCGATTGACTGGAGATTTTGAATGGGCCAGGTTTTATTCATTGTCTGGCGCGAAAGCGTCGAGGCTTTGCTGGTGGTGGGTATTTTGCATGCGTGGCTGAAGAACGGCGGCGCAGATGCGCGCCGCGGCTTGCCTTATCTGTGGGGCGGTGTCAGCGTTGGCGTGCTCGGCGCGATCGGCCTGGGCGCGGCATTGCTGGGTTTCAGCGAGCTGTTGTCGGGCGATGCCCAGGATTATTTTCAGATCGTGATGGTGATCCTGGCGGCGATCCTGATCGTGCAGATGGTGTTCTGGATGCGCAAGCATGGCCGTACGCTCAAGCGCGACATGGAAACCTCGCTCAGCGAAAACCTGCAAAAGGCCAGCTGGTGGGGCGTGTTTGCGCTGGCGGCGCTGGCGATTGCGCGCGAGGGTAGCGAAACCGTGATTTTCCTGTACGGCCTCGGCCTGGCGCAGCAAGGCGAAACCGCCGGCGCGATGATACTGGCGGCGGTGCTAGGCTTTGCGCTGGCCTTCCTGACTTTCTATCTGCTGCAGCTCGGTGGTAAAATTTTCTCTTGGCGCCGTTTCTTTCAAGTCACCGAAATCATCTTGTTGTTCCTGGCGGCAGGCTTGCTGTTGACGGGTATCGAACGCCTGATGTCGCTGGATATCATCCCGACGCTGATCGACCCGGTCTGGGACAGCTCCCGCCTGCTCGACGATACGACCACATTCGGCAACCTAGTCTCCACGCTGACCGGCTATCGCGCGCAGCCTGCGCTGATGAGCCTGCTGGTGTACGCGGCTTATTGGGTGGCTGTGCTGTTGTTCCTGAAGCGCGCCCGGCCCAAAGCAATTCCAGCGAATCGCGCGAATCCAGCGAAATGATCTGATGACTACTTGTGCAATTCCCCAGGCAACACGACTCTCCCGCACGGCTGACTGGATGCGGGACCACGCGAAGCTGATTCGCTGGGTGCAGTGGGGGATTGTGCTGCTCTACGGCTTCCTGATCCTGGTGCCGATCTTCCTGCCGTTGCCGGACGAGACCGCGCACATCTGGTCGAACCTGACCCTGATCGCGCAGTTTGCCTTCTGGGGCGTCTGGTGGCCGTTCGTGCTGATCAGCATGGTGCTGATGGGACGGGTCTGGTGCGGCGTGCTGTGCCCGGAAGGAGCGCTGACCGAGTTCGCCAGCCGCCACGGCCTCGGCAAGGCGATTCCGCACTGGATGCGCTGGGGCGGCTGGCCGTTCGTCGCCTTTGCCCTGACCACGGTGTACGGCCAGATGGTCAGCGTCTATCAGTATCCCAAGGCGGTGCTGCTGGTGCTGGGCGGCTCCACTGCCGGCGCCATCATCGTCGGTTATCTGTATGGCCGCGACAAGCGCGTCTGGTGTAAATACCTGTGCCCGGTGAACGGCGTGTTCGGCTTGCTGGCCAAGCTGGCGCCTTTCCATTACAAGGTCAATGAAACCGCCTGGCGCGCGTCTTACGGCACCCACAGCCATACCCAGGGGCGCACCGTGATCCCGGTCAATTGTGCGCCGCTAGTGCCCTTGCGGGCCATGAAGGGCGCCGCCGACTGCCATATGTGCGGCCGCTGCAGCGGCCATCGCGATGCCATCGAGCTGACCTGGCGCGCGCCGACCGAAGAAATCGTGCGCCACGGCGAGCAGCAGAACAGCTTGTGGGAAAGCGCGCTGGCGCTGTACGGCCTGATGGGCATCGCCATCGGCGCCTTCCATTGGTCGGCCAGTCCCTGGTTCGTGCAGGTCAAGCAGGTCATTGCCACCTGGCTGATCGACCGCGACATCATGTGGCCTTTCGATACCCATGCGCCATGGTGGGTGTTCACCAATTATCCGGCGCAGAACGATGTCTTCAGCTGGCTCGACGGCGGCCTGGTGATTGCCTACATCCTGACTACCGGCCTGGTGCTTGGCACTGCGCTGAGCTTGCTGTTCGCCCTCAGCAGCCGCGTGCTCGGCAGCTGGGACCGCAAGCGTTTCAACCATCTGGTGCAAGCCACCATCCCGCTGGCCGGCTGCGGCGTGTTTGTCGGCTTGTCAGCCACCACCATCAGTTTGCTGCGCGGCGAGCATCTGCCGGTATTCTGGGCCAATGACTTGCGCGCCATCCTGCTGATCGCCACCACCTTGTGGAGCGTCTGGCTGGCGTGGCGCGTTACTGGTCGCTATACGGCGTCTTTCGGACGCCGGCTGGCGAGCATGGCGCCGGTCATCGCCGGCCTGGCGCTGGTCAATTTCGCCTGGCTGCTGATGTTCTGGCTGTGGTAAATCCCCATCGTTGCTGTGCCTAAAGCGGAAATCCTCCGCTGCTTGCCGCGGTTAATGCGTAAAATGGGCTTGTTATCCCGTCCATATTTTCTGTGCCGCCTTCCATCCATGAAACGTGGCCGCGGGCGGGAAGCCTCTTTTCAACTTTAGCTGACCTTTTTATCATGGCTCGCCCCCGCTTCCTGCCCGACAACTTCACGTTGTTGCTGGTGACTACCGTTCTCATTGCCAGTCTTCTTCCCGCCCGCGGCCAGGTCGCGCAGTCTTTCAACCTGATTACCACGCTGGCCATCGGCCTGCTGTTTTTCCTGCATGGCGCCAAGCTGTCGCGCGAGGCTGTGGTGCAGGGCGCGCTGCACTGGCGCTTGCACCTGACGGTGCTGCTGGCCACTTTCGTGTTGTTCCCGCTGCTCGGCCTGGTGCTGAAACCGGCCTTGCTGCCGCTGGTCACGCCCGACCTGTATCTGGGCATCCTGTTTTTATGCACCTTGCCGTCCACCGTGCAATCGTCGATTGCCTTTACTTCGGTGGCGCGCGGCAATGTGCCGGCGGCGGTCTGCAGCGCTTCGGCTTCCAACCTGCTGGGGATTTTCCTGACGCCGGTGCTGGTCGGACTGGTGGTGGTGGCGCACGGCCAGGGCAAGGGCTCTTTCGATTCCATCATGAACATCGTGCTGCAGCTGCTGGTGCCGTTTGTCGCCGGCCAGATTGCGCGGCGCTGGATCAGCGGCTGGATCGAAAAGCACAAGATCATCTTGAAGATCGTCGACCAGGGTTCGATCCTGCTGGTGGTGTACACCGCCTTCAGCGAAGCGGTGGTGCAGGGCTTGTGGCAGCAGTTGCCGCCGGTGTCCCTGGTGGGCCTGATCGTGGTGGTGTCGCTGCTGCTGTTCGCGATGCTCAGCATTGCTACCTTCGCCAGCCGCCGCATGGGCTTCAGCAAGGAAGACGAGATCACCATCGTCTTCTGCGGCTCGAAGAAAAGCCTGGCCAGCGGCGTGCCGATGGCCAAGGTTCTGTTTGCCGGCCATACCGTGGGCATGATCGTGTTGCCGCTGATGCTGTTTCACCAGATTCAGCTGATGGTGTGCGCGGTGCTGGCCAGGCGCTATGCCGCGCGTCCGGTCGAGATCGTGGCCGGCGGCGGTCCGGCGCCGGTGTGGTCGGACGTCAGTCCGGAGGATTGATTGCCGGTCCGGGGCGGCTGAGCTTCAGCCAACCCGGCGGCCTGCAGGCTTAGGGAGCGGGGTTAGGCTGGCGCGAATGAATCGCTTCGATCTCGCGCAAAATCTCCTCATCCAGCGTGAGATTCACGCTATCCAGATTGCTTTGCAGCTGCTCCATGGTGGTGGCGCCGATGATGTTGCTGGTCAGGAAGCCGCGGCTGTTGACGAAGGCCAGCGCCATTTGCGCCGGATCCAGGTTGTGCTTTTTCGCCAGCGTCACATAGTCGCCGATGATGCGGCTGACTTGCGGATTGGTATAGCGGCTGAAGCGCTCGAACAAGGTCAGGCGGCCGCCGGCAGGACGCGCGCCGTCCAGGTATTTCCCGGAGAGGACGCCGAAGGCAAGCGGCGAGTAAGCCAGCAGGCCGACCTGTTCACGGTAGGCAAATTCCGAATGGCCGATTTCGAAAGTACGGTTCAGCAGGCTGTACGGGTTCTGGATGCTGACCACGCGCGGCAGGTCGTATTTTTCCGCGGCCCGCAGGAACTGCGCGATGCCCCAAGGCGTTTCATTGGATATGCCGATATGGCGTACCTTGCCGGCCTTGATGAAATCGGCCAGGATGGTCAGCGTTTCTTCGATCGGCACCGTTTCTTCATCGGCAATGTGGTTGTAGTTCAGCGTGCCGAAGCAGTTGACGCTGCGGTCCGGCCAGTGCAGCTGGTAGAGGTCGACATAGTCCGTCTGCAAGCGTTCCAGGCTGCCGTTGAGGGCTTCGGTCAGGCCCTTGCGGTCGAAATTGTTGATGCCGCCGCGTACGTGGCGCGGATTGTGCGGCTTGCGCGCCGGCCCGGTGGCCTTGGTGGCGATCATCACCTGGTCGCGCTTGCCGGATTTTTTCAGCCAGCTGCCGAGGTAGCGTTCGGTCAAGCCCTGGGTCTCGGCGCGCGGCGGCACGGGATACATTTCCGCGGTGTCGATCAGGTTGACGCCGTGCGCCAGCGCCAGCTCGATCTGCGCATGCGCTTCGGCCTCGCTGTTTTGTTCGCCCCAAGTCATGGTGCCCAGTGTGATCAGGCTGACTTTCAGATTGCTGTGTCCCAGTTCACGATATTGCATTGATGCTTCCTTTGCTGCGGGCCGGATAAGAATTGAATGATTGGCGCAAATACAGGGCGGTCGGCGTCTGCCGTGCCCGTGGCGGTGCGGACCGACAATCGCGTCGCGCGCCATACTCTAAAAAGAGGATAGAGAGTATAGCCGCAAGCGCGTTTCGCTGCAGGCCGCGGCCCGCCAGCCTTAGCCGGCCTTGGCCGTGCCGGCGGGCGGTGCCTCGGACCTGGCGCCTGCCTGCGCATGCGGATCGGCCAGCCGGTCAAGCTTGAACAAGGTGGGAAACAGCCGTATCCACAACAGCACCACGACGATGGTGCCGACGCCACCCAGCACTACTGCGTGCACCGGTCCCAGCCAGGCCGCGGTCACGCCGGATTCGAATTCGCCCAGCTGGTTGGAAGTGCCGATGAATACCGAATTGACGGCGCTGACGCGGCCGCGCATATGGTCGGGCGTTTCCAGCTGCACGAAGGACGAACGCACCACCACGCTGATCATGTCGGAAGCGCCGAGCACCACCAGTGCCGCCAGCGACAAGGCAAAGGAACGCGACAGCGCAAACACTACAGTCGCCAGGCCGAAGATAGCGACCGCGGTAAACATGCTGCGGCCGACCTTCCTGCTCAAGGGCCGGCGCGCCAGGAAAATGGCCATGGACAAAGCGCCGACCGCCGGCGCCGAGCGCAGCAGGCCGAGGCCGAGCGGGCCGGTGGCCAGGATGTCGTGCGCATAGATCGGCAGCAGGGCGGTGGCGCCGCCCAGCAGGACCGCGAACAAGTCCAGTGAGATAGCCCCCAGAATGGCCGGCCGGCTCTTGATGAAGGCGATCCCCGCCAGCACCGATTTGACGGTGGCGGGTTCGCGCCGCGGTAACACGCTTTCGATGCGGATCAGCGCTACCAGCAGGCTGGCCGCCAGGAACAGCGTGCTGCTGCTGGCGTACACCGCGCTTGGTCCCAAGACATAGATAAAGCCGCCCAGCGCCGGGCCGATGATCACCGCGGTTTGCGTGGCCGAGGCCGACCAGGCGATCGCGCGCGGCAGCAGGCGCGGCGGCACCAGTCCCGGCACCAGCGCCTGCAAGGTCGGCGATTCAAAGGCGCGGGTAGCGCCGATCACGAACACGATGGCAAAGATGACTTCCTTGGTCAGCCAGCCATGGTAGCTGCCGATGGCCAGCGCGGCGGCGGCCAGGCCTTCGATGAACAGGCAGATGCGGGCGATCTTGCGGCGGTCGTAGCGGTCGGCGACATGGCCGACCACCAGCGCCAGCACCAGGGCCGGCAGAAACTGCACCAGGCCGACCATGCCGAGGTCGAAAGCGCTGTGGGTAAGCTGGTACACCTGCCAGCCGACGGCGACAATCTGCATCTGGTTGGCGAGGGTGGAGGCAACGCGCGCACCCCAGAACAGGGTAAAGGGGCGATGGCGCAGGACGGATTCGGTTTCGGGGTCAGGGGGCGTGGGAGCGGGGGTGGTCATTATGCGATGGCAAGGTGGGGCAGCTAAGCGGGGTAATCAAAGCGAGGCAAGGCCATAGGATATGCCGATCCCGAAAAAAAAGCCGCTAACTTCAGCGGCTTTTTTGTAGCGTGTGGCTATTCCGGACGGAATTGATAGGCAAAAGTAAATTCATCCGTGCGCGGGGTGTATTTCAAGCCTTTGCGCAGGGCCCAGGTGGCGTACTGATGATAGAGCGGGATCGCAGCGTAATCGTTGAGCGCGACCACGGCGCCCTGGCGGGCAAAATCCTGGCGCTGCTTCTGGTCGACGGAAGCGAGCGAGGATTGCACCAGCTGGTCGAGTTTCGGATTGCTGTACTTGCCCCAGTTCCAGGAGCCCCAGCCGGTGTCGGGATTGGTGGTGCCGAGCAGGGTGCGCAGGCCGAAGTCTCCCGCCAGCGTGCCCCAGCCGAGCAGCGCAGCGCTATAGTCGCCGGCGCGCGCCTTGCCGAAGTAGACCGCCAGCGGCAGCGTTTCAACCTTGGCCTGGATGCCGACCCGGTTGAGGAATTGCGCCACCGTCTGAACCACGCGTTCATCATTGATGTAGCGGTTGTTCGGACCATGCAGCGTGATGCCGAAGCCGTTCGGATAGCCAGCCGCCGCCAGCAGTTTCTTGGCGCCTTCCGGATCGTATTTTTCTACTTTCAGCGTATCGGCATAACCCAGGATGCCGGGCGCGACGATGTTCGATGCTGATACCGCCAGTCCTTCCAGGGTACGGTCAACCAGCGCCTGGCGGTTGATGGCCTTGGAAATCGCCTGGCGTACGCGCAGGTCTTTCAAAGGATTCTTGTCCAGCGGTTTGCCATCCTTGTCGGTGATGTCGGGCGATTTGTCGCGCGACTGGTCGAGCGTCCAGAAAATCGTGCGCCAGGAAATCTTTTGCGCCAGCGTGAATTTCGGATTGCTCTTCAGCTTGGGCAGGTCGGCCGGCGGCACGTTTTCGATAGCGTCGACTTCGCCCGCCAGCAGCGCTGCCAGGCGGGCGCCGTCAGAGGTAAGGATGCGGAAGGTGACTTTATCCCAGGCCGGTTTCTCGCCCCAGTAGGCATCGTTGCGCACCAGCTCGATGCGGTCGCCGCGCTTGAAGCTGGAAAACTTGAAGGGGCCGGTGCCGACCAGCGCCTTGCCGCTGTTGAAATCGTCGGTGCTGGCGTTTTGCGCAGCTTTCTTGGAAACGATGAAAATCGTGCTGACATCCAGCGCTAGCGGGCCGTAAGGTGTGGCGGTTTTCAGGCGCACTGTATACGGGTCGACCACCTGCTTGCTGACAATCTGCTTGGTGTAGCTGGTGAACGGGCCGGGGCTGGTGGTCAGGGTGGCGGGGCGGTCCAGCGAAAACACCACATCTTCCGCGGTCAGATCGGAACCGTCGCTGAACTTGACGCCATGCCGCAGCTTGAACTCCCAGGTCAGCGGATCGATGGCTTTCCAGGAGGTCGCCAGGCCAGGAATCAGCTGGCCGTTGGCATCCACATTCACCAAGGCATCGAACAGATGCGAGGAAAGCGAGATATTTGGCGCTATATTGTTGAAATGCGGATCCAGGGTGGAGACATCGGCATATAATCCGATCTTCAGATCTGCGGCGTAGCTGGCTGCGGGGCTCAAAGAGGCCAGGGTGCTCAGGCCGGCGAAAGCCAGGACAAGTACTTTCTTTCTGGAAAGCTGAAACATGCGATCTCCCAATCGGTATGAAGTAAGGCCGGTAATTTAAGGCGGGGGCAAGAAGTAACTGCGGCTGCGCCTATTCTATGGCTGTGCATATAATTATCAAAACACAATAATTTCTTTTTGTTATGTGTTTTAGTTATATAAGCCTGCCTCTGGAAACAGGGCGCAGGACGTTGCGGAAGGCAGTCGAAAAGACAAGTCTTTCTCCCAACCCAACTTTTATTTACTCAGCCGGTGCTTTTAATAAAATTATCGGTTATAATGAGACATCGTTTAAGATTCGAGCTAGTAGTGCAGTATTAGTCTGTCATTTCTTTCTTGCTTCAAACGATCTAACGGGCGACAGCCCAACTTAACTGAAATAGGAAATGTAATGGCAACTGGTATCGTAAAGTGGTTCAATGA